>DASYOB010000125.1:0-62058 GCA_036008175.1 Allostellaceae bacterium
CCGGGAGAAGCATCCCTCGGTCTGGGTCGATATTCATTCCTCGCTGTTCGACCCGCGGCGCGCGCATCACATGTACAACGACTTCATGGACGAGCTCGAATACGCCGCCGAATGCGGCTTCGACGCGGTGTGCGTCAACGAGCATCATTCGAACGGCTATGGGCTGATGCCGTCGCCCAACCTGATCGCCTCGTCATTGGCGCGGCGCACCACCGACACGGCGATCTGCGTGATGGGCAATTCCTTGGCGCTGTACAACCCGCCGACCCGGGTCGCCGAAGAATTCGCGATGATCGACGTCATCTCAGGGGGGCGCCTCATCGCCGGGTTCCCGGTGGGCACCCCGATGGACACCTGCTTTGCCTATGGCCAGAACCCCTCGACCCTGCGCGAGCGCTATCTGGAAGCCCACGGCCTCGTCATGCGCGCCTGGCAGGAGCCCGACACCTTTGCCTTCAACGGGCGCTTCAACCAGCAGCGCTACGTCAACATCTGGCCGCGCCCCATACAAAAGCCGCACCCGCCGGTGTGGATCCCGGGCGGCGGCTCGGTCGAGACCTGGCAGTGGTGCGCCAAGATGGACTACGTCTACGCGTATCTCAGCTATTTCGGCTTCAAGGACGGCCGCGCCACGATGACCGGCTTCTGGGAGGAGATGAAGCGGCTCGGCAAGGATTTGAACCCGTATCGCGCGGGCTTCCTGCAATTCGTCGGCGTCGCGGAGAGCCGCGAGCAGGCGATGGAGCTGTACCGCGAGCCGGCCGAGTATTTCTACGGCCGCTGCCTGCGCGTCGACCCGAAATGGGCGATGCCGCCCGGCTATATCACCGAGGCGACGCAGCGCGCCGGCATCCAGGGCCAGATCGGCCGCGCCGCCAGTCTCCAGGCCCGGCAGGCGGCGCGGGCGACGACCCAGATGGAGGACATCGTCGAGCGCGGTTATGTGATCATCGGCTCGCCCGACGAAGTCGTCGAGCAGCTGACCGAGGTGGCGACCGATCTCAATGTCGGCCACCTGATGATGCTCTTGCAATTCGGCAGCATGGGCAAAGAGCTGGCGAAATATAACACCAAGCTGTTTGCCGAGCAGGTCTTGCCCAAGCTGCGCGGCCTGTTCTCCGAATGGGAGGACAAATGGTGGCCGGCGCCGATGGCCGACAGCGAACGCGCCGCGCCGGCGCCGTTCCAGACCGGCGCGATGGCGGCGGAATGAAACACCTAAATCGTCATGGCCGGGCTTGACCCGTGGGCCTTCAGCCCACGGACTTGATCCGTGGGCATCCACGGTCCTGTTTGGTCATCACCATTTCGTGGATGCCCGGATCAAGTCCGGGCATGACGGTGAATTATAAACCGAGGGGAAATGCCATGACGTCTCGTTTCGGAACTTTGCTGGTTGCCGGCGGCTTCGCCGCTGCATTCTCCGTCACTGCGATGGCCGCGGACGTGCTGACGCTGACCTCGCCGCAGATCCAGGATAACGGCACGCTGGCGGTCAAGAACGCGTGCGCCGACAAGCAGAGGACCCCGAATTGCGTCGGCGAGAATATCTCCCCGCCGCTTGCGTGGTCGGGCGTACCGGAGGGGACGAAGAGCTTCGCATTGTTGCTGTTCGACCCGGAAGGGCGCGCGCCGGGCGGCGTATCGCATATGGTGGTTTACGGCATTCCGGCCTCGGTGACCGGATTTGCCGAGGGCGAGCTCAGCAAGGAATCGAACAAGTTCGTCGGCGGCAAGAGCCTGATGGGCCTCGGCACCTATTTCGGCCCGGGCACGCCGCCGAATACCGACTGGCACCACTACACCTGGACTCTGGTCGCGACCGACCTCGAACAGGGGGCGCTGCAAGCGGGCATGAGTCGCGAGGAACTGGCCGTCGCGCTCAAGGATCATGTGAAGGGCTCGGCCGGCCTCGTCACCCGCTTCAAGCACCAGTAGGTCTAGGTCAGGGCCGCTTCGCCCGGTCGATGATTCCGTCGCGGCGCAGCGCGTCGATTTCTGCCTCGCCGTAGCCGAGCTCGTCGCGCAGTACCTCGACCGTCTGCTGGCCCATCGTCGGCGGCGCGGTCGAGGGACGCTGCGGCGAGCCCGGAAACTTGATCGGCCGGCCGGCAATGCGCATGGGCCCGATCGTCGGGTGCTCGGCCTCGACCACCATCTCGCGGGCGACCGCCTGCGGATGCGCCAGCGCCGCGGTCACCCCGAGCACCGGCGCATGCGGCACATCGTATTTGGCGAGCCGCTCTTCCCATTCGGCGACGGTGCGGGTGCGGGTGATCTCGGCGATCGCCGCGTCGACCTCGTCGCGGTGGTCGCGCCGCCCGGTCGGCGTCGCGAAACGCGGCTCGGTGGCAAGATCCGGCCGCTCCAGCGCGTCGCACAGCTTGCCCCAGAAGCTCTCCGACAATACGGCGATGATGATCGACCCGTCCGAGGCCGGAAAGCTGCCATAGGGCACGATGTTCGGATGGCTCGACCCCATCGGCGGCGGGTCCTCGCCGGTGAGGAAGGCGAGCTGGGTGAAATAGCCGAGCATGCCAATGAGGCCGTCGTGCAGGCTGATATCGATGAGGCGGCCGCGCCCGGTCCGGGTGCGCTCGTGCAGCGCGGCGAGGATCGCCATCGGCCCGAACACGCCGCCAACCATGTCGCCCAACGGGATGCCGAGCTTCACCGGCATGTGGCCGCGTTCGCCGTTGATGCTGAGCGCGCCGGACAGCGCCTGCGTGACGATGTCGAAGGACGGCTTGTCGCGTAAGGGGCCGGTCAGGCCGAAGCCGCTGATCGCGCAGTAAATGAGGCGCGGGTTGATCTCCGCCAGCGCGGCATAGCCGAGCCCGAGCCGGTCCATGACGCCGGGCCGGTAGTTCTCGACCAGGATGTCGGCCTTGGCAACAAGCCGGCGCAGGATCTCCGCCCCGGCCGGCCGCTGCAAATCGATGACGAGGCTCTTCTTGTTGCGGTTGATGCCGAGAAAGTAATGGCTTTCGCCGCCGACGAAGGGCGGGAAATGCCGGGTCTCGTCGCCGCGGTCCGGCGGCTCGATCTTCAGCACCTCTGCACCCAGATCGCCGAGGCTCTGGGTGCAGAACGGGCCGGCCAGCACCCGGGTCAGGTCGACGACCCGGATCCCCTGGAGCGGGCCGGCCCAGCCGCTTTGCTGTTGTTCCTGGCTCACCGGCTACTTCGCTGCGGTGACCATGATCTCGACCAGGATTTCCGGGCGGGCGAGATCGGCGCGGACACAGGCCCGGGCCGGCGGGTTCTTTGGATCGACCCACTCGTTCCACACCGAATTCATGTCGCGGAACATGGCCATGTCCTTGATCCACAGATTGGCCGTCAGCAGGTTCGACTTGTTGGTCCCCGCCTCGCGCAGATAATGATCGATGCGCTCCAGGATCTGCGCCGTCTGGCCCTTGACGTCCTGGCTGGCGTCGCCGGCGGTCAGCCCGCAGAGATAGACTGTATCGCCGCGCACGACGCAGCGGCTCATGCGCGGGCCGGGTCCTTCGGTGATGTCGATGCGGCGGATGTCGGCCATGCTTCCCTCCCTCGATCGGATGAATGCGCCAAAGGGGGCGCAGTGTGGCCCGGAGGGTCGCGGAAGGGAAGGGTTGCGAGCGTAGCGAAGCAATCTCGACGGGATTGCTTTGGCGCTATGGCGCCTCGCAATGACAGCTCTTTGTCAAGTTTCGCTGGCCGGCACGAAGCAGAGGATCGTGCCGCTGATCGGCGAGCGGCACAGCACGCCGCGCCCGGTCGGATTGGGCTTGCCATGCAGGATCTTGTCGTCCGGCACGCGGACCCAGCGCGTTTCGACGAGGGCCTCGTAGCCGCCGGGGTCGAGCTTGTAATCGACCGGCCGGCAATCGGCGATCGAGCAGCACGATACGCCGCTGCCGGGCTGCTTCAGCGACTCGAACCAGCCATGCAATTCGGGATTGGCATTGTCCGGGGACGCCGCTTCGAGCGCGCCGGCGCCGAGAAGCGCAAGAAAAACGAGGGGATAAAACGCGGCAGAGGACCGACGCAGCACGGCAAACTCCTCTCGAGCGCGGACACCACCCGCGTTGCCATGCAGCTAGCAATAATAATGCCGCCTAGGGCATCGCTGGCGCGAGCAAACTCGCCAGCGGGTAACGCCGTTACTCTATCGTCGTTCCGGAAAGTGGCGGATTGCCGCGGCGGAAGCGCATCTAATTGATTTAGATCAATTCCCGGCAGTCAAAACCGGGTTCAGGACGCGTCGGCGTCCTTGTAATTGACGATGCGCTTGCCGAAGGTGTGAATGCCGTAAGTGACGAGCGGCCTGTCGCCGAGGACGCGAAAGCCGTGCACCCGGTTGGCGGGGATCGAGATCGTCACCCCCGGCACCATCGCGATCGTGCCGGGCTCGCCGTCGAGCCACGCCTCGCCCTTGCCTTCGAGCACCGTCAACACCTCGACATAGGGATGCGAGTGCTCGCGCGTCGCATAGCCGGGCGGCGAGGTCTGGATGCCGGTGCGGATCGGCAATCCGGCGCCGGTATCGTCGCCGATGATGGTTCGATACGTGGCGCCGCCGACAAAATCGACGACCGGGCGCTCCGCCTCGCGGATCACGGTGATGCTGTCGGACATGCGCTCCCTCCCGCACTGGGTTGGTCGATTGTAGCACGACGGTTGAACCGCCGCGCGCCGGCTCTTAGCCTGCATCAGGCAAGCCGAAGGTGACGGGAATGAAGATCGGATATTTCGCGGTCGGCATCGGCGCAACGGTCGAGCCTGACCTCCTCAGAACAGTAGCTGTCACCGCAGAGCGCCTCGGCTTTGCCACGCTCTGGGCGCCGGAGCATGTCGTGCTGGTCCAGCAATACGCGTCGAAATACCCCTATTCCGACGGCAGCTTCCCGGGGCCGCCCGACATTCCGATCGCGGACCCGTTCACCACCCTGGCCTATGCGGCGGCTTGCACCAGCACGATCCGGCTCGGCACCGGCATCTGCCTGGTTCCCGAGCACAACCCGCTGGTGCTCGCAAAAACGGTGGCGACCGTCGATCGGCTGAGCGGCGGACGGTTGATCTTCGGTGTCGGGGTCGGATGGCTGGCCGAGGAGTTTCAGGCGCTCGGCATCCCCTTCGAGCGCCGAGCCGCCCGAACCCGCGAATACATCGAGATCATGCGCAAGCTGTGGAGCGAGCCGCACAGCTCGCATGATGGCGAGTTCGCCAAGTTCGAGGGTGTGACGAGCTACCCGAAGCCGGTCAATCCGAAAGGCGTGCCGGTGTGGTTCGGCGGCGAGAGCGGCCCGGCGCTGCGACGAGTGGTCGAGTACGGCGACGGCTGGATCGGCTTCAAGGTGTCGCCGGCGGACGCCGCTGCGAAGGTCCGCCGCATCGAGGAGCTTCTGCAAGCGAACGGCCGCAACCGTTCCGACGTGTATCTCGCGGTGTCGCCCTACATCGACCCGATCACGGCCGACGACCTCAAGCGCTATCGCGATGCCGGGGTCGAGGAAGTCGCTCTGTTGATGCGCGGCAGGCCGCAGAGCGAGGCCGACATCGTCGTCCGATTGGAGCAGATGGCGCGCGAGTTCGTCGAGCCCGCGGCGAAGCTGTGACTGGCACGGGCGGCGGCGCGACTGCCATAATGCCACGGCAACACCATTGTACTGGCTTCGGGAGCAAGTTGAGCCGACATGAAAAACGACGATAGGCCGCGCGATTACCGCAAGGACACCCTCCTCACCCATGTCGGCCGCAACCCGGAGGCCAATTACGGCGTCGTCAACCCGCCCGTCTACCACGCCTCGACGATCCTCTCGAAGAACATTGCCGAGTGGGAAGCCAAGCGCGCGGCGCCGCCCTTTACCGGCGTGCGTTACGGGCTGCACGGTACGCCCGGAACCTTCCCGCTCGAAGAGCTGCTGGCGCGGATCGAAGGCGGCTATCGTGGCATGCTGATGTCGTCGGGGCTCGCCGCGGTGACGGCGCCGCTGCAGGCGCTGCTCGGCACCGGCGATCATTGCCTGATGGTCGATTCGTGCTATGGGCCGGCGCGCAATTTCTGCGAGGGCATCCTCAAGCGCTGTGGCGTCGAGACCACCTATTACGACCCGCTGATCGGCGAGGGCATCGCCCAGCTGATGCGGCCCAACACTCGTGTCGTCTACTGCGAGTCGCCGGGCTCGCTGACGTTCGAGGTGCAGGACATCCCGGCGATCGCCGCGGTCGCGCACCGCCACGGCGCCGCGGTGCTGATGGACAATACCTGGGGCACGCCCTACCTGTTCCGCTCGTTCGAGCACGGGGTCGACGTCTCGATCCACGCCGCGACCAAATATATCTGCGGCCATTCCGACGCGATGCTCGGCGCGGTCATCACCAACGAAGAGAATTTTCTGCCGGTGCGCTCCGCGGTGGCGCAGATCGGCCACAGCGCCGCGCCGGACGACGTGTTCTTCGCATTGCGCGGCATGCGCACCTTGAGCGTGCGGCTGGAACGCCATCAGCGCAGCGCCCTTGAAGTCGCGCGCTGGCTGCAGACCCGGCCGGAAGTCTCGCGCGTGCTCTACCCGGCCCTGCCGGAGGATGCCGGCCACGCGATCTGGAAGCGCGATTTTCTCGGCGCGTCAGGGCTGTTCGGCGTGGTGCTGAAGCCGGCGCCGAAGGAAGCCGTCAATGCCTTCATCGATGCGCTCGACCTGTTCGGCATCGGCGCCAGCTGGGGCGGCTTTGAAAGCCTGATCCAGCCCGCCTTCCCCGAACGCAGCCGCACCGCGACGCGCTGGCAGGCGGAAGGGCCGCTGGTGCGCATCCATATCGGGCTCGAAGACCCGCAGGATCTGATGGCCGATCTGGCCCAGGGCCTCGACAAGTTGCGCGCCGCCGCGGCCGCGTAAACCCAACCGTCGAGCTCCGTTCTATTGATCGCCAGAACGCCCATATTTCCACCATCGTCATCCCGGCGAAGAAATTCGGCGATGTGAATGGAGATGGCAATGCAAGCCACGGCGCGGGTGCAAGAGAACGAGCCGGTGCTGCTCGAAGCGCTGGGGCGCGGCGTGTTGCGGCTGACCCTGAACCGCCCGGCCCAGCGCAACGCGCTGTCGGTGGAGCTGATGACGGCACTGACGGAGGCGCTCGACCGTGCCGCCGTCGACCGCAATGTCCGGGTTGTCGTCATCGCCGGCGCCGGGCCCGCCTTCTGCGCCGGCCACGATCTGCGCGAGATGCGCTCGGATAATCGGCGCGAGGCCTATGCGGCGGCGTTCGCGCAATCGAGCGCCCTGATGCTGAAGATCGTGCAGCTGCCAAAGCCGGTCATCGCCGAGGTGCACGGCGTCGCCACCGCCGCCGGCTGCCAGCTCGTCGCCACCTGCGACCTGGCTGTTGCCGCCGAGGATGCGCGTTTCGCGACGCCGGGGGTCGATATCGGCCTCTTCTGCTCGACCCCGATGGTGGCGCTGACCCGCGCGGTCGGGCGCAAGGCGGCGATGGAAATGCTGCTGACCGGCGAGCTGATCGACGCCGCGACCGCGCGCGCCATCGGCCTCCTCAACCGGGTGGTGCCGAAGGCCGAGCTGACCGCCGCGACGACGGCGCTGGCCGAGCAGATCGCGGCAAAATCATCCTTCACCATTGCGATCGGCAAGGAAGCCTTCTACCGCCAAACCGAGCTTGACCTCGCCGAGGCCTATCGCTACGCCGCCGAAGTGATGACCCGGAACATGCTCGCCCGCGACGCCGCCGAGGGCATCGACGCCTTTCTTGGCAAACGCCCGCCTGTCTGGCAGGACGCGTAACAAACTACCTCGTCAGCGTGTTCATGCCGGCACGCTTCGCGCATAGTGCGCGGCCATGAACGACGTTGCCGAAGTAGTCCGGGCCAAGCAGACCATCGTGCGTCCGCGCGACGCGGCCTCGCTGATCCTGTTGCGCGGCCAGGGACGCGACATCGAAGTCCTGGCCGGGCGGCGCCCGAAGCATGTCCGCTTCATGCCCGGCGTTTATGTCTTCCCGGGTGGCGCCATCGACCGCGAGGACAACAAGCCCTGGCGGGTCGAGACCGGCGGCGAGCATCTGCCGCCGCGGCTCCTGCGCTGCGCCCGCGCGGCGCTGCGCGAGACCTGGGAGGAGGTCGGCGTGCTGGTCGGCCGGCGCGCCGAGCAGACGTCGCAATCGCCGGCAAGCGGAGCGACCGGGGTTGAAGCCGCCTACGCCGCGGCCGGGATCGCCGCCGCGATCGACACGCTGAGCTATGTCGGCCGGGCGATCACCCCGACCCGGGTGTTCCGCCGCTTCAACACCCGCTTCTTCCTCGCCGACGGCAGCAATGTCTTTGGCGAGCCCGCATCGAGCGAGGAGCTGGAGGATGTCGGCTGGCACCCGATCGGGCGGCAGCCGCTTGCGGCGCTGCGCGATGTGAGCGAATTCATGCTGGCGCGGGCGGTGGCGCTGCGCGCCGGAACCGCGGCGCCGGAAGCGCCACTGTTCTGCACCGCCGGCGGCAAGCGCCGGATCCTGCTGTGCCGCGAGGCGATCCGCGACGTTTAACGCTGTAGCGCGCCGGCCGCGACAACGATCGTCCGAGCCGGGCGAGGAGACAGGCGATGCCTTATCGGGAGATCCTCGTCGTTATCGAGAATGCCGCGACCGCCGCGCAGCGCGCCGCACCGGCGGCCGCGATCGCCGCCGCCTTCGGCGCGCGGCTGATCGGCTTCTTTCCGACCGGCTACCCGATCTCGACCGCCTATGGCGACCTCTCCGGCTGGGCCCAGCTGGTTGACGCTTTTATGGAGGCGCGGCGCAACGAGGCGACCGCGGCCGAGGCCGCGTTCCGCCAGGAGCTGGCGGCGCGCAAGCTGACCGGCGAGTGGATCTATAGCGAGGCCGAGGCGACCGAGAGCGTGACCGCGGCGGCCGTGCTCTACGATCTCGTCGTGATCGGCCAGCCGAACCCCGACGCCGAGTCGGCCGGCACCTTCGGGTTGCGGCCGGAGGAGGTCGTGCTCGGCGGCGGCCGCCCGGTGCTCGTCGTGCCCTATGCCGGCAGTTTCCCCGAGGTCGGGAAGCGCGTCATCATCGCCTGGAACCGCCGCCGCGAAGCGGCGCGGGCGGTGCACGACGCGATGCCATTGCTCGGAAACGCCAAGGCGGTGACCGTGATCGAGGTCGACCCGCCGGCCTCGCTCCCCGGCGAGCCTGTCGTTACCGGTGACGACCTCGCCGGCGCGCTGTCGCGGCGCGGCATCCCGGCCTTGGCGGAGACGACGACCTCCGGCGATCTCGGGGTCGATAATGTGCTGCTGTCGCGCGCCGCCGATCTCGGCGCCGACATGCTGGTCATGGGTGCCTACGGCCATTCGCGGCTGCGCGAATACGTGCTCGGCGGGGTCAGCCGCGGCATCTTCGGGCAGATGACCATTCCGGCGCTGATGGCGCATTAGAAAAACGCTTTGACGCAAAGGCCGCTGAGGTTTCGCAGAGGACGCGGAATTTTTCCCTCTACGTATTCCGCGCATCCTCCGTGCCCTCTGCGTCGAGTGGTTGTCTTCTCCCCTAGACCCGGGTCAATCCGAGGCGGGGGATCTCGATCGCCGGGCAGCGGTTCATCACCACCTTGAGGCCGGCCGCCTCGGCCCGCGCCGCCGCCGCGGCATCGACCACGCCGAGCTGCAGCCACACCGCCTTGGCGCCGATCGCGATCGCCTCGTCGACCGCCGCGCCGGCCATCTCGCTGCGGCGAAAGATATCGACCATATCGATCGCCTCGGGCACGTCGGCGAGCCGGGCATAGCAGCGCTCGCCCAAAATCTCGCCGTCGCCATCGCAGGCGAAAGGGTTGACCGGGATCGTGCGGTAGCCCTGCCGCTGCAAATAGCGCATGACGCCGTGGCTCGGCCGCTGCGGGCGCGGGCTCGCGCCGACCACGGCGATAGTGCGCGCCTGGGTCAGGATCTGGCGCAGATATTCGTCCGGATAATCGTCGTGGTTCATGCCGCCACTCTGCGCTCTTGCCTCGCCTTCGGGGAAGTGGATCATCGGCTTGGCTCATCCGGAGAAACGCCGATGCCGCTCCAAACCCGCCCGCTGCACCCGACCCTGGCCTGCGAGGTGATCGGCCTCCGCCTGTGGGAGCCGCTCGACGAGGACACCGCCGCCGAGCTCGGGGAGCTGTGGTCGCGCTGGGGCGTCCTGGTGTTCCGCCGCCAGGCGCTTTCCGAAGCCGAGCTCGCCCATTTCTGCGCCCTGTTGGGGCCGCTGGAGCGCACCGTCCGCAGCGACTGGGCCTCGCCGGCGGTGCCCGAGGTCACTGTTCTCTCCAACCTGAAGGACGGGCTGGGCCAGCCGATCGGCGGGCTCGGCGACGGCGAACTGGAGTGGCACTCCGACCAGTCCTACATGGTGACGCCGGCGACGGGCGCGGCGCTTTACGCGCTCGAACTGCCGCCCGAGGGCGGCGAGACCTTCTGGGTCGATCTGCGCGCCGCCTATGCCGCCTTGCCGCGCAAGCTGCGCCAGCGGGTGACCGGGCAGCGTGGCATTTTCGATTACGCGAAGCGGCTCGCCGGCTATGGCCGCGACAGCGACCAGAACATCTCCGAGGAGGCAAGGGCGCGGACGCCGCCGGTCACCCATGCCCTGGTCCGCGCCCACCCGGAGAGCGGCGACCGCTCGCTTTATCTCGATTCGACGACGACGATCGGCATCGACGGGATGGATACGCCGACGGGGCTGGCGCTCCTCGCCGAGGTCTACGAATGCGCGACCCGCGACCAATTCGTCTACGCGCATGACTGGCGCGTCGGCGATCTGGTGCTATGGGACAACGGCTTCACGATGCATAGGAGGACGCCGTTCGACACGGCGGCGCGCCGGCTGATGAAGCGGATGACGCTGCAGCTCGATCCGCACCGCCACGTGATGCCAGACGGCCGCCTCGCCCGCTCCGGCGAGGGCATGCCGGTTTAAGGCGCTTCACGCTGCTGCTGGGGTCACTTCGGCGGCGATCTTGTCCGCGAGCTCGGTTTCGGCGCACGAAAGGTCATAGGCGACCTGAAGCCGCAGCCAGAGCGCGGCGGACCCGCCGAAATAGCGGGCGAGGCGTAGCGCCGTTTCCGGCGTGATCGCGCGCTGGCCGCGCACGATCTGGCTGATCCGCGACGCCGGCAGACGCAATGCCAAGGCGAGCGCGTGCGGGGAGAGGCCACGCGCCTCCAGCTCGTCTTTCAACACCTCACCCGGATGCGGCGCGGGTCCGGCCAGCGGGCGGGTACGGGCGATCGGCATCAGTCGGTCCTTTCAATGATAATCCACGATCTCGACATTCCAGGCGTGACCGTCCCGGAACTCGAAGGTAATCCGCCACGGGCCGCCGGCCGAAATCGCCCATTGTCCTCTGCGGGCGCCGCGCAGACGGTGCAGCCCAACCGACTTCAGCCCGGTCAGATCTTCGAGCCGCTCGGCTTCGTCCAGCAGCTGAAGACGCCGCCGCGCCATGGCCTCGTCGAGCCCGGAGAACCGGCCCTTTCCTTCCTCGGCGAAACGCTGTGTGGCGCGGTTGGCCCATGACTTGATCACCCGCTCATCATATAGGCCGTGCTGCGTTGAACGCGAAGCGAATTACGCCATACGGCAAACCGGCGCGTCGGCGATCTGGTGCTGTGGGACAACGGCTTTACGATGCATAGGAGGACGCCGTTCGACCCGGCGGCGCGCCGGCTGATGAAGCGGATGACGCTGCATCTCGATCCGCACCGCCACGTGATGCCGGACGGCCGCCTCGCCCGCTCCGGCGAGGGCATGCCGGTTTAGCGATGGTGAGTTCGGCGGGAAGATCGGAGCGCAAATCTAATCCGGCATGCGCTTCCTGATGCCAAATTACCCTTGCAGCCTCGATGAGGTCGAGCGGATTGTCATTTAAAGGATCAGGCATGACCCTCACTATGTACGAGCGCATTGGGCACGAAGGGCGGAGGCCGAGCCCATTCTCATGGCGCATCCGCTACGCGCTCGCGCATAAGGGCGTCGAGCCGCAATTCTGCCATGTCCGCTTCGCCGACGTCGAAACGATCCGGGCGCTGTCCGGTCAGCACTTCGTGCCGATCATCACCGCCGGCGACCGCGTGATCCACGATTCATGGAACATCGCCTGCTACCTCCAAGAGCGATTTCCCGACCGGCCTTCGCTGTTTGACGGCGGCGCCGAGCGCGCAGTGACGCGGCTGGTCAATCACTGGGCCGACCAGACGCTCGGCGGGGCGGTCCGCCGGTTAATCGCGGCCGATTTCGTTTTCTGCCTCGATCCCGAGGACCGCGCCTATTACCGACGCTCGCGCGAGGCCGCCTTCGGCTGCACGCTCGAAGAATATTGCGCCGACCGGCCGCGCTGGCTTGCCGAATTCGGCGCGGTCACCGCACCGCTTGAAAAGACATTGGCAGAGCAGCCTTACATCGCAGGCGATGCGCCCGGCTATGCGGATTACGTCGTTTTCTCGGTCTTTCAGTATGCCCGGCTCGGCTGCCCCGCCGAGTTCCTCGGCGAGGGCACCGCGCTGCGTCGCTGGCGCGACGGGCTGGTGCAAGCCTTCGACGGCCTCGGCAACCGCTACCCGGGCTACCCGGCGCAACTTTAATCCAGAACATCGCACTCTCGGCCACGATCCAGTGTTGTCCTCCTTTTGTTCTTGATAAATTGTGAAATATAATATATTGTTGACAAGGAGCAATCTGGATTGAAGGCCACATGGGCCGGGAAGGCATGCGATGGATGGGGATGGTCTGGCTGCAAATCCGCTGCAAATGCAGCCAGACGCGGTAATGCGCCGAAAGCAGAAGCGGCGACAGGGAGGGCCGGGCAAGCCGTTCCTGAAGGGCGCGTCGGGCAATCCGTTCGGCAAGCGGCCCGGCAGCCGCAATCGCGCAACGATAATTGCGGAAGAGATGCTGGATTGCGAAGTGCGCGCGCTGACCCGCAAGATGCTGGAGATGGCGCTGTCGGGCGACGCGGTGGCGATGCGGCTCTGTCTCGACCGCATCATCGGCCCGCGCCGCGAGCGGCCGCTGCGGTTCGACTTGCCGCCGATCGAGACCGCCGCCGATCTGCACGCGGCGATGGCGGCGATCACCGCGGCGGTGGCGCGGGGCGAGATCACCTCGGGCGAGGCCTGGGAATTGTCGCAGACGGTCGACACCTTTATCCGCGCGATTGACGCCGCCGATTTCGAGCGCCGGCTGCAAAAGCTGGAGAAGGCCGGTGCGGCGCGGCCATAACGCGCGCCTCGACCGGCTGTGGGCCGCCTATGAGGCGACGGAGAGCGAGGCGGTCGATGAGCGCAGCATGCTTCGCTTTTATGCCGCCACCTATCCTCTTGTCCTCGACGCGATGGCGCGGGCCGGGGTCGACCCGGCCTCATCCCCGGCGATGCGCGAGGTCGAGGCGAAGCTTGCGGGCTTTGTCGATACGCCCGAGTTGCAGCGCGCCGACGAAGAATACGAGGCAGCCGAGACCGAGGAAGGGGAGCTCATCGACGGCATGGATCCGCGGGAATGGCTGATCGCGGAGATGGACGAGCGCGGCCGGCTTTACGCCGAAAGCGGGACGACGCCCAATTTCCAGCTGATGCCGTTTATCGAGTTGCTCGCCTGGGCCACCCCGCCTGAACCTGAGGCCGGCTAGGCCTCCTTGCCGGGCTCGGCGACCGCCGCCGACCAGGGCGACATCACGTCGGTGATCCCGTAATTGAGCCCGTCCTCGCCGCGCAACACCAGATTGGGGCAGGCGAAACGCTGCGGCCAGACCGTGTGCTCGACCAGCGCCGCGCCGTGCCGGGTCAGGAGCCGGTCGCGGATCGCCCGAGACAGGCGGCGGTCGATGGCGATGCCGCTATCGCCGCTGACATCGATGCGCGGCTGGTGCGCCGCCTCCTCCGGGGTCATCGCGAAATCGACGACAAAGCTCGCCATCTGCACCACCGAAGCGAGGATCCGCCGCCCGCCCGAGGCGCCGACGCCAAACCGCGGCTTCCCATCCCGGGCAGCCACCAGCGGGCACATATTGGTCAGCGCGCGCTTGCCCGGCGCCATCGAATTGGGCCGCCCCGGGCGCGGGTCGAACCACATGATGCCGTTGTTCATCAGGATGCCGGTCTGCGGCAGCACGTACCGGCTGCCGAAGCTCGACAACAGCGTCGTGGTCAACGCGGCGATACCGCCGTCGCGGTCGATCGCGGTGATGTGGGTGGTGCAGCCATCGTCGCTGCCGGGCCGGGTGTCGCCGAGGCCTTCGAGCCGGGCGGCATAGGCCTGCTGCAAGGCATCGACCAGCGCCTCGAAATATTCCGGGTCGGGCAGCTTGCCGAAGCTGCGGCCGGCGAGCCGGTCGAGCACGTCGGCCAGGGTCGGCGCCGCGCTTAGCCCGCGCGCTCCATGCAGGGTATAATCGCGATACGGGATCTCCAGCGACGGCACGATGCGGGGCCGGTAGCCGGCGAGGTCCGCCGCCGAGATCACGCCGCCGCCGGCCTGGACATCCTCGGCGATCGCGCGGGCGATCTCGCCGGCATAGAAGTCGTCGGGGCCGCATTCGGCGAGCCGCGCCAACGTTTCCGCCAGCCGCCCGAGCTTCAGGGTCGGCGCGTCGCCGCTCGGCGGACACACCGGCGGCAGGTCGCCCGGCAGCCACACTCGCCGGCTCTCGTCATAGCGCCGCAGATCCTCGGCGGCGTTGGCGGTCTTCAGGGTCACGTACCAGTCGACCGGCAGCCCGGTGCGGGCGAGCGCCACCGCCGGGGCGATCAGCTCGCGCCACGGCGTGCGGCCAAACCGCTCGACCGCCGCCGCATAGCCGCGCACCGTGCTCGGGATCGCAAAGGAGAGCGGCCCGTGCATGTTGCGGTCGCCCTCGACGCGCGGCCATGTGAACAGCTCGGTCCGCATCTCGCCGGTCAGCGGATAGGCCGCCGGATCGAGGCCGGCGGGCGCGACCGGGCCGAAATCGACAACCTCGGGGCGGGCGCCGCCCGGCGGATGCACGACCATAAAGCCGATACCGCCGAGGCCGCTGTTCCACGGCTCGCGCACAGCCAGCGCGAACGCGGTGGCGACGACGGCGTCGACCGCGGTGCCGCCCGCCGCGAGGATCTCGGCGCCTACCGTGGCGGCCGCCCCGTTGGCCGAGGCGACAATGCCGCCGCGCGAGGCGGCGACCGGCTTGCGGACGTTCCAATTCTGGGCCGGAGGCGCCATCAGATCACCTCGATCGCATCGACGCGGCTTGGGTAGAAGGCATAATGGCCGGCAAGCCCCTTTGCCTCGTCATAGGGCGCGCGATAGCCCCAGACGGCATTCTCCGCCTGCTTGCCGCCGATCTCGATCGTCCAGTACGAGCAGTCGCCCTTGAACGGGCAATAGGTCTTGTGCTCGGTCGCGCGCAGCCGGTCGAGGCGGACATCCTTTTCCGGCAAATAGTGCACCGGCCCATGACCGGTCTCCTCGCAGCGCACGGCCGTCCGGCTGTCGCCGACAACGGTGCCGGCGAAGGTGACGCGCACTTGCCGCGATTCAGGCAGCAGGTCAACCCGATGTTCGGGCTTCTTGGCGTAGCCGGGAGCCGGGTTAGCCATTGGCATCTTCTCCTTTACCGGACCGTCTCGGAGGGCGGCGCCTTGTTGGAATGATGCCGCTGCGCGCCGGCACCGCATTGGAATGTGGCAACGCAGCTTTCGTGCAGCTGCGGATCGGTGATCGGATCGCATTCCTGCTTGATCCGCTTGGCGCGAAACGCCGCGTTGCCGCACAAAGCCCGCTCGTATTGCTCGCTCTGCTTGACGTTTTCCTGCGCGCTCTCGTTCCGTGGTTGCGGCGGCGCCTGCGCCGAGGCGGTTGCCGCCGCCACGATCAGCGCGGCCGCCGCCGACAAGGAGAGGCAAAGCCGATGACGCCCCGACATATTCTTACTCCGCTGGGTTGCGCGATGGTGACAGTCGACGCTTCAGCCGACCATGGTCAAGCCGCCACTGACGCTCAACACCTGACCAGTGATGTAATCAGAGCGGCGTGACAAAAAGAACATAACCGCCTCGGCGATCTCCTCCGGCTGGGCAATGCGCCGGAATGGAATGACCCGGGTCAGCGCCTCCCGCATGCGCTCCGGCTGACCCTGGAACAGCGGCGTGTCGGTCGGGCCGGGGCAGACGCAGTTGACATTGATGTGATAGCGCGCGACTTCGCGTGCCAGCGATTTTGTGAACGCGATCAGGCCGCCCTTGGCCGCGGCGTAGACGGTTTCGCCGGTGCTGCCGACCCGGCCGGCATCGCTCGAAATATTGACGATCTTGCCCTGCTGCGCCGCGACCATCGGCGACAGCACCGCGCGGCTCAGTCGCACCGCGCCCAACAGGTTGATCGCGATCAGCTGCTCCCACATCTCGGGCGGGTTTTCGAGAAACGGCTGGATGCGGTCCCAGCCGGCACCGTTGACGAGGCCGTCGATTCGCTCGACCCGTTGCTGCACGGCGGCGGCGAAATCGGTGATGGTCTCGGTCTGCGTCAAATCGAGCGGCAGAAACTCGACGGTTAGCCCCTCGTCCACCGCCTGCGCGGCGACCGCGCGGCCGCCCGCCTCATCGACATCGCCGATGAACACCCGCGCGCCTTCCCGCGCCAGCAAGCGCGCCGTCGCGCGGCCGATGCCCGAGGCGCCGCCAGTTACGATCACGCTGCGGTTCTGCATCTCCATCGCGGTCTCCGTCATTCGCTGGGCGCGGCCGGCTTGAGACGATCGCGGATGTTCGGCGGGCCGGCTTCGGGTGTCAATTGCGCCGCGGCCGCATCGCTGGCAGCCCTATTTGGCTCGCCGCGCCGGCTGCGTTAGTGTCGCGATCGGCGGCGATAGGGGATTGGAACTGCGTCGATGGATCCTGCCGAGGAAGTCGAGAGGCGACCGATATTGGCAGCACCGCCGCAGCCGGCGCGACCGCTCTCGACATTGCAGATCATGCGGGTGGCGTTTTCGAACACGCTGGCGGCCTGCGACCAGGAGCTTTTCCAGGAGCTGTTCGTCGAGCGCCGTCATCTCTGGCACCCGGTCTTCATCATCAGCGATCCGGAAGGCATCCGGCGCGTGCTGCTGGACAATTGCGACAACTATCCGCGGCTCGACCAGATCCGGCGGATGTTCGCCTTCACCTCCGGCGCCGGAATGCTCTACCTGGAAGGCGAAGCATCGCGGCAGCACCGACGGCTGCTCAACCCGGCCCTCGACCACCGCGCCGTCCTGTCCGCGATACCGCGTCTGATCGAATTGACCGTCGAAGCGGCGCGGTTGATGGCCGAAATGCCGCCCGGTCAGGAAATCGATATCGGCGACACCCTGACCCATTGGCTGACCGTCACGACCGGCCATGTCTTCACCGGCGGCGATCGGGAAATCGAGCCGCTACTGTATCGGCTCGGCCAGTTCCCCGGCAGATACACGTTCTTCGATTTCATGGCGCTGCCGGGCCCCTTGCGCCTGCTTGCGCGGTTCGGCCGGAGCCGGCGCGAGGCGCGGCAGTTCCTGCCATTGCTCGACCGCCTGTTCGCCGAGCGGCGCGGCGACAGCGAGACTGCGCGCGCCGATCTTCTGGGACGGCTGGCGCATGCGCGAGACCGACGGACCGGCGAGGGGCTGGGCACGGCGGAACTGCGCGACGAGGCCCTGACCCTCGCCTCGACCGCCGCGACCCCGCTGCGGCCGCTGACCTGGATCTGGTACTTGCTGGCGACGCACCCGGCGGTGGAAGCGAAACTTCACGCCGAGCTCGACCGTGTCCTCGGCGGCAGGACGCCACGAGTCGACGACCTTTTCCGCCTCGATTACACGCGCATGGTGATCGAGGAGACGATGCGGCTCTATCCTCCGCTGCCGATCATGCTGCGCAGCGCCGTCGCCGAGGACGTGGTCTGCGGCCGGCGGATTCCGCGCAATGCGGTGGTGGCGATCCTGCCGTGGGTGGTGCATCGGCACCGGCAGCTGTGGCGCAATCCGGATGTGTTCGACCCGGAGCGCTTTGCCGCGGAGCAGGTGGCTGAGCGATCGCGCTATGCCTACCTGCCCTTCTCGGTCGGTCCGCATGTCTGCATCGGTGCCTCGCTGGCGATGAGCCAGATGCTGATGGCGGTCGCGATCCTGGCTCAGCGCTTCCGCTTCTCTCTGGCGCCCGGACATCCGGTCGAGCCAACGGCCTGGACCAATCTGCGCCCGAAGGACGGGATCAAAGTAACCGTCGAGCCGCGCGCCGCCCGTCCCGGTCGCGCCGCGCTGCGGCGGGAAGAAGTGGGGGCGGTCCCGTCTTCTTGATCGTCCGGCTCGGCCTCGCCTGCTGTCCGGTCAGCGCGTGGCGCCAGGCCGCCAAAGCACGTCGCCGGCACCGTTGCCATTGAGCCGGCGGCTCATCACAAAGAGATGATCCGAGAGCCGGTTCAGGTATTTGATCGCCTCGGGATTGATCGGCTCCTCGGCGGCGAGCGCACAGACGAGGCGCTCCGCCCGCCGAGTGACCGTGCGGGCGAGATGCAGATTGGCCGCGGCCGGGGTCCCGCCCGGCAGCACAAACGAGTCGAGCGCCCGCAAATCCTTGTTCATTGCGTCGATCTCGTGCTCGAGCCGCTCGACTTGGGCGGCAACGATGCGCAAGGCCCCGGCCGCGCGGCGGCCATCTTCCGGGGCGCAGAGATCGGCGCCGAGATCGAACAGATCGTTCTGGATCCGAGCCAGCATCGCATCGGCTTCGGTATCGCTCCCGGACACAAGATGGAGCCGGGCCAGACCGATCGCGGCATTGGCTTCATCGACGGTGCCATATGCCTCGACCCGCAACGCCTGCTTGGGCACCCGGCTGCCGTCGCCGAGCGAGGTGTCGCCCTTGTCGCCACCGCGCGTATAGATGCGGGTCAGCCGGACCATCGGTCAGCCCATCGATCACCGGTGGCCGATGAGCATCATCAGCAGCGCCAGAAGCACCAGCGCTAGCGCCTGCATCGCGACGCGTGATTGCATCAGCTTGTTCGATCGGCGCGGGTTGCCGCCGCGGACCATCGTCACCATGCCCATGCCGAGGATGCCGAGGACGCCCAGCATAGCGAGCACGAGCAGGATCGTCAGAAAAGTTGTCATCGCCGGCATATGATACCGCCGCGGCCGGGATTCACAACGCGGCTGCTAGAGGCCGCACCCTGCAGCGAGGGCGGCGCTCAGGGTGCCTGGTAGTTCGTTTGATAGGTGCGCGGGACCGGCATGCGCAGGTTCGGATCGCGGGCGGTCCGCGTATCCGACTGGGAGTACGAGACAGCGGCGATGTCGTCGCTGATCCCGTTCAGGTTCTGGATGTCGCTCGCCCGCTCGGGGCCGCCGACTTCGCAACCGGAGGCGCCGCCCAGCGCCAAGGCGATGATTAGGCCGAGGCGCGTCAGCGTCATCGCCATCCTCCGGTCAGACCGAGATCGTATAGGCTACCAGGAATAGAATAACAACCAGCACTAAGGATACGGCAAGGACATACCGCACTATCCCCGGCTTCTGGGCCGATCGGGCCTGCTGCGGGCTTTCGACGACGCGGCGTTCCACGGCGGAACCTCAGGGTGGTCCACGATCCTCCCCGGCGAACGAAGCAGGAGAAGGTTTCGAGCCTGCCCGTCGGATCCGGTCTGCATCGCGGTTCACTTGACGGCGGGGGGCGGACGGCTCACATACGCTAACGTGACGAGGACGACACCTCTTGCCGGCGATCGGCGAATTAGCCCCCCGGGCCTTCTATGGGCTCGGGCCGTGCCGATTCGCAATTGCTCTGCCGAGGATTTTTCCTATGTCGTCCCTCACTTTTGCAGCTGTCGCTGACGACGGCGCACTCCCCCGCACTACCTGGTTTTCCGTCCACGCGCACCCGGAACCCGGGGTGATGCCGCGCGTTCTGGAGCTGTTTGCCAAGCGTGGGCTGGTCCCGCAGCACTGTCTTGGCACGGCGTCGGAAACGGCAATGACCATCGAGGTGCAGATCGGCGGGCTCGGCCGCGACCTGGCCGACTACATCGCCCGCTGCATGCGCCAGATCACTGGGGTCGAGGTCGTACTGACCGCCGAAACGTCCGCCGAGGCTTGAACCGATCGCGATGTCCTTCGCCGACCATATCCGCGCCTGCAACAACTACGATCCCAAACGCGCCATCCCGCTGCTGGCGCAAGGCAGACGGATCGGCTGGCTGCGGCGCGACAATGCCAAAACCCTGGCTCGGTTCCCGGGCGTCTTCGCGGTCGAGCCGGCGCGGGCGGTCCTGCTGGCCGAGGGCGATGTCGATGCGGTCAGCGCCGCGGTAGACGAGGTCGTCGAAGCACTGTTGGCCGAGAACAAGCTGCCGAAATGGCGCAACGAGACTTTCGACGTGGCGCCGCGTTGGGGCGAGCCGCCGATCTTCCGCCTCGATCGCGGCGCCGTGCCGTTTTTCGGGGTGCGCGCCTATGGCGTCCACCTCAACGGCTATCGCCGCGACGGCGGCGAGCTGCGTCTCTGGGTCGGCCGGCGCGCGCCGGACAAGCGGGTGGCACCCAACAAGCTCGACAACATCGTCGCCGGCGGCATCGGCAACGGTTACGGCGTCTATGCGACCCTCGTCAAAGAGGGCGAGGAGGAAGCCGCGATCCCGGCCCCGCTGATTTCCCGCGCAGAGCCAGTCGGCGCCGTCAGCTACCGCATGGAGACCGAGCTTGGCATCCGCGACGATGTGCTGTTCGTCTACGACCTCGAACTGCCGGCCGATTTCAGGCCCGCGAACACCGACGGCGAGATCGCGCACTTCGAGCTGATGCCGGCCACCAGCGTCGTCGAGCGGGTACGCAGCACCGACGATTTCAAGTTCAACGTCAATTTGGTGATCCTCGATTTCGCGCTGCGCCACGGGCTGCTGACGCCGGAGGAGCCGGAATATCTCGACGTCGCGACCGGGCTCTACCGCCCCGTCGATTGAGCGAACTAAGCTGTCATTGCGAGGAGCCGGCAGGCGACGAAGCAATCTCGGCGAGATTGCTTCGCTACGCTCGCAATGACGAACAAGGCCGGGCTATTGCCCGGTCGACTGAGCCGCGGCTAGGATCTCGGCCGGACTCGTTCCAGCATCGCGCATCGCCCGGATCGTCAGCACGCGGTCGCGCTTGGCGAGCCGCCTGCCAGCAGCGTCGGTTAATAGCGGATGGTGGCGATAGCGCGGCGTCGGCAGCCCGAGCAGGGCCTGCAGCAGCCGGTGGATGTGGGTCGCGCTGAACAAGTCGACGCCGCGGGTCACCAACGTCACTCCTTGCAGCGCGTCGTCGACCGTCACGGCGAGGTGATAGCTCGTCGGCACGTCCTTGCGGGCGAGCACGACATCGCCAAGCGCGCCCGGCTCGGCTTCTATCCGCGTCTCGCCTTCGTACCAGTAAAGCGCGCCGGTTCGCGCGATTGCCGCGCCGGCATCGAGACGCAACGCGTAATCCAGCCCGCTGCCGAGCCGCTCGGCACGTTCCGCCGCGCCGAGAAGGCGGCAGATGCCGGGATAGAGCGCGCCGAGCTCGCCCCCTGGTTCGCCGTGCGGCGCGCCGCCGGCGCGGGCGATCTCGGCCTGGATTTCGCGCCGGGTGCAAAAGCAGGGATAGAGCAGCCTCTCGGCGTCGAGCCGCGCGAGCGCGGCGCGGTAGTCGGCGAAATGCTCGGATTGGCGGCGGACCGGCCCGTCCCAGTCGAGCCCCAGCCAGGCGAGGTCCTCGGCGATCGCGGCGGTGTATTCCGGGCGGCAGCGGGTTTGGTCTATGTCTTCGATCCGAAGCAGGAAGCGCCCGCCGGCTTCGCGCGCGGCGCGCCAGCCTTCCAGCGCCGATCGGACATGCCCCAGATGCAGGTAGCCGGTCGGGCTCGGAGCAAACCGTGTGACGACAGGCTTCACGAAATCTTCAACTCCGGCCATGCGCGGCTATATGGGATCGGATAAGACAGCCACGGCGGTGACAACATCACTGCGCATCGGTTATCCCTGCTCTACCCTTTCTACATCACAAGGCCGCATCGATGATCATGGCGCTGTCCGGCCCGACCCGCCCGCCGCTCTCCGGCGGCCAGCCCCGCTGCCTAGTGATCCTGCTGCACGGTCTCGGCGCCGACGGCAACGATCTGATCGGGTTGCAGCAATATTGGGGACGCGTGCTGCCGGACGCCGAATTCATCTCGCCGAACGCCCCCTTCCCTTGCGACATGGGGCCATACGGCCACCAGTGGTTCAGCGTGCAGGACCGCACCCCGGCCGCGGTGCTGGCCGGGGTCCGCGCCGCGGCGCCAATGCTCGACGCCTTCATCGACGACGAACTGGCGAAGCGCGGCCTCACGGAGAGCAACGCCGCGCTGGTCGGCTTCTCGCAAGGCGCGATGATGTCGCTTTTTGTTGGGTTGCGCCGGGAGAAACAGCTGGCTGGCATTCTCGGCTATTCCGGCCGGCTGATCGCCCCGGAGCTGCTGGCGAGCGAGCTGCGATCGCGCCCCCGTACGCTCCTGATTCACGGCACCGGGGACCCGCTGGTGCCGTTCGAATCGCTTGCCCATGCCGAAGCCGCCCTCACGCAAGCCGGAGTCCCGGTCGAGACGCTCGCCTGCCCCGGGGTCGAGCATTCGATCTCGCCGGAGGGGCTGGAGCGCGGCGGCCGCTTTCTGCGCGAGGTCCTCGTGGGTACCGAGCCGGCCGGAATCCGGTAAAAAGCGCCTTGGCGGGCCCGATGACTGAAATCTTAACGTAGCAACTTGGGGAATACCTGAAAAATTCGGTCATAATGGCGCTTACGCAAGTCGCTCTATGCGGTTCGCGCCGATGCAAAAATCAAAATTTATGCAGCTGACTGTGAAGCCAGCTCGCTCCGTCGCATTCCGATATCCGATCCCTCCTTGCCGCTGCGCCCGTCCTGCGCCCTCACACGCCTCCAATCAGGCGCAACCTCGCCATTGGCCCGGGCATCGGCGAAGGCCCGCAATCCGGTGATTTCGTTGAAAAGTCCACGATCAAAATTCGTAAGTAATATTCAATCGTGTCCGGGCTGGCCCCAGCATCAATAATTCACTGTGTCCATTCTGATTGAATCATTGTTACGTGAGAGGCGTCCGAATTAGTTCGGCCTGGAGTTTTTCAACGAAATCCGCCGAAAGCTGCCGTGTGCAGAGATCAAGAATTATGCACGCGCAGGGGCGGCCTCCGACCTAATTCGGATGTTCGGCCTCACGGCGCTCAACCTCCGGCCAGAACCCCGGCGACGATGTCTCGCGCGTGGAGCAGAACGGATTTGTGCTCCTCCGCCGAGACCTCGACGAAGCCTAGTCCTCGGAGCAGGAAAATTCCCTCAACGGCAAGCAGGGCGTGACGAACGCCATGGGCGTCGCCAGAATCAGACAGGAGCGGATCGAGCAGCGCGCGATAATACCGTCGCGCTGGTTCCATCATATCGGGGGCGTGCACCAACGCGGTTACGAGGAAAGCCGCCTTGCGCGTCGCGGCGTCATCCTCATCGAGCGCTTCCTCGATGTGGGCGAGGACCAGTTCGAAAGGGCTGACCGGCTTGCCGCCGAGCCGCCGGTCGACCGCCTCTTGAAAGCGCGTTACTTCCCGCTCCAACGCCGCGCGGACCAGCCCGTCCTTAGTCGCGAAGCTGTAGACGAGACCGCCCTTGCTGATGCCTGCCCGCGCGGCGACGGCATCGAGCGTGAAATTTCGGCCTCCGGATTCGAGGATCACGCTGTCGGCGGCATCCAGTATCCGATCCCGATCAATCTCCTTTTTCCGCGTCAAATTTAGTCCCTTGCTTTTCCGACTGTCCAGTCGCATAACTATTTCCGACTGATTGGTCGGATTACCACGACGGTGTGCGCCGTGGAAGCTGGTCTCTCCGTTTATCGCCAAGCGAGGACTGCATGAACCCCGACGGACACCGCCCCCGCATGCTGCCGCTGATTGTGATCCTAGGTGTCATCACCGCCTTCGATGCGATGGCGATCGATCTGTATCAACCAGCGAAAACTCAATATCTTGAAGAGGATTATTAGAAATATGAACAACAATCTACCCGCAGCAGCCTTCGGACATTTTGTCATGCAGGTTAATGATATTAATATTAGTTATCAATTTTATACAAAATTGGGCCTGCGTCCATTTGGGATATTTCCCGATTTAGCGATCATCGAATTGCGAGGTGGAACACACATTTTACTTTTTAATAAAAATGATGAATTGCCATTTTCACTAAGTTCTAGCCATCTTGGCCAGCGCGGCGCTTCTTTTAGTGAACGACTCGATTTGATGATTGACGGCAAATCTAGGAGTGATCTGGAACTATATAAGATAGCTCTAATGGAAAAGGGATTGTCGGTAGATGCAATTGCTCAAGATCAATTTTTCGGTCACTATTACTTCGAGTTGGCCGATCCTGATGGCAATGGCATAACAGTCTATACGAGCCACACAGGAGAGTTATCAGTCTAGAGTCCGGGGTTTGAATACCAGCCGAACAGAAAAGTCGGGTCAGTCTCATCGTTGCTGGGTGTCCTGCAATACGCCTTCGCTGGTGTCAGCGGCGCGGCTTTGGCTCTCGCGTATGACGCCACCCTTACCCCCTTCATTACGGCAATGCTTTTGTGTGTCGGCGGCGCGCTTGTCGCCTTTGTCGTCGCAACGAGACTGACCGCAGAAACGGCCACGCCGTTCGATGGCAGGACAGTTGAATACCCCTAACCCTTGCAAATCGGAACGAGGCTCCGGGCGAACAGTGAGAATGCGAAATGATGTCGGCTCAAGGGCAATATGAGCCGGTCGGTACCGCATTATCGAAGGCCGCATTAGGACTTCGGAGCGGGAGGCGACACGTCTCGTGGTCGGCGCACCGAGGGCTTATCGACTTGGGCGACTCTGCGGGGGACCGCTTCTTCGCCCGCCCTGCGGAAGACCGCTAGTGCCACAATGCGAAGCGATGCGACTGCTCGGGTCACGGCGCGACGGGTGATCTCACCACAGCGGCCCGAGGCTGCCCTTATCGGCTCCGGGTGTGGCCGCCACCGGGAGCCTAGCTGGTGTCACCGATTGGGTTTACTGATTGGCCGCGTGTTTGAGCGTGTCTCCGGGCGCGCCTTTCGGCAGCATCGGCTTCAGCACGGCGTACATTTCCACCGAATCCCAGTCGGCGGCGCCCTCGACGCGCCCGAGCACGTTGCCGTCCGGACCGATGACAATGCTGGTCGGCAGCCCGCGCATACCAAACGCGTGACCAACCGTGCTCTTCGGGTCGAAGTAGATCTTGACCTTCTTGAGCCCCAGCTTTTCGACAAAGGGGGCTACGATCTTCGCCCCGCCGCGGTCCTCGGATATCGCCATTACCACCAGCTTGTCGGGCAGGTTTTTCTGCAGCTGCTCGAGCGACGGCATCTCCTCGAGGCAGGGCTCGCACCAGGTGGCCCATAGATTGAGGACCAGCAGCTTGCCTTTGAAATCGGCAGGGCTCGTCGACGCGCCGGTCAGATCCTCGAAGGAAACCTGCGGCGCTGGCTGCGGCGGCGAGGCCGGGATAAACTTGCCGGGCTTGACGTCGTCTTCGTCGGTCGCCGCGGTGGCGGCCGAGAGCGCGAGCAGGAGCACGACCCCGACGGTGCCGAACCGAGCCGACAAAGCCCAGAGCCAGGCAGACAGCCAGGCGAACACGATGTGGGGCGGCCGCTTCGAGCGCGGCCCGGCCGGGATCATGCGCCGCATCAACACCTCGATCGATTTCGACAAGCGGCTCTACGCCGAGGACATCGCCGGATCCAAGGCGCATTGCGCCATGCTGGTCGCGCAAAACATCGTGACACTAGAGGATGGCGCCGCGATCGCCGGGGGTCTAGAGCAAATCCGGCAGGAGATCGACAGCGGCGCGTTCGCGTTCAGCGAGGCGAACGAGGATATCCATCTCAACATCGAGGCGCGTCTCGCCGAGCTGGTCGGGCCCGTCGCAGGTCGGCTGCATACCGCCCGCTCGCGCAACGATCAGGTGGCGACCGACTTCCGGCTCTGGGTACGCGGCGCGATCGACCGGCTCGACGCCGCGATGCGGGATCTGCAAGCGGCACTGCTCGACCAGGCCGAAGCACATGCGGACACGGTAATGCCCGGCTTCACCCATCTGCAGATCGCGCAGCCGGTGACCTTTGGCCATCACCTGATGGCCTATGTCGAGATGATCGGGCGCGACCGCGGCCGCCTCGCCGATTGCCGCAGGCGGCTGAACGAATGTCCGCTGGGCGCCGCCGCGCTCGCCGGCACGGCGTTTCCGATCGACCGAGAGGCCACGGCCGCGGCGCTCGGTTTCGAGAGACCCGCCGCCAACTCGCTCGATGCTGTCTCGGATCGCGACTTCGCGATCGAATTTCTCGCCGCCGCAGCGCTCGCCGGGACGCATCTCTCGCGCTTCGCCGAGGAAATCGTGCTCTGGATGAGCGAGGCCTTCGGTTTCATCCGCCTGAGCGACGCCTTCACCACCGGCAGCTCGATCATGCCGCAAAAGCGCAACCCCGACGCCGCCGAGCTGGTGCGGGCCAAGACCGGGCGGCTGAACGGCGCGCTCCTTGCACTTCTGACGGTGATGAAGGGCCTGCCGCTGGCCTATCAAAAGGATATGCAGGAGGACAAGGTGCCGGTGTTCGAGGCGGCCGACTCGCTCGAATTGTGTCTAGCCGCAACATCTGGAATGGTGCGCGATATGCAGCCCAATCGCGAGCGGATGCGCGGAGCGGCGGCGCGCGGGTTCAGCACCGCCACCGATCTTGCCGACTGGCTCGTGCGCGAACTGGGGCTGCCGTTCCGGCGCGCACATCATGTGACCGGCGAGATCGTCAAGCGTGCCGAGGCGCAAGGCCGCGCCTTGCCCGAGCTGCCGCTCGCCGAGATGCAGGCGGTCGAGCCGGCGATCACCGACGCGGTGTATGCCGTGCTCGATGTGGATCGCTCGGTGGCCAGCCGCGCCAGCCTCGGCGGCACCGCCCCCAAGCGGGTGCAGGAAGCCATCGCCACCGCCCGTCAGCGGTATCTCGCATGAGCTGCTTTAGCTGGATTAGCCTCGCGCGTCCTTCGAGACGGCCGCTTCGCGGCCTCCTCAGGATGACGGGGATTTCGCTGTCATCAAGGGAATCCGTCATGCTGAGGAGCGCGGGAGGCGCGTCTCGAAGCACGCACCGCAAAGATGCAGCGGCCGCTACGATGCGCCGCCTCACGCCAGCTCTGATCCTGTTGCTCCTGGTGGCGGCGCTCGCCGGCTGCGGCAAGAAAGGCAATCCGCTACCGCCTCCGGACGAGCCGAATACCTATCCCAGGTCCTATCCAAGTGAGTGAGCATTTCCCTTACCGCAGCGGCGAGCTCCATGCTGAAGCGGTGGCGGTGGCGCGCATCGCCGACAGCGTCGGCACCCCGTTCTATCTCTACTCGGCCGGCGCGCTCGAGGCGCGCTACCGCAGCTTTGCCGCGGCGTTCGCGCCGGAACGGCCGCTGATCTGCTTCGCCGTCAAGGCCAATTCGAACCTGGCCGTGCTGCGGGTCTTCGCCAGGCTCGGCGCCGGCGCCGACGTCGTCTCGGAAGGCGAACTGCTGCGCGCGCTCGCCGCCGGAATCCCGCGGGAGCGCATCGTCTTTTCCGGGGTCGGCAAGACCCGCGCCGAGCTGGAAGCGGCGCTCGCCGCCGGCATCCACCAGATCAATGTCGAGTCCGTGCCGGAGCTGCGGCACCTCAGCGACATCGCGGCGGCCCGCGGCGAGAGGGCGCGGATCGCCATCCGCGTCAACCCCGATATCGACGCGCTGACCCACGCCAAGATCGCGACCGGCAAGAAGGAAAACAAATTCGGCATCGATCTGGAGGAAGCATTTGAAGCATACAGCCTGGCAACCGAGCTGCCTGGGGTCGAGCCGGTCGGTTTGGCGATGCATATCGGTTCGCAACTCGTCGATCTCGAGCCGTACCGCAAGGCCTTCGCCCGGCTGGCCGAGCTGGTGATGGAATTGCGCGCGGACGGGTTCGAAGTACGCGGGCTCGACCTCGGCGGCGGTATCGGCATCCGCTACCACGCAGAGAACGCGCCGGAGCCGGCCGCCTATGCGGCGCTGGTACGCGAGGCGTTCGGGCCGCTCGATCTCGATCTCGCCTTCGAGCCCGGACGCCTGTTGTGCGGCCCGGCCGGGTTGATGATTGCCAAGGTGGTTTGCGTCAAGGAAGGCGCCAGCAAACGGTTCGTCATCCTCGACGCGGCGATGAACGACCTGATCAGGCCGGCGTTGTATGAGGCTTGGCACGACATCGTCCCGGTCCGCCTGCCGGCGGCGGGTGCCGTGCTGAGCCCGGCCGATGTCGTCGGGCCGGTCTGCGAGACGGGCGACACCTTCGCTGTCGATCGCGACCTGCCGCCCCTCATCGAGGGCGACCTCGTCGCGTTCACAACTGCGGGGGCATACGGCGCAGTGATGAGCTCGACCTACAATTCCCGCCCGCTGGTGCCCGAGGTTTTGGTCGCCGGCGGCCGGTTTGCCGTGATCCGCGAGCGGCCGAGCTACGACGCGATGCTGGCGATGGACGCCATTCCCGGCTGGCTCGACGATCCAATCGAGGAGCCGGTGCGAAAGCGGGGTATCGCATGACCGAGTTGCCCGCCCCCAGCCCATCGCAACACGGGCGCTTGCTCTCGGCACGCCTGCGGCTGGCCCGCGCCGCGCTGGTCTGGGAACGGCTGTGGCCGGCGGCCTGGCCAGCCCTTTGCGTCCTCGGCGTCTTTGCCGTGCTGGCGCTGTTCGATGTGTTGCCGCTGCTGCCCGGCGCGCTCCACGCTGGCGTGCTCGCGGCTTTCGCGATCACGCTTGCCGGCGCCCTATTCTGGGGCTGGCGCACCGCCTTCGGCTCCGCGCCATCGCCCGACAACATCGCGGCGCGGCGCCGTATCGAACAGTCGAGCGGTTTGGCGCATCGCCCGCTGGAAGCGCTCGCCGATCGCCCCAGCGCCCCACTCGACAGCGACGCGGCGGTGCTGTGGGCGGCGCATCAGCAGCGGATGGCGGCGGCGGCGCGGCGCCTGCGCGTCGGCTGGCCGGTCGCCGGGCTGGCGCGGCGGGATCCCTGGGGCGTGCGCTCGGTGCTGGTGATCCTGCTGCTGCTCGCGGTCATCGACAGCGGCGCCGATTGGCATGACCGGGTGGCGCGTGCGCTGCTGCCCAGCTTCGAGAGCGGTCCGCCGGCGGTCGCGACGAGCTTCGATCTCTGGCTGACGCCGCCGGACTATACCGGGCTCGCGCCACAATTCCTGCGCGCGGGTGAGACAGGGCCTGTGCGAGTGCCGAGCGGCAGCACGCTTCTCGCCCAGGTGCATGGCGGCGGCTCTGTGCCGCGCCTCGCGATCGACGGTGAAGCGCGCGATTTCGAGGCGGTCGACAAGCAGAATTTCCGCACCGAGGCGACGCTGTCGAGCGGCAAAATGCTTGCCTTGACGCAGGGCGGCAGCACGCTCGGCCGCTGGCCGATCGAGGTTATCCCCGACCAACCGCCGACGACCGCCTTTGCGGAGCCGCCGAAGGGCACGCCGCGCGCGGCGTTGCGCCTCGATTACCATGCCGGGGACGATTACGGGGTCGAGACCGTCAAGGCGGTGATCCGGCGTCCGGATGCATCCAAGGTCGGCGGCAACCCCGACGAGAAAATCGAGCTCGACCTGCCGTTGCCGGGGCTACATCTGAAGGACGCGCAAGGAACGAGCTACCACGATCTATCGCCGCATCCCTGGGCCGGCCTGCCGGTCGAGATCCGGCTGGTCGCCACCGACGCGCTCGGCCAGACCGGCGAGAGCGAGCCGGTGCAGATGACGCTACCCGAGCGCGCCTTCAATAATCCGATTGCGCGCGCCATCATCGATCAGCGCAAGGAGCTGGCCAAGGATCCCGCCTCGGCCGAGGCGGTCGCCGAGATCCTCGGCGATCTCAACAAGCGGCCAGTGCTCTACGGCGACGACGCGGTCGTCTATCTCGCGCTGCGGGTCTCGCAACAGCGGCTGCGCCAGGAGACGGACAAGGACTCGATCGCCGCTGTCGAGCAGCTGCTGTGGGATACGGCGCTGCACATCGAGGACGGCCGCATGTCCATGGCCGAGCGCGATCTGCGCCGGCTGCAGCAGCAGCTCCAAGACGCCCTCGCCAAAGGCGCCCCCGAAGCCGAAATCGAAAAACTGATGAGCGAGCTGCGCGAGGCGCTTGACCGCTATCTGCAGGCGCTTGCGCAGGAGATGCAGCAGCACCCCGAACAGAACGCCCAGCCGGTCGATCCGTCGCAGGTCATCACCGGCCGCGACCTTCAGCGCATGCTCGACCGGGCCCGCGAACTGGCTCAAAGCGGGGCGCGCGACCAGGCTCGCGAGCTGCTGTCGCAGTTGCAGAACATGCTCGAAAACCTACGCACCGCCCAGCCCGGGCAGATGCAGCAGCGCGGCGCCAACCAGGCGCAGCAGATGATGCGAGGGCTGCAAGACATGATGCGGCGCCAACAGCAGCTGCTTGACCGCAGCTTCCGCGCCCAGCGCCAGCAGGACCAGCAGCAGCGCGGTGGTCAGCAGCGCGGACAGCAGCCGGGCGGACAACAGCCGGGCGAGGATCAGGACGCCTCGGGCCAGAATGGCGAAATGGGCGACGCCGCCGGGCAGCAGGAAGGGCTGCGCCGCATGCTGGGCGAGATGATGCGCCAGCTCGGCGACGGCATGGGCGACATCCCCGATCCGTTCGGCCGGGCCGAACGAGCGATGCGCGATGCCACCGGAGCGTTGCAGCACGGCCAGCCCGGCGATGCGATCGGCCCGCAGACCGAAGCGCTCGATCAGCTGCAGCAGGCAGCGCGGGATTTTGCCCAGCAATTGCAGCAACGCCTCGGCCAAGGCTGGGGCCAGCCGAACGAGGGCGAGATGGGGGCCACCGACCGCGGCGCCGGCGACCGGGTCGAGCGGGATCCATTCGGCCGGCCCCTTTCAAACAACGGGACCTACGATCTCGGCGACGTGAAGATCCCGGATCAAAGCATCCTGCAGAAATCCCGGGAAATCCTGGACGAATTGCGGCGCCGGGCCGGCGAGCGTTCTCGCCCAACAATTGAACTAGACTATATAGAACGCCTATTAAGACGTTTCTGATCTTCTCCATTGCTGTAAAAATCGACCGAGCGGTGGGTTTACCGGCTTCACATTCTGTTGCGAAGCGGTTATAGACTGTTTCGTTCTGTGACGCTTCGTTACATAACTCGACTCTCATTAGAGCCGAACGAACGAGCTCATCCCCAACTTCTTAATCGAGGACGATGAATCGACGGCTTTTTCTGTCTTTGATCGCCGGCACGGTTGTCCTGCCCAAAATGGTCCGTGCCGTTCCCTTGCCACCGCCGCAGCCGCACCGGCTCAACCTGACGAACCCACACACGGGCGAAACCTTCAGCGGCCTTTACCGGGACGATAACGGTCCGATCCCGAGGGTAATGGAAGAACTTTCTGTGTTCCTGCGCGACTTCCGTGCCGATCAGAAGATCGGGATTGATGTTGCGGTCCTGGATTTCCTTTCCGGCGTCATGCAAGCGGTCGGACAGGAGAAAGCCACAATTCTGTCCGGTTACCGCACGCCGGAAACAAATGCGATGCTCGCGCGCACCGGTTTCGGCGCCGCCGAGAACAGCCAACACATGTATGGCCGCGCGCTCGACGTGCATTTCGGCGACAAGCTCGAAGCAGCGATGAAGGCGGCGCGAACGATGCAGCGCGGCGGGGTCGGCTGGTACCCGCAATCGAGCTTTATGCATATCGACAGCGGGCCGGTGCGCAACTGGGATCTCGATCATCCCAAGCTCGTCACCCTGCTGGTCGCCAACCGGCGAGTGCAGTTTGATAAGAAGGGCGACATGGTCGTCGGCAAGCGCGGCAACGCAGCCGGCGGCAAGGTGCAGACGGCCGTGTTGCGCGGCGAAGGCCCGCTCAGCGTCCGCGATCGGCTGGCGCGGCTGCGCACGCTCGCCCGTGCCCAGTACGTCGCCCGCAAGCCTTAATCCAAGCCTTCCGCTGGGGGAAGCCAGGGGGCCGCAAGAAGCCGCTCGAGGTTTACTGTTCAGCCTCGAGCGGCGGCAGGCGGGGATGACGCAGCGAGCGTGGCAGGATCCCTTGCAGCCGCGGGTCCTCGAAACGCACCGGCTGGCGGGCGTAAACGACAAAACCCCCGCGCTGATAGAGGCCGAGCGCCTTCGGGTGGTCAAAGGTCCGGGTGTGGACCCATAACCGCTGGATCGGCCGCAACCAGGCTTGGTCGATCGCGGCCTGCAGCAGAAACGGGCCAAGCCGGCGCCCGATAAACTCGGGGATGAGGCCGAAATAGCGCAGCTCCGTTTCGCGTACCGCCGCCGCGTCCAGCTCGAAATAGCCGGCCGGCACCCCACCGACATACAGCACGAAGATCTCCGTCGTCGGCTTCCCAAGCTCGGCCGCGAGCGCCTCGTCGTCAAGCAAGCGGCGCTCGTACCACAGCCACGGCGTGCCGACCGTCTCGTAGAGATAGCGGTAGAACGAGAGCGTGCAGGCCTCGGCCCGCATCAGCGCGAGCTTGGCGAAGGGCGCCGGGATGCGCGGCCCGCTCGGCCGCTCGTGCATCTCCAGATAGGTGATGACGTCGTCGATCGTCGCCCTGCGGGCCGAACGGGTCACTGCTTGGCCGAGCCAGTCTCCACCGGCGTGTCGCCCGGCAGCCCCCATTCCGCCCAGGAACCGTCATAGACCGCCGCGCCGGGGTGACCGAGCAGGTGCGCCGCGAACGCCACCGCGCAGGCGGTGACCCCCGAGCCGCAGCTGGTCACCACCGGCCGGTCGAGCGCGACCCCGGCTTCGGCGAACAACCCCCGCAATTCCGCGGCACTCCTCACGGTCCGGCTCTGCGGATCGGTGACCCGATCGAACGGCAGGTTAAGGCTGCCGGGGATATGGCCGCGCCGTCGCCCCGGCCAGGTTTCCTCGGCGGTGCCCTCGAAGCGGCCGGCGGCGCGAGCATCGACCACCTGCTCCGCGCGCCCTGCGATATTGGCTCGGATCGCTGCCTTGCCGCGCACCAGCTCCGGCCGGAAACGGGCGGTGAACCGGCGTTGCGGGATGACCGGCGGGCTGACCTCCAGCGGCCGTCCCTCCGCCTTCCATTTCGGCAACCCGCCATCCAGCAGCGCGACATTGTCGTGGCCGTAGAGGCGCAGCATCCACCAGGCGCGGCCGGCCGAGGACAGGCCGACCGTGTCGTAGACGACGACCCGGTCGTCGTTGCCGATCCCGCGCTCCGCCATCTTCTGCGCGAACCGCTCGGCCGACGGAATCATGTGCGGCAGGGTGGTGCCCGGCTCGGCGACGTCGTCGATGTCGAAGAACACCGCGCCGGGGATATGGCCGCTGTCGTAATCCTCGCGCGCCGTCGGTGTGACCCCCGGCTGCTTGAACGAGGCGTCGAGGACACGGACATGCGGATCCGACAAATGCGCAGCGAGCCAACCGGTGGTGACCAGCGCCTCTGGGCGGGCATAGGGCATCGCGCTACTCCGCAAAGGCGATATTGATCCGGCGGTTCTGCCGGCCCTTGTTCTCGATCTTGCCGAGCACGACCGGGCCGATCTCGGCAGTGTTGCGTATGTGCGTGCCGCCGCAGGGCTGCAGATCGACAGGTCCGTTTGCCCCGGCGATGTCGATGACCCGCACCCGGCCGGCGCCGGAGGGCGGCTTGACCGACATCGTCCGCACCAGTTCGGGCTTCGCCGCCAGCTCTTCCTCGCTGATCCAGCGCGGGCCGACCGAATGGCCCGCCGCGATCAACGCGTTGAGCCCGGCCTCGATCGCCGCCTTGTCGAGGCTCGAGCCGGGCACGTCGAAATCGAGCCGGCCGCGCCCGTCCGACACCTGACCGCCGGTCACCGCGCCCGGCACCACGGCACATAACAGGTGCAGGCAGGTGTGCATCCGCATCAGTCGGTGCCGCCGCTCCCAGTCGATCTCGGCGGTGACCTCGACGCCCGTCTCGGGCAGAGTGGCGCCCGGCGCCGGGACGTGGATCACCTCGTCCGGCGCATCGCCCCTGACCGTGTCGACAATCGGAACTTCCGCGCCCGAAGCGAGGCGCAGGCGTCCGGTGTCGCCGGGCTGGCCGCCGCCGGTCGGATAGAAGACGGTGCGATCGAGGCGGATGCCGCGCTGGTCCACCGCCACGACCCGAGCCGCGCAGGAGGGGAGATAGCCGTCGTCGCGGAACAAAAGCTCGGTCATAGGCTGTTGTCCGTCGGCTCCGGGCGACGCTCGAGCCAGGGCGGGATCGGCAGCGAGCGCTCGCGCAGGAAGGCCGGGTTGTAAAGCTTCGACTGATAGCGCGTGCCGTAATCGGCAAGGATCGTCACGATCGTATGGCCGGGCCCCAGCTCGTGCGCGAGACGGATCGCGCCGCAGACATTGATGCCGGTCGAGCCGCCGAGGATCAGCCCCTCCTCCTCGATCAGATTGAACAGGACCGGCAGCATCTCTTCGTCGGTGATCTGATATTGCCCGTCGGGGCGGAAGCCTTCGAGGTTCTTGGTCTCGCGGTTGTTGCCGATGCCCTCGGTGATCGAGTTTCCCTCGGGCTTGAATTCGCTGCGCGCATACCAGCCGTAGATGCCCGAGCCCATCGGGTCGGCGAGAGAGATCCTGACCTTGGGGTTGCGCTCCTTGAGCGCGATGCCGACCCCGGACAGCGTGCCGCCGGTGCCGACCGAGCAGACGAAACCGTCGACCTTGCCGTCGGTCTGGGCCCAGATCTCGGGGCCGGTCGTCTCGTACTGGCCGCGGCGGTTGGCGAGGTTGTCGAATTGGTTGGCCCAGATCGCGCCGTTCGGCTCCTGGGCGGCGATCTCCTCGGCGAGGCGACCCGAATAGCGCACGTAATTGTTCAGGTTGCTGTAGGGCGCCGCCGGGACGAGCCGCAGATCGGCGCCGCAGAGCAGCAGCATGTCCTTCTTTTCCTGGCTCTGCGTCTCCGGCATGACGATGACGGTGCGGTAGCCGCGGGCATTGCCGACGAGGGCAAGGCCGATCCCGGTGTTGCCGGCGGTGCCCTCGACGATGACGCCGCCGGGACTCAAGAGGCCGCGCTCCTCGGCGTCCTTGACGATGTAGAGCGCGGCCCGGTCCTTGACCGACCCGCCGGGGTTCAGGAACTCGGCCTTGCCGAGGATGTTGCAGCCGGTCAGCTCGGAGGCGCGGCGCAACTTGATGAGCGGGGTGTTGCCGATCGCCCCGATGAACCCCTCGCGGATCTCCATGCCTCGCCTCCCACAGGGCGCCCCAACCACCGCTAATATGGGGGTCAAATTATCGGCCGGCGAGCGGGGGCGGCAAGAAACGGCCTTCGGAACTACTACTCTAGCCGATGACCTCGGCGATCGCATTCCTCAGCGATGCCTGATGGTCGGCATCAAGGCTACCAAGCGGGCGAAGCACGAGGCTTTGTTCCAGGGTCGCAAACACCGGCTTGATCGCAGAGGGCTTGAGAAGACCTGCTGCGTGCCACTGGCCGACCCATGTCTCGCCTATCCCGGGGTCGGTCGAAACTGACTGGTTATCGCCATTACGATCAGGTCTGGCCGGGTAGTGTTATAGGCCGCGTTGCCGACTACAACTGCGCGCCGCTTCTTCGAAGCGGTCTGGCTCGTAAACGGGAAGGGCACCAAGACGACATCGCCGAAATCAAAGGGCATCGTACGCGTCGTCCTCCGCATTATTCCAGATCGCGGCGAAAGCCGGGGCGCTCGCCCCCGCCGCAGCGCGAGTCATCGCCCGCGCTTGCTCGCGCAAGCGGATAAAATCGACGAAATCCTCGATCTCGGCGATGCGTTCAGCCGGCAAACTCTCAAGTTTCTTGATCAGGGCGTTGGTATCGGTTGGCATAATTGCTCCTTGGGCAGGCTCTTCGGCTCAACTCAGTGTAACGATATCGGGCTTTTCTCGCTATTTCCGCCCGACGCGGCATGGCTTAGAACAACGGCCCGTCCAAAGGCGGAGGATTTTGCCGGAATGACCTTGGCGCAGGCGGAGACGCTGTTGCCGATGCCCGAGGGCGAACGCTCGACCGGGCTGTTGCCGTCGCAGCTGCTGCGCGCCGCGGTCGGGCACGCGCACGAGATCGTCGCGGCCGCGCCGATCGGCGACGATCAGATCCAGCCGGCAAGCCTCGATCTGCGCCTGGGCGAGGTTGCCTACCGGGTGCGGGCGAGTTTTCTGCCGGGCTCGCGCGACACGGTGCGCGACAAGCTCGACCTCCTCTCGATGCACCGCATCGACCTCCAGGAGGGCGCGGTCCTGGAAAAAGACTGCGTCTACATCGTGCCGCTGATCGAATCGCTGGCGCTCAGGAAACGGATGTCGGCGCTCGCCAACCCGAAAAGCTCGATCGGCCGGCTCGACGTGTTCGCCCGCGTCATCACCGATTACGGCGTCGAGTTCGACCGCATCCGCGAGGGCTACAAAGGGCCTCTCTACGCCGAGATCAGCCCGCGCGCGTTCAGCATCCTGGTGCGCACCGGCTCGCGCCTGGTACAGCTCAGGGTGCGGCGCGGCTCGCCCTTGTTCCGCGACACCGCGCTGCGGCGCCTGCATGCCGAGACGCCGCTGGTCGAGACGCCCGCGGATGGAGATGCGGAGGCGGGCGCGATCAGGAACGGCCTCGCCTTCACCGCCGACGTGTCAGGCGAGCGCTCCGGCGGCATCGTCGGCTACAAGGCGCGTCGGCACACCGATTTGATCGATGTCGACCGCATCGATTATTACGACCCGCGCGATTTCTGGGAGCCGGTCTACCCGCATCGCGGCCCGAAGGGGCCGGACGGCGTGGTGCTCGACCCTTACGATTTCTACATCCTGGCGACGCGCGAGGCGGTGGTGGTGCCGCCCGACCATGCCGCCGAGATGGTGCCTTACGACGCCACGGTCGGCGAGTTCCGGGTGCATTACGCCGGGTTCTTCGATCCCGGCTTCGGCTCGGCCGAGGCGGAGGGCACGGGCAGCCGCGGCGTTCTGGAAGTGCGCTCGCACGAGGTGCCGTTTCTGATCGAGCACGGCCAGGTGGTCGGCCGGATGATCTACGAGCCGCTGATCGCGCGGCCGGACCGGCTCTATGGCGGGACGATCGGCTCCTCCTATCAGCGCCAAGGGCTGGCGTTGTCGAAGCACTTCAAGAAAGTCCCGATGGGGTGAGGGCTGCCTCGGCGCAAATCCCCCTCTCCGCCCCCGGGGGCGGAGAGGGCCGGGGTGAGTTGGGGGCTTCCAGAGCGGTTGCCGATACCTGCCTCACCCTCCCCCGCCTTCGGCGCGGGCCCCTCCCTCTCCCCCCTGAAGGGCGGAGAGGGGCTTTCTGAGCAGCTTCGGTGCCTGAGCGCAGTCTTCCTCCTGTTATTGTCGTCCATTCGCTGGCGCACGCCATCGCCGCGCTGACCGCGGCGGCCGAGCAAAATCGAGCAATCGTGATCGCCAGCGCCCCCGATGCCGGCATCTACGCCGGACCGGGCTGGTTTGGCGCCCTCCTCGCCGCCGCGCGCGCGGCCGTCCCGGCGGCTGCTTGGACCGGGCGCCTCGATTGCGGTGACGATGCCGGTGCGGCGATGGGGGCGATCCGCGCCGGGATTGAGGGCGTGGTCTTCACCGGGCGCGCCGATGTCGCCGCGCGCCTCGCCGACATCGCCGGGCAGCGTGGCGCATTGTTGCTTACGACCCGCCCCGAGCCCGTGCTCGATCTCGGCGCGCTGTTCTTCGCCGACAGCGAGACCCTGCGCCGGCGCTGCGCTGACGTTCTCGCTTCCGGCACATGATTTTGCTAAAAGTAGAAGGCCTATCCTATTCCAGCGGCGCTTCTACCGAACGCCGCCGCCGCAACCGGCATGGCCGGCAAACCGTTACAAGGGAGACTTCGCATGGAAATCGGATACGACCGGCCGCTCTACATCTTGCCGTTCGATCATCGCGCCTCGTTTGAGAAGGGGCTGTTCGGCTTCAATGCCCCGCTCTCCCCGGAGCAGACCGCGACCGTCGCGGCCAGCAAGAAGGTCGTCTATGACGGGCTGAAGGCGGCGCTCTCCCGCGGCGTGCCGCGCGAGGCGGCCGGTATTCTCGTCGACGAGCAGTTCGGCGCCGAGATCCTGCGCGACGCACGCGCCCAGGGCTACGTCACCGCCGCACCGGTCGAGAAAAGCGGCCAGAACGAGTTCAATTTCGAATATGGCGACAAGTGGCGCGAGCACATTGCCGAGTTCAAGCCGAGCTTCGTCAAGGCGCTGGTGCGCTACAACCCGGAAGACGACGAGGCGATGAACCGGCGCCAGGCGGCGCGGCTCAAGGACCTTGGTGACTACGCGCACAGCCAAGGCCAGAAATTCATGTTCGAGCTGCTGGTGCCGATGACCAAGGACCAGCACGACCGCCTCGAAGGCGACCAGCACCTATTCGACCACGATCTGCGCCCCTCGCTGATGATCTCGGCGATCAAGGAATTGCAGGGCTACGGGGTCGAGCCGGATGTGTGGAAGATCGAGGGGCTCGACCGGCGCGAGGATGCCGCCGCGGTGGCGGCGGCGGCGCAGCGCGACGGCCGCGGCAAGGTCGGCTGCATCCTGTTGGGCCGCGGCTCCAACGAGGCCGGCATCATCCATTGGCTGAAGGCGGCGGCGCCGCTGCCGGCCTATATCGGCTTCGCCGTCGGCCGCACATCGTTTTGGGACGCGCTCTCCGGCCTACGCGACAAGAAGATCACCCGCGAGCAAGCGGTCGACGACATCGCCGGGCGCTACCACAAATGGGTGACGACCTTCGAGGAAGCGCGCAAGGCGGGGTAGCCCCCCGCTTCCCTCTCCCGCCCCGTCAGGGCGGAGAGGGAGTATGTCGCCGCCTTGGCTTGTATCGAACGTACCGTGAACCTACATCTCGGGGATGGCGGGGCGAGGGGATGGTGGGCGCAAATTCCCTATTAAATCGCGCGAAATTCCCTGTTCTGAGGGAATTTCGCCGCTGGCCCCAAAGCTTCGGAATCAAGCTGCCGGAAAGGTCGCCAGAAACTGTGACACGGTTTCACAGTTTCACAGCCCGCCCTTCGATGCGCGGCCTTTGCGGGGGACTGTCGCGCGTCCGGCCCTTTTGCTAAAAATGCGGCCAACGACCCGCCGCCAGGAGGAACCCAGCGATGAAGATCAACGGCCAGGTCCAGAAGATCCTTAGCCATTACGAGAGCGACAACCCCGGGACCAAGACGAACATCGCCCGCATCCTGATGCACGGAAAGCTCGGCGGCACCGGCAAGGTGCTGATTCTGCCGGTCGACCAGGGCAACGAGCATGGACCGGCGCGCAGCTTCGCCCCGAACCCGCCGGCCTACGACCCGCACTATCATTTCCAGCTGGCGATCGAGGCGGGGCTCTCGGCCTATGCCGCGCCGCTCGGTTTTATCGAGGCCGGCGCCGGCAGCTATGCCGGGCAGATCCCGCTGATCCTCAAGGCCAACAGTGCCAACAGCCTGTCGCGACTGAAGGAAGGCGCGACCCAGGCGGTCACCGCCGGCGTCAAGGACGCGCTGCGGCTCGGCGCGTCGGCGATCGGCTTTACGATCTATCCCGGCTCCGACGCCGCCTATGACATGATGGAGGAGATCGCCGAGATGGGGCGCGAGGCCAAGGCGAACGGTCTTGCCGTGGTGATCTGGTCCTATCCGCGCGGCGGCAATCTCTCGCGCGAGGGCGAAACCGCGATCGACGTCTGCGCCTACGCCGCCCAACTCGCGGCTCAGCTCGGCGCGCATATCATCAAGGTCAAGCCACCCACAGCCCATATCGAGCTGGACGCCGCAAAGAAGGTCTATGAGGCGCAGAAGATCGATATTTCCACCCCGGCGGCGCGCATCCGCCACGTCGTACAGTCTGCCTTCAACGGGCGCCGTATCGTCGTCTTCTCGGGCGGCGAGGCGAAGGACCTCGACGGTGTCCTCGACGAGGTGCGCGCGGTCTATGCCGGCGGCGGCAACGGCTCGATCATCGGCCGCAACACCTTCCAGCGCCCAAAGGCCGAAGCGCTCGACATGCTGAACCGCATCATCAAGATCTATCAGGGGAAAGACTGATTCCGGCACAGCGTAACGAGACGCGGGCGACGACCAGGCTCTACCTGATCACGCCGCCCGCGCTCGAACCCGACCGTTTCGCCGAGGATCTCGAAGGCGCGCTCGCCGGCGGCGATGTCGGTTGTCTGCAGTTGCGCCTCAAGGATGTCGACGATGCCACGATCCGGCGCGCGACGCGCATACTGCAGCCGATCGCGCAGGATCGCGGCGTCGCCTTTATCATGAACGACCGGCCCGATCTCGCCGCCGAACTCGATTGCGACGGGGTGCATGTCGGCGACGAGGACGCGCCTTATCCGGAGGCGCGCCGGCTTCTGGGGCCCGACCGCATCGTCGGGGTGACCTGCGGCGACAGTCGGCACCGCGCCGTCGTCGCCGCCGAAGCCGGCGCCGACTATGTCGCCTTCGGCGCGTTCTTCCCGAGCGGCACCAAGGCGGCGAAGCACCGCGCCAGCCCCGAGGTGCTGCACGACTGGTCGGATACGACCGTTGTGCCCTGCGTCGCGATCGGCGGCATCACCCAGGAAAATTGCGGCCCGCTGGTCGAGGCGGGCGCCGATTTCCTCGCCGTCATCGGTGCAATCTGGTCCCACCCGCAGGGTGCTCGCGCGGCAGTCCGGGATTTCAACGCCGTGTTTGCCCGTTATGGCCGGGCATATGAGTGAACCCGCAGGGCAGCTGGACCCGATGAGCGACGCGACGCCCGTGATCGTCGTCATCGACGACGACGTTTCCATCCGCAAGTCGCTCGACAATCTGTTTCGCTCGGTCGGCTTCGAGGTGGAGCTGTTTTCCTCGCCGCAGGAATTCCTGCACAGCAACCGGTCGGACCGGCCTGGCTGCATCGTGCTCGATGTCCGGTTTCCGGGACGCAGCGGCCTCGATATGCAGCAGGAATTGTCGGCGGCGAACATCGAGCAGCCGATTATCTTTATTACCGGCTACGGCGACATCCCGATGTCGGTGCGGGCGATGAAGGCGGGCGCGGTCGAGTTCCTGACCAAGCCGTTCCGCGACCAAGACCTGCTCGATGCGGTCGGCGCCGCGCTGGAAAAGGATCGGGTCCGCCGCCGCGGCGACATGCGGCTTGCCGAGTTGCGCGCGCGCTTCAATACGTTGACCGCCCGCGAGCGGCAGGTGCTGGGGCTGGTCGTTACCGGGCGGCTCAACAAGCAGATCGCCGGCGATCTAGGGGTCAGCGAGATGACCGTCAAGATGCACCGGCGGCAAGTCATGCGGAAGATGCAGGCCGCCGGGGTCGCGCAACTGGTGCGGCTCGCCGACCAGCTCGGCATAAGCGGCCCGCCGGCCGCCTGATCCGGACGCGCGCGTCGCGGCCGGATTGCAGTGCGGCCCAGGTCTGGGCTATTGACGCTCGCGCTCGCCGCACCAGGTGGGTTTCCCAGAAGGATTGAGGGCATGGCACAGCCCGGGCCGCTTTCCGGTATCACGATCATCGATCTGTCGCGCATTCTCGCCGGCCCCTATTGCACGCTGCTGCTGGCCGAGCTGGGCGCGCGGGTCATCAAGGTCGAGGCGCCGAGGACCGGCGACGACGCCCGCCAATACGGCCCGTTCAAGAATAACAAATCGACCTATTTTGCCTCGGTCAACCGCGGCAAGGAGTCGATCGTGCTCGATCTCAAGGCGCCGGGCGACCGCGAGATTTTCGAGCGGCTGCTCGACCGCGGAGACGCGCTGGTGGAGAACTTCCGCCCGGGCACGATGGAAAAGCTCGGCTATGGCTGGGAGACGCTGCACCAGCGCTATCCCCGCCTGATCTACGCCGCCGCTTCTGGTTTCGGCCATACCGGGCCCTATTCGCATTACCCCTCCTACGACATGGTCGTTCAGGGGCTGGGCGGGATTATGAGCATCACCGGGATCCCGGACGGGCCCTTGGTGCGGGTTGGCACCTCGGTCGGCGACCTGGCCGGCGGGCTCTACGCCGCGATCGCGCTCAACGCCGCCTTTCTACATCGCGAGCGTACCGGCGAGGCGACCAAAGTGGATGTCGCGCTGTTCGACTGCCAGCTGGCGCTCCTCGAAAACGCAATCATGCGCTATACGACAACCGGCGAGATCCCGGGGCCGATGGGTGCGCGCCACCCCTCGATCACTCCGTTCGAGGCGTTCGCTACGCAAGACGGCCATGTCATCATCGCCGCCGGCAATGACGGGCTGTTCGTCAAGCTGGCGCAGGCGCTCAATCGGCCGGATCTCGCCGACAATCGGTTGTTCAAGACCAACCCGCTGCGCAACCAGCATCAGCAGGCGCTGAAGGTGGAGATCGAGAATGTGCTGCGCACCGGCTCGACCGAGCACTGGATCGCGGTGCTGGAGAAGGCCGGCATCCCGTGCGGTCCTGTGAACAACGTCGCGCAAGCGCTGGCACATCCGCAAACCGCGGCGCGCAACATGCTGGTCGAGGTCGACGACCCGGTCACCGGGCCGCTCAGGCTCGCCGGCAATCCGATGAAATTGTCGGCCTTCCCCGACCCCCAGACCCGTGCGCCCGCCCCCGACCTCGACGCCGACCGCGCCAAGATCCTGCGCGAGCTGGGAATTTCCTGACCGAGTGCCCCACGGAGCCGCGGCCATCATAGAGACGCAAGAAACGGGTCATTCCGGGACGGTCCGAAGGGCCGGGCCAGGAATCCATCAACACAGGCCTCTGGAAGACGTATTCCGAGTTCCACTCTACGCGACGCCCCGGAATGACGGCCGGGCTCTACAGCGCTCCAAACATTGATTCGCCGTATTCTCGCCAGCTTGGCGCTTACATTGGTGGTCCTGGGCGGCGGGCTCTACCTTTACCTGCTCTCGTCCTTGCCTCAGCTCGACGGCGCCGTCGCAGTGCGCGGCCTCAAGGGCGAGGTGCGCATCGAACGCGATGCCGACGGTGTGCCCCTGATCTCCGCCGCCAATGACGAGGACGCCGCTTTCGGGCTCGGCTTTGTCCACGCCCAGGATCGGCTGTTCCAGATGGAGCTGCAGCGGCGCTACGCGGCGGGACGCCTCGCCGAGGTGTTCGGCGCCGAGGCGCTGCCGACCGACCGGCAGATGCGGGTGCTCGGGCTTTACCGCGCCGCCGAAGCCGAGATTCCGCTGTTGTCGCCTGCGGTGCGCCGCGGCTTCGAGGCCTATGCCGCGGGAGTCAACGCGTTCCTCGCGGGGCGCCGGGGTGCCTTGCCGCCCGAATTCCTGCTTCTGCGCTTTACACCCGAGCCCTGGCATGTCGCTGACAGCCTCGTCTGGGGCAAGCTGATGGATGTGCAGCTCGCCGGGAATTATCGCGGCGAGTTGCTGCGCGCACGGCTTGCGGCGACCGTCTCGCCGCAGGATCTGGCGTTTCTTTATCCCGAATACCCGAAAGACGCCCCAACGACCTTGGCCGAGCTGAGCGCGATCTATCGCCGGCTGCCGCTCGATCGGCTCTACGCGGCACTCCCGGAAATCGTTGGCCCGATCTATGCCTCGAACAACTGGGTCGTTGACGGTGCGCACAGCGAAAGCGGCAAGCCGCTACTCGCCAACGATCCGCATCTCGGTTTCGGGGCTCCCGGCTTCTGGTATCTGGCTCGCCTCCAGACCCCCGCCGGCGAAATCGCCGGGGGTACCGCCGCCGGCATCCCTCTGGTGGTTGTGGGTCATAACGACCGGATCGCCTGGGGCTTCACGACGACCACCAGCGATATCGAAGATCTATTCATCGAGAAGCTCGATCCAGCCGATTCCGGCCGCTACGTGACCCCGGACGGCAGCGTCGGATTCGCCGCCCGGGAGGAAACCATCGCGGTACGCGACGCCGCGCCTGTGACGATGACGGTGCGCGGTACCCGGCATGGTCCGGTTCTGTCCGACGTTCTGGCAGGTGGTACGGTCGAATCAGGTTACGTGTTGGCGCTTGCGACCACCTATCTTGGCGCCGACGACGGTACCGCCGAGGCGCTTTGGGGCATCGACCGTGCCGGCGATTGGAGTGGCTTTCGCGCTGCGCTCGAAAACTTCGTCGCGCCGCAGCAGAACATCGTCTTCGCCGATGCCGGCGGCACGATAGGCTTCATCGCACCGGGCCGTATTCCAATCCGCAAAAACGGCGACGGCTGGCTACCGGTGCCGGGCTGGACCGGCGCCTATGACTGGACCGGCTTTATCCCGTTCTCGGAGCTGCCGCAGGCGACCGACCCGGCCTCCGGGCATTTTGTCAGCGCCAACAACAAGATCGTGCCCGACCGCTACCCCTATTTCCTGTCGCGCGACTGGGACCTGCCGAACCGCGCCGAGCGGATCGAGGAATTGCTGGCGATGACGCCGCGGCAATCGCCTGATGCGAGCGCGGCGATCCAGGCCGATACGCGGTCGCTGATGGCGCGCCGTTTGGTGCCGCTGCTGACCCGCATCGCGCCGGCGAACGATCAGGCCCGCGAGGCGATAGACCGCCTGCGAGAGTGGGATTTCCGCATGGACGCGGAGAAGGTCGAGCCGTTGCTGTTTACCGCGTGGCTGCGCGCCTTCGCTCACGACGTGCTGTTCGGGCGTATTGGCGACGCCGCGGCGGATTATTGGGACTTGAAGCCGCAGGTCATGGAAGCGGTGCTGACCGGACATGCGGAGTGGTGCGCCGGCGAGAAGCAGCCCGGCGAGAACTGCGATGCGCGTCTGGCCGCCGCCCTCGACAGCGCGCTCGCCGAGTTGCGCCAGGCCTATGGATCGGACATGACCCAATGGCAGTGGGGGCGCGCGCATATCGCGCAATTCCAGAACCCGGTCTTGAGCCGCATCCCGGTGCTGCGCGACTGGGTCCGGGTCAGCGTGCCGTCCCCTGGTGGCTACGACACGATCAACCGCGGTCCGAGCTCGATCCGCGACGAAGCGCACCCTTACGAGCAGCGCTTCGGCGCCGGGCTTCGCATGATCACCGACCTTGCCGTGCCGGCCGGTTCGCGCATGATCACGGCACCCGGGCAGTCGGGAAACCCGTTCTCCCCGCATTTTGCCGATCTGCTGACGCGCTGGCGCCGGTTCGATTGGCTGGTCCCCGGCCAGGCGCCGGCGGTCGACACGCTGGTTCTGGAGCCGACGCGATGAAGCCCCTTTCTGTGACCATCGACGACGTCCGTCGCGCCGAGGCGGCGATCGCCGGAGCCGTCAGCCCGACACCGACGATCCGGGCGGCGGCGCTCTCGGATCTGACCGGGTGCGAGGTTTTTCTGAAACTGGAGACCCTGCACCCGACCGGGTCTTTTAAGGAGCGCGGTGCGCTGAACAAGCTGCTGACGCTCGACGACGGCCAGCGCCGCGCCGGGGTCATCGCCATGTCGGCGGGCAACCACGCCCAAGGTGTGGCTTATCACGCGCGCCGTCTCGGCATCCCGGCGACAATCGTGATGCCCGCAGCGACGCCGTTCACCAAAATCGATCGGACTGAAGCGCTTGGCGCCAAGGTGGTCCTGCGAGGCGAGGGATTGGTGGATGCGCGTCAGGCCGCCGATGCGCTCGCCCGCGAGCGGGGCCTGGTGCTGGTGCATCCCTATGACGATCCGGCCGTCATCGCCGGCCAGGGCACGATCGCGCTGGAAATGCTGGCGCAATGCCCGGAGCTCGACGCCTTGCTGGTGCCGGTCGGCGGCGGCGGACTCATCTCCGGCATCGCGGTCGCGGCCAAGACGCTGTCGCCCGAAATCGAGATCATCGGCGTGCAATCAGCGCTCTATCCGTCGATGTATCGCGTGCTGCGCGGCATCGACCCGGGCCTGCCAACAGAGGGAACGACGCTCGCGGAAGGCATCGCGGTCAAGGAGCCCGGCGCCTTGACCCGCCGCATCGTCGCCGCGCTGGTGGGCGCGGTGCGCCTCGTCACCGAGCGGCAACTGGAATCCGCTGTCGAGCTGTTGATCGAGCGGCAAAGGCTGATCGTCGAGGGCGCCGGTGCCGCCGGGGTGGCGGCATTGCTGGCCGAGCCCGAGCGCTTCCAGGGTCGGCGCGTCGGCATCGTGCTGACCGGTGGCAATATTGACGCTCGCCTTCTAGCCTCGCTGCTGATGCGCGGCCTGGTGCGAAGCGGGCGGCTCGTCCGCCTGCGGGCCGAGCTGCCGGATATTCCGGGTGTGTTGTCGCGCGTCTCGGGGGTTATCGGCGGCCTCGGCGGCAACATCGTCGAGGTGCACCACCAGCGCCTCTTCCACGACACCTCGGTCAAACGCGCCGAGCTCGACGTGGTGGTCGAAACCCAAAACCGCCGCCATGTCGATACGATCATTGACGCGCTTGTCGCCGCCGGCTTCCCGACTCGCCTCCTCTCCGGCGCCGACGGCGACGAGACCGCCGGCTCGGCTACTGCTCCTTGACAGGCACGATCAGCACGCGGTCGACCCGCCGCCCGTCCATCTCGACGATCTCAAAGCGGTAATCGCCGGCGGTCACCCGGTCGGCGACCATCGGCACCCGGTTGAGCCGCGCCATCAGATAGCCGCCGAGCGTGTGGAAGTCCGCTCCCTCCCCGGGCAAGCTGGAGACCCCGAGCACCTGCTTCAGCTCGTCGAGCCCAACCATGCCGTCGATCAGGAAGGTGCCGTCCTCGCGGCGCACGACGCGCGGGTCGGTCTCGCCGGCTTCCGGAATGTCGCCAACCAGCGCCTCGAGGATGTCGGTCAGCGTGACGAGCCCTTCGAGATCGCCGTATTCGTCGACCACCAGGACCATCGTCTCGCGGCTGGTCCGGAAGACTTCCAGCGCGCGCAGCACCGTCACCGTGTTCGGCATGAACAGCGGCGGCCGCAGCGCCGGGCGCAGGTCGAACGGCTCGGCGGCATAACACGCCGCCAGCAAATCCTTGACCTGCACGATGCCGGCGAGCTGGTGAGTGCCGCCCTGCACCACCGGAAACCGCGAATAGGCGCTGTCGCGGATGTGCCGGCGCAGCTCCTCTTCGGGATCTTCGAGGTCAAGGAACTCGATTCGCGTGCGCGGCGTCATGACCGCGCCGACCCGCCGCTCGCCGAGCCGCAGCGCCATCTCGACGATCGCCGTTTCGCCTATCGGAATATGACCGGCCGCGGCGCCCTCGCGCAGCATGAAGCCGATCTCCTCGTCGGTGACCGACGGCGGCTCCTGGCGCATCGGCAGAAGCCGCAGGATCAGATCGGTCGTCGCGCTCAATACCCACTCGATCGGCCCGCTGATCTGCGCCAGGCTTCGCATCATCCGGGCAAGCGCGGCGGCGATGCCCTCCGGATGCATCATCGCCACCCGCTTCGGCACCAGTTCGCCAAGAATCAACGAGAAATAAGAAATCCCGAGTACCACGACCGCCATGCTGATGGCATGCGCGGCGCCAACCGAAAGACCCTCGTCGCTCAGCAAATCCTGCAAGCGCTCACCGATCGTCGCCTCGCCGAAGGTGCCGGTCAGCACGGCGATGATCGTGATCCCGATCTGAACCGTCGCCAGCAGCCGCGACGGATCTGCCTTCAGCTCGAGCGCGGCCTTAGCGCCGGCGCTGTCGTCGGCGACCAGCGCCTGCAAGCGCGCCGGACGCGCCGAGACGAGTGCGATCTCGGCCATGGCGAAAAAGCCGTTGACCAGGATCAGCAGCAGAACAATCGCAAGAGAGAGGGTGAGCATGGGAGCCCGCTTTTCTGTCTGTCATTCCCGCGAACGCGGGAATCCAGGGGGAAGGGGCTCCGGCTTTTGCCCTGGACCCCCCGCTACCGCGGGGGTGACGAGTGAGGCGACCAGCCTAGGGCAGCGAGAGCCCGAGCAGATCCGACCTCGCCACCCAGTCGGTCAGCGAGAATAATATTCGATGACGAGGTTCGGCTCCATCGTCACCGGATAGGGCACGTCGGTTGGCTTTGGTGCGCGCACGAAGCGGCCGCGCATGCGGTCGTGATCGATCTCGATATAGTCTGGCACATCGCGCTCGCTCGACTGCGCCGCTTCGAGCACAAGCGCCATCTGTTTCGCGCGATCACGCAGCTCGATCGTATCGCCGTCGCGTAGCTGGTAGGAGGCGATGTTGACCCGCTTGCCGTTGACCAGCACGTGCCCATGGTTGACGAGCTGACGCGCCGCGAACGGGGTCGGCGCAAGCTTCATGCGGTATATGCAGGCATCGAGCCGGCGCTCCAACAGCTCGATCAGATTGTCTCCGGTATCACCCCGCCGCCGCACCGCCTCCTCGTAAAGCCGGCGGAACTGGCGCTCGCCGAGATTGGCGTAATAGCCCTTCAGCTTTTGCTTGGCCATCAGCTGGGTGCCGTAGTCGGACGGCTTCTTGCGCCGCTGCCCATGCTGGCCGGGCCCGTATTCGCGGCGGTTGAGCGGGCTCTTCGAGCGGCCCCATAAATTGACGCCGAGACGGCGGTTGATCTTGTACTTCGATTCCTCGCGCTTGCTCATAACAGCCTAATCCGCTTTAGCTTGTTGTTGTCCCGATAAGGCCTCCTCCACGCGTCAACACGCAAGGGCCGGGGCGGATCGCCCGCGTTCTCGGGAAAGGGGGTGGAATATAGTCAGCGAGCCGGCGAAGTCAAATCGGCCGCTCGCGCCATCCGAGGTGAGGAATGGTGGATCGGAATGCTCGCCTTGGCGCTGTTCCTGATCGCCGTCATGGCCCGTGCATAGGCCCAACGGCCGCGCCGCCTGCGACAAATCCTACTCCGCCGCCGCGGTGCGGTTTGCGCGACGGCGGTCATTGATGTCGAGGAGGCGCTTCCTGAGCCGGACTGCCGTTGGCGTCACCTCGACCAGTTCGTCGTCCTCGATATAGGCGATCGCCTTTTCGAGGCTCATCTGCACCGGCGGGGTCAGGCGCACCGCCTCATCCTTCGCGGTGGTGCGGATATTGGTGAGCTGCTTGCCCTTCGCCGGATTGACATCGAGATCGTTGTCACGGCTGTGTGCGCCGACGATCATCCCCGGATAGATTGCATCGCCGGGCGACACAAACATCGCGCCGCGCTCCTCGAGGTTCCACAACGCGTAGGCGACGGCTGAGCCCTGTGCGTTCGAGATTAGCACCCCATTCCGGCGCCCCTCGATCGGCCCCTTGTGCGGCGCATAACCGTGGAACAGCCGGCTCATGACCCCGCTACCGCGCGTGTCGGTGAGGAATTCGCCGTGATAGCCGATGAGCCCCCGTGTCGGCACCAGGAACGACAGCCGCAATTTGCCACCACCGGATGGCCGCATTTCCTGCAGCTCCGCCTTGCGGCGGCTCATCTTATCGACGACAACTCCGGCGAATTCCTCGTCGACATCGATGATAACCTCTTCAATCGGCTCCTGCCGCTGACCGTTTTTCGGATCGGTCTTGAACAGCACTCGCGGGCGCGAGATAGACAGTTCGAAGCCCTCGCGGCGCATGGTTTCGATCAACACGCCGAACTGCAATTCGCCACGGCCCGATACCTCGACCGCATCGCGGGCTACGTTTTCTTGCACCTTGAAGGCGACATTGCCCTCGGCCTCGCGATAGAGGCGCTCAGCGATGACGCGCGAAGTGACCTTGCCGCCATCGCGGCCGGCAAGCGGGCTATCGTTGACCGAAAAGGTCATCGCCAGGGTGGGCGGGTCGATCGGATCAGCCGGCAAGGCCTCGGTCACTTCGGGCGCGCAGATCGTGTCGGCGACCGTCGTCTCCGCCAGACCCGCGACGGCGATGATATCGCCGGCCCGCGCCTCCTCGATCGGCCGCCGCTCGAGCCCGCGATAAGCGAGCAGCTTGGTCAGCCGCGCCTGCTCGATCGTGCGGCCGTCGCGGGCCAGCGATTTGACCGGCATGTTGAGGCGGGCAACCCCCGAATGGATGAGACCGGTCAAGACGCGCCCCAGGAACGGGTCGTAGTCAAGCGTCGTCGCCAGCATGGTGAATGGGGCGTCGGCATTGGCTACCGGCGGCGGCACATGCGCGACGATCAGCTCAAAAAGCGGCGCCAGATCCTCATGCGGTGCTGCGAGGTCGGCAACCGCCCAGCCGTCGCGGCCCGACGCGAACAGGGTCGGGAAATCCAACTGCGCCTCACTGGCGTCGAGCAGTGCGAACAGGTCGAAGATCTCGTTATGCACCTCGCTGGGGCGCGCGTCGGGCCGGTCCACCTTGTTGATCACGACGATCGGCTTCAGCCCACGCGCCAGCGCCTTGGCCGTGACGAACTTGGTCTGCGGCATTGGCCCCTCGGCCGCATCGACCAACACCAGAACACCGTCGACCATGCTGAGAATGCGCTCGACCTCGCCGCCGAAATCGGCATGCCCCGGCGTATCGACGATGTTGATCCGCACGCCGTGCTCCTCGGGGCCCCAGAGCACCGACGTGCATTTGGCCAGGATCGTGATGCCGCGCTCGCGCTCCAACTCGTTCGAATCGAGGGCCCGTTCGGCGACCTGCTGATTGGCGCGAAACGCGCCGCTCTGCTTCAGCAGCTGATCGACGAGCGTCGTTTTGCCATGGTCGACATGCGCGATGATCGCGATATTGCGGATATCCATGAAAACCTAAACACGACAGCGGCAACAGAGCGCCTAGAGTAGCCCTGCTGCCGTGACAAGTTCGCGCAACCCGGTCTCGGGCCGAGCGCCGACATGACTAATGATTTCGGCGGCGCAGAGGCTGCCGATCTCACCGCAGGTGGGTAGCGGGAGCCCGCGGGTCAAGCCGTAAAGAAAACCTGATGCATAGAGATCGCCCGCCCCCGTCGTATCGACGACCCGCGCGACCGGCGCGGCAGTAACCCTGTGCGCCTCATCGCCACAAATGATGATACTGCCGGCGGCGCTGCGGGTCAGAGCCGCGACCTCGACGTGGCCACAGACCGCTCTGGCGGCGGCGGCATAGTCGTGTGTCTCAAAGAGCGAGCAGATCTCGGCCTCGTTCGCGAAGAGGATATCGACCTCGCCGGAGACAAGCTCGCGGAATGCAGCGCGGTGCCGCTCCACGCAGAACGGATCGGAAAGACTCAGTGCGACCCGTCGCCCGGCCGCATGCGCTATCGCCGCAGCCTCGCGGAAGGCTTCCTGTGCCTGGGGCGGATCAAACAGATAACCTTCGAGATAGGTCACCTGCGCCGCGCCGATCAGCTCCGGATCGAGGTCATCCGGCCCGAGCTCGACACAGGCGCCAAGGTACGTCGCCATCGTGCGCTGCCCGTCGGGGGTAACGCAGATCAGGCAGCGCGCCGTGCCGGGCCCGCTGGTCGCGGCCGGGGTATCGAAGCGCACCCCGATCGCGGTGATGTCGTGACGAAAGACCTGCCCGAGGAAGTCGTCGCGGACCTTGCCGATATAGCCCCCCATGCCGCCAAGTGAGGCGATGCCGGCCATCGTGTTGCCGGCCGAGCCGCCAGAGCTCTCGACCGCCGCGCCCATCTTGGCGTAGAGCGCATCGGCGCTCGCGGCGTCGACCAGAGTCATCGCCCCCTTGACAAGCTCCTCCTCCGCCAGGAAAGCGTCCTCGGCATGCGCGATCACATCGACAATCGCGTTGCCGATGCCAACGACATCGATGGCGGTAGAAGTCATATACCTGCTCCGGAGATGAGGGGCGGAGTATAGGGGCATCGGCGCCTGCCGCAACCGGCGAGCCACGCCGCCTTGGTCTGATCGCGGGGTTCGCATAGAAGGCTGCGGCTGATGCTCACCTTCCTCCTTCGCGCCTTCGCCGCGCTGCCGACGCCGCCGTTGCGCCGCGTCGTTCTGCTGAGCCTGGCACTCGCTCTCGCGACGTTCGCGCTCCTGTGGATAAGCGCCGCCGTCCTCCTCGACAACACGGCATTGTTTGGCTGGTCCCCGCTCAATTGGCTCGTCAACATTCTCGGCGCGCTTGCGGTGCTGGCGCTGAGTTGGCTGCTGTTCCCGGCGGTCGTGACCCTGGTCATGGGGTTCTTTCTCGACGGTATAGCCGCGGCGGTCGAGGCAAGCGACTATCCGGGGCAGCCACCAGCCCGGCGCGCGCCCATTCGCGAAATGATGGCGACAACCCTGCGGCTGATGGGATTGACCATTCTGCTTAATCTGCTGGCGCTGCCGGTTTACCTGCTGGCGCCCGGGATAAATGTTTTTGTTTTCCTTGGGCTGAACGGATATCTTCTCGGTCGAGCGTATTTCGAGGTGGTCGCGTTGAGACGGCTCGATTTCACGGCGGCACGTGCAGTGCGGCAGCGATTCGGCGGTCGCGTTTTTATCGGCGGGGTGGTGATCGCCGGCTTATTCGCGGTGCCGCTCGTCAATCTCGTCGCCCCGGTTATCGCCACCGCATTCATGGTACATATGTTCCAGGAGCTGCGACGCCGCGAGCCGCAATTCCTCGCCCGCTGATCGCGTTCGAAAGCCTCGCGTCCCTTACCAGTCATTTCGATGGGATTCCCCATCCATGTTCAGCCGGAAAAAACCCGAGACAGAGGATCGCAAGATGTCGGATCTGCCTGACGATCTGGGCATCCCGATGAAGCCCGCCCGCCCACCGGGACAAACTGCCAGCATCGCGCCGCTCGGCCGAACGCCAACGCCGATGCCGCCGCGCGTGCCCGATACGCCGCGCCCGGCCGTAGATATGCCGAAGCCGGCCGATGCGGGACGCCCGCCGGGCGCAGCCGCGAACGCGCCGCTTGCGGGTCAGCGGTCCCGCGAGGCCGATTCGCGCAAGCTGATCGTCGGCCGCGAGATCACGCTGTCGGGCGAGATCAAATCCTGCGACCAATTGATCGTCGAGGGCAGCGTCGAGGCCAATTTGCAGAACTCTCGCGAGATGGATATCGCCGAGAGTGGGCTGTTCAAAGGATCGGCCTCGATCGAGGAGGCCGAGGTGCGCGGGCGCTTCGAGGGCAATCTGACCGTCCGCAAGCGGCTCCTGATCCGCGCTAGCGGTCGGGTTTCGGGCACGATCCGCTACGGCCAGATCGAGATCGAATGCGGGGGCCAGATTTCCGGCGACGTCCAGGCCCAGCCGGGAGACGACCTCCTCAGCGAGGTCCCCGGCGCGCGCGCCGTGTCCTGACCCTGTCGGTCCCGCCGGCGCCGCCGACGATGCTTTCTGTCAGGGGTGCGGCGGTTATGGCCTCCGCCCGCGCCGCGATCATCTCGGCCGGTGCGGTTTTCGCCTGATAGCGACATAGATCGGCGACGGCGCAAACCGGGCAGTCCGGTTTGCGCGCCTTGCAGACATAGCGGCCGTGCAGGATCAGCCAGTGGTGCGCGCCTTGCTTGTAGCGCGCCGGGGTAACCGCCTCGAGCCCCTTTTCGACCTCTAAAGGCGTCTTTCCTGGGGCGAGGCCGGTCCGGTTGCCAACCCGGAAAATGTGCGTATCGACCGCGATCGTCGGCTCGCCGAAGGCTACGTTGAGCACGACGCTGGCGGTCTTGCGGCCCACTCCGGGTAGCTTTTCCAGCGCCTCGCGGTCGCGCGGCACCATTCCTCCATGTTGCTCGAGCAGCATTTGTGACAACGCGATGATGTTGCGGGCCTTGGTGCGATAGAGCCCGATCGTGCGGATCATCTGGGCGAGCTTTTCTTCGCCGAGGGCCAGCATTTTCGCCGGCGTGTCGGCCAGCGCGAACAGCGCCGGAGTCGCTTTGTTGACCCCGACATCGGTCGCCTGCGCCGACAGCACGACCGCGACGAGCAGAGTGAACGGGTTGATGAATTCGAGCTCGGTCTGCGGGATCGGCCGGCTGGCGGCCAACCTGCGATAGAATTCCGCGACCTCGCGTTTGGAAAACCGGCGCATGCGGCGCGAGTGTAGAGACGCAAGCCGCGCCCGACAAATCTCGTGAGCCGGCTTTGCGACGCCGCGCGCATGGCCTATCTTTGCCGGATCATGAGCGCGAATCCGGCCTCCGCCGAGCTTCCACCCGCGCCGTTCGGCCATGTCTTTTTCGAGCGGGTGCTTCTCTTCTACCGCAGCCTGCCACCGCGTGGTTTTCATCTATTGATGCTGCTGCTCGTCTTGGTCAGCCTGGCGGTCGGGATCGGCTTCGTCTCGATCGGCGCCTGGCCGGTCTGCGGATTTTTCGGGCTCGACGTCGCGCTCCTTTACCTCGCGTTCCGGCTCAGCTACCGCAGCGCGCGCCAGCGCGAGACGCTGCGCCTCGCTGACGAGGAGTTCACCGTCGAGCGGGTCGGTATCAGCGGCGAGCGACGCCTCTGGCGCTTTCAGCCGTTCTGGCTGCGGGTCGTACTTGAGGAACGCGGCGACGAGGCGAACCGGCTGCTCCTCGCTTCACATGGCCGAATGCTGGCAATCGGGGATTTTCTCGCGCCCTCGATGCGGCGCGAACTGGCCGGGGGCCTGCGCACCGCCCTCAGTCGCTGGCGCGCCGCGCTCAATCCGGCCGCCCCGCCGGAGATGATCTAAGAGCGCTGCGCCGAGAGCAGAAAAAACATCGGACGCTGGCGCTCCTCAGCGAGGCTCGGCCGATCCGCGACCTGCGCGTCGGTCGGCCCCCATTCCTCGAGGTGGCGCAGAGTAAAGCCCAGGCGCAGCAGCATGTTCAGATAGGTTCCGAGCGTGCGGTGCTGCTTGATTACGCCCTTGGCCAGCCAATCCGTCGTGCGCGGCCCCTCCTCCCGGTAGGAGTCGACGGGCCAAGCCTTGCGGCCGGCGGCGTTGACGAGCCAGCCCGGCTCGGTCGGCGCGGTGTAGATCGGATGCTCGGCCGAGAACACCAGATGCGCCCCGGGGGCCAGCGCGCGGTGAGTCTCTGCCAGAAGCCGCTCAAGGTTCTCCAGATAATGCAGCGTCAGGGAGCTGAACACCAGATCGTACGCGCCCGGCCGCAGCTCGACCTGCTCCAGATCCTCCCGGTCATAGGCGATCGCCTCGTCATGCGTTTCGGCCCATGCCCGTGCCAGCATTTTCTCGGAAACGTCGATGCCAAGGATTTGTGCGGCGCCCTGACCGCGCGCCCACCGGCAGAACCAGCCGAAGCCGCATCCGAGATCGAGCACTCTGAGCCCGCGCAAATCCGGCAGCAAGGCCCGCAGCGCCGGCCATTCCGCAGCGCCGTCCAAGCCTTCGACGGACCGGCTGAGCCGGCTGTACCCGGCGTAGAACTCGTCATTGTCGTAGATATTCTGGGTCATCGCACGTTCTCTCCGTCGGTGATGCCGGCGGACCGGACGAATACCGACTAAAAAGGCCCCGTCCGGTTCCGGCGGGGCCTTTTGGGAGTGGGATGCGTTTCGCGATCAGCGCGCGCAGACTCCCGGCGACCCGCCTGGCAGGTAGCCGGTTCTGGTGACGATCGGAAGCATCATTTCCATGCGCCTATATCTTCCGTTCTTCGCACTGCGTCAACAGGAGCATCGCTCCTTTTGCGACATCCTCAGGGGATGCAATTTTCCGGCGCATGTCCCAGGAGACGCCGGTTCTCGCCGATGACCGAATTGTCGGTAGATGAGGCGCCTCTCGGCTGGACCGGGAGCAGACATCGCAGGCCGCCCACTCGGCCGGGCCCGAACGGAGCAAGTGTTCGGTGCGGCGGTCGGCAGAAACGATCTCACCCTGCCCTGCCTATAATCAAAGGGAACAGGCGTCAGGCCTCAGCCCCACGCCTGCCGGCGGCAGCATGCGGGACAACGGCCTAGGGAAGTCCTGCATGCGCGCCGCCATCTTTATCGCTCGTTCCTGCCTTCGGGTCAAAACGACCTAGCTAAGCGGATTAGCGCGCTCTACGACCGTTTGCCTCTGACATGGTTCCGCTGGATTTGACCTCGTCCAACGGCACGTAGTGAGCGGAGTGGGTTGCTTTTCGGAAGCTCAGGCTTACCGCTGACAACCCGAAGAAGAATTGCCCGCTACGCTTGTTTATTTCAACGAATCGGCCTTATAGGGTCGAGTGATGCGACGGGCCGAAGAACGTGGCCGCGAGGCCGGATGGGTCAACGTGCTGCGGCGAAATCTCGCCGCAGTGTGGACTTTTTGTTGCTACGCGCTGCACCGCTTCAGCGCCGATGGCTGCTTCGCCGCCTCGGGCGCGTTGAGCTATACGACGCTGGTCTCGCTGGTGCCGCTCGGCGTCATCGTGATCGGTATCCTGTCGCTATTCCCGAGCTTCGCCGATACGCGCCAGGAAATGCTTGCGCTGGCTTTCCGCTATTTCGTGCCGGCCATCAGCGACCAGGCGGCGTGGTGGTTCCAGTATTTCGCCGGCTCAGCGGCCCAGGCGACGGCGATCGGCATCATCGGCATCGCCGGGACCGGGATCCTGATGCTGGTTACCGTCGAGGATCAGCTGAACATGCTGTGGCGGGTGACGACCCGGCGGCCGTGGAGCCAGCGCATCCTCGCCTATTGGACGCTGATGACCTTGGGCCCGCTGCTCGTCGGCATGAGCCTGACGCTGTCTACGTATCTCGATACTGCGGCACGTCGCGCCGGCTTCGATCCGCAGGCGATCGCCCAGTTGGCCAGCGGCTGGATGCACTACTTCGCGCGGCTGGTGCCGTTCGTCCTGGAGCTGATCGCCTTCACGCTGCTTTATTGCCTCATTCCGAACTGCGCGGTGCGCTGGCGCGACGGTGTCGTCGGCGCGGCGGTCGCGGCGGTGGTGATCGAGTTCCTGAAGATCGGTTTTGCGATCTATATCGGCGCGATGTCGTCCTATCAGACGGTGTATGGCGCGATCGCCGCGATCCCGATCTTCCTGTTATGGATGTACCTGTCCTGGTTGGCGGTGCTGCTCGGCGCTGTCGTTGCAGCGAACCTGCCGACCTGGCGAATCGACGAGCGGCTTGCCCATCTCAGCAGCGGTGGCGTGCGCCTCGGCTTCAGCCTGGCGCTGATCGCGGCGCTGACGCGGGCGCAGCGGCGCGGCGCAACCTGCCGCACGGTCGACCTGGCCAATGCTCTCGGCGTCGCGACCTCGATGATCGACGATCACTTGAAACGCCTGGCACAGGCCGGTTTCACCGCGCAGACACAGGCCGGCGGCTGGGTTCTCGCCTGGAACCCGGAGACCGCGACCCTGCACGACCTTTACGTCGCGCTCGACCTGCCCTTGGCCGGGAGCTGGCGGACGCCGCTACCGCTGGCGCCCTGGCAGCAGCAAGTGTCTGCGGCGATGGACCGGATCGTCTCGGCCGAGGCCGCGGCGATGCGCGTGACCCTGGCCGCGCTGCTCGCCGAGATCGGCAGCGCCCCGCCGCCGATTAGGGCGGTTGCCCGCGAAGTCGCGTCGGAGTAGGCAGGCAGCGGCGCCGGCGGGGCGCCAATGGAGATGTCTCGCGGATGAGCGATGAAATCGCCGAAGAGGAGCCTTTTGCGCCATTTGAACGCTGGTTCGAGCGGGCCGCCAGAAGCGAGCCATTGGCCGAAACAATGACGCTCGCCACAGCGACCCGCGACGGCGTCCCCTCGCTGCGTGCGGTGCTGCTGAAGGGGGCGGATTCGCGGGGCTTCGTATTTTACACCAATTTCGAGAGCCGCAAGGCCGAGGAGCTGTCCGCGAACCCGCATGCAGCGCTGTGCTTTCACTGGAAATCGCTGCAGCGGCAGATCCGCATCGAAGGCATCGTCTCGCTCGTCTCCAATGCCGAGGCCGACGCCTATTTCGCCTCGCGGCCGCGCGACAGCCAGATCGGCGCCTGGGCCTCGGACCAATCGCGGCCGCTCGCCGACCCAGGCGAACTCGAACGACGCTTTGCGAGCATCACCCAGCAATACGCCGAATTGCCGGTGGTGCCGCGGCCGGACAATTGGTCCGGGCTCCGGGTGCGGCCGGATCGGGTCGAGTTCTGGCAGGAGCGCCCGTTTCGCCTGCACGACCGGGTGCTCTTCACCCGTGAAGGCGAAAGATGGCGGAAGCAACGCCTCTTCCCATGATTTGGCGGTAGAGGACATCGCAGGAGCTCGGTTCGCAGAGAATTCTTATTTCCGTGCAGTTGTAATGTTACGGCCGTAACATTACGTGGGTGCCATGGTTGGTCGACCATGGTTGCTGCTGACCTACAAAGTGCCACCCGAACCGGCCGCGAAGCGCATCGCGCTATGGCGCCGGCTCAAGGGAATGGGCGCGGTCTACCTGCAGAACGGCGTTTGCCTGCTGCCGAAGACCGACGACCACGCGCGGCGGCTCAAGATGTTGGAAAACGACGTCACCGAGATTGGCGGCGATGCGGTGATTCTGGAGACGATCGCGCTCGATCGCGGCCAGGAGGAAAAGGTCGTCGCACGCTTCAAGGCCGATCGAGACGAAGCTTATCGCGAGCTGATCGACAAATGCGACGATTTCGAGGCCGAGATAGCCAAGGAAACCGCGGCTCAGCACTTCACCTATGCGGAGCTGGAAGAAAACGACGTCGACCTGAAGAAGCTGCAGGTCTGGTGCGAGAAGATCAGGAAGCTGGATTTTTACGGCGCGGAACTGGCCGCAGAGGCAACTGAGCGGCTCAAGGGCTGCGAGCGGCTGCTCGACGCCTACGCCCGACGCGTTTTTGAGGCGCATGACGAAAACCGCTGAGAGAGGTGCGATGCTGATCTGGTCAACCGCCACGCCCGCCATCGGCGCCGCGTTCCTGGCCTCGACGGTGGAAGTGGTCGAGGCGTTCACGATCGTACTCGCCGCGGCGACCCTGCGCGGCTGGCGCCCGGCCGTGTTCGGCGCCGGTGCGGCCCTCATTCTGCTGGCCGGCGCCGTCCTGCTGCTCGGCCCGCTGCTACTATTCATTCCGATTCGTGCTATGCAACTCGCTATCGGCATACTCCTCCTCTTGTTCGGGATGAGCTGGTTGCGCAAGGCGTGCCTACGCAGCGCCGGCGCGATCCCGCTGCACGACGAGGACGCGATCTTCGTCGCCGAAGCCGCCCGGCTCGGCGGCGCAACGCAGGGACACGAGGCGCGGCTCGACTGGATCGCCGGCATGACCGCACTCAAGGGAGTGCTGCTCGAGGGCCTCGAGGTCGTCTTTATCGTCATCGCCGTCGGCGCCGGGGGCGGCCTTTTGCTGCCCGCCAGCCTGGGTGCGCTTCTGGCCGTTGCGCTCGTCCTTCTGATCGGCGCGATCGTCCATCGGCCGCTGTCGCGGGTGCCGGAGAACACGCTGAAATTCGGCGTCGGGGTGATGCTGTCGGCCTTCGGCGTGTTCTGGACCGGGGAGGGATTCGGGCTCGACTGGCCCGGTCACGATCTGGCGCTCTTGGTTTTCACGGCGATTTTCCTGTGCGCCGGGCTCGCCGGCATCGCGCTGGCCCGCAGCCCGATGATGAAGGTGGCACGATGACCTTGCTGAAGGAGATCGCGGCCGAGCTGATCGGCATGTTCTTCGGCGACGCGCGATTGACGCTCGCCATACTCCTGATCGTCGCGGTTTCGGGGGCGTTGATCGAGCTCACCGCCATCGACCCGGTTATTGGCGGCGGCGTTCTGGCCCTCACTTGTCCCTTGGTGTTGGTCGCCAATCTGCGGCAGGAGGCGCGCGGTATTGCGTCGATGAAGCGATCGGCGGCTTAATTCGTGCGCGAAGGCAAGGCATGACCGAAACAGCGACATTTTCGATAGCGGGCACAGAGGCGGCGCACCGGCTGCGGCTCCGCGCGACCTATGCCTCGCTCGCCGTGGCGGCGGTGCTGATCGCTGCAAAGCTGATCGTCTGGATCAACACCGACTCGGTCGCGCTCTTGTCGAGCCTGGTCGATTCTCTGGTAGACGCGGCCGCCTCGCTGGTCAATTTCTTCGCCGTCCGCCACGCCATCGTGCCAGCCGACCGCGAGCATCGGTTCGGTCACGGCAAGGCCGAGCCATTGGCCGCGCTCGGACAATCGGCCTTTCTCGTCGGCAGCGCGGTGCTGCTGATGTTCGAGGCGGTGCGCCGGCTGGTTTCGCCGGCACCGATCGAGGACACAGCGGCGGGCATCGCGGTGATGGTGTTCTCGATCGTCGTGACGGTCGGGCTCCTCGCCTATCAGCGGCATGTCATCCGCAAGACCGGATCGCTCGCGATCGGCGCCGACGAACTACACTATCGCAGCGACTTAATCCTCAATCTCGCGGTCATCGCGGCGCTGGCGATCGGCAGCCTGTTCGCGGTGCCGATCATCGACCCGCTGTTCGGTGCCGGGGTCGGGCTGTGGATCATCTACGGCGCGATCAAGATCGCGCGGCTGTCGCTGACCCAGCTGATGGATCGCGAACTGCCCGACGAGGAGCGCGCCCGGGTCCGCGCCATCGCCGAAGGCCATCCCGAGGTGACTGCCGTCCACGACATCCGAACCCGGGTCGCCGGCCCGACCGCGTTCATTCAGCTCCACATCGAGATGGACGGCGGGATGAACCTGCTGCACGCGCACGAGGTGTCGGACGCGGTCGAAGCGAGGCTGCGCCGCGCCTTTCCGCATGCCGAGATCATCATCCACGAGGACCCGGCCGGGATCGAGGAGCCGGTGATGTTCCCGGCGCGCACCCGGGCGCAATGAAGGGCGGCAGGACTGCTGCGCGGTGCGGAACCCCTGCTTCAGCCTGACCGGGACTGGGATTATCAACCGGCCTTTTGCAAGGGCAGCTGCGGGAACCTCGCAGAAACACTGGATTTTCTAGGCTTCGGAGCGGTTCTACCCATCAGTCAACCCATCAGCGGGCATGGGTCAACAGAGCCGGAGCTAAGCAGGGTGAATGTCCGAAAACGTGATTGATGTTTGGAACGTCGAGACCTTTGACGAAGCCCTGCGGATGGAGCTGTGCGCGAACGCGGAGCTAATCCGCAACTACATGCTGACCGACAGACAGAACTTCCTCGAACGCCAAGCATCCAACCGGATGCTGCTTCACCCAACCAATCCGTACGCGGCGAGTTACCAACGGTTTTTGGAAGATGTCGGCCGAGACATGGAAGCTCGTACCATCCGAGCCTGGCACTATACGCGGTTGACGGACGCCGAGACTGACACGCTGCGCGCCGCCGGCGTATATCCTTCGACCTTGGAAACGACCCGACGACGGCTTGATGCGCAGGTTGCCGCTGCCGAGTTGTCGGCCGAAATCGCCGACGCGCTCTTTGCGCAGAGCCCTTTTCATCATGCCGAACAGTTGGAGCCACGCTCTAAGAAGTTCTGGATGACTTCCCATCCCGTACAGATCGAGGACGGCGGCGTGACCCCGCTCTTAGGTAGTTGGGGCGGCGAGGCGGTCTATTTCTGGCTCGACGACGCCACGTTGGAGCAGCTGGTAAGGGGCGTCGGCAAACCGCGGGTCCTCGAAATAGCTGTCCCGCTCAATGCGACCCGTCACGCCCATCGGGCAGGTGAGGCCGTTGTGGCGAGTTTTGGCCGCATGCTCGATTGCACCCCCTACACGGGAGGGTTCGATCTCTACGTCAGGCGCGCTCTCAGACCTGAAGTCGTGCTCGCGATCCATACAGAAGGCGAGGCCGTCTTCGCGGATATCGCGAAGGGATATCCGACCGAGTTTTCTAGGACCTTGGAGCAGCTGCCCATATAGCCAACCGCCTTGGGCGCGAGCGGGGCGCCGAGACGGTCCCGGTCGCCGGATCAATGCACGACGGCGCTGGCTATCGGGTCGCGCGGGATTATTGAACCGTTCTAAGCGGCCTCCATATTTATGCTGTTGCCCCGAGCGCAATAAATCTGGTCCCTCCCCGGACCACGGCTCCGCACGGCTCCCCCCGCCCTGCGAGGCGGCGCTCGGGGCGGCAGGAATCCTCGTCCATTTTGCTGCCGCTGTCCAGCCACAAGCTCGGTTGACGTGCCGATCGGTTTCTAACAAGCTTGGAACAAACCAGCATCTAAGTGGCGCCGATGCGACCCCTCTACGATGCGCGGGTCGGGGATCTTGGCCCCGGCGATTTCGTCAAGGTCGAGCCGACCCACGCGCGGCGCCGGGGCGGCAACCGATATCACACAAAA
>DASYOB010000126.1:0-21816 GCA_036008175.1 Allostellaceae bacterium
ACGAAAATTTTTGTCGCCTGTCGCAGCTCCTCGACAAGCTTTCTGACCAGCAGCGGCAATCGTCTCGACTCCCGACGACGAACCTCCTCGGCCGTCATCTCGTCGGCCAAAACCCAGGCGTGGTAGAGCAGCTGAAACTTCCTGTCGTGGACCATGTATTCTCGGCCGTTCGACGACAGCTGTACGTCCAAATTCTCAGGCTCGCTCAGCCCTTCGAAACCTGCTTCGAGCCCAGCCAGGAGCTTCGGCAGAGGTGCGCTTGCGAAACGGAAAAGTCCAAGCAGCTCGGCTCCGCAACGACGCTGAACGAGCCCAAACTCGCAGTTCTCGCCGAGACTCTCGAAGCTCACCATCAAATCGCGTGCCGACAAATCACCTTCCAACACTGATCGCACACTGGCTGGCGAGCCGACCGCGACAACTTGGCCGTCGGGCCCATCGAGCGGTGTCGATGCAGTCGCGGCGGGTACTACCGATGCCGGATCGGCAATGCGCGGGCTGGAGGTGGTGGACTCGACTTCAGGCGGCGCAACAGCTGTTTCGTGACACCCAGTACCGCCGGTATCGTCGGATCCGGGCGCGGTAAGCGTGGATAACACCGCGTTGGGCAGAATTCCAACTCCCTTGATCGACAAAGCATCACTTTGTCCAAGACGTTCGATCAGAAGATTGTAGAATCTCAGGTCCTCGTCGCAAATCCCGTTGATGTACTCCTGGTCTTCACTAAGAAAATCTCTGAACCGCAGATGGCTTTCGGATACATTCTTTCTAGTGGCCTGTCTAACTCCCCAACGAGCCCGGCACCAAGCGTCATATCTGCCGATTTCGGTAATTTCTAAATCATTGATAATAGTTTGTTCTACCGCACTTTCATGATTACCTTCGCCAAGGTATTGGCAGATGATATTCGGGACCACGACTCCATTATCACGCAAACAGCGCGCGGCAATTTCACGAACGGCCGCTTTAGCTTCCTTCAGATTGTTGTCTTCAATCCCAAATTCGTCCCGCCAGCCGCGTGTGTCGGGAGCAATTGGCACCTCGTCGCTAAAGATGCGGGTTAGCACGTAGTTTATCTGCGAGATCACGCGGCTGATCGGATCGCGAATCACCGTAAAAATCTCATCCCGGAAGCGAATTAGATCCGAGCTTTTGTAAAATGACAGAGTGTTATGACCATGAACATAGATAGAGTCAGACATGTTTGCTTCTAAAACCAGATCTCGAATTGCTGAAAAAAATAGGTCGGAGGAGGCCCAATCTGGATCGATTATCTGGGTATTGAGGGAGGCAAATCGGCAAATTAAATGGGACGATAGGTCCGAGCCGGCACATTTCGGAACATGAACAAATAAGAGACGCTTCTTCTCCGGAAAGGCGCCCAAGAATCTAGCCACGAAATTCTCGCGGAACTCCTCGCTCTTCAGCGCAGCGGTATATACGTCCGTGGCTGTAATACCGGAGTCGAAAATGGCTGTGGTGATCGAATCAGGAGAGCGACCATGAGCGGCATAGTACAGTTGCCGCGGGGTCATGCTGTCGAGGGGCAAATTAGCCACCAAACCCTCGATTCCGAGTTCGGGCCGAAAGAAGGCGAGCAGCTCGAATGTTTCTCGTACGCTCGAAGGTGCCGAGTCCTGTGGCTGGATACGAGATGCTGTCATTTTATTGATTGCCGGGCAACTTGCTTTGAATGGCGCTGACCAGCGCCCCGACATTGGCGAGGCGCTCGATCTCGTTCGTCGTCATCTTTACCCCGAAACGCGTCTCAACAGCCACGATCACGCTGATATGGTTAAATGAATCCCAACCTTCGATGTCGTTCGCCGTCGTTTCCGGCGTCAGGACGATTGCATCATCGGCGAACAGCTCGCGAAAGAGGTCGGTCAGTTTCCGGTAAATCTCAACGATTTCCATTGCGCAACTCTGAGAAGGCGTTGGTACGAGCGGTTGGCGGGATCGTGCGAGGAAGGTCCTGAAGGACCGGCCTCGCCGCGAGACCGTCTATCAAGAACTTGCCGAGCGTGGTTGCGGGGTGGAGTTGCCGTGCCGGGCCAAGAACGCGTCGAGCCGTTGCAAATGCGCATTCAGCCTGGTGTTCGCCGGGTCCAGGACGATAGCTTCCGCAGCTGCCTCGCGCGCCTCATCGGGGCGCTGCAAGCGCACAAGTATTCGGCTTAGCTGATCGCGAACGTGGATGTTGCTGGGGTCGCGCTCGGCCGCGGCGCGGAACGCCTGCTCGGCACCGGCGAGTTCACCGCGGCGCAGCAGCAGGTCGCCGAGATTGGCCTGGAACCGGGCATTCTCCGGCTCCGCAACGGCCGCACGGCGCGCTGCCCCCACTGCCTCTTCGAGGCGACCCGCACGGCTCAGCGCATGGCTGAGGTCGACATGAAACACCGCAACATCGGGCGCCATCGCCACAGCCTGGAGGATCTTCGCCTCGGCGGCGGCGAAATCGTCGGCGTTCATCAGAACTGCGCCGAGCTGCGCGTATCGATGCGGATTTGCCGGGTCGAGATCGACCGCCTTCTGCCGCATCGCGATGGCCTCGGCATGTTGGCCTTGGGCGCTCAGGACATGCCCGAGTTGACCGTGATGATGTGCGCTGCCCAGACCGGTCGCGATAACGCCGCGCAACGCCGCTTCCGCACCCGGCAGATCTCCGGCTCTGATCAAAAGATCGCAGAGCTGGTTGTGGGATTGGATGCGATCGGGTTCCAGCCGGATTGCCTCCTCGACCGCTGCGATCGCCTCGTCCACCTCCCCCGCTTGCGCGAGCATCAGGCTCAGGCCGAAGTGAAAATCCGCGCTTTCGGGCGCCAAGCGGATGGCGCTGCGGATCGCCGCTTCGGCGGCGGAAAGCTCGCCTGCCTGCATCAGCACCCGACCTAGCTGCGCGTGTCGGTTGGCGTCGGTCGGTTCAATTTCGAGCGCTTGCTGCTGGACCGCCACCGCCTCGGCCAGCCGGCCCTGGCCCACCAGAAGACCTGCAAGTCTGTCACAGGCCTCGACAGCCCGCGGGTCGGCGACGATCACTTCGCGCAATGCGGCCTCGGCATCGGAGGCATTGCCGGCCCTCAGACACAGATCGACAAAATGCGCGCGGAAATCCGGGTGCGCCGGGTCGAGCCGTCTCGCTCCCCGCGCCGCGCCAATGGCATCCTCGATCCGGCCGGCGCGGCAGAGGACGTGGCTAAGGTCGAAATGGAAGATCGCGATTTCGGGCGCCATAGCGATGGCGGTCCGGATCGCCTCTTCAGCGGCCGCAAAATCACCTGCTCCCATCAGAACATGGCCGAGTTGGGCGTGCCGATGCGGGTTTTCCGGCTCGATCTCGACCGCCTTACGCCGCAGCGCGATCGCTTCGGCATGCTGGCCCTTGGCGCCGAGCACATGCCCGAGCTGGCCGTATGGATGGGCTATGTTGGGGGCCAATTCGATGGCTTTGCGCAGCGCAAGCTCGGCGGTCTCCACCTCGCCGGTGCGCAGCGCGACGTCACCCCACCGCCGGTGCGCCTCCGCGCTCTCGGGCGCGAATTCGACTGCCGCGGCCGCGGCAGCGACGGCATCGTCGAGGCGGCCGTCCCGCGCGAGCACGTCGCTCAGCTCGATCCAAAGCTCGGCGTTATTCGGGAACAGTTGGAGCGCGGTCCGTACAGCCGCCTCCGCCTTGTCGACCTGGCCGCGGCGCGACAACAGGGCGATAAGGTCGCGGTGGTACTGCACATCCTCTGGCGCCAGAGACAGAACTCGATGCAGCGCAGCCTCGGCCTCCTCGCCGCACTCGACAACCTGCAGCAGCCGGGCAAGGTGCCGGAGGAGGCCGTGACTGTCGGGATCGCGCCGGAGCGCCTCCTCCAGTGCGGCGATAGCGCCCGCTACGTCGCCCTGCCGCTCGAGCAGCTCGGCCAGCCCGAGGATCGGCCCACTGCTTTCGGGTTCGAGTTCGTGCGCACGGTGGAAAGCTTCCGCGGCGGCCGCGTACTCTCCCGACCGGGCCAGGAGATGGCCGAGCTCGAAGTGCAGATTGGCCGCGTAGGGGCTATATTCGAGTCCATGCCGCGCAACCGCTATGCCTTCCGCAAGTCGGTCCTGCCCCCGCATCAAATTGGCCAACAACCCCGGGAAATGCGGGTCGCTCGGATCAAGCTCGACCGCGGCCCGCATTTCAATCTCGGTCGCCTCGTCATCCCCGATCGTCCGCAACAGCCCACCGAGCTGCGCATGATAGGCGGCGTGATCAGGATCGATGGCGATGGCGCGCTCCGCGGCGGCAATTGCCTTGTCGCGCTGGCCAAGCCGCGCGAGAACATGGGCCATCGTGCCGTGTCCGGCCGCCGCCTCCGGCGACAGCGCGAGCCCAGCCTCCAGGCTCGCACGGGCGGCCTCGAAATCGCCGCTGCGAGCTCGCTCAAGCCCTTCGGCGAGCGGCTCGTTCCAGCAGCAGGACATATAACGCAGGTAGAATTCACGCGCGGTGAAACCGCCTTCGTGCATAAATTGCCACCGCCGTCCCTCGGGGACGAAGCGAAGACCGAAATGGCTTATGACACTGGGATGGATCGGCAGCTCGTCCTTCGGAAAAGGCGTGATCCGGATCGCCCTCTGCATCGCCTCGATGTCTTGCTGAGAGACCCCGAGCCGCTCGAAGAACTGGGTCGTGAGCGCCACCGTCACGCGCGCGTTCGGGTGATACGGCGTGCGAAACACCGCCTCTTTCCGGAAGTGCTCGGCGATGAGATCCGCGATGCGGAATCCGGTTGCTTCGTCCCGCTGCCGCTGCTTGTCGAGGGTGATCTCGCACAGGCGATCGAGGTTGACGGTGGCGTTCAGATCGAGCTGCAGATACCGCTCCACGGCGGTCTCGGGATCGACCCCGGTCTTGATCATTCGGTTCAGCCAGGCGTCGCTCGACTCAGCGCCGTAGGGGCCGGTCTCGAGATAAGGGCGCGACGGATTGTTCGGATGCGGCTGGCCGGCGAAGGGCCACAGGAAGCCGCAATTGACCATCGGAACAAAGACGCGTTCGGCCAGCGTCTCGACACCAGCGATGTCAGCCTTGGGTTTGAAATCAAGCACCTGCTCGACTACGACGTCCGCGGCCCGGATTGCGATGCGGTCGGACTCGGTAATGTCTTCGTAAGACGCAATAAAGATTACGCGCTGTCGCGCCGCCGCGCCGACAAATCGATTATACAAATTATACAGCGCCCTGATTTGGCAATTGCCGATCAGGACAATCGAGTGCATCCGCATACTAATGTAGTCACCCTTAGGCACACGCAAGCCGGTAGTACCAATTAAGCGAGAAATGGTCGCTACTTATACTGGAGCAGACTCGGCCGATACCGGCCAACTCGCGCGCAACGCTGCGACGCCGCGCAGAAATACCTAATCGCTGCGGCACGAGCAAGCACCTCGTCCCTACGCCGCCGAGGCGAACGGCCACCCGCGCTTGGCGAGGCTTGCCAATCCCAGGGTCGGCGAGTATGAACGCGGCGAACGCCCTTTTTTAACCTCTTTTTGTTACTCAACCATTGCTTTCTGGAGCGGGCGATGTCCTCCGCTTTTTTACCGGACCACGTGAATGACCGCACTGTATTGGCTTCCTGAAATCGAGGATTGGCGCGCTCGACTGCGGGGACTCGACAATAATCGTGACGCCGCTTGGGACGCCGCCTCCGCCCTCGCCAATTCGCGGCTCGATTTCATTCGCACCAACGCGCTCGACCAAATGGTCTCCCGTATTTTCGGCGACTCTCCGCCCAAGACATTGGCGACAAAGCCGATCCGGCTGGCACTCTTGGGTTCGAGCACGATGGCGCATCTCCATCCCGCCATCCGCGTAGCCGGCCTGCGGCGCGGCCTTTGGATCTCGATTTACGAGAACGACTACGGCCAGTACTGGCAAGAGCTGACCGACTCTTCCTCCTCGCTCCACGAGTTCAAGCCGAACGCGGTGCTGTTCGCGCTCGATCCCCATCATCTCGCCGCCGGGATTGGCGCCTCTCTCGACCGTGCCGAAGCCGACCGCAGCTTCGACGAGGTGCGTGACCGCATCCGCGAGTGCTGGCGCCTCACCCGAGAGACGTTCCGCTGTCCGATCATGCATCAGCTGCCGCTCCCGCTGCACCCGGGCTTGCTCGGCAATAACGAGCATCGCCTGCCCGGCTCGCGGCAAGATTTTATAATGCGCCTCAATCATGCGCTGCGGGAGTTGGCCGACGGTGAAGGCGTCGATATTCTGGCGCTCGACACACGGGCCGCGATCGACGGGCTGAAAGCGTGGCACGACCCGGCGCTTTGGCACCGCGCCAAACAGGAGATCTCGCCAGCGGCGGCGCCGATGTACGGGGAGCTCGTGGCGCGCCTGCTCGCGGCCAAGCAGGGGCGTTCCGCCAAATGCCTGGTGCTTGACCTCGACAACACGCTCTGGGGCGGGGTGGTCGGCGATGACGGCCTCGAGGGGTTGGTGATCGGTCAAGGCAGCGCGCTCGGCGAGGCCTTTGTCGCGTTTCAGGAATACGCCCGCGAGCTGTCGCGCCGCGGCGTCATCCTCGCGGTGTGCTCAAAGAACGACGAAGCGAACGCGATCGAGCCATTCGAGAAGCACCCGGAGATGGTGCTGAAGCGGCACGACATTGCCAGTTTCGTCGCCAATTGGAGCGACAAGGCCTCGAACCTGCGAGCGATTGCCGAGGAGCTGAACATCGGCGTCGATTCCCTCGTATTCGTCGACGATAACCCGTTCGAGCGTTCTCTGGTACGACGCGAGCTGCCGATGGTCGCGGTGCCCGAGGTCGGCGACGACCCGGCCACCTTCGCCCAGACGCTCGCCGATGCCGGCTATTTCGAGGGGCTAGCCGTCACCGAAGAGGATCGTGCGCGCAATGAGCAATATCAGGGCAATCGCAAGCGCGAGCGGCTCAAGGCCTCGGTAACCGACATTGATTCCTACCTGCGCAGCCTCGAGATGGAGTTGATCTGGCGGCCTTTCGACAAAGTCGGCTTGCAACGGACGGTCCAGCTGATCAACAAGACCAATCAGTTTAATCTGACGACGCGCCGCTACACCGCGGAGGACGTCCTTACCATCATGGAGGACAGCCGTGCGTTCGGGTTGCAGTTGCGGCTGCTAGATCGGTTCGGCGACAATGGCATCATCGCCATTGTGATCGGTAAGATGAATGGCGACGAAGACTTGCTGATCGATACTTGGCTGATGAGCTGTCGCGTTTTGGGACGGCAGGTGGAACCGACAACGTTGAATCTCGTCGCCGACTCGGCAAAACGTTTGGGCGCACGGCGTCTGATCGGCGAATACCTGCCGACCAAGAAAAACGGGATGGTGAAGGACCACTACGCCAAGCTCGGTTTCAACGTCATCGAAACCGGTCCGGACGGCAGCAACCGGGCGATTCTCGACCTGCCGACCTTCGCGCCGGCGAGCACCTTCATTACCGTTACAGAGGCTTGAGCCGATGAGCGAAACAGAGATCTATGCCGCGCTCGGCGAAATCTTCCGCGACGTGTTTTTGAAAGACGACATCGAGCTAAGGCCGGAGCTGAGCGCGAAAGACGTCGCCGGCTGGGACTCGTTCAAGCAGATCGACATCATTCTCGCCGTGGAGGAAAAGTACCGGATAAAGCTGAACACGAGAGAGCTCGACAGCCTCAACAATGTGGGCGACCTCGTCCGGGTTATAACCGCCAAAACCGGCGGTGGCTGAAGCAGCAGGAGTGCCGGGATCGGCGGTCCGAATGGATGAGCGCGACGGCGAGTTGGTGATCGATTTCGGTCGGTCCGGCAACAGCGACGCCTATCGCCGTGCCGGCTGGTATGAGCCGGAACCCCGTCACAGCTGGACCCAAGGGCAGGAAAGCACCCTGGAGTTCCCGCGCCCGAATTTCCCGGCGGACTATTCGATGGTGCTGGAGCTGGGCCCTTTCGTCTGGAAGGACACACTGCCGGCGCAGCGTTTGATGGTGTTCGTCAATGGCAGCGAAGTCGGCAATTTTGTCGTCCGCGAGGTCAGCGCCCTCGAGATGGGGGTGCCCTGGGATCTGATCGAAGGCCGGGAGTGGGTGGAGGTGATCTTCCGTCATCCCGACGCGGCGAAGCCGGTTGCCACCAGTGGCGTACCGGACCACCGCGAGATTGCGCTTGCCTTCGAGGCGGTGACGTTCTTCCGCAAGGTCGAACCGCTGTCGGCGCCGCCCGAGGCGTACGCCCTGTCGGCGGGCGACGACCCCGAGATGCTCCCGCCCGAACAGTTGATGATGCGCTTCGAAAGTCTCGGCGAGAACTGCGAATTCGGACTGGCACAACGGCGCTGCGGCGCCGAGCCTCTGGGGCTCCTTCGCTTTGCGAGCGCGCCGCTTCCGGTGCTGCTGGCCGGCCTCAGAGGCCGGTTCGAAGGCATGGGCGAGCCGCAACAGATCGATATCCAAATTTCCAACAACCATCAGGAATACCTCGTCGTCGACAAATGTTTTGGCTTTCTCTACCACCCGTGGGTACTGGTCGGCGAAGCCGACCCCGAAGATATCCGGCGCCGCGAGGCCAAGCGTCTGCCGTTCTTGCGCCGCAAGCTGATCGAGGATCTCGAAGACGCGAGCAAGATCTTCGCCTACCGCGGCATGCACCGTTTGCCGCAACCGCTGGTGCTGCGCCTTGTGGCGGCGATGCGCGCCTATGGTCCGACGACGCTGTTATGGATCGAGCAGCAGGACGGGCAGCATCCCGCCGGAACGGTCGAATGGATCACGACGGGGCTGCTCAAAGGTTATATCGATCGCTTCGCGCCGGCTGAAAACGCGCATGCGCTGTCGCTCGACTGCTGGGTATCGATCTGCCGCAATGCGCTGAAGCTGGGGCGGACGCCGCGGTAAGGGCTGCCGTACTCTATTCGCGAGCGCAAGCGTTGGCGTTGCTGGTTGATCTCTGCTTGCTAGTCCGCACGCCATCACGCCAACATCCGGACAACACATCAGCGACTGCCGAAGGGAAAAGCGATGAAAGCGGTGCTGCTGACCGGGCATGGCGGACCGGAGAAGCTGGTCTACGGCGATGCCCCGGACCCGCTGGCCGGGCCGGGCGAGGTCGTCGTCGATGTGCACGCCGCCAGCGTCAACGCGGCCGACTACAAGGTGCGGCTCGGCAGCTACGATTCGAAACTGAAATTCCCCTACATCCTCGGCCGTGATTTCTCGGGTGTGGTCAGCGCCCTTGGCTCCGGGGTCACCGATTTTAAGATCGGCGACCCGGTCTTCGGGGTCATGGATGCCGGCATCGAGGGCTGCTACGCCGAGAAGATCATCATCGCCGCGGCGATCATCGCCAAGAAGCCCGACACCCTCGGCCATGCCGAGGCGGCGGCGATGGCGCTGACGAGCCTGACCGCGATCTGGGCGCTTGAAGATACGGCGAAGCTGAAACGGGGCGAGACGATCCTGATCCAGGGCGGTGCCGGCGGTGTCGCCGGATTTGCCATCCAGTTGGCGAAGCACATCGGCGCGCAGGTGATCACCACCGCCAGCGCCCGCAACCACGATTACGTAAAGAGCCTCGGCGCCGACCGGGTGATCGACTACAACGCCGAGGATCTCACCAAGACCGTCAGGAATTGCGACGCCGTATTCGACACGGTCGGCGGCGCGGTGCAGGCGCGCTCCTATACCGTGCTGAAGCCGGGCGGCCGGCTCGTCTGGATCGCCCCGGCGCCCGCCGGCTTCCAGCCGCCGCGCAACGATGTCGAGGTGCTGCGCCCGCGGGTCGCCCGCGACCGCGCGCATCTGGAACGGATGAAGGAGCTGCTCGCCGCCGGCGCGGTCTGGCCGCCGGCGATCACCCGCTATAAGCTCGCCGACGCGGCTGAGGCGCACCGGGTCAGCGAGGGGCGCCATCTGCAAGGCAAGCTGGTGCTGATGGTCCGCTGAGGACAAAACAGGAGGGACGAATGGCAGGCAACGGGCAGAAGGTCATCGAGCTCGACCGGCAGCGCATGGAGGCTATGGCGAAGAAGGACATCGGCAAGCTCAACGAGCTGATCGCCAACGATCTCGTCTACACCCACTCCTCGGCCCGGCTAGACACCAAGCAAAGCCTGATCGGCAACATGGAATCCGGTTCAACAGTGTATACTTCAGTGGCGCCCTCGGACGTCAAGGCGCAGGATCTCGGCGATACGGTCGTGCTGACCGGCTCGTGCAAGATCAGTGTGGTGTCGGGCGGCAAACCGAACTCGTTCGGCGTCCGCTTCACCGATGTCTGGGTAAACAAGGGCGGTCGCTGGCAGATGGTCGCCTGGCAGTCGACCCGCACCCCCGACTGAGCCGGTTAGACGGCGCATGCGCTCGCTGCTGTTTGTCCCGGCCGACAGCGAAAGAAAGCTCGCCCACGGGCTCGACTCCGGCGCCGACGCGCTGATCCTCGACCTCGAGGACTCGGTGGCGGCGCCGAACCGGCCGACGGCGCGCAAGCTGGCGCACGAATTCCTCAAGGCACACCGGCCGGAGCGCATTCGCCGCTACGTGCGCATCAACCCGCTCGCTAGCGGGCTGGCGCTCGACGACCTCGCGGCGACAGTCGCCGGCCGTCCCGATGGTATCCTGTTGCCCAAATGCACGCCCGCGGACGTCCGCACGGCAGACCACTACCTTGCCGCCTTTGAGGCGGCAGCGGGCGCGCCGGTCGGGACCATCCGCATTATCGCGATTGCGACTGAGACGCCGGCGGCGGTTTTCGCGCTTGGCGGCTACGTCGGGGTATCGCCGCGCCTCGAAGCCATAACATGGGGCGCCGAGGATTTGTCGGCCTGCATCGGCGGCAACAACCGCACGATTGATGGTGAATATGACGGCCCCTACAAGCTGGCGCGCTCGCTGTGCCTGTTGGCCGCTTCCGCCTCCGAGGTACTGGCGATCGACACGATCTACACCGATTTCAAGGACCCGGAGGGGCTGAAGGCCGAATGCGCCGCGGCGCGGCGCTCGGGTTTCGCGGCCAAGATGGCGATCCATCCGGCCCAGCTCGCAACCATTAACGAGGCATTCTCGGTCGGCGCCGCCGAGCGCGAATGGGCCGAGCGGGTCGTCGCCGCCTTCGCCGCCAATCCAGATGCCGGCACGCTCGCCCTCGATGGCAAGATGATTGACAAACCGCATCTGGTGCTGGCCCGTCGGCTGTTGGGACCCCCGTCGGCATAACCCGGCGAGCGAGGCGGCGAATACGAGCGTTGCGCTCCCGGCGGTAGCGCCAGTTGCGGTGGCCCACTATCTCTGCGCGATGCTCCAGGTTTCGACAGCGCAGGCCGGCATGAACCCGGCAGAAGACGGCCTGCCGACACCGCAGCGCTACTGGGCCATCCTGACCCTGATGGTCGGGCTGGCGATGTCATGCCTCGATACCGCGATCGTCAATGTCGCGCTGCCCGCTATCGCCAAGGATTTGCACACGAGCGCGTCCGATTCGATCTGGGTGGTGAATGCCTATCAGCTGGCGGTGCTGATCTCGCTGTTGCCCCTCGCTTCCTTGGGCGATTTGTTCGGTTACCGCCGCGTCTACCGCTTCGGTATCGTAATCTACACGGTGGCCGCGCTGATCAGCGCGACCGCAGGCTCGCTCGACATGCTTACCCTGGGCCGCGCCTTGCAGGGCCTCGGCGCGGCTGGGGTGATGAGCGTCAACACCGCGCTCGTGCGCTTCACCTATCCGCGCCGGCAGCTCGGCCGCGGCATCGCGATGGTGTCGCTGGTCGTTTCAGTATCCTCAGCCGCCGGGCCGAGCGTCGCCGCCGCGATCCTCTCGTTCGCCTCTTGGCCCTGGCTGTTCGCGGTGAATGTGCCGATCGGCATCGTGACATTTCTGCTGTCGCCGCGGCTGCTGCCCTACACCCCATCGAGCGAACATCGCTTTGACCTGTGGAGCGCCGCCTTATGCGCGGCGATGTTCGGTGCGCTGATCAGCGCCATCAATGGAATCGGGCATGGCCAGGCGGTGCATTATGTCGCCGCCGAATTCATCGGTGCGGTCGCGGTCGGTTGGCTGCTGATCCGGCGACAGCTCACTCAGGCGATGCCCCTTTTGCCAGTCGACTTGTTCCGTCGGCCGATCTTCGCGCTGTCGGTGACCACCTCGGTGTGCAGTTTCGTCGCGCAAGGCATCGCGTTCGTCGCGTTGCCCTTCTATTTCCACGACGTGCTCGGCGCCTCGGTAGTGGCAACAGGCCTGCTGATGACTCCATGGATGGTGATGACCGCGACCATGGCGCCGATCGCCGGCAGGCTCGCCGACCGCTACCCGGCCGGGATTCTCGGCGGTCTCGGACTTTCGGTGCTCGCGACCGGGTTTGTGCTGCTGGCCCTCCTGCCCGCGCAGCCCACGACAACCGACATTATCTGGCGGGTCGCACTATGCGGCCTTGGCTTCGGCCTGTTCCAGTCGCCGAACAACCGCGCCATAGTCGCCAGCGCGCCGCGCGAGCGCAGCGGCGGCGCCGGCGCGATCCAGGGCACCGCCCGCCTGTTGGGCCAGTCGATCGGCGCTGCCTTCGTCGCGCTCGTCTTCGGCCTTGCCGATGGCGGGCACAGCGCCGGCACTGCGATCCTGCTCGCCGCTTGCTTGGCCGTTGTCGGCGCAGCCGCGAGCCTCACTCGCCTTTTCGAGTTCGTGCGCATCGAGCAGCCGGCGCGGCAACCGGCTCGCGCCGAGCCCCGCGGGCTTCACGAGCCGGCGGAGTAGATCTCTCAGCGCGGTCTTGCACCGCCCTCGGGTTAGGCAGCATCGTCCGGGCCAGAATTTTACGTCCCGGAGTCAAGCCCATGCCTTTTCAGGATATCCTTTACGAGAAGCGCGACGGCATCGCGACGATCACGATTAACCGGCCGAAGGTGCTGAACGCGTTTCGCGCCGAGACGATCGAGGAGATGCTCGAGGCGATGCGCGACGCCGAGGACGACGACGAGATTGGCGTCGTCGTGCTGGGTGGTGCCGGGGACCGCGCCTTCTGCTCCGGCGGCGACAATTCCTCACGCGATGGTGGCTATGGTGGCCGTGGTCTGGTCGGTCTGCCGATCGAAGAGTTGCATACCGCTATCCGAGACTGCCGCAAGCCGGTCATCGCCAAGGTGCAGGGCTATGCGATCGGCGGTGGCAACGTGCTGGCGACGGTGTGCGACCTGACCATCGCCTCGGAGAAGGCCGTTTTCGGTCAAGTCGGACCGCGCGTCGGCTCGGTCGACCCAGGTTGGGGCACCGCCTTTCTGGCGCGCCATGTCGGCGACAAGCGGGCGCGCGAGATCTGGTTTTTGTGCCGGCGTTATACCGCTGCCGAAGCCTTTCAGATGGGGCTCGCCAACAAGGTGGTGCCGGCCGACCAGCTCGATGCCGAGGTCGAGGCGTGGTGCCGCGAGATCCTGGCGCTGAGCCCGACCGCGATCGCGATCGCCAAGCGCTCGTTCAACGCCGATAGCGAAAACATCAGGGGCATCGGGGCGCTCGGCTTCGAAGCGCTGGCGCTTTATTACAATACCGGAGAGGCGAAAGAAGGGACGCAGGCCTTCCTCGAAAAGCGCCGGCCGGACTTCCGCGCGAAACGCAAACGGTGAGGCGATGGGGATGCCAGTCAAAACGGCATTTATAAAACTAGAAGACAGCTGCGATAGTCGCCGCCAGATGACTACTCTCCGTTTCCTCTCCGATGTTGGTGTCATCCCAGCGAAGGCCGGGATCGACTGTGGGATCGCACGTGCTGCTGATAAGTGGATCCCGGCCTTCTCCGGGATGACAAAATTAGCGGCGGTCTCTGGTCTGCTATTACTCGCGCTTTCACAGCCGGTGAGTGCGGGCGAACGCGGCTCCGACCGTCAGATCCTGCATGTCCTCGACCGGCTTGCCTTCGGCCCGACCGCGCAGGATGTCGATCACGTCAATGCAGTCGGTATAGATCGCTACGTCGCCGAGCAGCTCGATCCGGCGAGCATCCCGGAACCGCCCGAGCTTTCCGAACGGCTCGCCGCGCTCGACACGCTGAAGCTCGATCCGGTGCAGCTGTTCGCCGAATACGGCCCGCTGCGTGCCGTCGACGGCGTGAAGCCCTCGCCCGACGAGCAGAAGGTGCGGCGCCAGCGTTCGCGGATCATCCTGCAGCAGGCTCAGGAGGCGCGGATCCTGCGCGCGCTTTACAGCCCGCGCCAGCTGCAGGAGGTCATGGTCGATTTCTGGTACAACCATTTCAATGTCTTCGCCGGCAAGGCGCTCGATCATCTCTGGATCGGCGCCTATGAACAGGAAGCGCTCCGGCCGCACGCGCTCGGCAAATTCCGTGATCTGCTCGGTGCCGTCGCGCACCACCCGGCGATGCTGTTCTATCTCGACAACGTGCAGAATGCCGCTCCTGGCAGCAAGGGTCCGAACGGTCGCGAGGCCGGTCTCAACGAGAACTACGCGCGCGAGCTGATGGAACTGCACACGCTCGGCGTCGATGGCGGCTACACCCAGGACGACGTGATTGCGCTGGCGCGCATCCTGACCGGCTGGGGCCTGGTACCCCCGAACTCGTTACCCGAAAAGGGTAGCGGCTTCGGGTTTTATCCGGCGCGGCACGAGCAGGGCAGCAAGCATTTCCTCGGACAGGACATCGCCGCGAACGGCGAAGCCGAAGGCGAGCAGGCGCTCGACATGCTGGCGAAAAGCCCGGCGACGGCGCACCACATCGCCTCAGAGCTTGCGCAATACTTCGTCACCGACAACCCGCCGATAGCGCTGATAGACCGCCTCGCAGGCCGTTTCACCGAGACCGACGGCGATATCCGCGAGGTGCTGAAGACCTTGTTCGCCAGCCGCGAATTCAGCGACAGCATCGGCGGTAAATACAAGACGCCCTACCGGTTCGTGTTGTCGGCAGTGCGCGCCGCCGGCGTGCCGGTCAAAAACCCGAAGCCGTTGCTAGCCGCGATGGCGCGGCTTGGGCAACCGCTCTACGGCTGCCCAACTCCCGACGGATATCGCGATACCGAGGACGCTTGGCTCAGCCCGGATGCTAGCATGCTGCGCGTCAACTTCGCCGCCGCATTGGCCGATCGCAAGCTTCCGGTTGGTCCCGAGGCGCCGGCACCCGACGACAGCCCGGTGGTCAGGGCCTCCGTCACCGCGGATGAGAGCATCGATGCGACGCCGCTCGAAAAGCTCCTCGCGCCCGTGCTGACCTCGAGCACCCGAACCGCGCTCGCGGCAGCGCCCGCCGAGCTGCGCGCGGCGATGATTCTCGGCAGTCCTGGCTTTATGCGGCGTTAGGGCACTCACATGCGGCGACGCGATCTTCTTGGACTCTCGGCAGGGGCGGCGATGTTGCCGCTGGGCGGCTCGGCCTGGGCAGCGGCGAGCGATGGCGGCCCCAAGCGGCTCGTCGTGGTGATGTTGCGCGGCGCGGTCGACGGCCTCAACGTCGTCGTGCCCTACGGCGAGGAAGCCTATTACACAGCGCGACCGACAATCGCGATCGCCAAACCTGGCACCGACAACGGCGGCGTCGCTCTCGATGACCATTTCGCGCTGCATCCGGCTCTGGCCGGGCTAACGCCATTGTGGCAGGCAAAGCAGCTGGCGTTTGTGCATGCCGCCGGCTCGCCCGATCCGACCCGCTCACATTTCGACGCACAGCTCTTTATCGAAAACGGCACGCCGGGCCGGCACGCCACCGCCGACGGCTGGATGAACCGACTGCTCGCCGCCTTGCCCGGCCCGCATTCGCCGACCAGCGCGGTCGCGGTCGGCCCGACCCTGCCCGAGATCCTTCGCGGTCGGGTTGCTGTGGCCAACCTGCCGCTCGGCCCCGCCGCCGGCAGTGCGCTGGTGATCGACCGCCCGGAGATCGCGGGCGTCTTTGACCGCCTCTATGTCGGCAACGACCCGATGGCGCGGGCATGGCAGCAGGGGCGCGCCGCCCGCGCCGAGCTGATCGCCGAGCTGCCCGAGCCGGAAGCGCCGGCGGAGAACGGCGCGCCGCCGCCGAACAACCTGCTTGCCCAGGCGAAACGGCTTGCCGGGCTGATCAGCCGCGACCGCAACATCCGCCTTGCCTTTCTGAGCCTCGGCGGCTGGGACACGCATGTCCGCCAGGGCAATGACAAGGGCCAGCTCGCCGATCGGCTGCGCCCATTCGGCGACGGGCTCGCCGCCTTTGCCCAAGCGCTCGGTCGCGACTGGGACGACACGATCGTCGTCGTGCTCTCCGAATTCGGCCGCACCGTGAAAGAGAATGGCGACGGTGGCACCGATCACGGTCACGGCAATGTCGTCTGGGTGCTGGGCGGCGGCGTGCGCGGCGGGCGGGTCTATGGGGATTGGCCCGGCCTGGCGCCGGCTGCGCTCTACGAGGGCCGCGACCTCGCCGTCACGACCGACTACCGCAGCGTGCTCGCGGCAGTAATCGGGCGGCATTTGCGCCTTCCCGACCGCGCGCTGACGCAGATCTTCCCGAGCTTTGCCCCGCCGCATTCCGATCTCGACCGCATCGTGGCGTAATCGGCGCCCCCTGGTCCGGCTCGCCGAGCAAGCCTATAAGCGCAACCGCGATTGCGCGCTCTGTCCGGATCACGATTTGTGGAGGATGCCAGCATGCTCAGGCCCAAGGCGTTCGAACATATCGGAATCATTGTTGCCGATCTGGACCGAAGCGTGCGCTTCTACGCCGAGGGGCTCGGACTGGAACTGCTGCGCAGACGAGGCGCCGGCGGCGAAGGCTTCGCGGCTCTAAAAGCCGGAGACACGGAAATCAATGTATTCTGCAATCCAAACTCCACCGCCCTCGGCAGCGATGAGCCACAGAGAATCGATCATCTTTGCTTGAGCATGGAAAGCGCCTCGATCGCCGATCTAATCGTGGCGCTGCGGGAGGTGGAGATACCCATTGCGAGCGGGCCGGTGGAGCGGAGCGACGGTACTGCGCTGTTCGTCCACGATCCCGACGGGATCCGCGTGGAGCTCCTGGTCAAGAGATGATGCCGCCGCGCGCCAAACGGCATAGCATTGCACCATCCCGCTGAATTATTCCGATGTCCGACCGAATGCCGCGAAACCCGTTTTTCGAAGCCTGGGACACGCCGTTCGAGCTGCCGCCGTTCGAGGCGATCCGGCCCGAGCATTTTCCGCCCGCCTTCGACCGCGGCATGGCCCAGCACGACGCCGAGATTGCTGCCATCGCCGGTTCGAGCGCGGCCCCGAGTTTCGCCAACACCATCGAGGCGATGGAACGCGGCGGCCGGCTGCTCGACCGGGTCAGCCGCGTCTTCAACAACCTGACCTCGAGCGCGACCAACGAGGCCCTGGACGCCATCGACCGCGATTACGCGCCGAAACTCGCCGCGCATTTCATGCGGATCGCCCTCAACACCGCCTTGTTCGCCCGCATCGGCGCGCTCTACCGCCTAAGCGGCAAACTCGGTCTTGCGCCCGATCAGGTCAGGCTGCTCGAGCGCTATCACCTGCGCTTTGTGCGTAATGGCGCCTTGCTCGATGCCGAGCAGAAGGCGCGGATGCAGCAAATCACCGAACGCCTAGCGACGTTGCACACGCTGTTCGGGCAGAATGTGCTGCACGACGAGGACGAGTGGTGTCTCGTGCTCGACGAGACCGATCTTGAAGGCCTGCCCGATTTCGCGCGCCAGGCAGCCGCTGAAGCCGCGCGCGAACGCGGGCTGGGCAGCAAGTACGTGATCACCCTGGCGCGCGCCTCGATTGACCCGTTTCTGACTTTCTCGGCGCGACGCGACTTGCGCCGCGCGGCCTACGAGGCATGGAGCGCGCGGGGCGAGCACCCCGGCGCGCACGACAACCGGCCGATGATTCCCGAGATCATGGCGCTGCGCGCCGAGCAAGCCCGGCTCCTCGGCTACAAGACCTTCGCTGACTACCGGCTCGACGACACAATGGCGAAGACTCCGCAGGCGGCGGAAAACCTGTTGCGCCAGGTCTGGGCGCCAGCCAGGCGCAAGGCCGCCGCGGAACGCGTCGAGTTGGCCGAGGCCGCGCTCGACGATGGGCTCAACGAGCCGATCGCGCCCTGGGATTGGCGCTATTACGCCGAGAGAGTGCGGCGGGCTCGCTACGAGCTCGACGAGGCGGCCGTAAAACCATATTTCGTGCTCGACAACATTGTTGCGGCCGCGTTCGACACTGCCGGCCGCCTGTTCGGGATCAGCTTCGCCGAGCGCCGCGACTGCCCGGTCTATCACCCCGATGTCCGCGCCTATGAGGTCCGCGACGCCAACGGTCGGCCGATCGGCCTTTTCCTGCACGACAATTTCGCGCGGCCTGGAAAGCGCTCGGGCGCCTGGATGTCGAGCTACCGCAATCAGGAGACGCTCGACGGCGATGTCTTGCCGGTCGTCGTGAATAACAACAACTTCTCGAAGGGCGACCCGACGCTCCTAAGCTTCGACGACGCCCGCACGCTGTTCCACGAATTCGGCCACGGGCTGCACGGGCTATTGAGCTGGGTGCGCTATCCCTCGCAATCGGGCACAGCGGTGCGGCGCGATTTCGTCGAATTTCCGTCGCAAGTATTCGAGCAATGGATCGCGGCGCCGGAGGTGCTCCGACGCTACGCCCGGCACTACCGCACCAATCAGCCCTTACCCGAGGAGCTGCTGCAACGGCTGCTCGCGGCACGCAATTTCAACCAGGGCTTCGCGACGGTCGAGTACGCAGCCTGCGCGCTGCTGGATCTCGACCTGCACTCCCGGCCCGATGCCGGCGCCGTCGATATCGGCGCGTTCGAGCGCGAATTCCTCGACCGTCTTGGGATGCCGCCGGACATCGGGCTGCGGCACCGGCCGGCGCATTTTCAGCACCTGTTTGCCGGCGGCGGCTACGCCGCGGGTTACTATGCCTATCTCTGGGCCGAGGTCCTTGATGCCGACGGCTTCGCTGCTTTCACCGAAGCCGGCGATCCGTTCGACCCGGCGCTGGCGGCCCGGCTGAAGGCGATTTACAGCGCCGGCGACACTGCGGATGCGATGGAATTGTACCGGGCCTTTCGCGGCCGCGACCCGGCGATCCAGCCGCTCCTGGCCCAGCGCGGCCTGACGGAGTAGCCGGCGCGTTCAATTCTGCTCCCGCGTCTCGCGGAAGCGGAGCGCCGGCCATTCCTCGATCGTGGTGCGGAGGTCCCAGGCGTTGCGCGCGAGGAATACCGGAACACCATCATGGTCCTCAGCGAGCGCGCTGCCATTGCGTTGCCGGAAGCGGTCGAGTTCGGCCCGCTCGCCCTCAAGCCAGCGCGCCGCCTCGTAGGGGGCGCCGTCGAGCCTCGTTGCCAGATCGTATTCGGCTTCGAGCCGCGCCTTCAGCACGTCGAGCTGCAATGCTCCGACCACGCCGACGACCCAGTCGCCGCCCGACAGCGGCTTGAACACGCGCGTCACCCCTTCCTCGGCGAGCTGGGTGAGCGCATGGCGCAAATGCTTCGACCTCATCGGGTCATCGATACGGATGCGGCGCAGGATCTCGGGCGCGAAACTGGGCAATCCGGTTACACGGAGATCGGCTGTCTCCGTCAAAGTGTCGCCGATGCTGAGGGTGCCGTGGTTGGGGATGCCGAGAATGTCCCCCGGCCATGCTTCCTCGGCGAGGTTGCGCTCCCGCGCCAGAAAGAACACCGGGTTCTGCACCGACATCGGCTTGCCGTTGCGTGAGTTCTTCAGCTTCATGCCGCGCCGGAACCGCCCGGAGCACATCCGCACGAAGGCGATGCGGTCGCGATGCTGCGGGTCGATATTGGCCTGAACCTTGAAGACGAAGCCGGAGACTTCTTCCTCGCTGGGCGTGATTGGACGCGGCTTGGCCGGCTGAGAACGCGGTGCCGGGGCAAGCTCGGCGATGCCGTACAACAATTCGCGCACTCCGAAATTGTTCAGCGCGCTGCCGAAGAACACCGGCGTCAAATGGCCCTGCCGGTAGGAGCCGAGGTCGAATTCCGGACACAGCCCGCGCACCATCTCGACCTGCTCGCGCAAATCCTGGAAGGCGCGCGCCGGCAACCGCTGCGCCAGCTGCGGATCGTCGAGCCCGCTGCACCGGATCGGCTCGACCACCCGGTCGTGCAGCCCGCGCTCGAACAACAGCAGCGAATCCCGAAACAGATCGTAGGTACCGAGAAAGTCGCGCCCCATGCCGATTGGCCAGCTCGCGGGTGTCGCGTCGAGGGCGAGCGTCTGCTCGATCTCGTCGATCAGGTCGAACGGGTCACGGCTCTCGCGGTCGAGCTTGTTGACGAAGATGATGATCGGCACGTCGCGGAGCCGGCACACCTCAAATAGCTTTCTCGTCTGCTCCTCGATGCCGCGCGCCGCGTCCAGCACCATGACAGCGCTGTCGACCGCCGTCAGCGTCCGATAGGTGTCCTCGCTGAAATCTTGGTGGCCGGGGGTGTCGAGCAGGTTGAAGACGAGGCCTCCATGCTCGAAGGTCATGACCGCCGAGCTCACCGAGATGCCGCGCTCGCGCTCGATCGCCATCCAGTCGGAGCGGGCGCGGCGGCGCTCCCCGCGCGCCTTGACCTCGCCGGCAAGCTGGATAGCGCCGCCGAACAGCAGCAGCTTCTCGGTCAGCGTGGTCTTGCCGGCGTCGGGATGCGAAATGATCGCAAAGGTGCGCCGCCGCGCCACCTCGGCGGCAAGCGGCGACACCACCACGTCCGTCATGATGGCGCCAACGGGCGCGAATTCGGGCTTGTTCATGGCGGGCATGTCGCACTTCGCCGGCCCGAAATCAAGGGAAGCAAGGCCGCGCGCAGCAGCTTGATCGACAACAGTTGCGCCCGCAGAGCACCGGACCAGGCAGCAGGCTACCCCTCGCGCCTTTGTGATCAGCCGAACCGAACGCAACCGGGGGAACATTCTCGGTCATCGCGGGTTGGCCCGGAGCGACCCAGCAAACAACCGAGCAGTTCACGGAGGAGATGCATGTCCGACCCTCGCTACACTGACCCGCGCTATCCCGATCCGCGCCGATCCGGAATGGATCAGAACACCCCGCGCCGCGCCGATTTTGACGAGCCCAGCAGCGGAGGATCGATGTGGACGTGGCTCGCCGCAATCGTGGCCATCATCGTCGTGCTCGGCCTTGCGATCGGCTACAACCGGACCGAAGAGGCGAGAAACGAGCAGAGTCCGCCGACCACGACCGGCGCCGCCCCGTCTGCGCCGCGGCCGGCACCCTCCACCACCGGCAGCGCAACGCCGCGCGCGGCCCAGCCGGCGCCTGCCAATCCAGTGCCGGCTAATCCTGCGCCCGCTAATCCGGCGCCTGCCGACGGACCGCGCTGACGCCGTTGCTTCGCCCTCGACGAACTGACGCCGCAGCCCCAGCTTCGGCGTCAGGCGGTTTGCGCCTCACACCGGCAGATTGTCGTGCTTCCTTGCCGGCATCTCCACCTGCTTGCCCTTGAGCATGCCGAGGGCGCGCACCAGGCGCCGCCTGGTCGCGCGCGGCATGATCACCTCGTCGATATAGCCGCGTTCGGCGGCGCCTACGACGTGATGGCGTCGAAGCACATCGGCGGCGACGTCAACTACGCCTGGCCGACCGCCCAGATCGCCGTGATGGGCGCAAAGGGCGCGGTCGAGATCATCTTCCGCTCCGACATCGGCGACGCCGACAAGATCGCGGCCCGCACCAAGGAGTACGAGGACCGTTTCCTGTCGCCTTTCGTCGCCGCCGAGCGCGGCTATATCGACGAGGTGATCATGCCCCGCGCGACGCGTCGGCGGCTGGCGCGTGCGCTCGGCATGCTCAAGGGCAAGAAGGTCGAG
>DASYOB010000127.1:0-8297 GCA_036008175.1 Allostellaceae bacterium
TGAGGCTGCCATCGGCGTGGCTGTCCTGAACCTGATGCTGGCGACTGGACGCCCGAGATCCGCCCGTCGCCAGCGGGCCATCGCTTAAGCCGCCCAGGCTGGGGTCATCTCACCCTCTATCCGCCAAGTGCACCAACGCCGTCCGGGTCCGCCTCGTTGGCTTTCCAGGCCACGCATAGACGCCTCTTGACATTCTAAGACAGCCCTGATCCTGTATCGGACAGGTCCGTACAGGCTCGGTCATATGCCGGCTAAACACAGGCAGGTTGCCGATAGCATCGCCCGCCGGATCCAGACCGGCGAGATCGAGAACGGCGCGCGCCTGCCGGGCGAGTTCGAGCTTGCCCGGGACTACGACGTGAGCCGGAGCACGGTCCGCCAGGCCTTGTCGAACCTTCAAAAGGCGGGACTGATCGAAACCTGGACCGGTTCCGGATCGTTCGTCTGCTACGACGGGGGCCACCTCAACGACCAGGTCGGCTGGTCGAAGGCCCTGTCGCAGCACGGCGTCGAGACTCGCTCGCGCATCGTGCGGTTCGAGCGGATCGACGACGAGAGCCTTGCCGAGGAGCTGCGGATCGGCGACGGCTCCTTCCTCGCGCTGGACCGTGTGCGCAGCACCTTGGCCGGCGAGGCGATTTCGCTCGAGCGTAGCCGCCTGCCCTGGCGGCGGGATTTCTCGGCAGTGCTGCGCGACGGTCTGGTGGGCGGATCGCTGCAGCAGACGCTCCAGGCCCGTGGCATCCGCTCGGCGGGGGGGATCGTTTCGGTCGGATTGGCGCAACTGTCGGAAACCGAGGCGGACCTGCTCGGACGCACGCCCGGTGACGCCTTCCTCGCCACCCGGCGCACCGTGCATGATGCGGCCGGAGCGCTCGTCGAGCGGGTCGACAGCCTGCTGCACCCCGACCACTTCAAGCTGCAATTCGCCTTCGGCCAGGCGCCGCGATGATGTCTGGGACCGCCAGCCGGGCGCGGGGCGCCCTCCTCGGCCTCGCGATCGGCGACGCGCTCGGTATGCCGACCCAGCTGATGTCGCGCGAATTCGTCCGGGACCGGTATGGCCTGCTCGACGGCTTTCGCGACGCCCCGGCCGAGAACCCGATCAGCCGCGGCATGACGGCGGGCCGGGTGACCGACGACACCGATCAGACCGTGATCCTCGGGCGACTCCTCGTCGAAGGCCGTGACCATGTCGATCCGCATGCCTTCGCGCGGGACCTGCTCCTCTGGGAGCAACACATGATCGACGCCGGATCGGCCGATCTCCTCGGCCCATCGACGCGCCGCGCCCTCACCCTCATCTCGGCCGGCGTGTCCACTGACCGAACCGGCCGGACCGGAGCCACCAACGGCGCGGCCATGCGCATCGCGCCCGTCGGGATCGCGTTCCGAGCGGATCCGCTATCCCGGCTGGTCGACGCCGTCGCGCAGGCAGGCCACGTCACGCACAACACCACGATCGCCAATGCCGGCGCGGCGGCGGTCGCTGCTGCGGTCAGCACGGGCGTGGAGGGCGCCGGGGTCGCCGCCGCACTGGCCCGGTCGATCGAAGCCGCGACCCTCGGCGCCTGGCAGGGGCATTTCGTGGCCGGAGCCGACGTCGCGGCCCGCATCGAATGGGCCGTCGATCTGGTGAGCGGCCGGAACATCGACGACGCTCTCGATGTCATCTACCGGCTCGTCGGCACCAGCACCGCCACGCAAGAGGCGGTCCCCGCAGCCATCGCCGTGTGTTCCCTCGCGCCGGATGATCCATGGCTGGTGTGCCGGCTGGCGGCGAGCCTGGGCGGCGATTGCGATACGATCGCCGCGATCGCCGGCGCGATCGTTGGCGCCTGCCACGGCATCGAGGGATTCCCGAGCGTTGCGATCGACAGGCTCCACGCCGCCAATCCTGGCCTGGCGCTGGAGGCGTTGGCCGACGATCTGCTGGCCTTGCGCGATGCCACGTCCAACCGCCACGCCGAGGCGAGCGACTGATGGTCCCGCATCGTCCGCGCAGGCTGATCTCGGCCGGCAGCATCGTCGCCGACGTGCGCGTCGCGGCGCCTCACCTGCCCGTGCGCGGCGGCGATGTCGTGACGTCCTCAGCCACCATGGCGGCCGGCGGCGGCTTCAACATCCTCTCGGCGGCGGCCCGCCAAGGGCTCGCGACCCTGTTCGCCGGACGGCATGGCGTCGGCCCCTACGGCGACTGCATCCGCGCCGCCCTGGCGCGCGAAGGCATCGCCATGCTCCTGCCGCCCGACGGCGAGGGCGACAGCGGCTTTTGTTTCGTCATCGTTGAGCCGGACGGCGAACGCAGCTTCATCACCAGTCCTGGCGTAGAAGCCCGGCTCGGCCGTCGCCGGTTCGGCGACATTCCGCTGCGCGCCGGCGACGCCGTGTTCGTCTCCGGCTACGACCTCTGCTATCCCGCTCTGGGTCCCGCCATCGCCGCGTGGATCGCCGCGCTGCCGGGCGACGTTCTGCTGGTCGTCGATCCCGGCCCGCTGGTCGCCGACATCCCGTCCGGCATCCGCGATACGGCCCTGTCCCGGGCCGGCATCCTCACGCTGAACCGGCGCGAGGCGCAGCTGTTCGCCGAAGCCGAGGACACCGACGAAATGCTGCGCCGCCTGCGGCTCCGGCTCGCCAGGGACGTCCTGCTGGTCATGCGCGATGGCGCTGACGGCTGCCACATCTCCGGCGCCGGCGTGGCCGCGCCGGGCATCCACCTGTCCCCGCCGGCCGTCGTCGCGGTCGACACGACCGGCGCCGGCGACACCCACACCGGCGTGCTGATCGCCTCCCTCGCCGACCAGGGCGACGTCGTCGCGGCGGCCACGCGCGCTAACGTCGCGGCCGCACTTTCGGTCACCCGGCCCGGCCCGGCGACTTCTCCCACCAAGCAGGAAGTCGACGCGTTTCTTGCAGAAACGAAGTGGCGCGTCAGGCGTACGATCGAAATAACATAACGATACCATAACAACTCGTGGAGGAATGACAAATGACCACCGACATCAGCCGACGCGTCTTTGCCACCCTCTTGACGTCCGGCCTTGCGCTGTTGCTCGCGGCCGGCCGCGCCCGCGCAGCGACGACCGACATCACCGTCCTCAACTGGAAGGGCTACGGGACTGACGAGTCCTTCGCCCTCAAGGAGTTCGCTGCAGCCACCGGCATCACGGTGAAGCACGACTATTTCAATTCCGAGCCGGAGATGCTGACCAAGCTGATGACGAATCCCGGCGTCTACGATGTGGTGCTGATCAATTCGGCGCGCACGCAGCAGGCGCGGTCGGCCGGCCTCATCGATCCGATCGACCTGGCCGTCCTGCCGAACGCCAAAGACCTCGCGCCCGCGCTGCGCGACCATCCGAACCTGATGGCCGGTGGCAAGGCCTATGGCGTCTCTTGGGTCTGGGGCATGAACTCGCTGGCCGTCCGTCACGGCAAGGTCACGGGCGCCGACAGTTTCGCGATCTTCCTCGATCCGAAATACGTCGGGCGACTTGCCCTGCTGGACGATACCGCAACCGGCATCGGCATCGGCGCCCTGCTGACCGGCCAGGACATCAACAACCCGAAGGACCTGAATGCGGTCGGCGACAAGCTCAAGGCGATGAAGCCGAACGTCAAGCTTCTGTGGTCGAGCGAAGACGAGTGGAACAAGGCATTCGCGGCCGACGCATTCGACATTTCCGTCTATTGGTCGGGCGCCGCGGTCCGCTCTAAGAAGAAGAGCAACCTGCCGGTCGACTTCATCGTGCCGAAGGAAGGCGCGATCGGCTGGCTCGACGGCCTGTCGGTCCCCTCCTCCAGCACCAAGAAGGCGGCCGCACTCAGGTTCATCAACTACATGATCGACCCCGGGTTCTACGTGACCTGGTCGACCCAGATCGGCGCCCCGGCCTCGGCCAATCTCGTGGCGATGAGCCAGCTTCCTGCCGACGACCTCAACCGCCAGATCCACAAGCCGGAATACCTCACGAAGCTGCAGTTCATGTCGCCGATGCCTGACGAGCGCCGGCAGGCCTTCAACAATCTCTGGGAAGAGGTCAAGGCAAGCTACGCCAAGTAGCGCCGCACGGCTGGGCCGTATGGCGCCCGAGGGGATGCAATCGCCAGGAAGTTTGGCGGGCGGGCGCCGGGGGTGGGCGACCGCCGCCCTGCTGGCGCCCGCCTATAGCTGGCTGACGCTCGCCGTCTTCCTGCCGCTCGGCGTCATGCTGCTGTTCTCGTTCCTGAAACTGGCTCCCTTCGGCAACCGGCCACTCGTCTTCACCTTCGATCAGTACCTCGCCTTCGTGCAGCGCCCTTATTTGCTCGAGGTGGCGTGGTGGTCGATCGAACTCGGCTTGTGGACGACGGGCGTCTGCGCGCTGGTCGGCCTGCCGGCAGCGGTCGCGCTGGCCCGCGCGACACGCGGGCGGGCACGGCAGGTGCTGTTCCTTCTCATCGTTCTGCCGTTCTGGACCAACGGCCTCGTGCGCATCTTCTCCTGGACGATGGTGCTGCGCGAGGGCGGCGTGCTCGATCTGGCGTTGCATGCCGTCCTGCCATCAGCGCCGGGACTCTCGCTCCTCTACAGCTTCCCCGCGATCGTCGTCGGCCTCATCCACGCCTATCTGCCGTACATGATCCTGACCTGCTATATCTCCGTCTCGGCCATCGACGATGCCGTCATCGAGGCGGCTCAGAGCCTGGGCGCCCGGATTCCCGCGATCTTCGTGAAGATCGTCCTGCCGCAGTCGCTGCCCGGCCTCGTCTCGGGTGCGATTCTGATCTTCGTCCCAGTCATCGGCAGCTTCATGGAACCGCGCATCCTCGGCGGGCGGGTCGGTGTCACCATGGGAACAGTCATTGAGGACCAGTTCACGCAGGCTTTCAATTGGCCGTTGGGAGCGGCCTTGTCCTTCGTCATGCTGGCGGTCGTCCTCGTCATCTTCGGCGTCGCCGCGCGCCTGCTTCCCCGGCGCGTGGCGGCACCCTGAAGGTGCGGACATGACCCTGCTCGGCCGTACCTGGCTCCTCGCGGTGGTGGTGTTTCTCTACCTGCCGATTGCGGTCATGGTGGTCATGGCCTTCAATGCCTCGCCCCTCTATGCGCTGCCGATCGAGCCGTCGCTGCACTGGTTCACCGAACTCGCCTCCAACGGCCCGCTTCTGGACGCCACGCGCAACAGCCTCGTCATCGCCGTGCTGACATCGTTTCTGGCCACGCTCGTGGGGTCGCTGGCCTCGATCGCCCTGTCGCGCCAGAGCTTCCGCGGCCGCTCGTTGCTGCGGATCCTGCTGCTGCCGCCGATCGCCATACCCTGGCTGATCACCGGCACCGCGATGCTGATCTTCTTCTTCTGGACGGGCATCGGGCGCGGCCTGCATGCCATGATGATCGGCCATGTCGCGCTCGCGATTCCGTATGTCGTGATCGTCGTCGGCACCGGCATGGAGAACCTGCGCGTCGATCTCGAGGAGGCAGCCATGAGCCTCGGCTCGACGCCGGCGCACGCATTCTTCTCCGTCGCCCTGCCCCTTCTTGCGCCGAGCATCATCGCCGCGGCGCTGTTTGCCTTCGCGGTGTCGCTCGACCAGTTCGTCGTCTCCTATTTCCTCTCGACGCCCGGCGTCAGCACGTTGCCCGTCCAGATCTATTCCTCGATCCGCAAGGGCTTCACGCCGGAGATCAATGCGATCTCGACGATCTTTTTCGCCGTTTCGACCTTGCTGGTCTTCATCTTCGCGCAACTGTCCAATCTCGGAGGCATGCGTGGTCGGCGTTGAGATCGTTGCGATCGCCAAGGCATTCGCCCGCGTCACCGTGCTCGACGAGGTCAGCGCCACGTTCGCGCCGGGCAGTTTCACCAGCCTGCTCGGTCCGTCCGGTTCGGGAAAGACGACGTTGCTGCGCATCATCGCCGGCTTCGTGCCACCCGATCGCGGCACGGTTCGTTTCGGCGACGCCGACGTCACCCGCGAGCCGGTGTGGCGGCGCAACGTCGGCATGGTGTTCCAGTCCTACGCCCTGTTCCCGCACATGAGCGTGCGCGACAACGTGCTGTTCGGTTTGAACCGCCGCGGCATTCGGGGCCAGGTTGCGGACCGCGAGGTCGGCCGTGTGCTCGATCTCGTGCAACTGACCGGCTTCGATCAGCGCAGGCCGAAGGAACTCTCGGGCGGCCAGCAGCAGCGCGTCGCACTGGCCCGGGCGATCGTCACGAAGCCGCGCGTGCTGCTGCTCGATGAGCCTCTCTCGGCGCTCGATCGCCGGCTCCGGCAAGGCATGCAGATCGAGTTGCGGCGCATCCAGCGCGAGAGCGGGTTGACGACCGTTTTCGTCACGCACGACCAGGAGGAGGCGCTGACGCTCTCGGACGAGATCGCCATCCTCGATCAGGGCCGCATCGTGCAGCGCGGCGCCCCGACGGAGGTCTACGAGAGGCCGATCAGCCGCTTCGCCGCGAGTTTCCTTGGCGACACCAACTTCTTCTCAGGTCATGTCACGCGCGGCGGCGTCGACGTCGGCGGCCATCTGCTGCGCGCGAGCGAGCCCCTGCGGCCCGAGGGCGCGACTGCAACGATAGCGGTCAGACCGGAAAAGGTGACCCTGGCGATGCCAGACTCCGATCAGGGCGACGCGAACCGGTTCGAGGCGACGGTGCGGGAGGTGGTCTACGCCGGGCCGACGTCCACGTTCTTGCTCGCCGCCGATGATGGCAGCGAACTGAAGGTCTTCGTCCAGAACAGGCAGGCGATGACCCCCGCTGTCGGCTCCCGCGTCCGCCTGGCGTGGTCCCCAACCGATACGATCGTGTTGCCGGCTTGAGCGCATATCAGTGCATTGGCACGTTTTACCGTCGCGATATCTCGGACACCCGATTGAACCCGATGCTGCGCCGCGGCGTGTTGAAGCATTGTCTGGCGGAAGTCGGGAGCATGCGAAAGTGTGGGGTGGCGGGGACGGGCGGGCGGCATTGTCACGCTGACCCGGGCTGGCAGACGAAGTGGAGGACAGGGCGTCGGTTGTCAGTTAAACAACGCTAAGGGTGAACGTTTGCGAACCTTGTAGATATACACGGGTTCCGTGAGCGTAGGAAGACATCGACGTCGGCGGCAGTCCACCAAACGATCATTGAGCGGTCACGCCGAGAATGTCCGGAAACGCCGATGCACAACGAGTAGTCGGACAAAATGATTGCCGGACGGAGAAGGGTTCTGGTGCAAATATTTCGGTTCCCGAGCTGAATTTGTGGGTGATTGGGGGTCTATTAGGTCGCCTGCATCTTGGTGGTGTGGTGCGACGGTGTAGGGGAATCGGTTGGATCTCCGCACCGGTCGGCACAGCTAATTGTGCCTCGTCCACGCGGCTCGCCATCAAGCCCTGCGCCTTGCGGCGCACCGCTGCGCGGCTGCGGGGCTTGACCGGGAACCGCGTGGCCGGGCGGTCTGCATGGGTGCCGTCAATGGTTCACTCGGTTCGTCGTTAGTTGAGCGTTTTGCGCGGGGCTGCGCCTGCTCTCGACGGCGGCCAGGAAGCGCGAAAACTTTCGGCATGTCGCGTCGAAGGCGCGCTGCTCGGCCTCGGGCTCGCCATGGGAGAGCAGCGGGCCACCCTCGTCGTCGATGAGATCGCCAACGACCTGCTCGATAGGCTGTTTCCGGAGGTCGCTGTCCATTTGCAATCGGCGGATGATCTCGCCGCCCAGAACCCACAGGTTGTCGCGGTGTCGGCGCAAGGTCGGACGCGACAGATCCAGGGTCAGTAGGTGGCGCAGGAACGGCTTGAAGCATTCCACCATCTGTAGACCCGGCGGAATGTCGCGCGGCTCATACGACCAGCTGCGTGCCCACTGCTCGAGGTCCGGACAATAGACCTGTAAGGGATCGGCATCAGGCGGTCGCGCCGGTAGCCTATTGTGCTTCTGGGCAACTCCTTTGGGTTCTGTCGCAAATATTTCTAATGGACGAGCGAAGCCCGACAGCCCAGATTATCTTATTCAGCCAGTGAATAGAACTGCTGCGCCGAACACAGGTCCCCTCTCAGCAGCAACTGACCCTTGCGGATCATGTGCATCAACTCGACACCGGCTAGGGTCACGGCTGCGGACCAGAATTATTTGAACCCGAGCATCGGTCGTATCTGTCGCTTGATGGCTCGGTGATCCTGCTCAACGATGTTGTTGAGGTATTTGATCTGGCGCATTTCAATGCCGGCCTTGTGGTCAGTATTGTAGCTTCCGATTGCCGCCGCATTGGCACCGCTCTTGTCGATCGTGATCTTTTCCGGTGTACCGTTACATCTTATCGCCTTG
>DASYOB010000128.1:0-2915 GCA_036008175.1 Allostellaceae bacterium
GGACCTGCGTTGCCGCCGCTGGAGCGCAGGAAATGGAGAGCGCGGGCGGCTTTTAGCTGCCCGCGCCTCTTGACGCTCGTCTGTGCCCCGTCGATGGCGGTCAGGTCATTAGATCAATAGTCGAGGATCGGATCCTTGAGCCTTACCGCGCCGCCGGTTAGCCGCGGACATAAGGAACGGCGGGCGGAGCCGGTGGCGGGGCCGGAGCGTAGACCGGGGCCGGAGCGTAGACCGGCGGCGGCGGAGCTGGCTGCGGGGCGCATCCTACGAGCAGCGCCGCTGGAATCACGACGGCAACCAGCGCGGCTTTACGCAACTGACCGAGGCGGGCCATTTTTTCGGTAACGTCGGACATCCGTTTCCTCCACGGTTGAGAGAGTTAATACAATAAACAATCGGAAGGCGATTGACAGCAAGAACGAGCGTCGAGGCGACATTCTGGTTTCCGCCCGTCGTACAAAAAATCGGCCTTGGTCGCCGCAACCCTTCAAGAGTCGGATCCAATGGCGAGCAACCGGAGGTCGACCAATGAAAATCTTGCTTTTACTGGCGCTTGAAGCAACCTCCTTCTGGAGGCACGATCGTTCTAGAAGCATCGCGTGAAGGCCTTGTACGACCTCGATTCGGAACGGCGAACGCGTAACGCCATTTTCTACCAGCGGCAGCGCAAGTTGCGCCGGGATCACGCTTTCGGTGGAGGCTCCCTTGTTCCCATCACGCAGTTTCTCGACGAAAGGCCTTCTGGCACTCGTCGGACCGATCGCAGGCGGCGCGATTGCGCTCGCCGCAGCATGTGCCCTTAGCACAACAGCCGGGCTTGCGGCGGACCAGGATGCTGGGCCAGCCTTTATGCCGGCACCGCCCGCCCCCGTGGCGGCGGATGCCAACCGGGATCTCGGGCAGCTGATCAACAGCGCGCCGGAGCTCGTTGTGTCTGGTGCACGACTGAATGCCGGATTGCTACGGCGCTTCTACGCGCGCCATGGCTTCGCGCCAGTATGGACGACCCGGCGGGTGGAAGCGAATTCACTGATGAACGCCGTGTTGCGCGCCGGCGAGCAGGGGCTCGCGCCTGAACTGTTTCACGCAAATCTGCTGCGCTCGGCAGCAACCTTGCCGCCGCTTGACCGGGAATTGTTGCTGTCAGACGCTTTCCTATCCTATGCCGACGCGCTGGCCCGCGGGATCATGCCGATTGAGCTGCGAAGAGATGACGAAGCTTTGACGCCGGAGCCGATCGACATCGCTGTCGCGCTCGACGCCGCTATCGACAGCCGCGACCCGGCGGCAGCGATCGAAGCGCTGGCGCCGACGACCCCGACCTACCTGCTGCTGCGCCGGGCTTTGCAGAATTCTCCCTCCGGCGTCCCGGCGGGCGGCAAGACCGCGACGAGCCGCGTGCGCGAGATCGAGGTAAACCTCGAACGCGAACGCTGGCTGCCGCGACGGCCGCCGGCGGACCGCGTCTGGGTCAACGTTGCCAACGGGCGGCTGGTGCTTTACCGCGACGATCGGCCGGTTTTCTCCACGCGGGTAATTGTCGGCCAAGATGAGAGGCGCAATCAGAGCCCGGAGTTCCGGGCCACAATCGACGGAATTTGGTTCAACCCGCCATGGAACATCCCGAAGGACATTGCCACCGATGAGATCCTGGCGAAGGCCAGTCACGACCCGAATTATTTGGCGGCGCACAACATGGTCATGCTGCCCAATGGCGGGCTGCAGCAGCCGGCGGGACCCAACTCAGGGCTCGGGCATTTGTTATTCGCGATGAAGAACCGGTTCGACGTTTACCTGCACGACACTCCGTCAAGAAATCTGTTCAGCCGCGACAACCGCCGCATCAGTCACGGATGCATTAGAGTGGAGAATCCACGGGAGTTAGCCGCTCTGCTGCTACAGCAACCGATCGACGCAATCAATCAAGCGATCGCGACGGGCAGCACCACCCGAAGCGATCTGCCAAAGCCCGTGCCGGTATTCGTGGTGTACGAGACTGCACTCGCGGATGTCGATGGCAGGTTGCAATTTAGCGCGGATGTATACGGACGCGACGTCGAGATCTGGCAGTACCTGGATCCGGAGCGGCAAGCGATGGCTGAACGCGGCGCGCCCGGCCAACGCGGGGGCTGACCTTAAACGCGGCGGCCGGACCGGGCACAACCGGTTGGGATCCGCAAGACGAATAGAGTTCCCCGCGGTTCGGGCTCCTGCCGTGCCGAAGGTCCGCTGGCGGCGCATTTGAGACCCTCGCGCCGCCGCGCGAGAACGCCTGCTGAGCGCCGATTCCGGCCGTTCCGAGGCACGTGGCTTAACGGATCAGATCGACCCCATGAGGCCGTTCGCGGCTCGCCGAGACCATTGACCGCCCTCAACTCACCATTTGCGGGCCGCGCCGCCGCGCCAGTGCCCGTGCTGCGTAGCCGAGCCCGAAGCACAACGGGCGCTGCTCTGGTATCAGGCGCCTCGCTCGACCGCGACCGCGCCGCCGACTTCAACCGCCGGCAACGGGGATTCCAACGCAGCGGCGATCGTCTTGCGGCGCGCGAGGGTCAGCGCCAGGAAGCCGATCGACAGCACCGCCCCGATAGCCAGCGGCGGGCGCAGGCCGAAATGGGCGCTGGCAGTGCCCATCGCCACCGCGCCCAGCGCAGGCCCGGCGCGGAAGATCATGCCGTAGAGCGCCATCACCCGGCCCGATATCGTGTGGTCGACCGAAGCCTGGATTAATGTCTGCGCGCCGATTCCGGTGATCACCATCGCCGCGCCGGCGACAAACACGCAGGGCAAAGCCAGGAGGAATTCGTCAGTGGCGGCGAAGGCGACAATCGCCAGCGACATCAGCAGCGTGTTGGCGAGCACGACCGTCGTCAGCCCCCTGATCTGCGAGCGGATCAGCATCCAGGTGCCGCCGA
>DASYOB010000129.1:0-6085 GCA_036008175.1 Allostellaceae bacterium
CACCCCGGCGCAGATCACCGAGACATTAAAGAAGGTCGAGGCCGCCGGTCTCGACGAGGTGATCCTCTACGTCAATGTCGGATTGAAGCCGCACGCCCAGGTCAAGGACGAGATGGCGCGGTTCATGACCGAGGTCGCGCCGAACTTTGCTGGCTAGCCGAGGCTGATTTCCGCAAGAGGCAGAACCAGCGGCTGAAAGCGGCTCGCGGTTTGCCGAGCCTTGCGAACGAGGCGATCATCGGCGGTCACCAGGCGCAGCCCCAACGCCTCCGCGACCGCCAAATACACACCGTCATAGGCGGGATGGTCGAGGTCGATCGCGATCGCGGTCGCCGGCCCGATATATGCCCGCGCCGACACGACCGAGAGGTCGGCTTGTTCCAGCGTGCGCGCGGCGATTTCGGCTTCCTCTTTCGTCACCTCGCCCCGGCGGACCTTCTTCGACAGGATGTTGGCGCATTCGGCGAACAGCAGATCCGGCGCCACTAACGGATGGTCGAGCAACCGCTCGGCAGAATCGCTGCCACCCTCCGCGATGACCCATTTAACCGCGACGCTCGCATCGACGACCAAGCGCTCGCCGCTGCCAAGCGTCACCGTTCGTCGCGTCCCTCGCGCTGCAGGATCTCGGCCGGGGTTTGCGCTCGACCGGCCGTCAGCGAGCGGACCCGCGCCGCCAACTCCTTAAAGGAGCGCCGGGGCTCATCTGTCAGCGCTTGGCGCAGAATCTCGCGGTGCTCCGCTTCGGCGGATCTGCCGTGCTCCGCGGCGCGCCGCTTCAGCCTTGCGACGATTTCCTCTTCAAGTTTGCGGACAATCAACTGAGCCATTGCAAGACGCAATAAGATAGCATTGATAGCAACGTTATCTATTGTCGACCGCTCGCCTGTCAACCCGGATCGCATCCGGATCGCCCGCCCCTGACGTGGTTAAAAAAATCCTCGCTTGTGTGAGGTGCTTCACATTGTCGCTGGCCCGGCTCGGTTAACCTCTCCGCACCGGTCGAAATTAACGATCATGCTTTTTCGTGGTGACGACCATGCGACGCACAGCACCAATGCGATGGCTCGAGGCGGCGGAGGCAAGGCGGGTTTTCCTAGTCGACGCTGAAACGAAACCCCCTCCCGCCGAGAACGGCGGCGGACAGGAATTTCCGTTGGTCACGAAGGCGACGCTAACCGTCCTTGTGGCAAGGATGACCGGACGCTTGGCGCGTGCGGCACGGGCGCAGCCAGCCGCCGGCGCAAACGACGAGCCGGCGGACGGCTGCGACGACACCGCGCCGTCGTGGATCGCGATCGGCTGCGGCGGCGCGCCTTACCGGATCGCCCGGGCCGCTTCGGCGGGCGCGGTGCCGTCGGTCTACGCCCCGTCGTATTCGCGCGAGACGTCACTGTTGGTGTAGTCCGACAGCCAAGGGCATGTTAGCGGGCGAGCGCGGCCATCGCCCGCTGCATGAACCCGTCGCGCGTGGCCGGGTCGATCCAGCGTAGGACCGCGACAATGTCGTTCGCCGGATCGATCCAGGTCAGATTGCCGCCGGCGCCGCTGGCGAAATAGCTTGCGGCCGAGGCGCTCGGATAGAGACGGCGATCGGTGTTGAGCCACCAGAGATAGCCGTATTGCCGGTATAGCGGACAGGGCTCGCGCATCCGCTCGATCCAGGCCTCGGACAGAATCCGCCTGCCAGCCCACGCGCCGCCGCGGAGCAGCATCAGGCCGATGCGGGCCTGGTCGCGGGCGTGGATGAAGACGCCGCCGCCCCAATGCGAGCCGCCGGATACCGATTGCACCGGCTCGCCATCGAGCTCGACGTAGGAATTGCGGTAGCCGTGCCATTCCCAATCGGCGGAGGCACCGATCGGCTCCATCACCAGCTCGCGGAAGACTTCCGGCAGCGGCCGCCGCCACAGCCGCAGCAGCGCGAGTGCCAGCCGGTTGACCCGCACGTCGTTGTATTCCCAGAAACTCCCCGGCGCCTGAAGCTCGCGATACGTGCCTTTAGTGCCGAGGGATGGGCGGCCGCCGACGCTGCGGTTGCGGTCGATCAGATCGGGCTTGCCCCACAGTTCGCCTTCCCATTCCGAGGTCTGCTGCAACAGGTGACGCCAGCTGATGCGGTGGTTGTGCGGCGGGTCGAACCCGCCATCATCGACCGTGCGCCGCACCGGCTCGTCGAGATCGCGGATCAATCCGCGATCCCAGGCGATGCCGGCGAGTATCGACAGATAGCTCTTGGCGACGCTGAAGGTCTGGTCGATCTGGCCGGTGTCGCCCCATTCGGCGACGATCCGGCCCTGGCGCAGCAGCAGGCCGTTCGGGGCGCCGCGCGGGCGCACCGGGCCGAGCGCCTCGTTCCAGGGCGGCTTCTCGCCGAAATCGGTCTCGACGATATGGGCGAGATCGCGCCCCCAGGGCGTCTCGTGCTCGGCGGCGAACCGGGCCGCGTCGGCGATCGCGGCGGGATCGAGGCCGGTAGCCGCCGGCTCGCCGTGCTCCCATGCGGGATGCGGCGCGGGAAAATAGGACATTCGGCTATCTCGCTGCTGTTAGACTTGATTTTTGCCGGATCGGTACGACCTCGTAACTCATCCGCGCCAATAAAACCCTCCCGCGGCGGCGATTCGCCGGGAAGATCGGCACGGAGCATGTTAAAATGGCGCCACGCGCAGATTCCGGGGTCGTCACATGGGTTCGATGAGTTTGATGCATTGGATGGTGGTGCTGGCCATTGTCCTGGTCCTGTTCGGCGCCGGCAAGCTGCCCCGGGTCATGGGCGATTTCGCTAAGGGCATCAAGGCGTTCAAGGCTGGCATGAAGGAAGAGGATGAGCCCGGCGCGGCCAACCCGACGGCGCAAGTGGCGCCACCGTCTGGGGCGACCACCGCCACCATGGGCCCGACAGGTGCGACCGCCGGTATTGCCGATCGGCCGCACGAACACGCCTAGGACGGAATAACGGCCGGCCGGCCGGAACGCGTGGCCGGCGCCGCCGCGCGCATTGGTCGCGCCCCGCAGCCGCCGCGGCCAAGCACGAACAATCTCCTCGACATCCGTAATGACCCAGCGAAAGGTCGCGGCGTCTTCGCTGCGGCGCCGATAGCCAAGGGAACCGTGGTCGAAGCCGCGCCGGTGGTCGTCGTGCCGCCGGAGCAGCGCCGGCTGCTCGATAAGACCATCCTCCACGATTACTACTTCCAGTGGGATGACGGCCCCGAGGGCGACGGGCGCGGCGCGGTCGCGCTCGGCCTTGTCTCGCTGTGCAACCATTCGCGCCGGCCGAACGCACGGGTGTGGCGCAATGAGGAGCGAGACACGCTCGATCTTGTCGCCCTCGCCGCGATCGCCGCCGGCGAGGAAATCACGATCGATTACAAATGCACACTCTGGTTCGAGCCGCAGGACTAGCGCCGTCACGCTGGCGTCCGGCGACGGCCTCGGGTTATGTCATCGCCGGTAACGGCAATGGGCGGCAGCTTCATGCAACGTTTCGAGGGCACCGATACTTACGTCGCGACGCAGGATCTGCAGGTCGCGGTCAACGCGGCGATCGCGCTCGAACGCCCGCTGTTGATCAAGGGCGAGCCGGGCACCGGCAAGACCATTCTCGCGCATGAGGTCGCCAAGGCGCTCGGGAAAGAGCTGATCACCTGGCACATCAAATCGACCACCAAGGCGATGCAGGGGCTTTACGAATACGACGCGGTCTCGCGCCTGCGCGACGGCCAGCTCGGCGACGAGCGGGTGCACGACATCGCCAACTACATCAAGCCCGGCAAGTTGTGGGACGCGTTTACCGCGGACGAAGCGCCGGTATTGCTGATCGATGAGATCGACAAAGCGGATATCGAGTTCCCGAACGATCTGCTGCTCGAACTCGACCGGATGGAGTTCTTCGTCTATGAGCTGAAGCAGACGATCGTCGCCAAGCAGCGGCCGATCGTCATGATTACCTCGAACAACGAAAAGGAATTGCCCGACGCCTTTTTGCGCCGCTGTTTCTTCCACTACATCCGGTTTCCCGACCGCGAGACAATGCAGCGCATCATCGACGTGCATTTCCCCGGGCTGCAGCACGATCTCGTGCACGAGGCGCTGACGATCTTCTACGACATCCGCGAGGTGCCGGGGCTGAAGAAGAAGCCCTCGACCTCCGAATTGCTCGATTGGCTGAAGCTGCTCTTGGTCGAGGACATCCCGCCCGAAATATTGCGCACGCGCGATCCGAAAAAGCTGATCCCGCCATTGCACGGCGCGCTGTTGAAGAACGAGCAGGATGTCCACCTGTTCGAGCGCCTCGCCTTCCTGAACCGGCGAGAGCGGGGGTGATTCAAGGCGTGGCCGCAAACCCCTCTCCCGCACCGCGGGAGAGGGAGGGACCCGGCCCGAAGGGCTGGGAGGGTGAGGGTATAGCAAGCCGCGCCACCCTCACCCGCCTCGCAGCGCTCGGCACCCTCTCCCGCATTGCGGGAGAGGGGCTTAGCTGCGGCTGAACGCCGTGTTCATCTCCTTCTTTCTGGAATTGCGCGCGGCCAAGGTGCCGGCATCGTTGCGCGAGTTCCTGACGTTGATGGAGGCGATGCAGCGCCATGTCGCGCTGTTCGACATCGACGAATTCTACTTTCTGGCGCGTGTGACATTGGTGAAGGACGAGCGCCACCTCGATCGCTTCGACCGCGTGTTCGGTCACTGCTTCAACGGCATCGAAACCCCGTCCGACCCGCAGACCGAACTCCCCGAGGAATGGCTCAGGAAACTCGGCGAGCGCTATCTGACCGAGGAAGAGAAGCAACTCGTCGAATCGCTCGGCGGCTGGGAAAAGCTGATGGAGACGCTGCGGCAGCGCCTCGTCGAGCAGCAGGACCGGCACCAGGGCGGCAAGAAATGGATCGGCACGCTCGGCACCTCGCCCTTCGGCGCGCATGGTTACAATCCAGAAGGCATCCGCATCGGGCCGAAATCGGCCGGCAACCGCACCGCGGTCAAGGTTTGGGACAAGCGCGAGTTCCGCAACCTCGACGACACCGTCGAGCTCGGCACCCGCAACATCAAGCTGGCATTGCGCCGGCTACGCCAGTTCGCGCGCCAGGGCGCCGAACTGGAGCTCGATCTCCCCGGCACGGTGCGCTCGACCGCACACAATGCCGGCTGGCTCGATCTCAAGATGGTGCCGGAGCGGCATAACGCGGTGAAGCTGCTACTGTTTCTCGATGTCGGCGGGTCGATGGACGACCACATCCGGATCTGCGAGGAGCTGTTCTCGGCGGCGCGCGGCGAGTTCAAGCACCTCGAGCACTTCTATTTTCACAACTGCCTCTACGACACGGTGTGGAAGGATTCGCGCCGGCGCCATGTCGAGCAGATCGAGGTGATGGAGATCCTGCGCACCTACGACCCGGCGCACAAACTCGTGCTGGTCGGCGACGCCAGCATGAGCCCATACGAGATCGAGAAGGAGGGCGGCAGCGTCGAGCGCTGGAACGAGGAGCCGGGCCAGGTCTGGATGCGACGCCTGCTCGACGCCTACCCGAAGGCGGTATGGCTCAACCCGGTGCCGGAGAAATATTGGGGCGGCACGATCAGCATCGGCATGATCCGCCGGTTGATGGAAGACCGCATGTTCCCCTTAACCCTCGACGGCATCGACCGCGGGATGCGGGAACTGACGCGATAGTCCCCCTCCCCCCGCCCCGGGGGGGGTGTAGAGAAAACCGGCGGACTTCCGATTCGGTGACCCATGATGCATTCGGGCGGCCGGTGCTGGGCTGGGGTGGCGCTGGTAGCCTCAGCCTAACGCCGCGGCCGGCACGAGGGCGGCTGCCCGGCTCACAGGGGCGGCGTAACGGTCCCGGTCACTTAGTATGGGCGTCGAGCCATTGCCTTGCAGCTAAATTTCCTCTGTCAGATGCTTCCTTCATCCACATACGTCCCTGCACCGCATTACCCGAAATCGATTTGTCTACGCCTAACCCGTTAACGTACATGTATCCAAGGTTATATTGAGCATCCGCATTTCCCTGTTCAGCCGCTTTAAAATACCACTTCATAGCTTTGAGATAGTCTAATCTTGGTACACCTTGACCTA
>DASYOB010000130.1:0-3500 GCA_036008175.1 Allostellaceae bacterium
AGCGCCGCCAGCAACGACGCGGTCTCATTGGCCGCCGGGAAGAACACTTTCGCGATCGTTACCGCGAAATAGCCGTAAACCAGAAAATCGAACCATTCCAGCGCGTTGCCGATCGAGGCGGCGACGATGACCCGGGTCAGATTGGCTCTAGCGCGGACGGGCGAGGCAAGGGCTCCGGCGGCGGTCAAGGCAGCTCCCTTCCCCGGGATTTATCAGCGCGCCATCGTCTCGTGTTTGCACCGACAGCACAACAATCGTAACCCCTGACGTGACCAGCGCCGACGGCGCTGTACCGCCGGTCGGCAACCCGGTTCGCCGCCCGATGCTCGGCAAGTCCGGCAGTCTAGGTCCGCGCCTCGGCGCTTCGTGCAACCGAGAGCCCGGCGGCGAGGTGCCTTATCGAAGGATGGGCATTACCCGGGCAACCGGGAACGGCCGTTGTCAATGGTTCAACTGCCGTCGCCGACAGGCGCGATTGACCGGGTTACCTTCCTTCGCGGATGTCTCCGCCAATGGCGAGGTAGCGCCGTCGGCGGTCATTCGCATGATCGCGGGTGGACCGCCGGGCATTGGCGACGATTTTCACCCGGATCGCGGCGCCAACGCGCGGCTGGTCGTGGAAAGCGCGGTCGGCCCATTTCTGCGCGTGTCCGGTTTCGCAGGGCCGTTGAGAGCGATCTAGGCAGCGCGTCAACGCACGCCGCGCGGTGTGCTTGCGCGAGATGGCCGACGCTGATCGAACGCCGCTCCAGAATCAGCTGCGGTTATTAGTGCTCCAACTCGACGCGCTGCCCGACAGGGCGGAACGCGGAAATCGGGCATTGGTGGCAACCGGAGTAGGTCCAACCGGGGTCGGGTCCGCGAAAAGATCTCCGACTGCAGCGGTCTGCCGGCGACGCGCCGTATCCATCAGTCACGCTGCATTAAGGAATCTTAATAAAAACAATTGCATCGACCCAAACAGTGTAAAATTGCTGGAATCGGTGATGCTCATGAAACCCATCGGCCAAGGACTTTACCTCTGAATATATTCGTCGGGTAAGTCTGGAGTTTTTACATTGCGTTAACCAATGACAATATGTCGCAAGTTCAATCTGCTCCGAAACCAGCCGTCTTCATAATTATTAAAGCGGTTGCCGACAAATTGCCGGACATTATAGATAGGTTTTAGCGACATGACCCACATCTCGATCGAAACCGGCCGCGCGCTTCCCAACCCAGTCCCGGCACGCTTCAAGGCGCGATGGACCCATCCGGCCGGTTTGGCAGGGATACCGACGTACAGCCTTCCTTGGGGACGGCTCGTGAAATTCGGAGTCGGCGCGGCGCTGCTGAGCATCGGCGCGCTGACCACTTATCAGCAGGTCGTGGTGCGGGTCAGCCGCGAGGCGGTGATCAATGCCCGCGTGGTCTCGATCCGCGCGCCGATGGACGGCATCGTCAAGGCGGCAGCGAGCGCGCCCGGCACGGCGGTTCGCTCCGGCATGGCGATCGGGCAGATCGAGGATCCGAACCCGGACGACGCCCGCTCGTTCCAGTTGCAGCTCGACTTGAAGGCGACCGAGCGCGAGCGCGATGCGCTGTCCCGCCGACTCGACGATCTGCAGCGGGCGCGCGCCGAGGCGAACATGCAGGCGGAGTCCTTTCAGCTCGGCCGGGTTCGTCAGGATGAGCTGCGCGTCGACGAGGCGCGCGCCAGTGTCGCCGCTGCAACTGCTCGCGAACAGGATGCTACCGCCGTTGTGACCCGCGGGGCAGCCCTGCACGAAAATGGATATATGGCCGACGCCGCCTACGAGCGCGCCTACCACGCGAAAGAAGCGGCGCAGCAAGAAACGATCGCGGCCCGCAAGCGGCTCGACGCGCTCACCGTCGAGCTCGAGGCGGCTCGTAACGGCACCTATCTGGGCGACAACTACAATGATGTCCCCTCCTCGGTGCAACGGGCACGCGAGCTGACGGTGCGCATCGACGAGACCAAGGCAAGCCTCGACGAGCTGATTCAAAAGGATGAGACCATCACCGCGCAGCTCACAGCCGAGCGGACGCGCCTGGCGGCTCGCAGCAGCGCCGCCCTGACGGCGCCGATTGACGGCAATCTCTGGACGGTCCAGGCGGCGGCCGGCGAATACGTGCGCAAAGGACAGGAGCTGTTCACCGTTCTCGATTGCTCGACCGTCGCGGTGACGGCGTCGGTGTCCGAGCGCGATTACAACGAATTGCGCCTCGGCGAACCGGTGCGGTTTCGGGTCGCCGGCACCGGCCGCGAATACAGCGGCAGGATCACCAAGCTCGGTTTGACCTCCACCGGCCGCAGCTTCGCCATCTCGCCGGAGGAGCGGCGCCAGCAGGTTGCGGTTCAGCTGTTCGATCTGCCCGAGAGCGGGAGCGACAGCTGCGCCGTGGGCCGGACCGGCGAGATCGTCTTCGAGGGAAGCGGGCATGGCCAGGTAGCGCGGGTTGTCGAGACCGTCCGCCATTTCCTCGGCCTCGCCTGAGCGCCGGGTCTCGGCATGGGAGAGCTTGGCCTCACTTTACTCGTCGTCGGCGCCGGCGTTGTCGCGCTGCCGTTTCTCAATCCGAAGGATGACCGGGTGCGGGCCCTGTTGTTCGGGGTCTGCATCCTGCTTACCTGGCGCTACGTCTGGTGGCGCTTCGCCGAGACCCTGCCGCCGTTCGCGCTGACCTTCGACAGCCTCTTTGCCTGGGGCTTCTCGGTAGTCGAGGCGCTCGCCGTCGTCGGCTGGACCGTCAATTTCGTCACCCTGTCGCGGACAAAGGACCGCAGCCGCGAGGCGACCGAGCAATCCGTCTGGCTCGAACGGCTCGACGTTCTGCCCCGCGTCGATGTCCTGATCGCGACCTACAACGAGGAGGAGGCGATCCTCGCGCGCACGATCGTCGGGGCGCTCGGGATCGACTTTCCCGGCATGCGGGTGTGGGTGCTTGATGACGGGCAGCGGCCGTGGCTGGAAGCGCTCTGCGCGAGCAAGGGCGCCCATTACCTGACCCGTCCGGATAATCATCACGCCAAGGCGGGCAACATCAATCACGCGCTCGATTTCCTGCGCGACCAGCCTGACCCACCGGAATTCGTGGCGATCTTCGACGCCGACTTCGTGCCGCACGGCCAATTCCTGTGGCGGACGATCCCGCTGTTCCACGACCCGAGTGTCGGGCTGGTGCAGACGCCGCAGCACTTCTTCAACCGGGATCCGATCCAATCAAACCTGCTCGTCGGTCATGTCTGGCCAGACGAGCAGCGCTTTTTCTTCGACCATGTACTGGAGTCGAAGGACGCGTGGGGCGCCGCGTTTTGCTGCGGCACCTCGTCGGTCGTGCGCGTGCGGGCGCTGGAGGCGTGCGGCGGCTTTCCGACCGTGAGCGTCACCGAAGATTTCCTGCTCACCCTGGAGCTCGACCGATACGGCTGGCGGACGATCTACCTCAACGAGCCGCTCAGCGCCGGGCTCGCGCCCGAAGGCATCAAGGAATACCTG
>DASYOB010000131.1:0-9831 GCA_036008175.1 Allostellaceae bacterium
CGAAAGACGCGATGGTCTTGAAGCGCCGTCGCGTCCGTTGCGTATCCTTCGCGCTCTTTGCGCTAACTGATTTTCCTACCAGGCTTCGCGGCCGCGGGCAGGGCGGGGCGCGGTTGGCTGAGCGCGTTCGCGCTGTTCGGCCTCGTGCTTGTCGAACATCGCCTTGGCGGCAGCCTGGCGCTTGGCGCTGAACTCGGCGCGGTTGTCGCCGCACCATTGGAAAGAAGCGGCGCGCGCCTCGTTCAGCTTCGAAAAATGCGGCATGACATAGCGCGCGTAGAGCTCGTAGGAGCGCTTGGTCGCCTCCCAATCGGCCCAATTGTGCGCCTGGTGCAGAAACACGCCGAACTCGCCCTGCTTGTCCTGCAACCGCTCAATGAGGGCGATCGCGTCGTCCGGGGTGCCGCAGACGCCGTAACGGTTCTCGACGAACCATTCGAGCGCGTCCTGCCCGGGCGGCACGATGAAGCGCGGCTGGTTGTTGTTGAGATAGCCGAGATAGCGCTCGAACCCCCAGCGGGTGTTCGCAAAGGCCTGCTCGCGGGTTTCGGCGATGTGCATCGGGCCGACAAGGCGCAGCCGGTTCGGGTCCATGCTGCGGCCGTGCTCCGCGGCCATGTCGCAGGCGATCTGCCAGTTGGACGCGAGCGCGTCATAGCCGAACGGGTTGGTCGCGGCGACGCAGATCATGCTGAGATCGTATTTACCGGCGAGCCGGCCGCCTGACGGGGTGACGGCGCTGACCACGGCGACTTCCGGGTGCGGCTTGGTGTAGGGCAGCAGGTGCAGCCGCGCGCCCTCCATCGTGTACCAGTCGGTCTTTTCGGTGATCACCTCGCCGCGGAACAGGCGCAAGATCGCATCCAGCGACTCGGCCATGCGGTCGCGCTGCGTCATCGGGTCGATGCCCATCATGATCGCGTCGGAAGCCAGGAGCCCCGGCCCGGCGCCGAACATGACCCGGCCGCGGGTCATGTGGTCGAGCTGCACGATGCGGTCGGCGATCATCATCGGGTGGTGATAGGGCAATGAGACGACGCCAGTGTCGAGGCGGATGTGCCGGGTGCGCTCGGCGGCGAAGGCGATAAAGATCTCGGGCGAGGAAATGATCTCGTAGCCGGCCGAATGGTGCTCGCCGATCCAGGCCTCGTGAAAGCCGAGCTTGTCGAGCCATTCGATCAGGTCGAGGTCGCGCTCGAGGCACTGGGTCGGGTTCTCTTCGTTCGGATGGAACGGCGGCAGAAAGATGCCGTGCCGAAGGTTGATCTGGCTCATCGCCGCCTCGCATTTGCTGCTGGCGCGATGCTATCGGGTTTGCTGAGAGCGCGAAACAGCGCCACCGGCAGTGCCGGCAAGCTCAATTGCATAATACCGTCGTCGCGGGAAGGCCGGGACCCACCAATGCGCGCCCGAGACAACTGAAGAGTGGATCCCGGCCTGCGCCGGGATGACGCTTTAGAAGCTGAAAGGAAGGCCGTATGCCCGCAGCGCATACCCCTGGTGCATCGCAAAAGAACCTGTCCTACGCGGTTTTCATGCTAAAGGCTGAGATTGCTGCGTTGCGACGCCGCAAGATCGGGAGCGCGTTTCCGCCATGAGCCTGTCCGCCGAGGAGTATCGCGAGCATCTCGCCACCACCGCCGTGCGCGCCGGCTTCAGCTTCAGCGACGTCGTGCTGCCGCAGGACCATGAGGTGAAGGTCGGCCAGATGCGGCTGCACTACCTCGACTGGGGCAACAAGCATCTGCCGCCGATCCTGTTCCTGCATGGCGGCGCCTTGACCGCGCATACCTGGGACCTCGTCTGCATGGCGCTACGTGAGGAGCACCACTGCCTCGCGCTCGACCAGCGCGGCCATGGCGACAGCGACTGGGCATCCGATGCCGATTACTCGATCGGCGCGCAACTCGCCGACACCAAGGGCTTTGTCGACAAGCTCGGCCTCGACAAGTTCATCCTGGTCGGCATGTCGCTGGGCGCGATCAATTCGCTGGCCTTCGCGATCGCCCATCCCGAGCGGCTATCGCACCTCGTCATCATCGACGCGGGGCCGGAGATGCGGCGGCCGGGATCGAGCCGCATCCGCGATTTCGTCAATGAGGTGCAGGAGACCGTCACGGTCGAGGCAATCATCGAAAAGGCGCTGAAGTTCAACCCGCGCCGCGACCCGACGATTCTGCGGCGCAGCCTGATGCATAATCTGCGGCAGCAGCCGGACGGCACCTGGAAATGGAAATACGACACGCGGCGCTTCAAGGCGCTCGGCCAGGATTCGCACCGCGCCGAACGTGCCGCCCTGGCGGACGGGCTCGCCCGCATCACTTGCCCGAGCCTCGTCGTGCGCGGCGGCGAAAGCGACGTGTTCCACGAGGAGGACGCCGAGCGCCTGGCGGCGCGCCTGCCGCATGGCCGCCACGTCACGGTCCCCAAGGCCGGCCACACCGTGCAGGGCGACAACCCGAAGGACCTCGTCGCGGAGCTGCGCCGCTTCCTCGCCGGAGATAATTGACGGCACGCTATGCCCCCGCCGCCGACGCTATGTGATGCGCGGCATAGGTAACATTGTCAGATCGGCGAGGAAGCCCCGATCCTGCCGTCGAGCTGAGTCACAACCGGAGGGGCCGCTCGTAGAGGTCGGGTAGGTCGTTCTCAATCAGCACCACGTCATGCCGGCCGAGATTCTTGTCCAGCCAGTGCCGCGCCTCGGCGAAGGTCTGGCAGGGCACGATCTCGCGCTCGGGCGCCGCCGCGGCGAAGGCGGCGGCGAGCGGCTCGACCCGGTGCGGCGCCACCGCCAGCAGCACATCGACACGCTCGGCGGCGAGCCGCCCGATCCGGGCATGCTCGGCCTCGTGCTCGCTGCCGAGCTCGACCATGCCGGGGGTGACCAGGATGCGGCGGCCCTCCGGCTGGCGCAGCACGTCGAGCAGGTCCAGCGCCGAGGCAAAGCCGACCGGGTTCGAGTTGTAGGCATCGTCGATCACGATCGCGCCGTCGCCCTGGCGCTTGACCTCGAGCCGGTGCGCGATCTGCCGCGTGCTGCGCAGGCTGGCGACAACATCCTCCGGCGCGAGCCCGAGATTGCAGGCAGCGGCGAAGGCGAGCGCCACATTGCGGCCCTGGTGCAGCCCGTAAAGCGGCGCCCGCAGCACGTAGCGCGCGCCGCGCCACTGCACCTCGGCGACGATCCCGTCCGCCTCCTGCCTCAGGCTGTCGATGATCAGATCATCCGCCGCCTCCGATCCCACGGTAACGACCCGGTCGCGGTGCCGGGCGACAAACTCGCGCGGCCAGGCAAATTCCAGAGTATCGGCGGCGACGATCGCCGTGCCGTCATTGTCGCGCGCCGCCTCGGCCAGCTCGAACTTGGCTTTGGCCACCGCCTCGAGGGTTTTGAACCGCTCGTAATGCGCCTTGCCGATCGCGGTGATGACACCGAGCTTGGGCGGGGTCAGCTCGCACAGGCGGCGGATCGAGCCGATGCCGTAGGCGCCCATCTCGACGACGAGATAGCGGTGATGCGCGGCGAGTCGTTCGCGCACGATGCGGGCGATGCCCATCGCGGTGTTGACGCTGCCCGGGGTAATCAGGGTCGGCGCCGCTGCCTCCAGCACATGCCCCAGGATGTGCTTGACCGAGGTCTTGCCGTAAGAGCCGGTGATCCCGATGACGATCGGGTCGTAGCGTTGCAGGGTGGCGCGGGCCTCGTCCCAGTAGCGCCGTTGCACCCGCGCCTCGAACGGCGCCAGCGCGAGGTTGGCGCTGACGAGCGCCAACGGCACGAGCTGCACGGGGACGATCCACATCGCCGCCCAGTCGCTCGCCAGCGCGGCCCCGATGCCGACGATCATGAGCAGCGCCAGGGCGATGGCGTAGATCCGCTTTGCCCGGGCCGTCATCGCCAATGGCTTCTTCGCAGTCTTGCGCGGGTCGCGTTCGAGCGCCGCGGCGCCGAGGCAGAGCAGTCCGACCAAGGCGACGAACAGCCCGCGCGGCGCAAAGCCGGCCGGCAGGATCAGCTCGACGACGGACAGCGCGACGAGCGCGAGCGATAGCCGCCGATCCCAAGCGCGGCTCTTGAGCAGCCACTTCAGAAACCGCGCGCCGTCGTATTCCTCCTGCTGAAAGATGTGCAGGTAGGTCAGCAGCCGCAGCGCCGCGAAAAGCACAAACCCGATCCAGGCGAAAATGGCGCTGGCCGTAGCGAAGGTCATACCAAGCTCGCTGCGAATTCGGCCAGGCGATGGATGACCTGGTGCCGGCCGTCGGTCAGCACGTTCCAGTGATCGAAACCGCGCAGCAGATAGAGCCGCGAATCCGGGATCAGCGCTCGGAGCCGCTTGCCCATCTCCGGCGGCGTCTCGCGGTCCTGCTCGCCGTAGACCAGCGCCACCGGGCAACGTACGCGCCGCGCCACCTCGCTCAAATCCTCGGCGACGGTCTTGCCGAGGATCGGCCGCAATGGCCCCGCCTGCGCATAATCGGCGCTGCCAAAGTGGCGGCGCAGGCGCTCGCGCGCCGGCCCCTCCGGGGTCATGCTGCGCATCAGCCGGAACACAAAGCGGCGCGCCGCCAATCGAAGTCGCGCCTTCAGCGAGCGGCGCGGCTGCAACCCGGCGGCGGCGATCAGAAACAGCCCGTCGATCGTCTCGGGATGCCGCGCGGCAAGCTGCAGTCCGACCCGGCAGCCGAAAGAATGCGCGATCCATAGCCGCCGCCGCGATGGCAGCCTAGCGAGCCACTCGGCGACGGCATCGGCGTAATCCACGGTCCCCCATACACCGGGCGGCAGCGGCGAGGCGCCGAAGCCAGGAAAATCGATAAGCACCGAAGCACAGGACGGCCGCATCGACTCGGCGAGCGGCAGCAGATTGGCATGCGTGTGGCCCCAGCCATGCGACCAAACCAGTAGCGGCTTGTCCGCTGCCGAGTCGGTGTCGAGGTAGAACACGGCCATCTCGGTGCCGCCCGCACGGACCGTCTCCTGCGTTATCGATCCCATTCCTGGCGAATCTACCCCTGCTGATATGACAATGCGCGACTGGACCGCGGCGTCCATCTCCGCTCCCCTGCTGTCTCCGACATCCGTCGCCCTCCGCATGGTTGCGGCGCGATAGCCTCGTGCGAACACCACAACACTCTCGGCGGTTCTGCCCGCTCAGCGCAGCGCTGCCGGCCGGGTCGGCGCCGCGGGGGGGCCCAATTCCTCGATCCGATAGCCGCGGGGATAACTGCGATGGCGCAGTTCGGTGCGCAGTCGCGGGCGACGCCGCGCCGGGAGCCAGCGTACCGCGACGGCGCGGAGCCGCAAGCAGCCGATAACCAGCCGGCGCATGGCGGCCGACGGCGGCGGAAAGCCAAACCCCTTGATCACCGAATCGTCGAGAATGGCGTAAATGGCTCGCCGCACCAGCGGCCTCAGAACCCAAGGGAACCAGCTCGCAAACATCTCGACCGTGGCCGCGCCCACGCGCCGGTTCGCCTCCGTATAGCGGAACTCCCGCTTCTCGTATTCGATGTTGAAGCGCTCGAATACGGTGTAACCGGCGGGCAACTCCTCGATGCCCATGCGATACCCGACCTCGCGCCAAAAGTGGAACATCGCGAGCCGCTCCGCTTCGCACATTTGCCGCCAGCCGAACCGCGCATTCCAGCGGATCGGCTCGTAGATGAAGGTGGACAGGACATAGCGGAAATCGTCGTTGGCGATGGCGAACCGGCCGTGCTGCTGGTTCATCCGGCGCAGTGCCCGGCCGCCGCGCTCGCTGTCGTAGCCCCGCTCCATCAATTCACTGACGATCAGATCGGTGTCGTCGTAGCGTTTCTGCGCGCGGGCGCGGAACTCACCGGTCCGGTCCAGCAGTGCCGAGATGCTGGGCACGCAGAAGCTGCGGAACAAGGCGAATTCGAGCGAGCGCGTCGTGTCGAACGGGAAATCGTAGCAGGTGCTGAGGAACACGATCCGCTGGTGGTCCCGCTCTGGGTCGAGCGCCCGGATCTGTTCCAGTATGGTTGGCCTCGGCATGATCCGGAGCGTTTTATCGAGAATGCGACAGCGCGAGACAGCAGGAAATCGCGGATGCCAGATTGGGTACATGATGCCTAACAAGAATGAAACCCGTGTCGCGGTATTCCTCGGCGGCCGCTCGCCCGAGCACGATGTAAGCATCATTACCGGGCTGCAGGCGCTGAAGGCGATCGACCAGGAGCGCTTCGTTCCGTTTCCAGTTTACGTCAGCCCGCGCGGCGAATGGTTCGTCGGCCAAGCCCTAGAAGAACGCCGCAACTACCTGCCCGACGCGAACCTGCGCAACGAATTGACCGAGGTCACGCTGTCCCTGGGCGAACCCGGCCGCGGTATCCTTGTCCCGAAGCGCAGCGGGTTTTTCGGCCGGCGCGCGCCGCTCGAATTCGATGTCGCGCTGCTGGCCTTCCACGGCATCGGCGGCGAGGACGGGCAGATGCAGGGCCTGTTCGAGACCGCCAACCTGCCGTACACCGGAATGCGCACCCTGGCATCGGCTGTGCTTATGGACAAGGTCGCGACCAAGCGGCTGTTGCGCGGCCTCGATATCCCGATGCTGCCCTATGCGGTTGTCATCCGCGGCTCTGCCGGCCTGCCCTCGGCCGGCGTGCTGTCGGCGTTGATCGGCAATATGGGGTTCCCGTGCATCGTCAAGCCGGCGCATCTCGGCAGCAGCATCGGCGTCGGCAAAGCCGAGGATATTGAGGAAGTGCGGGGGCTGCTGCCGGCCATCTTTCGGCTCGACCGGCAGGCGATCATCGAGCCCTTTGTCCCCAACCTCGCCGAATACAATCTGAGCGTCGCGCGGATCGGCGGCTCGGTGCGCAGCTCGGCGATCGAAAAGCCAAAACGCGCCGAGGAGCTGCTCGATTTCCGGCAGAAATACATGTCGGGCGACGATGGTAAGACAGGCAGTAAGAGCGCCGGCGATTCGAGCCAGGGCATGCTGTCCTTGACCCGCGAGATCAACCCGGCGCTCCCCCCGGCGTTTGAGGCGAATCTCCGGCGCTGGGCGTCCGCCGCGTTCGAAGCGGTCGACGGCACCGGTGCGCCGCGCGTCGATTTCTATTGCAACGAAGTCACCGGCGAGGTCTGGCTCAACGAGGTCAACCCGTGCCCCGGCTCGTTTGGCTATTTCCTGTGGGAAGCGGCAGACCCGTCGCTGCGCTTTACGGCGCTGCTGTCGCTGCTGATCGAGGAGGCGCTGGCGCGGCACCGTGAGGGCCAGCTGCCGGACGATCCGGTGCCGGCCGAGGCGCGCCTGTTGCGCCGTTGATTCGGATTTGCGCCACTTCGTCTATACTCGCGTCGGTTCAGGGGATCGGGTCACCGCCGCATGCGATTGCTGCTGGTCGAGGACAACGAGCGTTTTGCAACGCTGTTGAAGCAGGGCCTCGCCGCCGCGGGGTTCACGGTTGACGTGCTCGCCAGCGCCGAGGACGCCTCGGCCGCGCTGTTGACCGACCGCTGCGACATCGTCGTGCTCGATCTTGGTTTGCCGGACGGCGACGGTCTGTCGGTATTGTCGGAGATGCGCCGGCGCGGCGATTCGACGCCGGTCTTGATCCTGACCGCGCGCGGCAGCCTGAGCGACCGCGTGACCGGGCTGCAGAGCGGCGCGGACGACTATCTGGTGAAGCCTTTCGCGCTCGAAGAGCTGATCGCCCGCTTGCAGGCGCTGCTGCGCCGCCCGGGTAATTTGCTCGGCCTCGCCCTGAAGCTCGGCAACCTGACCCTCGACACCGTCGCGCGCGAGGTGCTCGTCGACGATCGATCGATCGTCTTCTCGCCGCGCGAGATCGCGGTGCTTGAACACCTGTTGCGGCGGAGCAACCGGGTCGTGGCCAAGAACCTGCTCGAAACCAGCCTTTACGGGCTGTCGCAGGAAGTCGGCTCGAACGCCGTCGAGGTCTATGTCCATCGCCTGCGGAAGCATCTCGCCGAAATCGGCGCCTCGGTGCAGGTCCATACTGTGCGCGGGGTCGGCTATATGATCGCCGAGGAGCGCTAGCGGTGTTCCGGTTTCGCTCCGTCGTCGCGCGCACGATCACGCTGCACCTCCTCGCCATCGCGGTGACGTCGCTGTTCATGCCGCTCGCGCTCTACCTGATGCTGAAGCAAGCCGCCGAGGCGCTGCACGACCGCGCGCTGCGCGAGCAGGCGGCGGAGATCGTCGGTTATCTGGCGTCCGGGCCGGAGGGCGGCTTAAGGCTCAATCTGCCGGCGCCGCTCGCCGAACTCTACTCCGAGGCCTATGGCCGCTACGCCTTTGCCGTGCTCGATGAGCGCGGCAAGGTGCTGTTCTCGTCACTATCGGCAAAGCAGGCGATCGCCGATGCAGTGCAGCCGGTGCGGGATGCCGCCTATTTCTCGACCCGGCGCGGCGCAGCCGAGCTCTATGGGGTGAGCCTGCCGACCGAGATCGCCGGGCGCAAGCTGTGGGTCCAGGTCTCGCAGGATCTCGCGCACCGCGACGTGCTGATCGACGACATCGTCGCCGATTTTTTTCCCCGGGTCGGCTGGATCACCGCGCCGATCCTGCTCTTGCTGCTGATCATCGATGTCGTGATCTTCCGGCGGGCGCTGAAGCCGATCGTCGCCGCCTCCGCGCTCGCCGCACGCATCGGCCCGCGCCGCACCGAGCTGCGCTTGCCGGAGACCGGGATGCCGCAGGAGGTGCGGCCGCTCGTCCATGCGGTCAATCAGGCGCTCGACCGGCTCGAAGAGGGCTTCCGTGGCCAGCGCGACTTTACTGCGGACGCGGCACACGAGCTGCGCACGCCGCTGTCGATCCTGCGCACTCAGATCGACATGATCGCCGACCGCGAGCTGGCGCGGACATTGCGAGACGACGTTGAAAGCATGACCCGGCTCGTCAACCAGCTGCTGGAAATGGCGGAGCTGGAAAGCGTCGTGATCGCGCCCGGCGAGACCGCCGATCTCGTTGCCGTAGCCGCGGAGGTTGGCGCATTCCTGGCGCCGCTCGCGCTCTCGGAAGGCAAGAGCGTCGCGGTCACCGGTGGGCAAGGGCCGGTTCTCGTCCGCGGCAATGCCGATACCCTCGCCCGCGCGATCCGCAACCTCGTCGAGAACGCGCTCGTGCATACCGCGGCCGGAACGAGCGTCGAGATATCGGTCGAGCCCGCCGGCATGTTGCAGGTCAGCGACCAGGGCCCGGGCGTCCCCGCGGCGGATCGCGAACAGATTTTCCGCCGCTTTTGGCGCCGCGATCGGGGGCGACCCGGCAGCGCCGGGCTGGGCCTCTCGATCGTCGCCCGCATCGCCGAGATGCACGGCGCCACCATCGGTGTTGCCGACCGGCCGGGCGGCGGCGCCGTCTTTACACTGGATTTCCCGCATGTGGTTGCCTCCCCGGCAGAGCCGGTGCGCAGCCCGGAGCGGGAACTTGCCTCGGCCGACTAAAGGGCAGCCTATGGCCGCAACACGGGTGAAGAGCGAAATCGCCGGCTCGGTCTGGAAGATCGAGGTCGCGATCGGCGACAGCGTCGCCGAGGAAGATCCGCTGCTTATCCTCGAATCGATGAAGATGGAGATTCCACTGCTGGCGCCGCGCGCCGGGGTGGTCAGGCAGATCCTCGTCACTGAGGGCGAACCGATCGCCGAGGGCGATGTCGCGGTGATCCTCGAATGAACAGCGATTTTCGATGCGCAGTGTAGCAAAGCGCGTTCTGGTGACCGGCGGCGCCGGGTTTCTCGGCTCGCATCTGTGCGAGCGGCTGCTGGCGCAGGGGCACGACGTCTTGTGCGTCGACAATTACTTCACCGGGCGCAAGGACAACATCGCG
>DASYOB010000132.1:0-12716 GCA_036008175.1 Allostellaceae bacterium
GGTCGAGCTCGGACTTGAACTTCATCGACCAGGCCAGCAGCGGGCGAAAGAACAGCTGGTCGTAAGCCAGGATCACCACCAACATGATCGCCACCGCATAGCCGACGGCGGTCAGATCCCGTTGCTCGAGCGCGACCTTGATATAGGACCCGACCCCGGGCAGTGCGATGTCCTGACCGGACACGGAGAAATCCTCGGACGCCACGACGAAGAACCAGCCGCCCGAGACCGACATCATCATGTTCCAGATGAGGGCCGGGATGCCGTGCGGCACTTCGAGCCGCCAGAAGCGCTGCCAGGCGGAGAGGTGATACATCCGCGCCGCCTCGATCAGTTCGACCGGCACGGTGCGCAGCGACTGGTACAGGCTGAACGTCATGTTCCAGGCCTGCGAGGTGAAGATCGCGAAGATCGCGGCGCATTCCACGCCGAGCAGGCGTCCGGGAAACAGTGCGATGAACCCGGTCACAGTGATCGACAGAAAACCGAGAATCGGCACCGATTGCAGAACGTCGAGCACCGGGATCAGGATCTTCTCGGCCTGTCGGCTCTTCGCGGCGAGCGCGGCGTAAACGAGGCTAAATACCAGCGAGGCGACGAGCGCCGCAGCCATGCGCAAGACCGTGCGCAGCGAGTATTCGGGCAGGCGCCACGGGTCGAGGCTGATCGGCAACACCTCGCCGATGTGGTAGCGTGCACCCATCGCCCAGCCGCCCCAGGCGACCAGCGCCAGGAGGCCCAGCACCAACGGCAGTGCCACGAGATCCCAAGCATTCGGGCGCAGCCGCGACGGCCAGGCGATCAGGGGAAGGCCCCAGCGCTGTTCCATGGCTTTCGCGGAAGTTGTGGGCGGCGGGCTAGGTCTTAACCCAGACCCCGCGCGGCGGCGAGCAGGAAATGACGGGGCCCGCAGGAGGGCTTAGACTGTGGCTGCTATACGCGTAACAACAGCGAGCCCGATGGTGCGGCGCCGATGATTCTCGATCTCGACCGATTGCGGGCGAGCCCGCTCGACCGCAATCCGTTTGATTTTGTCATCGTCGACAATTTCGTCCGCGCCGAGTACCTGCCGGCGCTTGTCGCCGATTTCCCGCCGCTGGCCGGGCACGGCAGCTTCCCGCTGGTGCCCGAGATGCGCGGCGGCGCCTTTGGCCGCCTCGCCGACGAACTCGAAGCCGAACCGCTCCGCCGTGTGATCGAGGAGAAATTCGCCATCGATCTCGGCGCTCGTCCGACAATGATCACGCTGCGCGGCAGGAGCGACGGGAAAGATGGTCGCATACACACCGATTCGGCCACGAAGATCATAACCCTGTTGCTGTACATGAACCCCGTCTGGGAGGCATCGGCTGGCCGGCTTCGGCTGTTACGCCGCGCCGATCATCTCGATGATTGCGCCGCCGAGATCCCGCCGCTTGCCGGTATGATGGTTGCGTTTCGGCGGAGCGAGACCTCGTTTCACGGTCATTTCCCGCATGTCGGGGAACGGCGGTCCGTGCAGCTCAACTGGGTTACCGACGAAAACGTCGTGCGCCGCGAACTCGGCCGTCACCGCTGGTCAGCCCGGCTCAAGGCGCTGAGTCCCTTCGGCTGAGGCCGGACCGCAGACCCGACGACCAACGAGGGCGAAAGCGGTTGGCAAGCTCCATCGCCCCACGCTAACCTGTCGGCGAATATCGTCGGCGGTATGAGCGTAGTCGGAGACTGGACCCCGTGATCGTTGCTTCGCGTGCTGCCGTCGCCGTCATTCTGCTGGCCCTCACGCTCTTCCTGGCGCCGGCACAAGCGGTTGGGCAGGTGAATATTGTCGACGAGGTGAAGACCGGCGTCCTCGCCCATGATGTCGGCTTTCTCGGCCATCACGTTGAAGCCGGCGCCGACGTCAACCTTGAGATGCTGTTCACCCCGCCCGAAATCCTCGACTTTCTGGGCTCGCCGCGCCCGCATATCGGCGGCGACATCAACACCGCGGGCAGGACCAGCGATGGATATTTCGGGCTGACCTGGGGGATCATGCTGATCCAGAACCTGTTCGGCGCGGGTGACGGGGTCTTTGCCAACGGCAGCCTCGGTGGCGCGATACACGATGCTTCCCCGTTGACCGGAGCCCAGCAGCCGGACGGCCACAAATTGCTCGGCTCGCGCATCCTGTTCCGGGAGAGCGCCGAGCTTGGCTACCAGATCACCCCACAGGTCAGTGTCTCGGCGATCCTCGATCATATCTCCAACGCCAACCTCGCCCCGCGGAACGCCGGCATCACCAACGCCGGCGCGCGGGTCGGGTTTAAGTTCTGAGGGCTGTTTCCCGGCGAAGCCATCGTTGCGCGATTGATGGTTCAGCGCCGGCAACCGGCGCGTTTGCACGCGGTGGTTTCGGGCGCCGTGCTTAGGCCTCTCGCGCTTCGGTAGAGGGCGTTCAGTCACCCCCGGCTGCTCGAAAGACACCGCAAATTGCGGTTGCGCGCCGACGAAACGCCTCGTCATCGCGGGTTGCCAAGGCAAAATCGAAATTTTCTAATAACCATATCAACTGCTTGTTTACATATGTTGCACCTTGGCCACGCTGAGACGAAAACACCACGGAGCGAATAAGGCGCGCTTGATCGCCGCGTGACGCGCAATATCATGGGGCGAGGAACCCGTGCCCTTGCCGTGGGTATCCCGCAACCTTTGATGTTTCTTGGGGGAGCAATGATCAGAAAACGGAATATCGGCACCTTGGCGGCGCTGGGCGGGATAACCGCCATCGCGGCGTTGCTGACGGGCCTGCCGAGCGCCAAGGCCGACGAGTTGTCGGATTTGCGCGCCAACCAAGATCTCCTCCAGCAGCGAATCGACCAGCTGGCGCAGATCCCGCCAGGTGGCGGCATCTCCGCTATGGGCACGAGAGAGGTGCCCGGCGCCAACCTCGTCGGCGGCAGCTTCCCGCGCTCCTTCCTGATCCCCGGCACCGACACCTCGCTGCGCGTCGGCGGCCAGATCACCGAGATCGTCGATTACTGGTTCACCGGCGGCCCGGCAAACAATTCGCCGCAGACCACCACGGTGGGCGCTACCGGTCAGCTCGAATCGATACCGCTCGACAAGCACGGCCAGGTCATCGGCGGGGTGGTGCAGACCCCGGCCACCGCCGGCTCGATCATCGACCGGTCGCGCAGCAACGGCGTCTTCTCGCAAAGCCCGCGCGAATCGAAGCTCAGCGTCGAAACGCGCACCCCGACCGCCTTTGGCGAGGCGCGCACCTTGTTCGAATTCGACTGGGCCGGCTCGGACCAGTTCGTCCCCGCCGCCAATCCCACGGCGGTCTCGGACAGTCTGGTGCCCCGCCTGCGCTTTGCCTACGGCACCTTGGGCGGGTTCCTCGCCGGCCAGGCGAACTCGAACTTCGCCGATCCGGACGCCAACGGCGAGACGATCGATTTCGGCGGCAACGTCGGCGAGCCGGGTCACGTCCGTATCCCGCAGGTCCGCTATACCCAGCCACTGGCGCCCTATGGCCTGCTAGGCGCGATATCGGTATCGGCTGAGACTCCCGAGACGTTTATCGAGACGCCGGCCGGGGTCATCGCGTCGGACTCGCCATCGTCGGCGTTGCCTAGCGGCCCGGGGCTTCCCGGTGCGCTTGGCAATGTGTGCACCGGGGCAGCCACGGTCGTCGGGACCAATTGTTCGGCAACATCGCCAGTACTGGCTGGCAACCCGACCAAGGCCAGCGCGCCGGACATCACCGCCGCCTGGTACGTGCCGCAGCCCTGGGGCCATTGGGACCTCAGCTTTGTCGTCCGCCCGGACGAGGAGGTCAATGACGGCCGGTTCATCAGCAAGCAGTTCATCGGCTACGGCGCGCATGTCGGCTTCGACGTCAAACCGGGCTGGTTCGGCTGGGCCAAGGACGACTTCATCTTCCAGGCCGTGGGCGGCGATGCGCTCGGCACCTACCTGAACGCCAGCAACAACTTCGCGCTGGTCACCAACTACCTGGGCAACGGCCAGATCATCAGCAACAATAACGGCTCGACCGCCTCGACAACGAGCGCCGCCATCGCCGGCAATGTCATCGTCAAGCCGGTTCGCGAATACGGCGGTGAAATCGGCTACCAGCATTGGTGGGCCGACAACATCCGGTCGAACATCAACGCCGGTTGGCAGCGTCATGACGTCAATGTGGCGCTGCTCGGCGGCATCGCCTCAGCGCAGGCCGGCGCGATCAACAAGGAGCTAGCCACGGCTCACGCGAATGTGATCTGGAGCCCGGTATCGTTTGTAGATTTCGGCGCCGAATACACCTTCGGCCATCGCCTTACCCTGAACAACCTGAGGGGGGACGAGCACGTGCTGATCGGCGAGTTTAAGGTCCGCTTCTGATCGCCATCAGCCTCCAGCAACAAACCCGCCGGCCTAGGCCGGCGGGTTTTTTTGTGTCGGGAATGCGCTTTCGATCCCGGCTGTCGCGGGAACGGCGAATCGGGGCGGCCGGTACGCTCGACGTGGCGCGCTAGAACGGGCTTTCTTTTTGCATGGTTTCCAGGGCGGCAAGCGCGGCGCGGGCCTCCCGGTCGCCGTCGCCGCGTACCCGGCGTTGCGTATCGACCACCTGCCGCTGCAACCAGTAGCCTTCGTCACGCTCGCCGCCTTGCCAAAGCACGGCGGCGAGATTGCTCATCGCTGCGAGACTGTCGTCGTCCTCCTCGCCGAAGACTTCGCACATCTGAGTGAGCGCGGTTTCCAGCAACTCGCGCGCGGCGAGGAGATCGCCCTGCGCCGCGAGGGTGCCGGCCAGATTGTTCAGTGCGCGCAGCGTGTCGCGCCCGTCCTCGCCCCATGCATCGGCCGCATGCGCGAGGATGTGCTCCTGCAACCGTCGCGCCTCGGCGAGATCGCCCTGGGCACCGATCGTCGTTGCCAGCTTGCCAAGCGCCTTCAGCGTGTCACCATGGCCCTCGCCCATCAGGCGGCGCCGCGTCGCGACGACCTGCTCCTCGAGCGCACGCGCGGCGGAGAGCCTGCCTTCGGCCCACAGTGCCTCGGCCAAATCGAGCATCGCCGCGAGCGTGTCGGGGTGCTCGTCGCCAAGACTCCGGCGCAGCGCCGCGAGGCCTTCCTCGCGCTCGGTGATGTCGCTCATGCCGGCACCCTGCCGCCGAAAGGGCTACCGGGCAAGCTTGCCGGGCAAGGCATTTGCGCCTTTGATGTTCTCGACGAAGCGGAGGGCGCCCGATGGGTATGGCCATCATCGAGAAGATCCTGGCGCGGGCGAGCGGGGTGGCAAAGATCAGCCCGGGCGATCTCGCCGTCGTCGATGTCGATCTCGCCGTGCTGATCGACCTCAGCTTTTCGCGCGGCTCCTGGCGCGAGGTGCTCAAGGTGCACGACCCTGAGAAGGTGGTCGTGGTGTTCGATCACGACGTCCCGGCCTCGAACCGCGACACCGCGGCGATGCATGTCCGCGGCCGCGAGTTCGTGCGCCGCTTCGGCATTCGCCGCTTCCACGATGTCGGAGCGGACCAGGGCATCAGCCATGTCGTCGTCGCCGAGAACGCCTATTGCCTGCCTGGCACGGTGATGGCGTGCTCCGACTCGCACACCTGCAGCGCCGGCGCGCTCAATTGCGCGGCGCGCGGGCTGGGCGCCCCCGACCTGCTCTATGCGTTGACCACCGGCAAGACCTGGTTTCGGGTCGGCGAGACGGTGCGCTACGACCTCGAAGGCCGCCTCGGCGAAGGGGTCTCGGCCAAGGATCTGTTCCTGTACATCGCGGGCGACTATGGCGACCACGCCAACAAGAATGTCGAATTCGGCGGCTCGGCGCTGGCGAATCTCAGCATCGATGCACGCCGCACCTTGACGACGATGGGCGCGGAATTGAGCGCCGAATTCGCCACCTTCGAGCCCGATGAAGTGCTGATCGATTACGTCAGGGCGCGCAACCCGGCACCGTTCGAGCCGCAATACTCGGATCGGGATGCGGCCTATGCGGCGCGGCACCGGATCGAGCTCGACAAACTGCCGCCTATGGTAGCGCTCCCCGACCGCGTAATCCGCAACACGGTCCCGGTAGATGAGGCCGCGGGCGAGCCGATCCAGCAGGCGTTCATCGGCTCGTGCGCCAACGGCACCTTGGACGATCTCGCTGAGGCGGCGCGCGTGCTGGCAGGGCGACGGGTCGCGCGCGGAGTGCGCCTCTTGGTGACGCCGGGCTCGCAGCGGATCGCCGCCGCAGCGGCAAAGGCCGGCTATGTGCAGACCTTGCTCGACGCCGGGGCCGTTGTTACGCCGGCGACCTGCGGTGCCTGTTATGGCGGGCATATGGGCGTCCTCGGCCCGGGCGAGACCTGTATTACCGCGAGCACGCGCAATTTCCGCGGCCGCATGGGCGATCCGACCGCGCGGATCTATATGGCATCGCCGGCGACCGTCGCCGCCTCGGCAGTAGCGGGGCATATCGCACATCCCGGCAGCATTTGAGGAGGCGAACGATGCCCAGCGGCCGGGTGTGGAAATTCGGCGACGACATCAACACCGATCTGATGCTGCCGGGGCCGCTGTTGACGGCAAGCGAGGCCGAGCAGGTCCGCGCCGTGTTCTCCGCCAACCGGCCGGGCTGGGTCGATCAGGTGCGGCCCGGCGACATCCTTATCGGCGGACGTAATTTCGGCACGGGATCGAGCCGGCCGGCCGCGCGCTCGCTGCGCAATATCGGCCTCGGCGGGCTGATCGCCGAGTCGATCAACGGCCTGTTCTTCCGCAACGCCGTCGGCTTCGGTTTCCTGGCGCTCGAATGCCGCGGCATCCATGACGCCTTCGAGGAGGGCCACACAGCCGAGATCTCGATCGCCGACTGGACCGTGCGCAACTGCGATACCAGCGCGGTGCTGCCGGTATCGCCGGTGCCCGAGCGGCTGCTGTCGCTGATGACCGGCGGGGGAATCTTCCCGGTGCTCGAAGCCGAGGGCCTGATCGGGCGCAAAATTGCCGGGTAGTCAGACCTGTTCCGCACGGGCAAGGCGGCGGCGCTCGAGGCTCGCGGCGGGCCAGACCTCGTCGAGCTTATAGAAGGAATCGAACGCCGTTGCACCTACCGGTAACTCCAGCCACGGCAATTTGCTGCGGGTGAAGATATGGAGATCCGGCGTCACCGCATCCGGATCGTCCAGGGTTCCGGCGCGCACGAACAACGCCCACGGCACCGGGTGATATCGGCTCCAAACCGTGGTGCCGCAGCGCTCGCAAAAGAAAACGTCATGCGGTTGGCCGCTGCCGCCGGCCAGCCGGAACGAACCCAGAGCGGCCGGCCCCGCCTCGACGAATTTGCCCTCAATCCAGATGTTGGTCGCGAACGCGCTGCCGCTGAGGCGCTGGCAGTCGCGGCAATGGCAGGCATGCACGATCAGCGGCGTGCTCGTTAGCTTGTAGCGCGCCGCCCCGCAGGCGCATCCGCCTTCGAGAAGCATCGTTCCCTCTCCTCGTTATCGCCGCCGCGCCGTGACATTATCGCCCAGATGCCCGAAATGACAGGCTGGCCGCCGAGGTGGCGTTCGTGCTGTCAGGCAGGCGTAAGAACCCGTAGCTATCACGACGCGAGTTCCCGGGCGGCGCTAGAGAGAGCGCGCCGGCCGCGCTTGCTGCTGCGTTGGGGGGCGAATGTCGCACGAGAATGGAATGTGGGTCGGTTCGCCTTCGAGCCGGCGAGGCCGGGCTGCCGCGCTCGCCGCGGCCGCTGCTGCTGTCCTCGTTATCGTGGTGGTCGGGGCCAGCTTGATCCAGCCGGGCGTAAGCCAGACAGCGCCGCCGACGCCTCCTTCGGAACCGGGCAGTTTCAAGCCGACCGAGGCGCAGTGGAAGGGGCTGCAGATCGCGCCGGTCGAGACGCGAAGCTTTCGCCCCGAGAGAGTGACCGAGGGCAACATAGCGATCGACGACGACCTCAACACGCCGGTCTTTTCGCCCTATTCCGGGCGGGTCACCCGGCTCATCGCCAAGCTCGGCGATGCCGTCACCGCCGGCGCGCCGCTCTTTACCGTCGAGGCGACCGAATTCGTGCAGGCGGCCAACGATCTGATCACTGCGGTCGCTGCCTTCAAGACCGCGCGCGCGCAGCAGACGCAGGCGGAGGTCAACGAAAAGCGGGCGCACGAACTCTATGAGGCAAAAGGCGGAGCGCTGAAGGATTGGCAGCAGGCGCAGACCGATCTCGCCGCCGCCCAGAACACGGTGCGCAGCGCCGATATCGCGCTCGCCGCGGTGCGCAACCGGCTCCGTATCCTCGACAAGACCGACAAGGAAATCGCCGCGCTTGAGGCGCAGCCGACGCAAAAGCTCGAGCCGATGGCGACCGTCACCGCACCGATCAGCGGCGTCGTCACCCAGCGCCAGGTTGGCCTTGGCCAGTTTATCCAATCGGTGTCGTCCGGCGCCTCAAACCCGGTCTATACAATTGGCGATCTGTCGACGGTGTGGCTGATGGCCAATGTGCGTGAAACGGATGCTTCGCTCGTGGGCGTCGGCACGCCAGTCGAGGTCCGCGTGCCAGCCTATCCCGACCGGGTGTTCACGGCACGGATATCGTGGGTTGCACCAGCGATCGACCAGAACACCCATCGTCTGCCGGTGCGCGCCGATGTCGAGAACCCAGGAGCCACGCTGAAGCCGATGATGTTCGCCAGCTTCAGCATCATCACCGGCGCGCCGACCGTCGCGCCGGCAGTGCCGCAAAGCGCGATTGTCTACGAAGGCGAGACCGCGCGGGTCTGGGTCGCGCGCGATAACGGTACGGTGACCGCACGCGTGGTCACAACCGGCCAGACCAGCGACGGCATGGTCGAGATCCGCTCCGGCCTTTCGGCCGGCGAGAAGATCGTCACCCGCGGTACCCTGTTCATCGACCGCGCTGGCGGCGCCAGCTGACCCTTTGAGCCTTCGGTAACGCAAGCATGCGCCTAGCAGCATGAACGCAGTCATTGCCTTTGCGCTGCGTCGGCGGGTGTTGATCGTACTGTTGCTGCTGTTTCTGTTCGGGATCGGCATCGCAAGCTTCGTCAGGCTCAACATCGAAGCCTATCCCGACCCGGTGCCGCCGCTGGTCGACGTCATCACGCAGAATTCCGGACAATCGGCCGAGGAAATCGAGCGCTATATTACCATCCCGATCGAGATCCAGATGGCGGGCATTCCGCATGTCACCACGATCCGCACGATCTCGCTGTTCGGTCTTTCCGACGTCAAACTGCAGTTCACTTACGACTTCACCTATGACGAAGCGCAGCAATGGGTGATCAACCGGCTGTCGCAGCTGGCGCCGTTGCCAAATGGGGCCTTGCCGCAAATCTCGCCGTGGAGCCCGATCGGCGAAATCTACCGATACCGCGTGGTGGGTCCGCCGGGCTATTCGCCGATGGACCTGAAGACGATTGAGGACTGGATCCTTGAACGCCGGTTCAAGGCGGTGCCCGGGGTCATCGACGTCAATGGCTGGGGCGGCAAGACAAAGGCTTATCAGATCACGGTCAATCTCGACCGGCTGATATCCTACGGCCTGACCTTGCCGCAAGTACTACAGGTCCTCAACAACAGCAACATCAATGTCGGCGGGCAGACCGTAAATTTCGGGCCGCAAGCGGCGATCGTGCGCGGCGTCGCGCTGATCCATTCGATGGACCAGATCCGCGACACGATGATCGCCGCTACGAACGGCGTGCCCGTCCGCATTGGCGACATCGCCAATGTCAGTGTCGGCAACCTGCCGCGTCTCGGCATCGCCGGCCAGGACGATGACGATGACATCGTACAAGGCATCGTGCTGATGCGCCGAGGCGAGCAGAGCATGCCGACGATCGAGCGCGTCCAGGACGAAGTCTCGAAGATCAACAGCTCCGGCATCCTGCCGCCCGGTGTCCATATCGAGCGCATTTACGATCGCAGCGAGCTGATCAACATCACCACCCGCACCGTGCTGCACAACATGCTGTTCGGGATTGTACTGATTTTCTTCGTACAGTGGCTGTTTCTCGGCAACCTGCGCAGTGCCCTGATCGTATCGACAACAATTCCGTTTGCCCTGTTCTTCGCGATCATCCTACTGGTCGTCACTGGACAGTCGGCCAATCTGTTGTCTGTCGGCGCCATCGATTTCGGCCTGATCGTCGATGCCACAGTGATCATGGTCGAGAATATCTTCCGGCGTCTGTCGCAACCCCCCGACCAGCGATTTGCCCGTTCCACCATCCTGCATCGAACCGGACACATCTCCCCCTTTCGCGGGAGCTTCGCGACGATTTTCTATTCCGCAGTGGAGGTAAACCAGGCGATTTTCTTTAGCGCCGCGATCATCATCGCCGGTTTTGTACCGCTGTTTACGATGTCGGGGGTCGAGGGCCACATTTTCGGGCCGATGGCCAAAACCTACGCCTATGCAATTGCCGGCGGCCTAATCGCCACCTTTACCGTATCGCCGGCGCTAGCCTCGATCCTGTTGCCGGAGCGGGTCAACGAGGTCGACACCTTCATCGTGCGTTGGCTGCACGCGCTGTACCGGCCTGTCCTCGGCTTTGCTCTCAAACACCGGCCGCTTACCCTGGCAGGGGCGGCCGCCATGCTCGGCCTGGCGGCGATAGCGCTCCCCAGGCTTGGGCTGGAGTTCTTGCCCAAGCTCGAGGAGGGAAATTTCTGGATCCGCGCGACCCTGCCGCCATCGATCTCGCTTGAGGAAGCCAATGGTTATGTCAACCGGATGCGTGGAATCATCAAGAGCTACCCCGAGGTTATCACCGTCGTTTCACAGAATGGCCGACCCGATGACGGGACCGATGCGACAGGGTTTTTCAATGCCGAATTTTATGCGCCGCTGAAACCCTTCGACACCTGGCCCTCCGGCGTCGACAAGGAAAAGCTCACCGACGAAATGAACTCGCGGCTTCAGGAGGAATTCCCAGGGGTCGAGTTCAATTTTTCGCAGAACATCGAAGACAACGTCGAGGAGGCGGCGTCGGGCGTCAAAGGCGAAAATTCGGTCAAGCTGTTCGGCAACGACCTCGCCACGCTCGAAAAGACCGCGGCAAAAATCAAGCAGGTGATGAGCACGGTATCGGGGATCACGGATCTCGCGGTGCTGAACTCGCTGGGGCAGCCGACCGTCGAGGTCGATATCGATCGGGCGCGTGCTGCCCGCTACGGTCTTGCGCCGGGCGACATCAACTCCACGATTACGGCGGCAATCGGCGGCCAAGCCGCCGGCAATTTGTACGAGGAAGGCAGCGATCGAAACTTTCCGATGATGGTGCGCCTCGCGCCGAAGTATCGCGAGAGCCTCGATGCGATACGGCGCATAACGATAGGCGCCAACAATCCGAGCGGCAGCGGCGTGGTGCCGATACCGCTTGCCGATGTCGCCGAGGTGAAGCTTGTTTCCGGTGCTTCTTTCATCTATCGCGAGAATCAGCAGCGCTATATCCCGATCAAGTTCAGCGTGCGCGGCCGCGACCTCGGCGGCGCCGTCCTCGAAGCGCAGCAGAAGATCGCGCGCGAGGCGCAGCTGCCATCCGGTTACCGTCTCGAATGGGTCGGCGAATTCGGCGAATTGCAGGACGCGATCGGCCGGCTCGCGATCGTGGTGCCGCTTAGCATCGTGCTGATCTGCCTACTATTATTTCTCAATTTTGGCTCTGTCATCGACATGCTGCTGGCGGCGAGCGTGATGCCGATGGCGCTGATCGGGGGAATATTTGCGCTCACCTTGACCGGCACCCCGTTCAGCGTGTCGGCGGCGATCGGATTTGTCGCGCTGTTCGGGATCGCCGCAATGGATGGGATCATCGTGATCGCCTATTTCAACCGCCTGCTCGAGGGTGGCATGCACCGCGCCGGAGCCATATTGCGCACTGGCGAGGTGCAGATGCGCCCGGTAATAATGACCTGCGTCGCCGCCTGCGTCGGGCTGTTGCCGGCGGCGGTCTCGACCGGAATCGGCAGCCAGGTGCAGAAGCCGCTGGCGCTTGTCGTGGTCGGCGGCATCCTGTTGGCACCTGTGTTGATCCTTCTCGTCTTGCCGGTCCTGATCGATTTGTGCTCGCGGCGCCGGTCGCTGGAAGGGGCGGAGGAGGAGGCGCTGGCCGTCGAGGGCAAGCGGCGCAGCGCAGAACTCGGTGACGTATGATTGCCCCGGCGCGCAACATTGCGTCGTTACTCTTCTCGCTGCTCCTGTTGTGCAGCTGCGAGGTCGGCCCGGATTTCGAGCGGCCGGAAGCGCCGGCCACGGAGCGCTACACGGCCGATCCGCTGCCGGCCGCGACCGCGTCAGCGCCGGTCGAAAAAGGCGAGGCCCAGCGTTTTCAGGCCGGCCGCGATATTCCGGCGGAATGGTGGAATCTATTCCATTCGACGGCGCTCGATGCGTTGATCAAGGACGCGATCAAAGCCAACCCCAATCTGAAGGCGGCGGAGGCCGCCTTGCGACAGTCGCGAGAACTGAGGCTAGCCGGCGAGGGCGCCTTCTTCCCACTGGTGCAAGGGAGCTTCAATGCGAGCCGGAACAAAACCGCCGCGAGCCTGACGCCAGTACCTGCCGGCAACAGCCTCTATTACAACCAATACACCGCCCAGCTCAGCGTTTCCTACACGCCCGATGTGTTCGGCGGCACCCGCCGCACAGTCGAGGGTTTGCTCGCTGAGGAAGAGGCTCAACGTTTTCAGCTCGAAGCCGCGTATCTGACGCTGACCTCGGG
>DASYOB010000133.1:0-37487 GCA_036008175.1 Allostellaceae bacterium
CAATGTATCGACTGCCACGGCACCGCGACCAAAGCCGCCACGCTGCGCACCTCGGGCCCGGCGGCGTACACGTCCAACCCGAACACCTCCGGCCCGGCCGACCCGAAGTTCGGCCGCGACCTGGCGGCGATGCGCACGCCCTCGGGCAAGCCGCGCTTCGAGCGCCGCGGCGACAAAATCTTCCAGAACTCGATGGTCGAGCCGGGCCTGAGCTGGGAGGTCGTGCAGACGAAGGACACCATCGACCCGAAGAGCGCGCACTACAACGCCAAGTCGGCGGTCGCCAAGACCGTGCGCTTCGAGGGCGAGAAGATGGTGTGGGGCGACGTGCCGCCCACGGCGGCGCGCGACGACGCCCGCTGCGCCCACGCCAACGCCAACATGACCTGCACCGCCTGCCATTCGTCGTGGAACCCGAGCTGCTACGGCTGCCATTTGCCGCAGAAGGCCAACATGAAGATGCCGGCGCTCCACAACGAGGGCGACGTGTCGCGCAACTACGTCTCCTACAACTGGCAGACGTTGCGCGACGAGGTGTACATGCTGGCCCGCGACGGCAACGCCACCTGCAACCGCGTCAGCCCGGCCCGCTCGTCCTGCGCCATCCACGTCGGCTCGTACAACCAGAACCGCGAGTCGATCTACGTCCAGCAGCAGACGATCTCCGGCGAGGGCTTCAGCGGCGTCTCCTTCAGCACCAACGTGCCGCACACTTTCAGCGCCGCGGGGACGACCAAGTCGTGTACCGATTGCCATGTGTCCAACAAGGACGACAACAACGCCGTCATGGCGCAACTCTTGATGCACGGCACCGGCTATTTGAACTTCATCGGCCGCTACTGCTGGGTGGGGACCAACGACGACGGCCCCGTGGCGGTCCAGGTCACGGAGCGCGACGAGCCGCAGGCGGTGATCGGCAGCTACCTGCACCGCTACGCCTATCCGGATTACTACAGGGAGCACCTCGAACGGGGCCTGCGCCTTCCTGAGGCACATGGCCACGACTCGCTCGATGCAAACTGCATTCAGCTGCGCGGCGAATATCTTTACGTCGCCGAGGGCCCGCGCGGCATGCGCGTTTACGACGTCGCCAGCATCGCCAATAAAGGTACGTCCGAGCGGATCATCACCGCGCCGTTCTCACCACTCGGCCACGACACCCACATCCCGTCGCAGAACGCGACATGTGTCGTCTTGCCGACCAACCAGCCGATCAACCCGCCGCGCAATGCGGGGCTCAACCAGCCGCTCGACTTCTCGAAGGACTTCAGCGCACTGATGCGCGGCGAAAACGAAGAACAGCCGATGCATCCGATCTACAACTACGCCTACATCACCGACGCGGTCGAAGGGCTGATCGTAACGAATGTCAATACGCTGCAGGACCAGGAACCGCGCAACAATTTCCTGACCCGGGCGCTGACCTGGAACGAGGGCGGAATTCTGAACGGCGCCCGGCACCTGACGATCGCCGGCACGCGGTTTTTCGTCAGCGCCGATGCGGGCGTGGTCGAGCTCGACATGAACGACCCGCTGCACCCCAGGGTCATGGCTGTCATCCCGCTCGCGGACCCGCGCGGCACGATGGTGCAGTTCCGCTATCTGTTTGTTGTCGATGGCGCCGGGTTCGACGTTGTCGACATCACCCATCCGGAGCGGCCGGTGATCCTGCCGCAGGCACATCTGCCGCTTTCGGATCCGCACCGCGTGTTCGTCTCGCGCACCTATGCCTATGTCGCGAACGGCCGTGACGGTCTGGCCATCATCGACGTCGAGAAGCCGGACCGACCGCACCTCTATATGAACTACACCGCCGAAGGCCGCCTCAACGACGCCCGCGATGTCGTTGTCGCCGCGACCAATGCCTCGCTGTTCGCCTATGTCGCCGACGGCGTTAACGGCCTCAAGGTGATCCAGCTGCTGTCACCGGAAAGCCAGCCCAATTTCTATGGCTTCTCGCCCGATCCAAAACCGCAGCTGATCGCGTGGTATCCGACGAGCTCCCCGGCGTTGGCGCTGTCGAAGGGGCTCGAACGCGATCGTGGCGTCGACGAAACCGGGCACCAGATCGCCGTATTCGGGCGCATCGGCTCGCGCCCCTTCACCGAAGCAGAAATGAAAGAGTTCTACATGGGCCCGAATGGCAACCTGTACACGGTCACCGACCGGATCAAGAAGGAAGATTTTGTGCCAGGGCGGCCCGTAGCACACAAGTAATCGTTCTCTTAGTCGTAACTCGCCTATTGCGCTAATTTCGGCCGGTTTGCTGTCTTCCCATCGCGGCGCCTTTCCTCTCTAATGCCGCGCGATGGACCGACGGTTATTCCTTGCGCTCGCATGCGGATTGCTGGCGACCCCGTTTCCGGCACGGGCTCTGCCGGCGCCGCCGGCGCTCCGCCGGCTCAAGCTCACCAATGCGCATACCGGTGAAACCTTCGACGGCCCCTATCGCGACGATCTGGGGCCGATCGGGATGGCGATGGAGGAGCTTTCGGTCTTTCTCCGCGATCATCATTCCGGCGAGAAGATCGCGGTTGATGTCGGCGTCATCGACTTTCTGGCCGCAGTCATGGACGCAGTCGGTGAGACAAAGGCCACGGTCTTGTCAGCCTACCGTACGCGCGAGACCAACGCGATGCTGGCGCGCACCACCTTCGGTGTCGCCGACAACAGCCAGCATATCTACGGCCGTGCGATCGACCTGTATCTGCCGGTTAGGCTCGAAGACGCGATGCAGGCGGCGCGTACGATGCAGCGCGGCGGCGTTGGGTGGTACCCCCGCTCCAACTTTATTCACCTCGACAGCGGGCCGGTGCGCAATTGGACCCTCGATTTGGGCGGCCTCGACCAGATGCTGCTGCATCTGCGGCAGCTGGTGTCGAATGGCGGGCTGACGATCTCGCATGGTGGCGAATTCCTCGTCGGCCGCGCCCGTCACCCGCTGAGCGTCACGCAGCGCCTGGCGTTTCACCGCATGATCGCCAAGGCCGAGTTTCTCGCTAGCCATCATTGACGGGCGGCGGCCTCTTCACTGGGCGCCAGGCTTCTCCGTCGCCGGCTTCTCCGGTAGCGGCGGCCTCGCCATCGGCGATGGGTCGACCCAGGCCTCGCCCGCCGCGGGCTGCAACAGCAACATGGCCTGGCCGGCCGGCGAAGACAGCACGACGCGGTCGTGTTCGATCCGCGTCACCGTCCAGCCTTCGAGTGCTGCCCCCTCGGCAATCGCGAAGCGGCGTTTTCCCTCAGACAGCAGGGCACGCCTTGTGTCACCGGTATTGATGAGGCCGAGCAGGTGATAGCGCTGTTCGATCCCGGGCCCGGCCGGGGCGGCTTTCTCGCCCGGCGCGGGGCGTCGCGACGGCGAGAACAGCGGCCGCTCGGCAATAGCGGCAAATCGGGCGACCGGCGGCAGAGTGGGAAGCGCCGGCGAGGATGAAACCGCATCGGCCGTTGCACCAGGCGCTTGCGCCGAGGAGGGCGACTGCAGCCACGGCCAGATTACCAAGGCGGCCAGCGCCGCGGCGATTACGCCGAGCAGATGGTTGAGCTGCAGGTTCGGCAGCGACAGCGCGCTCAAGATGACGGCCCCGCCTTGAAGCCGGCGACGTCGAGCTGGAATTGCAGCGGGCTCGGCGGCGCTCCCGGTGCGGCCGCGGGCGATTGGATTTGCAGATTGTCCGGATAGAGCAGCGGGCGCGCCGCTTCGATCGCATAAAGCAAGCGGCCGAGGCTGGCGACATCCCCGGCGCCGCGGATGCGCACTCCGACCCTGAGCGCGCCGGGTTCGCCTTCGCTGCGCAGAACCTGCAACCCTTGGATCTGCACCTGAGCGGCAGCGGCTGCGGCTTTCACCGTCTCCTGCAATAGCGCGAGCGCCTGCGCATCGGGCACCGCCGGAATCAGCAGCGAAGGGTCGCCCCGCGCAGGCTCCGCATGGTCGGCCGGCGGGGCATCCGCCAGCGCCCGATAACGCTGCAACAGCGTCGCTTTTTGCGAAAGCGCGTCGGCACCCCTGGCGACCATATCGAAATAGGCGCCGATCGGGCCGATCCACAGCACGGCAAGCAACGCGACGAGGATCGCCACCGCGCCGGCGCGCGTGAGAACGGTGCGATCCAAGGACATCACGGCTTCGTCTCCGCGATTGTCGCACCGAGCTGAAAATGCTCGAGGCCGTTCGCCGGTTCGCGCGTGATCGGTGAGCGAAACACGATGCCGGTGAAATTCGGGCTGTGCTGAAGCGCGAGGGCGAGCGTCGCCGCCGATGGGCTGAGCCCATCCAGCACGACCTCTCGGCCATTGATCGACAGCGACATCAGCCACGACCCGTCCGGCACCTCGCGAGTCAACGTGTCAAGGATCGAGACCAACGGCGGTCGCCCGGAGCGCAGACGAAGAATTGCCGTGCTTCGCTCGGTATCCTGGCGCTGCTGCTCGCGCACGTGGAGCGCCGCCTCGGCTTTGGGTTTCAGCGAAGCCAGCTCGCGCTCGATCGCGCCGAGGCGAACCTGCTGCGCTACCGGCCACGACACCAGCGCGGCAACCGCAAGCAGGCCGACGGCAACGGCGAGGTTTCGGCTCGCGTCGGATTTCGGAGCGGCGCCAAGGATTGTCGTCGGCAGGAACAACGGCGCGGCGTTGCCGCTGGAGATCACCGCGATGCCGCTGGCGCGCACGCCCGCGGCGGCCAGCTCATCGACGATCGCGCCGACGGTCTCGCGCGGGACGGCGACTATCTCGACCGCGAGTCCGCCCTCACTGGCCGCCGCGCCCTGCCCGAGCACGCGGTGGCGGAAAAACACCCGCTCCGCCGGGAATGGAAAATGGCGTCCGATCTCGAATTCGAGGATGCGGTCGAGCTCGCGCTGGGCGCCCGCTGGCAACGTCACCACTTTGCTCAGCACACATTCCGGCGGGATCTCGACGATTACGGCACGCCGGCCGCGTGTCGGCGCCAGCGCATCGCACAATGCCTCATGCGCGAGCGCTGGATCGTCCTGTCCCCAATCGATCTGGCCGATCGAGCGGTCGCGCCGCCGCAGGATCCAATAGCGTTCGCCGGCCTCTATCGTGATCGTGGCGCGGGAGGCGGCTTCGAGTCGGCGGGCGGCGTCCTGGTACAGCGCGCGCAATTCGCCGAGCCACCAGCCGAACGCGCGGCCGGCCCAGGCGCGAGCGCTTGACCCTTTCAGCGGAGGATTGCCCGCAATGCTCATCGAAGGGCGACCATTTCCCAACCGGCGCAAAGCGGACGTTAGCAGATCCGGCCGCTGGTTTCACCGCGACTGCTTCGAGGCGGTGTCGCCTACGGAACGCGACGCGCCGGCGCCGAATCGCGCTGGCCGCGATCGACTGGCGGCGCGCGGATCGCGACGACCTCGTATGGGGTCTTCGGGCGCTCGGTCAGGCGGATCTGCAAATCTGCGCGGTATTGCGCCGCGCCGGCGGTCGTCGCCACCGCCTTGATCGTGAAATCCCGCCGCGGACTGGTCACCACAAAGGCCGCCGCCGGCATCAGGTTCAGCCCGCCGTCGCCGTTGGTGAGATCGCGCCAAGTCGCCCGGTTTTCGAGAAAAGCATCGACCAGGTCGGGGGTCGCACCGGGGATCGCCAGCAGCACCGGGCGCGGGGCGACGCGCGGGTCGATCGCCGAGGCGCCGGTGGCGACGGTCACGCAATCGGCAATCGCTTCGTACAGCGAATCATCGAAACCGGGCAGTTGCGCCACCTGTTCCGGGACGACGAAGAGATGCCTTTGACGCGGACTTCCGTCACCCGGCTCGGGGCACATCCCGTCCGTGTCGCCACGGCGGTCGAAGATGTTACAGGCAAGCAAAACGGCCTCCTCGCGCGGCCGGCCGACAGCGACGAAAAGCCCGGCGAGCAGTTCGATCGGGGCCTGGTTGAGATCGATCTTGCCGCTTTCGTCGACGATAGAGATCTCGACGCGGGTCGAACCGTCCTGCCAAGCTTCAGCGCCGCCGTCAAAGATGGTCACGCCCTCCGCACGTCGCTGCAACAGGCGCAGGAGCCCCAGCTGGGTTCCCGCCTCGGCGGCGAGCCGGGCACGACTGCCGCCGATGGCGTTCTCGGCGATCCGCACCTCGCTGCGAGTCGTGAATGTCGCGGCGGCCAGCAAAATCGCGATCAGCGCGACGCCCCAAAGTGCCAAGATCGCGACCGAGCCCGCCTCGGCCCGTCGTCTTCCGAGGCTGCTCTTTGCGACTTCAGCCGGCATTCCACAACCGGATAACGATCGGCGGGCGTTCGCGGCCATCCATGCCCGAGAACATGATCCGCACCAGCTTTGGCGGATAGGCCACGCCGTCCCAGCGACCCAACCAGGCCGGTTCCGCACCTGGCGACACCGCGCCGAAATAAGCGATCTGAAACAGAGCGACGTTACGCGCCAACACGCTCTGCTGCGGCCGAGCCGAGCCGGTCGGGTCGGCGAGCCGGCGCGACAGGATCAGCGGACGGTCGCGACGCGCGCCATCGAAGGCAAGCTCGACGCGGTAAAGACCAGGCCCGCCATCCTCGGCCAGGCTCAGGAATTTGACGCTGGTCGGTCCGCCGGCAAAGCTCGCGGCGCCCTCGAAGACGGGAATGGCGGCAACCGACTGGAGGGAGCGCCGGATCAGCGCCTCGATGCTGCGGCGGTCATCGACCTCCTCGGCGTGTCGGGACAGGCGGTCGAGCCCCAGCACCGAAAAGCGGACGCCATACAGCAAAATCACGCTGACGAGCCCAGCCAAAGTCAGCGCCACCGCCAACTCGACAAGGGTAAAGCCGGCTGAATGATCGCTTGTGTTTCTTCGCTGCCTCATGGCGGCGGTGGTCCGAGCCGTAGCGTGTCGAGGGCCATTTGCCGCTGCCGATGACCGTCGCGCCAAGCTACCGTCACCGCGACCCGGTAGAGCTGAAGATCCGGCAAAGGCTGGTCGGAATCGGCGCTCGATTTTTGCTGATAGGGCTCGATCGAGACCTGCCATTGAAAGCGATCGCCAAAGAGGCCCGCGCTACGCCCCGACCGCAGCGGCTCGGTGATCCCCGCCGCTGCAATCTTCTCTTCGGCGAGAGCGAGCGCCGCATCCGCACCCGCAGCGGCCTCATGGCCGAGGAGCCCGGTGCGGAACACGCCGGCGGCGGCGGCGAGCGCGAGGCCGGTAATGACCAGCGCGACCAGCACCTCGACGAGCGAGAAGCCGGCGGAGCCGCGCCGGTTACGGCCGCAAGTCGGCGCGCCCGGTAACTGCATCGACATCGATGTCGCGCCAGCCCTCGGCGCCCAAGATCCGGATCCGACCACCCGAGGAGCCGCCGGACGGAAAGAATGCGATGCGGGTACCGCCGGCGACCGCGATGCGTAACCCTGGCGCCCGTCCAGCCGCCGCCATCAGAGCGTAATGCTGCCGATCGAGCCAATAGCCGCTGACTGGATCAGCGCGGAAAGCGATCGGGCGACCCTCGGCGATCGCCGCCGAGCGGGCATCGCGCAATGCGACACGAATCTCGTTCGCCGCCGTCGGAAGCGCGCCGTTCGTGGTCTTGCCGGCGAGGAACGGAACGGTCATCCCGACCACGAGCCCGAGGATCGCCAGTACGACCGCCAACTCGATCAGCGTAAAACCGCTCGGCTTTCTACGCTCACCCGGCAACGTCGTAGACCTCCATCACGGTGCCGAGGATCGCGACGGCAACGGCACCGATCAGCAAGCCGAGCAGCACGACGCTGATCGGCGTCACCAGCGCGATCAGCTCGGCGGAGGTCGCCTCGAACTCGCGCCGCAGAATGTCCCCGGCCTTCAGTAACATTGCCGCCAGATCGCCGGTCTCCTCGCCAATGCGGACGAGCTCGCCAGCCATTTCCGGCAGCATCCCCCCGGCCGAAAGCGAGAAGGCGACGCCGTCGCCGCGCTCGATGCCGTGCTCGGCGGTTTCGAGCCCGGTGCGGAAGGCTTCGTTGGTCATCGCGGCCCGGGTGGCAGCAACGGCGGCAGGCAGCTCGACCCCGGCCGCTACAAGATTGCCGAGAAGGTGTAGCAGGCGTTCCGCCTCGATCTTGGCCACCAGCGACCCAAGGCCCGGAAGCGCCAGTAACCGGCGATGCAACGCTAGGCGAAAGCGTGGATCGCGGTCGGCTATCGCGGCGCAGACGATGATCGTCACCAGGGCCAAGCCGCCGGGTAGCGCCATTTCCTGAAACAGCCCCGATAGCCACAGCAGCACGCGCATCATTACGGGCGGCTCGCGCTGAAAGCTGGTCAGTAGCACCTCGAAGCGCGGCACCACAAAGCCGAGCAGAAACGACACCGAGATGCACGCGACGGCGAAGACGCTGATCGGATACACCAGCGCGCCGAGCAGGGCGCGTGAGGTCGCGCGGCTGCGCTCGAGCACTGCGGCGAGGCGTTCGAGCGCGGCACCGAGGTCGCCGCGCGCCTCGCCGGCGGCTATGACCATCGCGTAATGCCGCGGCAAAGCCGGGTGATCGGCGCAGGCGCGGGAGAGGCTCTCGCCGCGATTAATCGCGGCGAGCAGCTCGATCGCCATCCTGCCACCCCCTCTTGAGCCGCCAGCTCGACCGCGCCCGATCAGGGTCAGCGCCCGGTCGAGCGCCACTCCGGCGCCGATCAACGCCGCCAGCTGACCGGTGAACAGGATCAGGTCGCGGGCGGAAATCCGGCTTCTCGCGGTTGAAAGCCATCCGCCGAGAAACCGTCGCGCCGCCGGCGCCGAAATCTCGATCGGATAGCTGCCGATCGCTTGCAGCCGGGCGACGGCATCGTGTTCATCGGCGGCAACCAGCTCGCCAGCGATCTCTGCGCCGGTCGGCCGCAAGGCGCGATAGCGGAACCGCGGCACCCTACCCCGCTCCAGTTACGCGCAATACCTCGTCGAGCGAGGTGATTCCAGCCGCCGCCTTGGCGAGCCCATCGCTGTGCAGATCGACAAATCCGCCCGCCTGCGCCTCGGCGATCAGTGCGCCGCCGTCGGCTCCGGCGATGACGCAACGGCTCAGCCGCTCGTCGAAGACGAGCAGCTCGGCAATCGCGGTGCGCCCACGATAGCCACTGCCGCCGCAAGCCTCGCAACCGCTTGGCCGATACAGCATGAAATCGCGGTCGGCGAGCGCGGCTAGGCGCGGATGCCGCAGCAGTTCCGGCTCGGGCCGGTAGGGCTGGCGACAGGCGGGGCAGAGACAGCGCACCAGCCGCTGTGCCAACACCCCCTTCAGCACCGCCGCGATCAGATATTCCTCGAGGCCCATATCGACGAGACGGATGATGGCCCCGACCGCATCGTTGGTGTGCAGGGTCGAGAGCAGCAGATGACCGGTCAGGCTCGCCTGGGCGGCAATGCGCGCGGTCTCCAGGTCGCGGATCTCGCCAACCAGCAGGATGTCAGGATCCTGGCGCAACAGCGACCGCAGCAAGGTTGCGAAATTGAGCCCGATCGCTGGCCGCACCGGGATCTGATTGATGCCGGGCAGCTGATATTCGACCGGATCTTCGACCGTCAGGATCTTGCGCTCGCGGCTGTTGAGCAGCTGCAGAGCGGCGTAGAGGGTCGAGGTTTTGCCGCTGCCCGTAGGCCCGGTAACCAGCAGCATTCCGCTGGGCAGCGCCAGCAATTGCATCAGCTGCTCGCGCAACGCGCCGCTAAACCCGAGCTCGGCCAGATCGAGCGGGGCGTGCACGCGATCGAGCAACCGCAGCACCAGACTTTCGCCATGCAGGGTCGGCACGATCGAGACCCGCAGATCGATCTCGCGCCCCTCGACGACGACCCGGAACCGGCCATCCTGCGGCAGTCGCCGCTCGGCGATGTTGAGGCCAGCCATGACCTTGATGCGGCTGACGATGTTGTCGTGCAATCCGGAGGGTGGCGGGTCGATATCGCGCAACAGGCCATCGACGCGCAGCCGCTGCACGACGCGGTCGGCGCTCGCCTCGATGTGGATGTCGGAAGCGCGCGCCGCCGCGGCGTGACCGATCAGCCAATTGACGTAGCGGATGACCGGCTCTTCGCTGGCGAAGTCGCTGAGCCGTTTGACGTCTGCGCGCGCGGCGGCGGGCGCCGCGACCCCGGCGGCCGGTACGGCGGCGCCGCGGCCGTAAACCCGCTCGAGCGCGCCGGCGAGTTCGCTCGGGACCGCCGCCCAGGGCAATACCGGCTTGCCGACGGCGAGCCGCACCGCCTTGATCGTATAATCGTCGTTCGGGTCGGCCATCGCCAGGGCAAGGCCCTCGGGCGTTTCCCCGAGCGGGAGGATCTGCGCGCGCGCGATGAAATCGACGCTGAGTTCGCCGGCTGGGACCGGAGCCGTCGGATAATCGTCTGGCTGGGTCAGCGGGATGCCGAAAAAATCGGCCAGGCATTGCGCCATTTCCCGCTCGCTGATCATGCCGAGCCGGGTGAGGATGACGCTCTCGCTTTCGCCGTCGCCGCGCTCGCGGCGCACGGCGAGCACCCGGTCGCGCTGTACCGCGTCGAGCCGGCCGCGTTCGATCAAGAAATCGACGAGTTGCATTCGCTACTCGGCTCGTTCCCGGACAGATCCGGGAGAGCATTCTATCACGGCAACTTGGATTCGAAGTCTTTCAGCGCCTGGACAAAGGTATCGGGGCGGTACTTCTGGTCGTCCGCGGCGGCTTCGTAAACTTTGCCGAGCGCGTCATCGAGGCCCTTCAATTGGCCTTCGTCGGCAAAGCCGAACGCCTTCATCGCCGCGACAATCGATTCGAGCGCCATGGTTTGCTGTTGGGCCGAGCTGTAGTCGAGGTCCTCGCCGCCGGTGCTGAGGGCGATCACCGCTTGAGCCAGCGCCTTGGCGTCGCCCTTGTCGAAATTATGCTTTGCTAGGGCCGGGACCAGCTTGTCGGCCGCCTCCCGTATTGCCGTCGCCTCACGCTGGACGCCGGCCCAGTAGTCGCCATTCGGCTCCACGGTGGCGCGGTGCAGCGCCACTAGGTGGTCGCCCAGATCCTTCGCCGCATCGGGCGCCACCCGGCTGGCGATCGTGCGCAGCATGACCGCGGTGGCGTCGTAAAGCCTCAGCTTGCCCGGCCCGAGACCGATCGCCGGCCGCTTCTGCCATTGCAACTGGTTCATTGCATGATGGCAGGCTTGGCAGTCGAACAGCGCGAGTTCGGGATTGGCGCCCTTCGGCACATTATTTTTATCGAGGATCTTGTCCATGCGTTCACGCAGATCGACGGCTTGTCCGACCGCCCAGAACTGCATGTCGTTGGGCCGGCCCTTGCGCTCGACATAATCCTTGTCAACGACGAAATGCGCCGGCTGGATCGCGGTGAAGGTGTCGAGCTCAAACGGCATCGGGGGATGACCGGCGCCCATGATGTCGTGATTGGCGAAGCGTTTGTCGTCGCCGATATGACAGCGTATGCAACGCTCGGCGCGTTCGATCGGACGGTCGGTCGGGTACATTCCGGCCGCGATGTCAGCCGCATGGTTGGTGCCGGAAATATGCGTGCCGAGCCAGCCCTGGGGCGCCTCGGGCCCACCACCACCGGCGCCGCCATGGCAGGCCTCACAGCCAACGCCGTCTGATATTTGGAACGACGGTCCGCGCCGGTTCGGCGCCACGTCGTCGGCGTGGCAGTCGAGGCAGATTTTCGCGTGTTCCGCGTCCTGCAGGCCGAGGTTGTGGGCAATCCGCAGCCCGCGCTCCTCGCGCAGCACGGCGAAGGCCTTGCTGTGCTTATCCTTCTGCGACCAGATCAGATATTCGTTCTGCTCGATGTGCGAAGTCTTCAAGGGCTGCACGGCGCCGTGACAATTATTGCCCGCGCAGGAGCGGACCCCCAAATGAACGGTGTCTTGCGCCGGCTGGGGCGGCGGTGCCGGCTGTTGCTGCGCTGTCGCCGGTATCGCCGCGGCTAAGACAAGCAGCATCGGCGCGATCGCGCCTCGCCCGAAAACCCCGCGCCAGCGGCTCATCGGCCGATCGCCCGCTGAACGTCGTGCAATGCCTTGGCGAAAGCGTCGGGGCGAACCGTCGCCTCGCTGGCGAAGGTGGCGTAGACGGCATTCATCGCGGTCGTGATCGGACCGTCCTGACCTTCCCCGATATACCCCGCCGATCTCATGTTGCTGACGATGGCTTCGAGCGACATCGTGACCTGCTCGGCATGGGAAACCTGCCAATCATCCGGCTGGAGGCCGACCGCAATAACCGCGTCGGCGAGGGCGTGCATGTCCTCGCGGGTGTACTGATGCTGGGCCAACGGGGTGACGAGCGACTCGGCCACGGCGCGGACAGCCCGCGCCTCGCTCTGGACCTGAGCCCAGTCCGTGTTGCTGGCCCGGTGCAGCGCGACCATGTGTTCGCTGAGCGAGCGGGCGGCTGCCGGTGCCACCTGCGAGGCCGCGACCCGCATCATCACCAGATTGGCGTCATAGAGCTTGATCGTGCCGGGCGGGAGGCCGGTCGTGGTCGGTTTGGCCACGGGTCCGTAATCGTGATGGCAGGACTGGCAGTCGAAGACGACGAAATCGGGGAAAATCCCGCCGCGCGTCCGTCTCGGGTCGAGAATCGCGTCCATGTGCTTTATCAGCGAGATCGCCTGCCCAGCGCCCCAGACCTGCAGGTCGGTGATCAGCCCCTTGCGCTCGACATAGCTTTTATCGACCACAAAATGCGCCGGCTGGATCGCGGTGAAGGTGTCGAGCTCGAACCGCAGCCGCGGATGGCCGGCGCCGTAGATTCGGTGATCGAGAAAACGCGTTTCGTCGCCGAAGTGACAGCCGAGGCATTTCTCGGCGCGCGCCGCCGGTTGGTCGGTCGGGTACATCCCGTTGGCAACGTTTTGCGCGTGCGGCGCCCGGGCGATATGCGAACCGAGCCAGCCGGAAGCGCCGCCGTGGCACGCTTCGCAGCCGACCCCGTCCGACAGCTGAAACTGTGGCCCCCGCAGGTTCGCGGGAACGTCATCGGCGTGGCAGGTGAGGCAGATTTGCTGGTTCGCCGCATCGGGCAGCCCTAGTGCGCGCGCCATCTTGATCGCGCGATCCTCGAGCAGCACCGCGTAGGCGAGACGATGCTTGTCGCGTTTCGACCAGATTATGTACTCGTTGCCCGGCACGCGGGACTGCGGCGGACGCTCGGTCGCGCCATGGCAGTTGTTGCCGCTGCAACTGGCTACGCCAAGGTGAGTATTCTCGGGCCGCGACGTTTGCGCATGCCCCACGGTCACCGCACCCAGTACCAGTGTCAGGCCAGCTGCGGCGGCAACTACCCGCGCCGCCCGGATCGCTATCGCGCGCAACATGGGCCCCCCAATGTACTCGCGTAAGGCTAAGCGTGAAGGCGCAAACTTTCAACCCATGCGTAAGCGCATTAGCGTCGCCCGCCGATTACGTTTCCCGGCTTCAGATCGCCATCCAGCATCGCATAGGGCTGGGCGCCGACCCCCGCGATACGCGGCCCCCAGACATGGACGTCGGCGCACATCGGTCCATTGCCCGGCGCCGGGAGGTCGACGCACAGGGTTCTGCCCGTCAGCGTCCATTTGCGCTCCGCCGGCACGGTGTAGGCGTCATGCCAGGGATCCCATAACCGCACCAGCGCCCTGCCGTCGGGGCCGAAATAGGCCTGCAGCATCAGCCGAGTGAGTTCGCCACCACCCGGCCCGCCCGGCCGGCGCGGGATGAAGGCGATCGCGCTCAAGGTGTTGCCGACGAGTCGGACGGCGAGGTCCGGCATGGGCGCGGCGAGCACCGGCACCGGTTCGGCCGCCTTAACCGGACTGCCGAAAGCGAGCGACAGAAATGCAAGTATTAAACCGAAAGTTCGTTTCATCAACTCCTCCGGGATTGTCCGGGACGTTGACTCAGTTTCAAGGCTAAGGGCATCCTACCGGCAAGCGGCGGTTCAGGTCCACCTAACGCTTCGGGGGCGGTTCACGATTGGGCAGTTCATTGTGGTAGCGCCCCGGCGTTCCCGGCGGTGCGACCAGGGGTTTGCGCGTAGGATCCGCTGCGGGCGGAGGTGGCTGGCATCAATCCTGGTTCTGGCGGTGGCGGCCTGCGACACGGTCGCGTCGCTGAGCGGAAGACCCATACCCGACGAATCCGCGCCGCCTCCGAGGATCTCGGCGAATGCGGTCCAGCTCGCACCCACCAACCCGGGACGCGCTGTGGCACGGATGCCGACCGACTCGCCCGGTGAGCCGCCGGCCCCGGCAATCGTCGTGCGAGGCCGCGAGACGGCGACCCCCGCGCGAATCGTGCTGCCCGACCCGAACGGCAAGTCGGGTGACGTCACGCTCAACTTCGCCGGCGCCGACATCCGCGACGTTGTCGCAGCAATCCTCGGCGACGCGCTAAAGGTGAATTACGTCGTCGATCCCGAAGTCATGGGACCGGTCACCATCAACATCAACCGGCCGGTGCCGCGCGACGAGCTCCTGTCGACGCTTGAAGCCGTGCTCAACAGCCGCGGCGCGACAATGGTCCAGAGTGACGGCATCATCCGGGTGATGCCGATGCGCAAGGATGGCAAACCGACTTCCGCGGCGCCGATGCTCAGCGGCGTTGCCCCGACGATCGGCGAACATAATGGGGTGTTTCCGCTACGCTATGTCTCCGCCACCGACATGCAGCACGTACTCGAAAAGGTGCTGCCGCCCGGTCAGACCATTAGCGCCGACGATCAGCGGCACGTGCTCATCGTGCAGGGTTCGCCGACAGATTTGAAGGTCGCGGAAGACACGGTGCGCATCTTCGACATCGATCAGCTGCGCGGCATGTCGATGGCGCTGGTGCCGCTGAGCCACGCCGAGCCGGCCTCGATCGCCGACGAGCTGAAGAACATTTTCGCGACACGCCGGGAGGCCGACAACGACGCGATCCGCTTCATGGCGATCGCTCGCCTCAACGCCGTCATGATCCTCAGCCGGTCGGGCAGTTACCTCGACGAGGCGCGATCCTGGATTGCGCGCCTCGATCGCGAGCGGAACCCGAACGAGCGCCGGGTCTATGTCTACAATCTGCAATACGCCAAGGCGGCCCAGGTCGGCCAGAAGCTGCAAGGGCTGCTGACCGGCATCGACATCCAATTCAAGGGGCCGGGTGGCCAACAAGGCGAGGGGCTTGGGGGTCCCAACGGCTATGATAACGGCGATAATTCCGCGTTAAAGACCGCTAACGGAAATGGGAACGGGAACGGCAACGGCAACGGCAACGGAAATGGAAAGTCGCCACCCGCGGCCGCACCGCTCCCGGTCGCCGGCTTCCCCTTCCCGGTTCCCATGCCCGCACCGCAGCAAGCGGCTGACCGCAACACCGTCCGCATCGAGGCGGACGAGGCGCACAATGCGCTGCTGATCTCCGCCAGCGCGCGCGACTACGATTTGATCCGTCAGGTTCTGGAAGGGGTCGACGTACCGCCGTTGCAGGTGCTCATCGAGGTGACGGTCGCCGAGGTAGGGCTCAACGATCAACTGAACTACGGCGTCGAATACTTCATCAATTCCGGGCGTGGCAACGTGCTGCTGAGCACCGCGGGCGGCACCATAACGAACTCGAGCGGGCTTCCGGTCGGCATCACGCCCCCGCTGCCCGGCTTTGCGCTGTCCTACCTCAGCGGCAATTTTCAGCCCCGCGCGATCCTCGACCTGCTCTCCGCCGTCACCCAGACCAAGGTGATCTCGACACCGCGGCTGCTGGTGCTAAGCAACCAGACGGCACGGCTGCAGGTGGGCGATGTGGTGCCGATCATCACCCAGTCCGCCACCAGTACCGAAACCAGCAATCCGCTGATCCTCAACAACGTCACTTATAAGGAAACCGGCGTCGTGCTCGAAGTGACGCCGCGGGTCAATGCCGGCGGCTACGTCACGCTTGATGTCAATCAGTCCGTCAGCAACGTGGTGCCGACGACAACCTCGACCATCAATTCGCCGACGATCCAGCAGCGCCGGCTGACCAGCACGATCAGCGTCAAGAACGGCGAATCGATCCTGCTCGGCGGATTGATCCAGCAAACCGACAGTCGCAACAACTCTGGCATCCCGGTTCTCAACGAGATTCCGGGCGTTGGCGCCCTGTTCGGCACGCGGACGAACGCGAGCGGGCGTACCGAGTTGATCATGCTGATGACGCCGCGGGTCATCTCCAACGAGGCGGAGGCGCGCGATGTCACCGCCAGCATCTCGGAGCAATTTCAGGCGGCGCTGGACGGCAGCCGCATGGCAAAGCCGCGGACGCCCTCGCGCTAAAAGCGACCGCCAGCTGCCTGATACCAGCCGCGGCTGCGCAGCACGATCCGCACGACGGACAGCATGACCGGCACTTCGACGAGAACGCCGACGACGGTGGCGAGCGCGGCGCCGGACTGAAAGCCGAACAGCGCGATCGCGGCCGCGACCGCAAGCTCGAAGAAGTTCGAGGCGCCGATCAGCGCCGACGGGCAGGCGACGTTGTGCGGCACGCCGAGGAGGCGGTTGAGGCCGTAGGCGATGCCGGCGTTCAAATAGACCTGAATCACAATCGGCACGGCCAGCAGCGCGATGACCAGCGGCTGGCGCACGATCGCTTCACCCTGGAAGCCGAACAACAACACCAGCGTCGCGAGAAGCGCCAAAAGCGAGGCCGGCTGAAGCCGGCGCAGGGTCGCGGCGAGAGCCGCTTCACCGCCGGCCGCCAGCAATGATCGACGCCACAGTTGCGCCGCGACAACCGGCACGACGATGTACAGAACGACCGAGAGGAAAAGCGTTTGCCACGGTACCGCGATCGACGACAGGCCGAGCAGCAACCCCACGATCGGGGCGAAGGCGAAGACCATGATCGTGTCGTTGAGCGCGACCTGGCTCAGCGTGAAATTCGGGTCGCCCTCGGTCAGGTTCGACCAGACGAACACCATCGCCGTGCACGGCGCGGCGGCGAGGATGATCAGCCCGGCGATGTAGCTGTCGATTTGGTCCGCCGGCAGCCAGGGCCGGAACAGCCAGCCGACGAACAGCCAGCCGAGCGCGGCCATGCTGAACGGCTTGATCAGCCAGTTGATCCCGACCGTCACCGCGATGCCGCGCCATTGCTCGGCAACCCGATGCAGCGCGCCGAAATCGACCTTGAGCAGCATCGGCACGATCATCAGCCAAATCAGGATCGCTACCGGGATGTTGACTTGGGCGACCGTCATCCGGCCCAGCGCCTGAAATGGTCCGGGCAGCAACTGACCGAGCACGATGCCGGTGACAATGCAGAGCGCGACCCAGACGGTCAGATAGCGCTCGAACGTACCAAGCGCGGGAGCAACACGACGCGACGCTGTGTCGGCGGCAGAACTCACGATCCCTCCTGATTCAGGTTGATCGGCCGATCTCGCCGGCGCGGCGCTTCAGAGCCATGCGGTCGAGCTTGTCGATCGGCAGCGCGATGAAAAGCTTGATCCGCGCCTCGAGTCGTCGGAAGGCATCGCGAAAAGCCCGCCTGCGCTCCTCCTCCGTTCCTTCGACGGCAGCCGGATCGGGTACACCCCAGTGCGCGGTGATCGGATTGCCCGGCCAGATCGGACAAACCTCGCCCGCCGCCTGGTCACAGACCGTGAAGACAAAATCCATGACCGGCGCATCGGGCTGCGCGAACTCCGACCAACTCTTGCTGCGCAGACCGGCGGTCGGCAAACCGTGCCTCTCAAGAACCGCGAGCGCCAGCGGGTGGACCGCGCCCTTCGGAAAGCTGCCGGCGCTGTATCCCTTGAAACGCCCCTTGCCCCAATGGTCGAGCAAGACCTCGGCCAGAATGCTTCGTGCTGAATTGCCGGTGCACAGGAACAGCACGTTGTAGACCTGTGCGTCCACTGCACACCTGATCGGATCTATCGCTTCAGCGGCTTGCGCGCTTCGATGATCGCGGAGACGATATAGTCCTCGATTCCGCGCCCCGGCGCCCAGGTCTCGATCAGCTCGCGACTTTCCGGTTTGACGGTGACACGCACCTCGGCGAAACCGGCTTCCCCAAGCCAGGCCTCGATCCGGTCCGCCGCCGCCGCGCCGACGACGCAGCCGCACACCAGCGCGGCGTCGGCTCGCAGGTTAGGCGGCAGCGGCGCGGTGTTCACGACGTCGGAGATCGCGACCCGGCCGCCGGGCTTCAGCACCCGAAAGGCCTCGCGGAAGACCTGCGCCTTGTCCGGCACGAGGTTGATCACGCAATTCGAGAGCACCACGTCGGCGGTATTGTCGGCGACCGGCAGGTGCTCGAGTTCGCCCAGCCGAAATTCGACATTCGCGGCGCCGATCTTGCCGGCATTATCGCGCGCCTTGTTCAGCATCTCATGCGTCATGTCGACGCCGATGACATGACCCGCGCGGCCGACCTGCTGGGCGGCGAGAAAGCAATCGAACCCGGCGCCGCTACCCAGATCGATCACGACTTCGCCGGGCCGCATCGCCGCAATCGCCTGCGGGTTGCCGCAGCCGAGCCCAAGATTGGCGCCGTCGGGCACCGCGGCGAGTTCGGCCTCCGAATAGCCCATTCGGCGCGACTTTTCGTCCGGCGCGGTAGATGGGCCGCAACAGGACGAGGCCGTCGGCGCGCAACAATCCGAAGCGCCGGATTCCACAGCGATGCTGCCATAGCGGGCGCGAACCATTGCCTTCTGAGCCTGTCCGTCCATATCCCTCTCCTTCAGGCGCGGGTCAGCGGGCGCAGCACACTTGCGCTGCGGCTGGTTTCGACATCAACTCGCCGACCGGCGGTTCGCAGCCTGTCGCGCACCCCGAAACTTCGCGGAGCTTCGCCAGCGAACCCTCGCCATAAACCGTGGCTTCGCCATACGTCAGAAAGGTCTCCCAGGGCACGCCTTGTGGATCGGCGATCCATTGCTTATCGGATTTCGCATAGCAGCAAGTCGTCGCCTTGGCCTCGATGATTGGCCGCTCCGCGTGAGTGAGGCGGTCATAGACCTCGGCAAGCTCGGTCTCGTTCTCGGCCTGAATCCCAAGGTGCGAGACCCCCGCAAAGCCGCCCGGCCGATTGACCGAAACCGTGCTGATCGCGAAGTTGACGCACGGGTCGTCGAGCATCCATTTGGCGTAATCCCCTTTGAGAACGGTCGGCTCCGTCGCGAAGAGCGTTGAATAGAAGCGGATCGACTGGGTAAGGTCGTCAACCGACACGTGTACGTGCAGGCGCTTCATCGTTATCTCCTCTGGCGAAAGCATCCGCGGGATCGCAGGCAAGGGCGCACGAGCCGCCGCGCCCGCAGCAATTTTCGGTGAGATACGCAAGCAGCGCGTTCATCGCATCGTATTCGGCCGAGTAGATCAGTTGCCGTCCGAGGCGCCGCTGCATGATCAGCCCGGCATGGGTCAGCTGCTGCAAGTGAAAGGACAAGGACGACGGCGCGATCCCGAGCCGTTCGGCGATGACCCCGGCCGGCAGTCCCTCGGGGCCGCGCGCAACGAGCAACCGGAACAGATCGAGCCGAGTCTCCTGGGCGAGCGCGGCAAGCGCCGCGATCGCGCGCTTCTGATCCATTGTTCGTTCGATCCTACGACGAATATCGAAATATTGACCGGTGGCTAAGTGCCGTCAAGCGATAATTCGTGAAATATGGAAATGAACGACGAAGGCGCCTCGGCCTACATCCCGCGCTGCGCCCGGCGGGCGCGCCGTTCCGCCAGCGCAGCCGCGCGCGACGACGTAATCGGCGGCACATCAGGCAGCGGCGTGTTCTCCCGTGGCAATTCCCAGTTCCACGCGTCGCCGCCGCGCTGGTAATGGCGCTGGCTTTGCGACGGGTTGCGGTTCACCAGCGGCCGCGCATAAAGCGGGTGCGTCATGCTGCGGATCTCGTGCTCGATCTCGAACAATGTCTCGTTGGTGTCGGGATCGACGATGTGCTCGAAACGATACTGGTAGGCATTGCTTTCCTCGGTCAGCAATTCGCGCTTCGCCAGCTCGGCATGCGGCCCGGAAAAGTCGCGAACATAGACCTGGATGTGATGTCCATCGAAAGCCGGGATCTCGGCATCGGTCTCGCGGAATAAGAGTGCCTGCTTCTCGCCGGCGCCGACCCGCGCAACCCGACCGGCGCCGTTGCCCTCGACCCGTGTCGCGGCGCCGAACAGCTCGCCATAGAAGCGAGCGATGCTCTCGGCGGCGCCGACCGGCACGTCGAATTCGAGATAGGGAATGCCGAGATTGATCGCGCCAAACCGATCGGGGTCGGGGCTGTGCAGTCGAAAGCGGTTGCCCCAAGGGCAGATCACCGCGACATGGTCGTTGTTCTCGGCGACGGCGAATTGGGTGCCGTGGAGTTGCTTCTCGATGCCGGCGAGGCGCTGCAACAGCGCCGCTCGGTCGGGCGTCACCAGCCCGATTGCGCCGCGCAATACCCAGGGCTCGCCCGGCGGCAGGTGAAACTGACTCTTGCCGACATTGATCCACATCGTGCCGATGCCGGTGTTCATGTAGGGGTCGCGCGTCAGCCCGAACCCGGTGACGTAGAACAGCGTTGCCTGCCTCTGGTCGGGGACCTGCAAATTGACGTGCTCGAGCATGACGATGTTGCCGAGATCCTCGGCGGCGCGGTCGTAGTGCTGTGCCATGGCGACCTCCGTTCGTACCGGCCTCACCACTTGTTGCGAAGCTCGCGCAGCTTCAGGAACACCGTCTTTTCGTCAGCGTTTTCCGGCAGCTCGGGAAAGGCCTCGCGCAGCTGCCGGATCACCGTCGGGCTGTGCAACCGAAAGAACGTGTTGATTTCCTTCTCCAGCGCCAATGTGGTGACCAGCGCCCGCCCGGGGTCCTGCCTTTCCATCGCCGGCAGCAATTCCTTGGCCTTGGCGTTGTCCGGCTCGCGCGACAGCGTGAACCGCAGATTGTTGGCGATGTAGTCGTGGCCGGGATAGATCAGCGTCTCGTCCGGCAATTTGGCGAGCTGGCTGACGAAGGTGTTGTAAAGCTCGTTCGGGTGGCCGCCATTGTGGCAGTTGCCGGCACCGGCGTTGAACAGCGTGTCGCCGCAAAACAGCGCCGGATGGTCGCCATGCGACCGCACGCAGATATGGCTCATCGTGTGACCCGGCGTATCGAGGCATTCGAGCTCGACGGTCTTGCCAACCTTAATCACGTCGCCGGCCGAGAGGCCGCGATCGATACCACTGATCTTGTCCTTCGCTTTGGCGTGCGCCAGAAGCTTGGCGTGCGTCGCCGCCACCACCTGGTCGTTGCCGCCAGTATGGTCGCGGTGCTCGTGCGTGTTGAGGATCTGGGTGATATTCCAGCCCTTCGCCTTCGCCGCGGCAAGGCATTTCTGGTGGTCGAGCGGGTCGATCGCCAGCGCCTCGCCGGTCTCGGGGCAGGCGACCAGGTAATTGAAATTGCGACCGGAATTTGCCGTCCAGATCTGTTCGACGAGCATCAGGGGCTCCACGCGCGTTAAGCTGAGCCGAGTATAAGGCTGCGGCACCGGCGCCGCCAGCGACGCAGGATCGGCAGCGATGCTCAGTTCTGCCGGAAGAACCGCGCCGCGTTGTCCCACATCAGCTTCTTACGCGTTTCCGGCACTAGGCTCGACCAGGCGAGGATGTTGTCAACCGAGTCGGGGAATTGGCATTCGGAGTGCGGGTAGTCCGAGGCGTACATCAGGACGTCGTCGCCAAAAAAGCCGGAAACGCAATTAAACATGTCCTCGCCTTCCTGGCGCTCGATGCTGCAGAAAAAGCGGCCGCTCGTCAGATATTCGCTCGGCTTCATCTTCAAATCGGCGGTCGAGCCGACATAGGCGTATTGCTCATCCATGCGCCGGCCCCAGAACGGCAGCCAGCCAAAGCCGCATTCGAGCGTGCCGAAGCGCAGACGCGGATAGCGGTCGAGAATGCCACCGCCGATAAAGGCGGCGACAAACCGCATCGCCCCCCAGGGATGCGAGGCGAGGCGACCGAGGAAGATGTTGTCCCAGACATCCTCGACACCCGGAAAATACGGTGGGTTCCAAGTCGAGCTGTGATGCACGATCGGCAGATCGTAATCGGCGGCGGCGCGCCAGATCGGCTCGAGCGAGGGGTGGTCGGCCGGGATCTTGTAGATTTGTGGCTTGACCGCGACCGCCCATTTCGCCTTGCCCCATTCGCGGATCTCCTGCACCGCCGCCTCGACATCGCGCGTCGAAGCGACGATCGGGCCCTTCAGCCGATCGGGATACCGACCGCAAAAATCCGCCATATGGCGATGAAAGGCTCGGATCATCCCGGTTTCGAGCGACGGATCGTCAAGCCCAATCGTGCTGCTCCAGCCGCCTGGGACCAGGAAATGCGCGTCGGTTCCTTCGTCATCCATATCGCGAATGCGATTGGCGGCGTCATCGTCCTGCACGCCTGGCCGGGGCAATTTGCTGCCGCGCCAAACCGTGTCGCGGCCGGTGTGCCCCTCGCGCGGCGCCGCTTCGCCCAGCACCCGGCGATAATATTGCGGCGCGATACGGTAACCGTGCAGCCCGCCGCCCGAATGCTCGGCCGAGGCGCTGATCGGCGTGCGGTATTGCGCCAGTTCATCAAGGCGCGGCCGAAATTCCGGGTCCACATAGCGCTCCAAGACCTCGGCGGCCGGGAGGACATGCGTGTCGGAATCGTACACGCGGTACCCGTCTTTCATGCCCTGCCTCCTTTACTCAGCGCTCCCTGCTTGTATTCCTGCTTTTGGCGCCCGGATAGCACGCCGGCCGCGCGCCGAGCAAGCCGGCCCGCCTCGCCTGCGCTCGGCTTTATCCCTTCGCATCGGGGCGGCTAGGCTCGGCCGGCGACCAGCGCCATTCGCGTACCTCCGGCATGTGTTTTGAGACTGTCCACTTCTTTCGGGCCGGTCCAGCCCTTCGGCGTCTTCAGGATGCTCATCGGCCAGATCGGTAAGCCCGGGCGTCGTCCCCCAATGGCCGAGCAGGCGCGGCTTTATGTGCTTCAATTCGAGCGGCTGCTTTAAGAGCGGATTGTCGAGCAGATAGATCTGCCCGACCGACAGGTAGTTGGCAGCGCGCCGCCACTCATCGATCAGCGACAATTCGACGGTTGACGGCGGCCCGGGCAGCGCCGCGGACCTGGTGGCATCGTTCGTCGGCAGTTCCTTTGATCGCGACGGAAATAGGGCATGGCAAAAGGCAATCCGGCCCTGCCTAACGCTCACCCGCCGCCAAAGCCCGGACGAGATCGGCCCGGCTGACGATGCCGACCACCCGCCCGTCGCGCACCACCGGCACCCGCTTGATGTGGTGCTCGAGCAGCAGGCGCGCGATGTCGCCGACCGCCGCCGCCTCGTCGACGGTGATCGCCGGCGCCGTCATGACCTCGTGCGCGCGCCGGCCGGGCGGGCGCAGACTGGCGAGAAAATCGGGGTTGAGCGCCTCGCCTTCCGCCAGCAGGGTCAGCCACCAGTCAAGCCGGGTCTGGCGGTCCGCGTCGTTGCGGGCGATCAGGTCGCCCTCGCTCAGCATGCCGATCGGCGTCCCGGCTCCGTCGACCACCGGCACCGCACTGATGCGGTGATCGAGCAGGATTCGAGCGGCCTCGCGCGTCGTCGTCTCCGGGGTGACCGACACGATCGCCGTAGTCATCACATCGCGTGCGTTCATTTCTGGGAACCTCCGTTCTGGCCGGCGCGGCTGTCGAGCAATCGCCGTGTGTGGCGGGCCACCATCAGGTTTTCGTCGGTCGGCACCATCCAGACCGAGGCCGCCGAGCCCTCACGGGAGATGCGCGGTCCGCCCGCCTGGTTGGCGGCCTCGTCGAGAGCGAGCCCGAGCCACTGGGCGTCCCGACACACGCGAGCGCGGATCTCGGCGGCATGCTCGCCGATGCCGGCGGTGAAAACGAGTGCGTCGAGACCGCCCAGCGCGGCGACCAGCGAACCGATTTCCCGCCCGAGCCGATAGACGAATAGGTCGATCGCCTCCTTGGCGGTGGGATCGGCGCTGGCCAGCAGGGTGCGCATATCGCTCGACAGACCGGAAACGCCGAGCAGACCCGATCGCTCATTGATCAGGTGCTCGATCTCGCCGGCGCTCATTCCCTCGTGCTGCATCAAATAGAGGATTGCGCCGGGGTCGAGCGCGCCGGTGCGGGTCCCCATTACCAGCCCGTCCACCGGGGTAAAACTCATCGTCGTGGCGACGCTGCCGCCATTATGGATTGCGCAGAGGCTCGCGCCGTTACCGAGATGGGCGACGATGAGCTTGCCGTTTGCGATCTCGGGCGCGATCAGCGGCAATGCCGAGACAATGTATTCGTAGGACAAGCCGTGAAATCCGTACCGCCGGATGCCCTTCGCCGTCAGCTCGCGCGGCAGCGCAAAGAGCTGCGCGAGCGGCGGCTGGTCGCGGTGAAACGCGGTATCGAAGCACGCGACCTGTGACACTTTCGGGGCGACTGCGGCGACCGCCCGGATCGCGGCCAGCGCATGCGGCTGGTGCAGCGACGCCAGCGGCACAAGGCCCTCCAGCGCGGCGATAACCTCTCGGTCGATCAGCACCGGCGCCGAATACGCCGTTCCCCCGTGAACGACACGGTGGCCGACTCCGGCAAAACCGGCCTCATTGCCGATATGGGCGGCAAACCAGTCGCGGATCGCGGTAATCGCGGCTTCGTGATCGCCAGCCGCGGCAGGCTCATCCAACAGCGTGCGGCCCCGCGCGTCGGCAATTTCAATACGTGGCTCCCGGCCGATCCCCGAGCGGCCGATCCCCGAGACCTGTCCATGCGCGCCGGCCGCAAGCGAGCTATCGGCTGCGGTTTCGAACACCGAAAATTTGATGCTCGAAGAGCCCGTGTTGACGACGAGGATCGGCTCACGCATATGCCTCGATACCTTGCCCCGATGACGACCGGATGACCGGAAACTCCGCGCGATCGGCAACGTTCCCGACAGCGCGAATGCAACAGCGGATCGGCGCGAAATCGTCGCTCACCCAGTTTCGGAAAACACCAGGGTCGTGTTGAATGCGGCCCGGGCCGGCACGACGAGACGCTGCGGCTCCTGCCGAAGCCCAGGGATATCGCGCACGTGCGGCACCGTCTCGGCAAGCGACCCGACCGCGATCTCCAGCGCGGCAAGATACTCCCGGCGCCCGGACGCCTCCGCCGCCGCATCGCCGAATTCGGCGGCGACAGCCTCCGGCGAGGTCAGCACGACCCGCGCGCTGCCGGCGGCGGCGACAACAGATCCGTCCTGCGTCGCCACCGCCGCCGCTCCAAACAATCCGCGGAACAGGTCAGCCGTCCGCGCCGGGTCCGGGGTCGCCACGACGATCTTTGTGATCGCGCGAGCGCCATTCGGGTGCGCCTGCCATTCCGCGCGCCAAACCAGTTCCGGTGTCCGGTGCTCGCAGAAATACACGCGGCCCATGGCGATTTTGTTCGGATCGAGCCGGGTGGTGCGGAACCGTGCGTCCTGGCTCGCGCCGCCGAGCGTCACCGGGCGGGAGAAGCTTTGCACCGGCAGGATCGGCAGCCCCGCTGCGGCGGCCTTCGCATGGGTCACGTCCGCGTCGGCGGTCTTGAACACCAGCCCGTTGAGCCCGATCGGAAACGGCGTCAGCTCCGGCCGGTTGGCGCCGCCTTCGCCAAAACCGAGCAACTCCAGATAATCGGTCGCGAACATCGCCAGGTGGTTCATCGAACCGAGCGTGTGGTGCCCGCGCGGGGTCAGCTGAAACCCGAGCCCGGTAAACACCGGCGCCGCCTCGTCCATGCGGTCGCGCACATCGATAACGACGTGATCCAGGATCGGCGAGGTATCGGGCACGCCTAATCTCCGCCTCTGCGCCTTCGCGCGGCGACAGTAAGGGCCGCCCCAGTCGGCCGCAACACCTGGGCGCACGGACCGGCGCGAGCCGCTCCTAGGGGTATGCGAGGCGTCACGAAGCGGCAGGTGTTGATGATCCGCTTGCAGCTCGCTTCTATTTGCCGGCGTATGATGTCGGGCCCTGTTAGATCGGGGCCTTGGGGTATAAGTGAAATGACCTGGATGGCACGGCTCGTCGCGCTCTCGGCTTGCATCTCGATTGTGACGATTGCGGCAGCCTGCGCGGCAGTGACCGATGCCGCCGTTCCCCCCGTACTTGCCAAGATCATCGCAAGCGCCGAGCATCGAAAGGCCGTCATCGAGGCGGCGCAACAGAGCAGCGCGTGGCTGAACAACCGATGTGGCAGGGCGACATTCGCCATCACGCCCGACGTCGCGATCTACCAAGCGCCGGAACTAGACGCACAGGCGAGACCGACGGCCGGTGCGTGGCGAGAGCGCATTATCGCGACAGGGTGCGGCGCCAGCCGCACCCTCAACGTTCTGACGTTTGTGAAATCGCCGGGCTCGCTGGTCAGCGGGACGTTGCTGCCCGGGACGACCCGGGCCGATCCGCTGTTGCAACGCGATGCTTTTCATTATGCGACGGTCGCCGCAGCGGCGCGGGCGACCTGCGGTCAGACCTACGTTGCCGATACAGCTTTTGCCGGGATTGAGGGAGCGGCCAACGCCAGCTTGCCGCCCGGGCGCCGATATCCCCCCTGGAAAGAGGAATGGACCGTGGTCGCCTGCGATCGGCGGTCGGTGATCACGCTGCATTTCGCGCCCGATGCGACCGGCACCAACATCACGGCGCATTTGAACGAGACCAGGCCGGCTCGGTAATCTCTCGCTCGCAACGATTATCCCCGCGCAAGCTCTCGCGGCATAGGACCGCAATGAGTCTTGCGCTCCGCGCTTGGGCATGGGAATTGCGTAACTCCTACGCAAGCGACGAGGCACACAGCCGATGATTGATCTCCGGCCGATTTCCCGGCGACGTGCGATGCAGTTGGCCGGCGGCAGCCTGGGACTGGCCTTGTTACCGAAGCGGCTCGGCATGACCGCAGCGAAAGCGGCGGAAGCGCTGGAGGAGCCGAAGATCGAGATCGCCGCGGTGCGCGATCCGCAGCTTGGCGCGCAGGTCGCGATCGCGACGGAGTTCGGCTACTTCAAGGATCAGGGTCTTGACGCGACGGTGCACTGGAACCAGTCCGGCGCCGATGTGATCACGATCATGGCCGGCGGCAGCCAGTATATCGGTACCGGCGGCGTGTTCGCGGAGGTCGTGTTCGGCGGCCAGGACCTGCCGATCAAGATCATCGCCGCGCTGGCCGACATCGCCGAGACGCAGGGTTTCGTGCTGTCGCCCGGGGTAAAGCTCGCCAGCCCGCGCGAGCTCGAAGGCAAGAAGCTCGCGTTCACCCAGGGCAACTCGCAGGTGCTGATCCTGGCCAAACTGGCCAAGATGTACGGCTTCGATACCAACAAAGTCACCATGGTCAACATGAACCCATCGGAGGGCGTGGTTGCAGCCTCGAAGGGCGATGTACAAGGGCTGCTCGGCTGGCAACCGAACCTCTACCGGCTCGTCACCATGGGCGGCTCGATGTACGCGACGGGCACGACCCTCTATGTTTCCGCCAGGCCCGAGCCGCTGCCGATGTCAGACCGGCTGCAATACAACCACTCGGTGTTGCTCGCGGCGCAGAGTTGGATCGACGAGAAGCCGAACACGCTGAAGGCGGTAATGCGTGCCCTGCGGCAAGCGACGGAGCTGCTCGCCAGCGACCGCCCGAAGGCGCTAGAAGCGATGCAAAAGCAGCTGCGCATCGATCCCGACGCACTGAAGGTCATGGCCGACGCCAACAAATACGACATGGCGATCAGCGACGCGCTCGCCGCGAGCCTCAAGTTCCAGAGCGAATGGGCGCTGGAGATCAAGCGCACCCCCAAGCCGGTAACCCCCGAGGTGGGCTTTGCGCCGCAGCTTCTGAAGGCGGTCGACCCACAGCTGGTCAGCTGGACGGCGCGCACCTGACCGGAGCAAAGCGCGAGAGCGCGGACGCAGGCATGGCGCATCGGCAGGGTTGATGCCGATCAAGCACGAGGAGCGACAATGAACTTTTATGCCCTGTTGAATCGAAGCCGGATCATGCTTGCGGCAACGCTGCTGACGCTGGCTGCCTTGGCTCCAACCGCGCGCGCCGCCGATCCGATCGAGCAGAAGGACGTCGATATCGCCGTCGTGCGCGACCCGCAGCTCGGCGCTCAAATGGCGATCGCCGATTATTACGGCTACTTCAAGGACGAGGGCCTCAACGTCACGATCCATTGGAACCAGTCGGGCGCCGACATCATCACGGTGATGGCGGGCGGCAGCGCCTATCTGGCGGCCGGCAGCATGTTCGGGCAGGTGCTGTTCGTAAACCAAGGCATCCCGGTCAAGACGATTGCCGCGCTCGCCGACATCTCCGAGACTCAGGGTTTCGCCCTGTCGCCAGGGGTCAAACTGGCGAATCCGAAGGAGCTCGAGGGTAAGAAGATCGCCTTCACCCAGGGTTCGCCCTCGCCGCTGCTGCTCGCCAAGATGGCGAAGATGTTCGGCTTCGACATGGCGAAGGTGCAGCTGGTCAACATGAACCAGCCGGAGGGGATCGTCGCCGCCTCGAAAGGCGAGGTGCAGGGCCTCCTCGGCTGGCAGCCAAACCTGTACCGGCTGGTGACCATGGGCGGCACGATGTATGCCACCGGCACGACGCTCTATGTCGGCGACACGCCGCAGCACCTGCCGGATAACGACCGTCTGCAGATGAACCACTCGCAACTTCTGGCAGCGCAGAGCTGGATCGACGGCAAGCCGAATACGCTGAAGGCGGTGATGCGGGCACTGCTCCGCGCCAACGACCTGCTGGCCAAGGACCGGCCCAAGGCGCTCGATGCGATGGAGAAGGAATTGCGTGTCGATCGCGACGCGCTGACAGTCATGGCGGATGCCAACAAATACAGCCTGGCGCTCGACAGCCGCTTTGTCGACAGCCTGGGCTTCATCGGCGACTGGGCGGTTTCGATCAACCGGGCGACCCGCCGGCCAACGCCCGATGAGGCATTCGCGCCCGCATTGCTGCGCTCGCTCGATCCGAGCCTTGTCAGCTTCACCGGGACGAAGGCGGAGAAGTGACGACAGCGGTCGAAACCTGGGTTGCATCCGAGCCGGGCGAGCAATCTGCCGGCAAGCGCGAGCGGCGCACCGCGACATTGCTGCGCGCGGCCTCGATCGCGCTGTTCTTTTTAATCTGGTACGCCGTCGCGCTGCTGAACGCGCATGTCATCAAGTTTTTTAACCCGATCCTGCTGCCGGCGCCGCATACGGTGCTGTTCGCCGGCATCGAGATGGTCCGCTCCGGCGAATTGCAGCGCGACATCCTCGCCAGCATGTCGCGGGTGGTTCAGGGTTTTGTGCTGGCAGCGGTCGTCGGTGTCGCGGTCGGCACCGCGGTTGGCCGCTCGCGCCGGCTCGAATACCTGGTCGAGCCGACGATCGAATTGCTGCGGCCGATCCCGCCGCTCGCCTTCCTGCCGATGATGGTGCTGTGGTTCGGCATCGGCGAGATGTCGAAGGTGGCGTTCATCGCCTATGCCGCGTTCTTTCCGATCTTCACGACGACGGTCGAGGGCATCAAATATGTCGATCCGCTGCTGATCCGCGCCGCGGCGAGCCTCGGTGCCTCGGAGCGCGACATCTTCCGCTATGTCGTGTTGCCGGCGGCCCTGCCGAACATCATTACCGGGCTGCGCATCGGCTTCGGCCTGTCGTTTTTCGTGATTGTCGCGGCCGAGTTCATCGCCGCCGATTCCGGGCTCGGCTTTCTGATCAACGATGCGCGAACCTTTTTCCTGGTCGCGAACATGCTGCTCGGCGCCGCGGTGATCGGCGCCATCGGCTTCATCTTCAACACGTTGCTGCGCCGGCTCGAGGCGCGGCTGCTGCGCTGGCGCAAAGATGCCCGCGGTTGAAATGCTGGCAGCGGCATCGGCAGCAGCCAAGGCGCGGACCAAGATCCGCATCGAGGCTGTATCCAAGAGCTACAACGGCAAGCCGGCGCTTTCCCGAGTCGATCTGGAACTGGCCGAGAACAGCTTCACCTGCCTGCTCGGTCCGTCGGGCTGTGGCAAGTCGACGCTGTTGAACATGATCGCCGGTTTCGTGCCGCCCACGACCGGCCAGGTTGTGATCGATGACACAGCCGTCGCCGGGGCGAGCGCCGATCGCGGCGTGGTGTTTCAGGAATACGCGCTGTTCCCGTGGCGCACGGCACTCGCCAATGTCGAGTTTGGGCCGTTGATGCGGCGGAAACCGCCGGCGCAACGCCGTGCCCTCGCCCGGCATTATCTGGAGCTGGTCGGCTTGCAGGCGCACGAGGCCAAATACCCGACCGAGCTTTCCGGCGGCATGAAGCAGCGGGTGGCGATCGCTCGCGCGCTCGCCAACGGCCCCTCGGTGCTGTTGATGGACGAGCCGTTCGGCGCGCTTGATGCACAGACCCGCGAGGTGCTGCAGGAAGAGCTGCTGCGCATCTGGGAACAGGAGCGCAAGACTGTCGTCTTTGTCACGCACAGCATTTCGGAAGCGATCTTCCTGGCCGACCGCATCGTCGTGATGGCGACGCTCCCGGGCTCGATCAAGGAGGTGATAGACGTGCCGCTGCTTCATCCGCGCGACCGCTCGGGCCCGGAATTTGTTGCGATGGAGCGCAGCATCAAGCAGCTGGTGCGCGAAGAGGTGCAGAAGCTCGGGGTCATGTGATGGTTTCGAGCCGCGATCTGCTCGGTTATGCCGGGTCTCCGCCCGACCCGCGCTGGCCGGGCGACGCGCGGGTCGCGGTCTCGTTCGTCGTCAATTTCGAGGAGGGCGCCGAATACTCCGTCGCCGATGGCGACAGCGAGAACGAGGCCGTCTACGAAATCGAGCAGCGTCTCGTCGGTCGGCCCGACCCTACGATCGACAGCCATTTCGAATACGGCAGCCGCGCCGGCTGGTGGCGGATCATGGATGTGCTGGAGCGGCACGGCGCGAAGGCGACCGTCAGCGCCTCTGGACGAGCCGTCGAGCGCCTGCCACTGCTGGCCCAGGATGCGGTGCGGCGCGGGCACGAGGTCTCGGCGCATGGCTGGCGCTGGGAAAGCCATCACGCGCTCGACGAGGCAACGGAGCGCGAGCGCATCGCAATGACTGTCGCCGCGATCCGGCAGGCGGTCGGCGTCCGGCCAGTCGGCTGGCACACCCGATCTCCGGCTTCCTATCGGACCCGCCGGCTGTTGGTGGAAGAAGGCGGCTTCCTCTACGACAGCGACGCCTATAACGACGATCTGCCATATTTCGTCGAGGTCGGCGGCCGCCGCCACCTCGTGTTGCCCTACGCGTTCGACACCAATGACATGCAGTTTTTTCACACGCAGCGGTTCAGCGGTGCGGCCGATTTTGCGGCCTATGTGATCGACGCCTTCGATTGGCTGCATCGAGAAGGCGGCCACGCGCCCAGGATGCTGTCGGTCGGGCTTCACCTGCGCATCATCGGCCGGCCGGGGCGGATCGGCGCGCTCGACCGGATTCTCCGGCACATTGCCGATAAGGGCGGGGCCTGGATCGTCCGGCGCCTCGACATCGCACAACACTGGCTCGCCCGGTTTCCGGGCGAGCCGTGATGGCGACCTCGCCGATCCTTTTGATGATCAACCCGAACAGCAGCGATATCGTGACGGATCGGCTTGCCGCCGAGGCGACTCGCGTCGCTCCAAGCGGCGTTGCCATTCGCGCGGTGACGACCGCCTGCGGACCGGCCGCAATCCAGACCCCAGCCGAACTCGAAGCGGCGCGGAGTTCCGTTCTCGCGACGATCGCCGCGAACCCCGACTGCGCCGCCGTTGTCATCGGCGCCTTCGGCGATCCCGGCCTTGCCGAGGCGCGCGCGCTCGCCACCATTCCCGTTGCAGGGCTTGGAGAGTCCGGCATTCTGGCCGCGGGCGAAGGCGGCCGCCGCTTCTCGATCGTGACCGTTGGCGAGGCAATGCGTCCGCAGCTGCTGGAGAAGATTGCGGCTCTCGGCCTGGGTGACAGCCTGGCATCGCTCCGCTTCCTGCCTTACTCGGTGCTCGATGTAATCCGCGACCGCGATTCAGTGTTTTCCTTCGCGGCCGATACGATAACCGACTGCATCGACCGCGACGGCGCCCAGGCGGTCCTCCTTGGCGGCGCTCCCTTCGTCGGAGCCGCGCGTGAGATCGGCGGGGATGCCCGCGTCCCGGTGATCGACGGATTGGAAGCCGCCATCCACTTCGCGGTAGGCCGGCTCCGCCTCCCATCGAAGACCGGCGCGTCGCACTAAACGGGTTTGTTCGCCGTAGCGACGCAGAACCCCCGCCTGGCCGTGCCGCCATGCGTGGACCGCATGGCCGGATCGAGCCGACACGGCCTACTATGGCCCTTCTTGAGCGATGGAGAGCGCGATGTACGACCTGGTGATCCGCGGCACGACAATTGTCGATGGCCTCGGGCACGATCCGCTCCGCGCCGACGTTGCGGTCGAGAACGGGCGGATCGCCGAAATCGGAGCAATTCGCGCCGATGCGACCGAGATTGTCGATGCCGGCGGGTTCGCGCTGATGCCCGGCATCATCGATCTCCACACCCATTACGACGCGCAGGTGACCTGGGACCCGACGCTGTCACCCTCCCCTTCCCTCGGCGTCACCACGGCGGTCATGGGAAACTGCGGGTTCGGCATCGTGCCGAGCCCGCCGCATTTGCGCGATCTGATCATGCGCAACCTCGCCGTCGTCGAGGGCATGGACATCGACGCGCTGCGCGCCGGGATCGATTGGCGGTTTCAGTCCTTCGGCGAATACCTCGATGCCGTGCGCCGCTGCGGGCCATATGCGAACCTCGCGGTGCTGGTCGGGCATTCCGCCGTGCGCACGGCGGTGATGGGCGACGATGCCTCGGTCCGCAAAGAGCCGACCGCTTCCGAATTGGCCGAGATGAAGCGCCTCGTCAGCGAGGCGATGGCCCAGGGTGCGATCGGCCTCGGCGCGTCCTATTCGCTCAACCATTCGGGCTGGGGCGGCGTGCCGATGCCATCGACGATCAGCGATGTGTCGGAATTCGATGCGCTCGTGGGGGCGATGGGCGGCCCCGGATGCGGCGTCGTCGAGATCTCCTCGGGTGCGACCCCGGTCGATACGATGGAGCAGATTGCCGCCCGGCATGGCCGCCGCATCTTCATGAGCACGGCGACCGCTCTCTACAACGAGCAGTATCCGGAGCGGGCGCTCGGGATGTTCGATGCTTGCGCGGCGGCGCAGGCGCGCGGCAATGAGCTCTATATCCAGATCACCTGTCAGCCGCTGTCCTTCGATTTCACGCTGGCGAGCGCCTACCCGTTCTACAGCCATCCCGCCTTCGACCCGATCAAGGCGTACGACCGCGAACAGCTGAAGACAGTGTTCCGGGATGCGAGCTTCCGGGATCGTTTTCGCGGCGATCTGCGCACCCCCAAACCGGGGACGGTGTTTCAGGGGAATTGGGAGCGGATCGTCGTCACCGCTCCGGTCAAGTCGGAACACGCCGGGCTCGCCGACCGCACCATCGCCGAGATCGCCCGCGAGCGGCGGCAAGACCCGCTCGACACGATGCTCGACCTAGGCCTCGACGAGGATCTCGATACCGGTTTTATCGGCCGCTTCTTCAATGCCGTCGACGCCGGCGTCGAGCCGCTGGTCAAGCACAAGGCGGGGGTCATCGCGCTGTCCGATGCCGGCGCGCATCTGGTCTATCTGTGCGACGCCGGGTTCGGGCTTTATTTCCTCGGCCATTGGGTGCGCGAGCGCGGCGCGTTCGACTTGGCCGAGGGCGTGCGCCGCCTGACCAGCCATCAGGCCGGACTCTACGGCATCCCCGATCGCGGCCGCATCGCGGTCGGCGCCCGCGCCGATTTGCTGTTGTTCGATCCGGGCAGGGTCGGGATCTCGGCGCCACGCCGGGTTAACGACCTGCCCGGCGGCGGGCCGCGCACTATTCGCGATCCGCTCGGGGTCCACGGCGTCTTCGTCAACGGGGTCAGGGTGTTCGACGGCAGCGAATACGCGAAGCTGAGCAAAGGCCCGGGACAGGTGCTTGACCGCTTCCTGCCGGCGAGAGCGGTGGCGCTGGCGAGCGCGGCCCAGTAAGGCTACGCTCCTCGCACATGGATCGGACTGGAGAGAACGATGGCGAAGGCATATTGGGTCGCGACCTACAAGTCGATTTCCGACCCGGACGCGTTGGCGGGCTACGCTAAGCTCGCCGGTCCGGCAATCCAGGCGGGTGGCGGGCGCTTCCTCGCGCGCGGCAACGCGGCCAAGGCCTACGAAGCCGGCCTCATCCAGCGCGTCGTGATCATCGAATTCGACAGCGTCGCGCAGGCGACCGCGACCCATGACAGCCCCGGCTATCGGGAAGCCCTCAAGGTGCTCGGCAAGGGCGCCGAGCGCGATATGCGGATTGTCGAGGGCGTCTAACTCGACAGGAGTCCGAACATGCCGCGTCTGAATTTCGGCGCATTTCTCGCCCCGCATCATCCGGTCGGCGAGCATCCGATGTTGCAGTTCCGTCGCGATCTCGACCTCTTGGAGCAGCTCGATCGGCTCGGCTACGACGAGTTCTGGTGCGGCGAACACCATTCGAGCGGCTGGGAAATGATCGGCTCGCCCGAGATGTTCCTCGCCGCGGCGGGTGAGCGGTCGAAGCGCATCAAGCTCGCCACCGGCGTCATCTCATTGCCCTACCACCACCCATTCAATGTCGCGCAGCGCATGGTCCAGCTCGACTGGATGACCGGCGGACGGGCGATCTTCGGGTCGGGCCCCGGCGCGCTCGCATCGGACGCCCACACGCTCGGGATCGACCCGATGGTGCAGCGCGACCGCCAGGACGAGGCGATCGGCATTATCCGCCGGCTGTTCAATGGCGAGCGGGTGACCGCGAAAAGCGACTGGTTCACCCTGCAGGACGCGGCATTGCAATTGCTGCCGTTGCAGGAGGAAATGCCCTTCGCGGTCGCCTCGCAGATCAGCCCGTCCGGCATGACATTGGCCGGGAAGCACGGGATCGGCATCATCTCGATCGGCTCGATGTCGAGCGAAGGCCTCAATGCTCTGCCGACGCAATGGGGCTTCGCGGAGGCGGCCGCCGCCAAGCACGGCAAGGCGATCGACCGCAAGAATTGGCGGGTCCTGTTGAGCTGGCATATCGCTGAGACCCGCGAGAAGGCGCGCGCCGAAGCCCGCGAGGGCCTGCTGCGCCATCACAATCAGTACGTCGTCGGGACATTGCAGCGGCCGGATGCGAAGCCGTTCAAAGATCCCGACGAGGCGGTTGACAAAGCCGCGTTCTCGGACGGGGCGTCGGCGACTATCGGCACTCCGGACGATTTGGTGGCACGGATCAAGTCGGTGCTCGAAATCAGCGGCGGCTTCGGAACCCTCGTAGGTTTCGTCCACGACTGGGCCAACCCGGAAAACACGATGCGCAGCTGGGACATGGTGGCCCGCTATGTCGTACCGGAAATCAACGGCTATCTCGCCGGGCTGCGCGACTCACAGCACTTCGTCGCCACCAACCGCGGCGTCTTCGACCGCGCCAAGGAGGCGATCATGGCAAAGATCACCGAGAACGAAGCCGCCGTCGCCGCGCTTTCGGTGACGAGAGGATCGCGGCTGGGCGACGTGGCTTCAGCCAGCAACCTCCCCGATCTCGACAAAGCCCGCGCACAGGCCGGGCGGCGCTGACGGGGTGATGCAGCCTAGAACCTTTGCTTTCAACGGGAGATCGCTCGCTCGACGCTCGTTCCCCTTTGGGGCAGGTGAGCGAAAACGCGCAGATGCGAACGCGTAAAGAATTGAGGTTAGGGGTGCGTTGCTGTCGTGCGTCCTTCGAGACGCGCTCTTTGAGCGCTCCTCAGGATGAGGGAAGTCAGTGATGGCATTAAGAAAATGCCTCACCCTGAGGAGGCCGCGAAGCGGGCGTCTCGAAGGGCACGCTGCGCTGATCCCATCACCGAGACTTTCTTCACACGCTCTTCCGCGGGATGACGGTTCAATAAAGAGTGCTTTAGGAGAACGGTATGGCGCTGCTCATCGTCGATCTCGACAAGCGTATCGGCAACGCGAAGGCGTGGCGCGACACCTTTGCGGAGAAGCTGCCCGATCTGGAAATTCGCATCTGGCCCGATCCTGGAAGGCTGGCGGGTATCGAATACCTCGCCTTCATGCACCCAGACTTCGATGCTCTTCCGGTATTTCCGAATCTGAAAGCAATGTTCAGCCGCTCGGCCGGGGTGGAGGCGTTCGTTAACCACCCCAAGCTGCCCAAGGTCCCGCTCGGCAAGATGGAGCCGCCGGGCGGCGATCCGATGATGACCGAATACGTAATCATGCATGTGCTGCGCTTTCATCGCGACATGCCCGGTTATCAGGCGGCTCAGGCCAATCGCGAGTGGCGCCGCACAAGGATTGTCCGGCCCGAGGAACGGCGCATTGGGTTCCTTGGCTACGGCATGATGGCGAAAGCGCCGGCGCTGGTGTTGAAGTCGCTCGGCTTCCCGGTTTCGGTTTGGGTTCGCACGCAGCGCGAGAAAGAGGAGGTGCCGATTTTTCACGGCACCGGCCAGCTCGAGCCGTTTCTCAATCAGACCGACATCGCCGTCTGCCTGTTGCCGCTGACGCGGGAGACCGAAGGCATCTTCTGCGCTCGCACCTTTGCGATGATGCCGAGGGGGGCGATGCTGGTGAATGTCGGGCGCGGCAAGCATGTCGTGGCCGGGGATCTGATCCGCGCGCTCGATTCGGGACAGTTGTCCTACGCCGCGTTGGACGCACTGTGGCCCGAGCCTCTGCCCCCGGACAGCCCACTATGGCTGCACCCGAAAGTCACGGTGATGCCGCACGTGGCGCGCCGGCCGACTGTCGCCCAGCTGGTGACGGAAATTGCCGCGAACATCCGCAGCCTCGAGGCCGGCGGCCCGCTATTGCAGGAAGTCGACAAGATAATGGGATACTGACCGACTATCCGCCACATGCAGACTCCGGCGGCGGACTGCCAATAAAAACCGCGTTTAGAATAAATCGGGAACCTGCGTCAACAACGCCACGGTCAGTTTCCCGCTCATCTGTGACCCACCTCACACGGTAGAAATTTGCTCGTGCTCTATTCTAACACTCATCAGAACAGCCGTAAAACTCGGCTAAGCTGATTCTTAAAATGAAAACGCGAGAACCTCGATGAACAAACTGTTTAAAATTTCGACCATCGCGGTAGTGGCTCTGATCGCCGTGGCCGCGCTCGGCATCGGCGGAGCCCATGCAGGGTACTTCGATGCGTTCGGAATCTACCATCCGACCTGCGTGTGGACGATCTTTGGGACCATCTGCGGCTGACCTCCAAAGGGGCGGCATCGCATTGCGCGGTGTCGCCCCTCATGTCTCAAAGCCCAGCGAGACAACAATCATGAACAGGTATTTTGATCGCCGCTTCCTTTTCAATGCCTTCCCGTTGGCAGTCGGGCTCATGGCTGGATTGGGCGCGATTGGTGGCGCCAATGCTACCGACTCCAATCGTCCGATCGCGAAGCCGAGGCCTGTCG
>DASYOB010000134.1:0-31049 GCA_036008175.1 Allostellaceae bacterium
CGAGGCGATGTATGCCCGGATGAAGGGGCTGATGGATGCCGAAGGCCTGCCCTACGGCCGGCGCACCCATAGCTACAACAGCCGCCTCGCCCAGGAACTCGGCAAATGGGCCGACACCCAGAAGGGCGGCTGGGCGATCCACGACGCCCTCTACAAGGCCTATTTCGTCGAGGCGCGCAACATCGGCGATCCCGAGCTGCTGGTCGAGCTCGCGGAATCGGTCGGCTTGCCGGCCGACGAGGCGCGCGCCGTATTGACCGAGCGGCCCTTCAAGGACGCGGTCGATGCCGATTGGGCGAAATCGCACCAATACGGCGTGACCGGCGTCCCGACCTTTGTCGCCGCCCGGCATGGCGTGGTCGGCGCCCAGCCCTATGAGGTTCTGGAGCAGCTGGTCGAGAAGGCCGGGGCGCCGCGCCGCAATTAGAGAAACACCGCGGGCGGATTGCCGAGCAATACCTGGCCGCAGGTCTCATAGTGCACGTCGCGCGCCTGGATCTGCTGCGACACGGTGTGGATGTCGCGGAAGCGGCGCTCGAACGGACTGCCCGGGAAGATCGCGTCCACTCCAGCCGCCTTGTAGGTGTAATCGGCTACGGCGACGGCATTCGAGATCGCGTGCGCCGCAGCGAGCCGCACCCGCGCCCGCTCGGGAATGTCGATCGGCGCGATGTCGTCGGCGCCGGCGTAGATCATCGCCAAGGTGTCGAGCAGATAGGCACGTGCGGCGCCGAGCCGCGCCTCGGCTCGCGCCACCTCGGCCTGGACCACCGCGCTGTCGGTCAGCCGCACCATGCCGCGCGGCGTCTTGTTGCAGACCAGCTCCATGAACGCGTCGAGCATGCCGCGGGCGATGCCGAGCGCGACGGTGGCGATGCCGACGGAATAGAGCGTCTGCTGCGGAAAGGCGTAGAGCTGGCCGCGCTCGCGCCGAGCGTCCGGGTCCTCGCGGGTCGAGCTGTATTCCTCCGGCACGAACAAATCCGCGACCTCGTAAGATTCCGAGGCGGTGCCGCGCAACCCGATCGGGTTCCAATTGTCGAGCAGCGTCACGGAGCTTGCCGGAAATAACCAGCTGACGACCGCCGGCCGCCCGAAGCGGTTGAGCCGCAGCGAGCCATCAGGCTCGACGACGCAGCCATGCGCACCCATCCAGCTCGAATGCCGGCAGCCGCTGGCGAAATCCCAGCGGCCGGTAACCCGGTAGCCGCCCGGCACCGCGACCGCGCGCGACTCGTTGGGCGGACCCCAAGCGACGGTCGCCCGCGGATCGCCCCAGATCGTCCGCGCTACCTCGCGGTCCATATAGGCCGCGATCAGCCCGGTCGAGTTGGCGATCGACACGCACCAGCCGACCGAGCCGTCGGCGCGCGCCAATTCCTCCAATGCCAGCACATAGGCGCCCGGCTCGACCTCGTCGCCGCCGACCGAACGCGGGTAGAGCATGCGAAAGAGCGGCGCCTCGTGCAGCGCGTCGAGAATGTGTGGCGGCAGCCGCTGGGTGCGCTCGATCGCATCGGCCGCCGCGGCGATCGCCGGGGCGATCGCGCGGGCACGTGCCAATGGATGACCTTTCGATAGATCCCCTGGCGGGCCGAGCGGGGTCACATCGTTCATCGCCGATCCTGCACGTCGTCTTCAAGTTGCCATTGCGGCGAGACGGACCAGCTCTGTCAATCGACAACCCGCCGCATCGTCACCGCGTCGGCTGCGCCGATGCGACAAGCACCGGAGTCGCCCGGTACCGGTCGGGAAACAGCCGCTTCAGGGCCTCGATCTTCGGCAGATCGTTCATTGCGATATACGGCTGGCTCGGATGCAGGGTCAGGTAGTCCTGGTGATAGGCTTCGGCCGGATAGAATTCGCGGCCGGGCTCGATCTTTGTAACTATCGTCGCCGGGAACACCTTCGCCTGATCGAGCTGGGCGATATAGGCCTCGCCGATGCGGGCCTGCTCCGCATTCTGCGGGAAGATCGCCGAGCGATATTGGGTGCCGACGTCCGGCCCCTGACGATTGAGTTCGGTCGGATCGTGCGCGACCGAGAAATAAATCTGCAGCAGACGGCCATAGCTGATCCGCCGCGGGTCGAAGGTGATGCGCACCGACTCGGCGTGTCCGGTCCGCCCGGTGCTGACGGTCTCGTATTGCGCCGTATCCTGGGCGCCGCCATCATAGCCGGAGACCGCGCTCGCCACCCCGTCGACATGCTGGAACACCCCCTGAACGCCCCAGAAGCAGCCGCCTGCCAGCACCGCCACCTCGGCCGAATTCGCCGGCCTGGTCTCGTCGACGGCCGGAGGCGGTACCATCCGCACGGTTTCGGCTGCCGAAGGCGAGGCCAGGTAGGCGCTGCCGCCGGCGAGCAGAAAAGCCACGAGGATCATCGCTGCGCGGCGTAAAATCGCGCGGTTCCACTGTCCCGACATCGATGCCTCCCGCCTTTTCCCATGCTGGTGCGTGGGATCCAATGATCAAAGATGTACGCCTTCCCGCTGCCGGTTTCATCCCGACAAATGCGGCAACGCCATTGCTATACTGGCGCGCGACCTTGATGTCCCGCCGCATGGTTTAGATCTAACAATCGGCCCCAAGGAACGGGAGCACGAGAGCCATGATGACACGGCGCCTTCTGTTGACCAGCACTGCGATCGGTCTGTTCAGACCGTTCGCGCGGGGCGGGTGGAGTTCCGCAGCGGCTGCCGCAACGTTCGAGGTCACTCGCAGCGACGCGGAGTGGCGCCGATTGCTGACCCCGGCGCAATATGCGGTGTTGCGCCGGGAGGGCACCGAGCCGGCGTTCACGAGCCCCTTACTGCACGAAGACCGTGCCGGCGCGTTCGCCTGCGCCGGGTGCGCCCGCGAGTTGTTCTCCTCCACCGCCAAATACGACAGCCATACCGGCTGGCCGAGCTTCTGGGAGCCGTTGCCGAACGCGGTCGGCACGACCAGCGACGCTTCGTATGGCATGACGCGGACCGCGGTTTATTGCAGCCGATGCGGCGGCCATCTCGGGCACGTCTTCAATGACGGTCCGCAACCGACCGGCTTGCGCTATTGCATCAACGGCGTGGCGCTGACCTTCAAGCCGGGAGGCGCCTGAACCGGCTCCGGGGGTATCGACGCGAATAGCGCAACCCGTGCCTTAGGCCGCCATCGCGGCGGCAAAAGTCGCCGAGGCGATCGACGCCAGCGCTGTGCGTATTGCCGTTTCGCGCTGCTCGGGCCCAAAGGCGAGACCCTCGGCGCGAACGAAGTTTATGTCCTCGATCCCGATAAAGCCGAGGATCGCGCGGAGATACGCCTCCTGGAAATCGTTGGCCGCGTAAGGCGTTCCCGGCGCGTACAGGCCGCCGCGCGACGAGGCGATAATCACCCTCTTGCCGCCCGCGAGTCCGACAGCGCCGGCTTCCGTATAGCGGAAGGTCTTGCCGGCGATGACGATGCGGTCGAACCACGCCTTGAGCTGGCTCGGGATCGCGAAATTGTACATCGGCGCGCCGATGACGACGATATCCGCGCCCATGAACTCCTCGAGGGCGGCGGCACCCTTGTCGTCCGCGGCGTGGCTTGTCGCGCCGGCCGCGATGTCCGGCCGGACGGTGGCCAGCGACCTGCTGTCGAGATGCGGGATCGGATCGGCGTCGAGGTCGCGCCGCACGATTGCGAGGCCCGGCATCGCGCCGGTCAGTGCCCGCACGATCGCGGCGGAGAGCTGGCGGGAGGCCGAAGCCTGGCCCAAAATGCTGGAATCGATGTGGAGGAGTTTCATTGGAGTTCGTCCCTGGTCTAAGTTTGTGACCTGGACGAGATATGTGACCGTCCCCATGTCTCAAGAACGCATAGCCGTCAGACCAGGGCATATCGAGATGACCGCGCCGATACACCATCCTCTGCACGAGGACTGCAGCAAAGTGAGCCAGATCCTCGCCCGGATCGGCGAGAAATGGAGCATGCTGGTGGTCATGCTGTTGCGGGACGGCCCGCGACGTTTCAACGACATCAAGCGGAATACCGGCGGCATCTCGCAGCAGATGTTGACCCGCACATTGCGCGGTCTCGAACGCAACGGCATCGTGACCCGGACAATCTTCCCGACCAGCCCGCCGCAAGTCGAATACAGGCTGACCGACCTCGGCCGTTCGATGTCGGAACCTGTGTTGACGTTCGGGGAATGGATCCGGGCGCATCTGTCGGAAATCGATCTGGCCAGACAACGGTTCGACCAGCGCGCGGAAAACGGCTTGCGCGCTGTGGCCAACCAAGATCAATTTTGCGCCTGAATTTGCGCCGGCGCGCATCGGATATCTGTTGCCGACGCGGGAACCCGTTATGGAAGGCGGTCTCGCTGTTGAGCCCTGAACCCGGTCAAAGAGGCACCGGCCCGTAGGTGGCACAGCAAAGGCTCGGGCCGGCCGTTGTCGATAACGGCCGGCCCATCCCCTGGCGATCGCTTTAGCCTTGCCTTTGGATCGCCTTGACATCGGCGGTCGTCAAGGCCTTGCCACCGATGGCCCATTCGCCGCTCGCGACTTCGTGAACCCGGACCCAGGTAACACCGCGCATCGCTTCGCCTTCGATCTCGACCATCACGTCGGTGACCCTGCGGATCATCTCCTGCTTCTGGCCTTTGTCGAAAACGCCTTCGATCAGTTCAATATCGACCAATGGCATGACTGTTCCTTTCGTCCTTTTATCTGCCGCTTCGGGATCATCCCGCCGCGGGAACGGCATTTCTCACATCCGATCGGTTCATGACCAGTTCACGAACTGAATCTCAGCGGTACAGAAACTGAACTGGAGCCGTCCGACCGGCGGCATAAAATGCCGCTGCGGGTTGGCCGCGAACTCCTGTCGGGGAAGCGAGACATGGCCGAGGGCAGCTACAACCAATTTTGCCCGGTTGCGATGGCAGCCGAGATCCTCTGTACGCGATGGACCATTGTGTTGTTGCGCGAGCTCGTCGCCGGATCGACGCGGTTCAACGAGCTTCGTCGCGGCGTGCCGAGGATGTCGCCCGCCTTACTGTCCAAGCGCCTGAAAGAGCTGGAGACGGTGGGTATCGTCGCGCGCTCTCGGGTGGTCGGCGAGCGGGATGTGTACGAATACGGGCTCACCACCGCCGGGAAGGATTTGGAGAGCGTCGTCGGAGCGATCGGCGAGTGGGGACAGCGATGGGTCACCACCGAATCATCGCTCGGGAATCTGGATCCCAGCCTGTTGATGTGGGACATGCGGCGCAACATCAACACCACCCCGATGCCGCAACGCCGCAGCACGATCCAAGTCATCTTTTCCGATCTTCCGGAAGCGAGACGGAATTGGTGGCTGATCGTCGAGCCCGGCGAGGAGGTCGATCTTTGCTCGGTCGATCCGGGTTTCGATGTCGATCTTTATCTCGTTACCGATCTGCGGACGATGACCGAAATCTGGATGGGTTACACTACAATCGCCCGTGCCAAGGCGGAGAACAGGCTCGTCAACACGGGCGATCGGCAGCTTGAGGCCGATATGAGTTCGTGGCTCGGCCTTAGCCCGTTTGCCCGTTTTGAAAAGTTCGTCGCCTGAGTAGCGCCAGCGGGGTTTTGCGGCGTTGGCGGCGGGCAGCTATTGTGCGGCCGTCACAATGAGGAGCCGCCGTGCCGCCGCGTATCGGATATCTGTTGCCGACCCGAGAGCGGGTCATGGAAGGCCGTCCCGAGGCGGCCCCGCTGCTGGCCTTGGCCGAACGCGCCGAAGCGCTCGGTTACGATTCGGTGTGGGTCGGCGATTCGATAACAGCGCGGCCGCGACATGAGCCCTTGACCTTGCTGTCGGCGGTCGCCGCGCGCACCCGCCGGGTCGAGCTCGGCACCGCGGTGCTGCTGCCGGCACTGCGCAGCCCGGTGGTGCTGGCGCACGGCATCGCCACCTTGGACCAGATCAGCGAGGGCCGCTTCATCCTCGGCGTCGGCATCGCCAGCGACGTGCCGAACATCCGCGCGGAATTCGTCGCCTGCGGCGTGCCGTTCGAGAAGCGGGTCGGCCGCATGCTCGAAGGGCTGCGTCTCTGCCGCGAATTGTGGAGCGGCAAGCCGGTCACCTGGAATGGCCGCTGGGTCATCGAGAATGCGACCCTCGGCCCGGTGCCGCACCGCCCCGGCGGGCCGCCGATCTGGATCGGCGGCATGGTGCGCGCCAGCCTCGAACGGGTCGGGCGGCTCTATGACGGCTGGTTCCCGAATTCGCCCGACCCGGAAGGCTGGCGGCGGCAATGGGGCGAGATCCGGGAGATCGCACGGATGGCTGGGCGCGACCCCGCGCAGCTGACCGGCGCGGTCTACCTGACCCTGACCGTCGACGAGGACAAGGCGCGCGCCGAACAGCGCATCAACGCCTTCTTCGAGAATTATTACGGCCGCCCGGCAGCCGAGATGCGCGCGCGGCAGGCCAGCTATGCCGGGCCGTCATCGGGTGCGGCGGAATGGCTGTCGAAATGGGTCGAGGCCGGGGTGCAGCATCTGGTGTTGCGCTTTGCCGGCGACCCGGAGCGGCACCTCGAAATCGTCGGCAAATTGCGCTCGCAGATCGGGTCGTGACCGTGTCGGAGATCCGCGTCACCCGGCCGACACCCGCCGTCGCCATCGTCACGATCGACCGGCCGGCGCGGCGCAACGCCTGCAACCTCGCGGCCTGGCAGGGCCTCGCCCGCAACTTTCGCGAGCTGGCCGGCGAGCGCGCGGTACGGCTGGTGATTCTGACCGGCGCGGCCGGGCATTTCTGCGCCGGCGCCGATATCAGCGAATTCGCCACGCAGCGCGCCGACAGCGCCGGCGGCGCCCTCTACGAGCGCGAGGTCGAGGCATGCTACCGGGCGATCCAGGAATTGCCGCAGCCGAGCATCGCCGCGATTGAGGGCTCCTGCGTCGGCGGCGGCTGCGCGTTGGCGCTGTGCTGCGATTTTCGCGTGCTGCGACGGAATGCGCGGTTCGGCATCCCGGCCGCCAAGCTCGGCACCGTTTACACGACCGAGGAATGCCGATTGCTGTTGTCGATCGTCGGCATCGCCAACGCCAAACGCATCCTGTTCGGTGGCGAGCTGTTCGATGCGGTGGCCGCGGCGGAGATGGGCTTTGCCGACACGGTGGTCGAGGGCGACCCGGTCGCGGCGGCGATCGGTTTTGGCGAGGCGATGGGGGCGAACGCACCGCTCGCCGTCGCCGGCATCAAGCGCATCTTGCAGGAGCTGGCCTATGGCGATGTCAAAGCGCGAAAATCGCAGATCGCGGCGCTGATCCGCGAGGCGCTCGACAGTGAGGATTACCGCGAGGGCGCCGCCGCCTTTCTCGAAAAGCGCAAAGCCAACTTCACCGGCCGCTGACGTATGCAGTGGCTCGGCGTCGACGTCGGCGGGACATTTACCGACCTCGTACTCTATGACCAGACGACCGGGGCGCTGCGGACCGAGAAGGTGCCGAGCACGCCAGCAGATCCGTCAGTCGGCATCCTGGCTGGGATCGCACGGCTCGGCCTCGACTTCACGAACCTCGCCAAATTCGTGCATGGCACCACGGTCGCGACCAACACGATCCTCGAACGGAAGGGCGCACGCACCGCGGTGCTGACTACGGCCGGGTTTCGCGACGTGCTCGAAGTCGGCCGCGGCAACCGCACCGTGCTCTACAACATCAAGGCGACACGGCCGCCGCCGCTGGTGCCGCGCTCGCTGGTGTTCGAGGTCGCCGAGCGCACCTTCTACGACGGCACGGTCGCAAGAGTGGTCGAGCCGGACGAGGTCGCGCGCATCGCCGAGCAACTCGCCGCACTGGGCATCGAGGCAGTGGCGATCTGCTTTCTGCATTCTTACGCCAATGACGCCAACGAACGCGCGACGCGCGACCTGATCGTCTCGGCGTTGCCAAACGCGGCGGTGTCGGTTTCCTCCGATGTCTTGCCGGAATACCGCGAATACGAGCGCTTCGCGGCAACGATGCTGAACGCCTATGTCGCGCCGCGCATGCGCGCCTATCTCGGCGCACTGCAAGCGGGGCTGGCCGAGCGCGGCTATCGCCATGACATCGGCATAATGATTTCGAACGGTGGGACCTGGCCGATCCCGCGGATCGCGGACTCGCCGGTCAATTCGGTGCTGTCGGGCCCGGCCGCCGGGGTCATCGGTGCGGTGCGGGTCGGGCAGGCCGCCGGCTACGACAATTTGATCGCCTACGACATGGGCGGCACCTCGACCGACACCTGCCTGATCAAGGAGGGTGGCTTCGCGATCTCCGGCGAGGGGCGGATCGGCGCCTACCCGCTGAAATTGCAGCAGATCGAGATCAACAGCATCGGCGCCGGCGCCGGCTCGATCGCCGCGCTCGATGCCGGCCGGGCGATCACGGTGGGCCCTCGCTCCGCCGGTGCGGTTCCGGGCCCAGCCTGCTATGGCCGCGGCGGATCGGAGCCGACCGTCACCGACGCCAATCTCGTATTGGGCCGGCTCGGCTCGGACCGTGCGCTCGGCGGTGAGATCCGCCTCGACCCGACGCCAGCCGCGGCGGCAATCGAGCGGCTCGCCGCGGCGGTCGGCCTCGACCAGCAGCGCATGGCCGAGGGCATCATCGCGATCGTCGTGGCCAAGATGACCGCCAGCATCAAGGAAATCTCGATCATGCGCGGCCACGACCCGCGCGATTTCGCGCTCTTTGCCTATGGCGGCGCCGGGCCATTGCATGCCGCGCTGGTCGCCGACGAGCTCGGCTGCGCCCGGGTGCTGGTGCCGCCACTGCCGGGGAATTTCTCAGCCTTTGGGCTGCTCGTCGCCGATGTCCGCCACGATTACGCGCGCACCCGGGTGACCCCGACCGCCGAGCTGTCCTTCGCCGAACTGAACGCGATCCTCGACGAGATACGCGAGCAGGGCCGGCGGCAACTCGCCGAGGAGGGATTTGCTCCGGCCAATACGCGCTTCGAGACGCGGCTCGATATGCGCTTTGTCGGGCAAGCCTTCGAGCTGTCGGTGCCGTTGCCTGAAGACGCGCACTCGATGGCCGACATCGATCGGGCTTTCCTCGCTGCCTACGAGCGGCGCTATTCCTATGCCACGGCGGGGCCGGCCGAGATCGTCACCTTCCGCCTGTCGGCCTACGGCATCGTCGACAAGCCGGAGCTGCCGCGGGCAGGGGAAGAGGGCACGATAGAAGCGGCGAAAATCGGCGAACGGCCGGTCGCCTTCGACGGACATTTCCGCCCAACCTCAATCTACGAGCGCTCCCTGCTGCCGGTCGGGGCCGAGGTCGCCGGCCCGGCAATCATCGAGGAGACCGGCTCGACGACATTGGTGCCGCCCGGCTTCCAGGCTGCCGTCGATCCGCACGGCACCTTGGTGCTGGAGCGCCGGTGAGCGACATGAACCCGATTACCCTGGAGGTTCTGACCGAAGGCCTCATTTCGGTGGTGCGCGAGATGCGGGCGACGGTGTTCCGCACCGCCCGCTCGGTCGCGATCTACGAGGCCAAGGATTTCTCCTGCGGCCTGTTCGATCCCGACACGCAGGTTGTCGCGCAGTCGGAGGACATCGGTGCGCATGTCGTGCCGTTGCCGTGGTCGGTCAAATACGCGCTTGAGGATTTCGCCGGCGACCTCGCGCCCGGCGACGTCATCGTGCTGAACGATCCCTATCGCGGCGGCACCCATCTCAACGACGTGACGCTGATCTACCCGGTGTTCATGGGCGATCGCCTGATCTTCTTCCCGGCGGTGCGCGAGCATTAGGCCGATGTCGGCGGCGCGGTGCCGGGGAGCCTCTCCGGCACCGCGACGGAGATCTACCAAGAGGGCGTGCGCATCCCGCCGATCAAGCTGGTCGAGCGCGGCCGCATCAACAGGGCGGCGATGGACCTCCTGCTCAGCAACATGCGTGTCCCGGACGAGCGGCTCGGCGATTTCCACGCCGGCATGGCCGCTTGCCACACGGCCGAGAAGCGCATCCACGAGCTGGTCCAGCGCTATGGCATCGGCACGCTGCTCGACGCGGTGCGCATCAATCTCGACCGCTCGGAAGCGCGGATGCGGGCGCAAATCGCGCGCCTGCCCGACGGCGAATACTATTACGAGGACTATCTCGAAACCTTCGACGGGGGCCGCCTCGATCCGCTGCTGCTGCCGCTGAAGCTGACCGTGAGCGGCGACCGGCTCACCGCCGATTTCACAGGCGCCTCGCCGCAGGTGCCGGTGCCGGTCAACTCGACTCTGGCGGTCACGTCGGCCTCGGTGTTCATCACCCTCAAATCGGCGCTCGACCCGACGGCGCCACTCAACCACGGCTCGTTCCGGCCGGTCGAGGTAATCGCCCCCGAGAAGACAATCGTCAACGTCAAACACCCGGCCCCGGCCGGCTCGCACGGCGAGATCCGGAAGCGCGTCGTCGCGGCCATGCTGGGCGCCTTGAGTCAGGTCGTGCCGGAGCTGGTCTCCGGCGACATCCACCGGACTTCGTTCCACAATTTGATCGGCGGCATCCACCCGCGCACCGGCAAGGAATACGTGCATTACGAATGGGCGGCGGGCGGCAATGGCGCCTTCGCCGAGGCGGACGGCACCAGCGCGATGGCGACGATCGATTGGGGCGACCTGACCACGGTGCAGCCGACCGAGATGCTGGAAACCCGGTTTCCGCTGGTCATCGAATGGTCCAGGCTCGGTATTGGCTCGGGCGGCGACGGCCGGCATCGCGGCGGGCTCGGCATGCGCCGCGCCTTGCGGCTGGCGGCGGGTGAGGCCGCCTACTCGCTGTTGTCGGACGGCGCGATCGTGCCGCCATTCGGCGTGCTGGGCGGCGACTCGGCAGCGCCGGTCGATTCGTTCGTGCTGCGCGACGGGCACGAGATCCGCTTTCCGCAACCCGGCAAGGTCGGCGGCTTTGCTCTCAGGGCCGGCGATGTGGTGGTGCTGCAATCGCCCGGCGGTGGCGGCTATGGCGACCCGCTCGACCGCCCGGCCGAGGAGGTCGGCGCCGACGCGAGCGAGGGATACATCACCGCCAAGCATGCCCGCGAGACATACGGCGTCGTGCTCGATCCCGATGGTAATGTCGATATCGCGGCAACCGAACTAACCCGGCGGCAGATCGCGGCAGCGCGGACCTATCTCACGGTCGCGGAGCATGCCGAGCCACTCTATGCGGCCGGTCATTACAGCCGCTATCGCGTCTGCCCGCTGCACCCTGACGACGCGGCGGTGCTCGGGGTCGTGGATCGCGACATCGTCGAGTTGGTCGGCCAGACCGGCCCGGCGCTGCGCGCCTGGGCGGTCATCGACCCGGCCGTCGCATCCGGGACCATGGCGCTCGATGCCGTCGGGCAGGGCGTTGTCGGCGTCCGCCCCGGCCACCCGCTCTATATCCGCCCCCTCCGCCGCGCGGTCGTAGTTTAAACGAACGTCGTAGGGCGGGTGGAACGTACTGCAACCCGCCGCTTCAGACACGAGCCGACCCGATGGCGGGTTACGCTTCGCTCACCCGCCCTACACGCTTACCGCGCTAACAATGACACCAGATAAAGCGCGCCGCCGACGAGGCCGCCGACGATCGTGCCGTTCATGCGGATATACTGAAGATCGGCGCCGACCGCGGCCTCGATGCGGTCGGAAAAGGTGCGCGGCTCCCAGCGGCGCACCACCTCGGCGACAAAGCGGCTGATCTCGCCGCGCCAGGGCAGCGCTTCCGCGACGACTGCCTCGATCATCGCATCGAACCGCTCGCGCATCTCCGGGTCGGCCCGCAGGGCTTCGCCGACCGAGGCGATCGCGATCGCGATGCCCCGGCGCAGACGCGAGGATGGCGCGTGCAGGTCGAGCAGCAGCGCGTCGCGAACCCTTTGCCAGGAAGCGGCGACCCAAGCCAGAAAATCCGGCTGCCGGAGAATGGCCGCGCCGGACCGCCCGAGCGTCAGCGCCTGCTCCGGCGAGGACGACATCTCAGCGGCGGCTTCGCCAAGCTGCTCAAGCAGACTCTTTCGCGCCGCGCCGTCCGGATTGCGCAGATCGTCGATCAGCTCGGCCGCTCCCTTCAGCATCGCCCTGGCTATCTCGCGATTGATCGCCCGCGGTATCCAGCGCCGCCTTTGCTCGGTAACCGCATCGAGCAGCCGCTCCTCGTTACGCGCAAGAAAGTCGCGCGCGTAATCGAGCGCCCGGTCGAGCACCGCTTCGTGATAGCCAGCCGCGGTGACCGCACGCATCAGTTGGCCGAGCACTGGCGCCAGCGCGACGCCGCGCAGCTGAACGCCGAGCGCGCGGCCGAGAAACGCCTTCAGCTCGCTGTCCTCGGCGGCGCGCAGCAAATAGGGCAGCGCCTTGACGATCTCGGCGGCGAGCCGCGAAGCGTTCTCCCGCTGCGACAACCAGGCGGCGAGGCGTTCAGCGATCTGCAGCGAGCGCAATTCCGGGATCAACAGGTCGCGCGTCAGAAAATTGCGGTCGAGAAACCGGGCCAGCCCCTCGCCGATCCTGTCCTTGTTCGCCGGCACGATTGCGGTATGCGGGATCGGCAGCCCGAGGGGGTGGCGAAATAACGCAGTCACCGCGAACCAATCGGCAAGGCCGCCGACCAGGGCCGCTTCGGCAACGGCGCGCAGCAGCAAGATCCCGGTACCCGGATCCGGGACCGACAGGCTGGCCGCAAACACCGCGGCGGCGGCCGCCAGCATACCGGTCGCCAGCGCGCGCGAACGGCGCAGTCGGTTCAGCTGTCGTTGCTCCAATTCGTCCGATCTCATTGCCGGGGCCAATTCCCTACCCGATGAACGGTCCGGTTGCGCGTCCTCGCGGCGCGCAGCGGCCGCCTATTACAGAAAAATTACCGTCGCGCCGGATCGTCCATTCCACCCAGCGTTTATCGACTGCGGAAGCATTATTCGAGTCCGCGCCCGCGACCCATTGAAGAGGGACCCAGATGGCGATTTTGGAAGACGTATTCAGGGGCAGCACCGTCACCGGCCTCGCCGTCGGCGTCGGCGCGCTCCTCCTCGCGCCAACCGTGCTGCCCGCGGTCGGGCGGGTCGTGCGCCCGGCGGTCAAGGCGGCGATCAAGGGCGGCATGGTCCTCTATCGCGAGACGGTCGCGGAAGTCGGCGAAATGGCGAGCGATCTCTTCGCCGAAGCCCGGTCGGAGCTGGAACAAGAGGCAGGCGCAAGGCACGCGCTGCCGACCGGCGGCGGCCGTCACGGCAAGACCGAGGGTCATTGACCGATGCAAGGGGAACAGGCGCCCGAGCGACGGACCTCATCGGGCCGTTTCGGCCGTCTTGTGACTGCCCTTCTCGCCGGGGTCGCCGGCGGCCTGATCGCGCCGCTGATTTACCCGGCGGTGGCGCGGAATGCCCGCCCGGCCGCCCGCAAGGCGCTGAAGGCCGGGATCGCGGCGGTCGAGCACGGCCGCGTCGCCGTCGCTGAATTCGCCGAGCATGCGAGCGACCTGATGGCGGAGGCGCGGGCTGAATACGACCAAGAGCAGAAGCCCTCGCCGAGCCCCGATCCAGCCGTTTCGCCAGCCGTTTCGAAGGAGGTGGTGAGGCTCCGCGGACCGGCGCGGGAGACTACCAGCCCCTAAAATGGCCGCGCTGCCGAAAACGCATCTGCCGCAAGCGCGCGTGTGCCATTTCGCGAATGGACGGCTGCGCCTCAAAATCCCCGAAAAGCGACACGATGAGGGGTTTTTCAACACTATCCGCGAGCGCCTTTCGTCATGGGGCAGTATCAGGCGGGTCGAGGTCAACCCACTGACCGCCAGCGTGCTCGTGCAGTTTTCCGATCTCGCTGCGCTGTTTAACGAGAATGCTCTCAGGAACGATCTTTTCGAGGTCGATTTCGAGGCGTTGGCGGCGATCGGCGAGCCGCCGCAGGCGCTGACCGATCATACCGGCCAGGCCTTCGCCAAGGCCGATGCGACCATCCGGCGTTGGACCGCGAATGCTGCCGACCTGCGCGACGCGGCCTTTGTATTCCTGGTTGGCGCCGGGCTGGTGCAGGTAATGCGCGGCAACGTCGCTGCCCCCGCGGCGACCCTGTTCTGGTACGCCGGCGACATGCTGCGGGTGTGGGACCGGGTGCCTCGTCCGGTTGGACGCGAGGGCGGCGACGGGCAGGCAAGCAGCGAGGGCTGAGCCATTCCGGTCGCTTCGCCGCTGCAGGTCGAGATCGCGCCGGTACATGCCGCAGTGCCCGGCCGCGCGCGTTTCCGGATGCCGGCATTACGCCGCAACGACGCACTGAAGCGCAGGCTGGAAGCGGGGCTCGGCGGCAACGGCATCCGCTCGGTCTCGGCGAGCACCTGCACTGGGACCGTCCTGATCCTGTTCGAAATCGACCGGCCGCTCGAAGACATAGAACGGCGCGTCCGGGAGATCGCCGACCGAAAGCCGCAAGAGCAATCGGCATCGCCCGTCGCGGACAGGCCGGCTTGGCATTCGCTTGACGCCGACAGCGCCCTGAAGGCCCTTGATAGTGACCGATCGGGCCTAAGGAGCAGCACTACGCGGGCGCTGCTCCGCCGGCACGGTCCGAATGTCTTGATGAAGCTCGCCCGGCGCTCCGGGATCGAGATCCTGTTCGACCAGTTCCGCAGCCTTCCGGTGGCTCTGCTCGCTGGCACCGCAGTCCTATCGCTGGCTACAGGCGGATTGTCGGACGCGGTGATCGTGCTGGCGGTGATCGGCGCCAACGGGCTGATCGGTTTCATGTCGGAGACCTGGGCCGAGCAGACGATCGCCTCGCTTGAGCAGGGCGCCCTGCCAGCCGCTCGCGCGCTGCGCGACGGTGTCGAAACGGCGGTTCCGGCTGAACAGCTGGTCCCGGGAGACATAATCCTACTGCACCGGGATGAGGTTGTCCCGGCCGATGCACGGCTCATCGCGGCCGACCGCCTGACCGTCAACGAAGCGGCACTGACTGGCGAGAGCCTGCCGGTGGCGAAGGCGGCAAACGTGCTGGCCACGGCGCGCGCGCCGCTCGCCGAACGCCGCAACATGCTGTTCCGCGGCTCGGTCGTCACCGGCGGCAGCGGCCGCGCCGTGGTCGTCGCCACCAGCGAACACACCGAGATTAGCCGTGTGCAGGCCCTGCTGGGCGCCACGACAAGGCCGCAGACGCCGTTGCAGCATCAGCTCGATGAGCTTGGCCGGATAGTGGTCATCGGCGCGGCGGCGGCTTCAGGGTTGATGCTGCTGATCGGGCTCGCTCGCGGCTACCGCCTGGTCACGCTATTGCGGTCGGCGGTGTCGCTTGGTGTTGCCGCGGTGCCCGAAGGGCTGCCGACGATGGTTACGACGACGCTTGCCTTCGGCGTGCGGGCGATGTCGCAGCAGAAGCTTTTCGTGCGTCGGCTCGAGGCGATCGAGGCGCTTGGATCGATACGGCTCGTGTGCTTCGACAAGACCGGGACGCTGACCCTCAACCGCATGACGGTGACGCGCCTGTGCTGGAATGGGCAGGAGGGCCGCCTCGGGCCAGACGGATACCGCAATCGCGACGGTATGGCGATCGGGTGCGGGGCCGATCCCGATCTGGCCCGGCTGATCGAGGTCTGCGTCCTGTGCAACGATGCGGATCCTTCTGACCCGAATGCCGACCACGGCTCCTCGACCGAGATCGCGCTGCTCGAAGCGGCCGAGCAACTCGGCGCCGAATTCGATGCGATGCGGCGGAAGCATCCGCGCCTTTCGACCGTGGAGCGGGCCGAGGGCCGCCGCTATATGGCCACCGTGCACCGGGGGCCGGACGGCAGCAGCGTCGTCGCTGTCAAGGGCGATCCCAGCGCGGTCCTGCCATTGTGCGGATGGCGCAGCGAAAAGGGCGAAATGCGCGGCATCGACGATGCCGCCCGCGCCGCGATCGAGGCCGACAATTTGGCCATGGCGGAGGCCGGATTGCGCGTTCTCGGTGTCGCCTTCAAGCGCGTCCCGGAAGGCGAGAGCGTGGGATCGCCGGCAACGGACCTCGTCTGGCTGGGTCTCGTCGGCATGGCGGACCCGCTGCGTCCGGGCGCAGCCGAACTGGTGCGCGCCCTTCGCCGGGCCGGCATCGCGATGGTCATGCTGACCGGAGACCAGCGTGCGACCGCTCTCGCGATCGCCACCGAGGTCGGCTTGGCCAACGGGAACGCCCAGGTTATCGAGGGAGACAGGCTCGACGATCAGCCCATCGCAGCCGCCGACCAGCACATCTTCGCCCGGCTGACGCCGGCGCAAAAGCTCGAGGTCATCGCCGCGCTGCAGCGCTCGGGTGCGCGGGTGGCAATGATCGGCGACGGGGTCAACGACACCCCCGCCCTGAAGATCGCGGATGTCGGCATCACGCTGGCCGCGTCCGCGACCGAGATCGCGCGCGGCGTCGCCGACATCGTGCTGGCCGGCGACGATCTCTCGCCGATCGCGCTGGCCTTCGAGCGCGGCCGTTCGGTTCACGTCAATATCCGCCGCGCGACCCGTTACCTGATCGCGACCAACCTGAGCGAGATCGCGCTGATGCTGTTCGCGACCGCGACCGGATTGGCGCGTCCGTTGAGCCCGGCCCAGCTGTTGTGGATCAATCTGTTGACCGATGTCCTGCCCGCGATGGGGCTGGCGCTCGAACCGCCGGATCCCGGGCTGATGAGCGGGCCGCTGCCCGACACTTTGAGCCCGGTCGTGTCGCGAGCCGATATCGGCTCACTGGCCCGGGATGCCGGGCTGCTTGCCGGCGGCGCGCTGGCGGCCCAGTCCTGGGCAGGCCTGCTCCGCGGACGCGCGACCGGCGCAACGGTCGGCTTCAATAGCCTTGTCGCCGGGCAGCTTCTTTATGCGCTCGCCTGCGCACCGCGCGGTCGCTTCCCCGGCAGCGCGTTGACCGGCACGCTCGTCGCGTCGCTGGCAGCTCAGCTGGCCGCGCTTTTTCTGCCTGGGCTGCGCCATGTTGCCGGAACCCGGCTCGGTTTCGCGGATTTGTCGCTGTCAACCGCCGCGGGCTTTGCGCCACTGTTGCTGATCGGGGCCCTCGACGCCGGCGACCGATCTCAGCCAATCTCCTGAGCAAGAAAGATCGACGCCTCGTCGATAATTTGTTGACGGCGCGGGCCGACACGCCGCTTGCGCTCGACCAACCCCGACTGAAGTTGAGCCACTTGTCGGCGATAAGCGCGATGGCGCTCCTGCTTGTCTGAATTCCAGCGCTCGGCACGCGAGCGCGCCTTCCGCTGGAAGTGGCAGATGCGGCGCTTGACCGCCGCTCGTCGTTCGGCCTCGTCGGCCGGCTTCGACAGTGCCTCTTCGATCGCTTCGAGCGTCGCCGACACCAGCGACTGGATCAGCTCCGCCTCGGCTTCCGCTTCCGATTCGATGAAGAGCGAAATGCCGATCTTGAGGGCGGATTTGAGTGCCGGTCGCATGTTCGGCACAAGCTCGGGCAGCACGACGGCCAGCAACCCCAACCCGGCGATGGTCACTAGGTTCGACTTCGCCAAATCCTCGAACTGCATCGCGTTTGCCTGCGGGTTGCGCTCCTTCCGTCAACGCGCGGATCGCGATATCCGCTCCCGTGTCATCCGCTCCCGTGGGCGCGTGTGGCGCCCGGTTCAACGCAGCGGCGCGAAGGCGGTCTCGCGTGTCCGCAACAGGATAATGCCGGTCACGACCGCCGCGGCGATCACGTAAAACGCCGGCGCGTAGTTGCTCCCCGTCTCGCGCACGAGGAAAGTGGCGATGAAGGGCGCGAACCCGCCGAAGATGGCAACGGCAATGTTGTAGCCGATCGACAGCGCCGTATAGCGCACCCGGGTCGGGAAGATTTCGGCGTAATAGGCCGGGCAGGCGCCAGCATAGGGCACGTACAGGACGACCATCAGCAGCTGAGCCAGAATCGCCAACGCCACGCTGCCGGAGGAGGCCATCAGGAAGAACGGATAGCCGAGCACGATATAGGCGGCACAGGAGAAGATCAGCAATGGTCGCCGGCCGATCTGGTCCGAGATCCAGCCCATCAACGGCAGCAGCGCCACGAACAACGCGAGGCATCCGGTGCCGATCCACAGCGCGGTGATCTGCGGCAGCTTGCCGACGGTAACCATGTAGCTGCCCATGTAGATCAACGCGATGTAGTAGGCGACCGTGTTGTGCAGCGTGACGCCGAAGCCGAGCAGCGTCTCGCGCGGGTATTGCTTCAACGCCTCTGTGAGCGGCGCCTCCGCCACCGCGTGCTTCTCCTCGAGCTCAGTGTATTTCGGGGTGTCGTCGAGCCGCCATCGCAGATAGGCGCCGACCAACCCGACGGCGATGCCGAACAAGAAAGGTAGCCGCCAGCCCCAGGCGAGCCGATCCGCTTCCGACAGCGCCCCGTTGAGCAAGGCGGCGGTCAAGGAGCCGAGGAGAAAGCCGCCGCCGACCCCGACCAGCTGCCAGGAGCCGAAGAAGCCGCGACGCGTGGGCGGCGCGAATTCGACGATATACGAGGTCGAGCCGCCCCATTCGCCGCCCGCCGACAAGCCCTGGAACAGCCGCACGACGACAAGCAGCATCGGCGCCAGCACGCCACCCTGTGCGTAGGTCGGCAACAATCCCATCGCAAAGGTCGCCAGCGCCATCACGAAGATGACCGCGCTCAGCGCCTTGCGCCGTCCGTGGCGGTCGCCGTAGGTGCCGAACAGGATCGAGCCCACGGGCCGCATCACGAAGCCGACCCCAAACACCGCAAATGTCGACAGCAGTGAGACGACGGGATCGCCGCCCGGGAAGAACAGCGCCGAGATCGTGGGCACGAGATAGCCGTAGACGCCGAAATCGTACCATTCGAGCACATTGCCGATGACGCCGGCGGTTATGGCTTTGCGGTATTCGGTAGCGACGATTTCGACGCGGGTCGCTGCTGCGGTCATGGTCTCTCCCCGTGATGTGCTTTCAGCAGAATATCAGGATCGCAAGCGGTATGCCTTTGACGGCTCTAATCGGCCGAGGCGTAGAGTTCGGGCGCCAGGATGGGCGCGACGCGGCCGCGGGCGTGCAGGTAGGATTGCCAAAACAGGCACGCCGCGACCGATCGCCAGGGCTGCCATTGCTCGCCCATCTCGCGCAGCGTGCGCTCGCTGGGCCGGCTGTCGAGCCCGAGGCATTCCATGATCCCCAGCTGCAGCCCAAGATCGGCGGCCGGCCAGATGTCCGCCCGGCCCAGCGCGAAAATCAGGTAGATCTCGGCGCTCCAGCGGCCGATCCCCTTCAGGCTGACGAGTTCGGCGAGCGCGGCATCGTCGGGCGCGGCGTCAAGCTGTACGAAATCGAGCGCGCCGCTGTCGACCGCCTGTGCCAGGCGGCGCGCGTAGTCCATCTTCTGCCGGCTGAAGCCGCAGATCTTTAGTGTCGCGTCGTCGAGTGCCAGAAAAGGTGCGGGTGCGAGCGGCTGGCACACCGTGCTGAGACGCCGGTGCATCGCCGCGGCGGCGTGGATCGAGACCTGCTGCTCTAGGATGATGTGCAAGAGTGTCGCAAAGCCGTTGCGGCGCCGACGGAAGCGCGGCTCTCCGGCGCGGTCGATGATGGCGCGGAACACGGGCTCGCCGGCGAGCGCCCGCAACCCTTGTTCCAGACCGTGCGGGGCGTAAACCGGCGCCGCGAGAACCGGCTCGCTCAACCCCACAGGTCGGGTTCCGGCGGGTAGAGCGTGCTGCCGTCGTAGCGCAGCCCCGGCACGCGGTCGGACGCCAGCAACAGCGGCGCGTCGAGATCGACGACGCTCGCCTGCTGCGCTACGAGCACCGCAGGCGCCATCGCCAGCGAGCTGCCGATCATGCAGCCGACCATGATCTTGAAGCCGCGCGCCGCCGCCGCCTCGGCGAGGACAAGCGCCTCGGTCAGCCCGCCGGTCTTGTCGAGCTTGATGTTGACCGCATCGTATTTGCCGACGAGCCGGTCGAGATCGGCGCTGGTATGGCAGGCTTCGTCGGCGCAGACCGGGATCGGGTGCGGTAATTCGGCGAGCGCATCATCGTCGCCGGCCGGCAGCGGCTGCTCGATCAGCTCGACCCCGAGCTCGGCCAGCGCCGGCGACAGCTCGGCAAAATGACGCGCGGTCCAGCCCTCATTGGCATCGACGATCAGCCGCGCCTGCGGCGCGTTGCGGCGCACCGCCTGCACCCGCTCGATATCGCCGTCGCCGGTGACCTTGAGCTTGAGCAGCGGCCGGGCGCGGTTTTGCGCTGCCGCCTCGCCCATCCACTCGGGGGTGTCGAGGCTCAGCGTGTAGGCGGTTACCACCGGGTGCAGCGGTCCGAGCCCGGCGAGGTCGGCGGCGCGCCGATTGTCGCGCTTGGCATCGAGATCCCAGAATGCGGCGTCGAGTGCGTTACGCGCCGCGCCGGGCGGCATCGCCCGCTGCAACTCGTTGCGGTCGAGCCCGGAAAACACGGCGCTTTTCATCTCCTCCAGCGCCTTGAAGACGCTGTCGACGCTCTCCCCGTAACGGGGATAAGGCACGCATTCGCCGCGGCCGCGGAACTCGCCGTCATGAACCTCGGCGACCACCACCTCGGCGGTAGTCCGGCTACCGCGCGAGATCGCGAAGGGCTGGGCGAGCGGCCAGGTCCGGCGATTGACGGTCAGACGCTGCGGATGCGGCGCCATCCGCCGCTAGCCGAGCACGTCGACGATTCGCCCGACCCCGGTGCGGACGGCATCGACGACCGGCAGGCCAAGCTGGTCCTCGGTCCGGCGCAGATAATCGCGCGCCGCCGCGGCTTCGAGCCCGGCGGTGTTGACACTGACTCCGATGCAGCGCGCCGCCGAGTTGGTCAGTTGTGCCGCCTCGACGTTGCGCTCGATGCAGAGCTTCAGATCGGGCAGCTTGTAATCGGGCAGGCCGCGCATATGCGGGCGCGTCGGCTCGTGGCACATAACCAGCGCATCGGGTTGGGCGCCATGAATGAGCCCCAAAGTCACACCCGCATAGGAGGCGTGGAACAGCGAACCCTGGCCCTCAATCACATCCCAGTGATCGGGGTCGTTCTCCGGGGTCAGCCATTCGACCGCGCCGGACACGAAATCCGAGACGACGGCGTCGATCGACACCCCGTCGCCGGCGATGAAAATCCCGGTCTGTCCGGTCGCGCGGAAATCGGCGTTGAGGCCGCGCGCCCGCATCTCCTTTTCCAGTGCGAGGGCGGTGAACATCTTGCCGATCGAGCAATCCGTGCCGACGGTCAGGAGCCGCTTGCCGGAGCGTTTGATCCCGTTGGCGACGTGGAACTCGCGGGTCGGATGGCGTACATCGGCGATTTGCCGGCCATAGCGCGCCATCGCGTCGCGCAATGCCGGAATTTCCGTCAAGCGGTGGTGCAGGCCGCTCGCCAGGTCCATGCGGAGCTCCAGCGCCCGTACCAACAGCCCCTCCCAGCCTTCGCCGAGAACGCCGCCGCGATTGGTGGTGCCGACAATGACCGTCTTGACCCCTGCAGCGGCGGCTTCCTCGATCGTCATGTCGGGGAGCCGCAGATCGGCCTTGCAGCCGGGCAGCCGCAACTGTCCGAGGCAAATCTCCGGCCGCCAGAACGCAATGCCGTCGGCGGTCTTGGCCGCGAGCTGATCGGGCGCATCGCCGATGAACAATAGATAGGGAGTGCGTATCGCCACCGCTCTCACCCCTTCACTGCGGGCTGTTATCAGCCGGCGATCTTAGGGAAGAGCGCTAACGCGCGAAAGGCCAGGGAATCGCCGAACGATCCGCGTGTGCCGTAGCCATTCAGATGGGGAATGGCTGCCATCCGGATACGCCTATATGAGGGATGCTTGTCACCCTTCTAGCGTATCCATATCGAGGTAGCATGGCCGTGCTTGCCATTGGCGAGCCCGATTAGGCGCCTCATGGGCACGCGATGCGAGGAGATCGGGAGATGAACCCGAGCGCTCCGACTAACACAGCCAGGGCCGCCGCGCTGCATCGCGATCAGGGCGTTCTGTGGGCGTCGGTGATCGCGGCCTTGTTCGTCGCGGTGGCGGCGATCAGCTTCGCCGTCGACCAGAGCGTGACGCTGTCAAGCCTGCCTGCTCTACAACCGGCGCAGACCGCCGGCCAGTAAGCTCGTCGCCTCCGCGCGCGGTGGAGGTCGACAGCCGCGCGTACAAACGCCAGAGTGGGGCCCGGGGAAATCTTCGCACCGGGCCGAATCGATGCTCCGATCGCTCTCTATGCGCCACTGCACGCTGGCGATTGGCACAACATTTATATTGCTTGCCGGGTGCACCGGAACGCACCCGTATATCCGGCAAGGCGACGCGAATTCTGTCGCAATCAGCTACTCGGGAGATATCGCAAGCACGCTGCCGCTCGCGCGCCAGCACTGTGCGCAATTCGCTCGGGTGCCGGAGCTGGCTCAAAAGGGGATCGACGTCGCGGATTACGATTGCGTAAAGCCTTAAGCGGCGGCGGCTTAACCGGGAGGAACGATGCAGGGCTGGCGAAAATCGACGCGGACGGTGCTCGCCCTCAGCCTTCTGCTAGGCTGGCCCGCGGCACTGTGGGCGGCGCCGTGCGACGAAGCCGACCCGTCCGGCCCGGCGCAGAGCGCCCAGATCACCCTCACCCCGAACGAATTCGTCGACGAGAGGCACGAAGAGATGCGCAGCTTCATCGCGACGGACAGCTTGGGCCGGGTCGATTACTCGGTCGTGGCCTCGCGGCCAGGCGGCATCGTGCGCGGGCTTTCCGCCGTTCCCGAGGTGAGCCGCTTTTCGTCGCTTTACGGCGAGCAGCTGAAGGGCATCGCCGTGACGGTTTCCCTCGCCAGCACCATGCAGCCGGCTTCGGTGGTGGTCAGCCTGCGGCAGGTCTGCGCGAAGTATTTCCGCGACTCGTTCCTCTATTACTGATCCGCTCCTCTGTTACTGACCTGCCACACCTCAGAATTGCACGCGCTGGGTCAGCGCGCCGTCGACGATCAGATTGGTGCCGGTGATAAAGCTGGCGCGCGGGCTGGCCAGGAACACAACGGCGTTGGCGACCTCCTCGGGCGTGCCCATACGCCCGGTCGGATTGCGCGCCAGCATTGCCGCGAACATCTCCGGGTTGCGCTGCTTGGTGATGTCCCAGACGCCGCCGGGGAAGAACACATTGCCTGGCGAGACCAGGTTGGCGCGCACATTCTTGGCGGCGAGGTTGCGAGCAAGCCCCTTGACGTAAGGGATCAAGGTCGCCTTGACCGCGGAATAAGACCGGTTCGGACCGTAGATTTCCGCCATCGCGGTGCTGCCGATCACCACGATCGCGCCGGCCGCCGATTTTTCGAGGAACGGCAGCGCCGTCTCGATCCCGAACACCGTTCCCATCACATCGATCTCGAAGCCGCGCCGCCACGATTCCTCGTCCATCCCCATGGCGAGCGCGCTGACATTGGCGACGAAGATGTCGAGCCCGCCGAAGGATTCGGCGGCCTCGGCCACCCAGCTGCGCAGCGCCGGCAGATCGGCGACATCGACCGCGCCGCCGATTGCCTTGACGCCGGTGCGGGCAAGGGCCGCGACGGCCTCGTCGACCGCGTCGCGATGCCGCGCGCAGATCGCAACGTCGCAGCCTTCCGCGGCCAGGAGATCCGCAACGGCGCGGCCGATGCCGCGCGTGCCGCCGGTGACGATCGCCTTCTTGCCGTGCAGTCCGAGATCCATCGTCCGCGCCCATTCCTTCTTGCCCGGGTCGCGACGCGGCGCCGCGATCCGCAAATGACCGGCCCCAGCGGGGCCGCTAACCTGTAGAGTACGCTTGCCGGCCGCGTAGCAATAGACGCGGCGGCACCCCTCCCCCAGTCACACGGGACGATGCGCCTCAACCAGCTCTTCTTTGCCACTTTCGGCACAGCACGCGGCCGCCCCCGATCATCCGACTCAGCGGTGCTGGGCACGGCAGCCGTTCGGAGCCGCTGGGGCGTGCTGGAGATTCCCGATTTTCGCCGCCTGTGGATCGTCGGATTGGTGGCGTTCGGCGTGCGCTGGCTGGAGATATTGGTAGTCGGCGTTTTCGTGTATCAGCATACCGGCTCGGCTCTTGCCGTGGCGTTGATGACCATGCTGCGGAGCCTGCCGATGGCGCTGTTCGGCGCGCTGATCGGCGCGCTTGCCGACCGCGTCGAACGCAAGCGGGCGCTGATCGGCGTGGTGCTGCTTATGCTGACCACGTCGCTGTGTCTCGCCGTACTGGCCTATACCGGTCAGCTGGCGGTGTGGCACCTTGCGGTCGCCAGTTTTTGCAACGGCATCGCGTGGGCGGCCGACAACCCGGTCCGGCGGGTGATGATCGGTGACGTCGTCGGCACCGATCGGATCAGCGCGGCGATGTCGGTCGATGTCGGGGCCAACAATGCCAGTCGTATGCTAGGGCCAACGGTCGGAGGGCTGCTGCTCGCCAGCGTCGGCATCTCCGGCGCATTCACGGTCAGCGTTCTCTGCTACCTGATCTCGCTGCTCGCGGTGCTCAGGCTGCGCCATGGCAGTGCCCAGGCGCCCGGCGCGCGGGGCGGCGTCGTGGAGCGGATCATCGAAGGGCTCATGGTGGTGCGGCATGACCCAAGGCTGATCGGCACGCTGATAATAACAGTCGTTTACAACGTCTTTGGCTGGCCGTTCACCTCGATGATCCCGGTGATCGGGCAGGACAATCTGCACCTCGGCGCGAGCGGGATCGGGTTGCTTGCGAGCATGGACGGCATCGGCGCGTTTGGCGGCGCGATCCTGCTCGGGATCTATGCCCGGCCGGCGCATTACGCCCGCCTTTATATCGGGAGCGTGGCGTCCTACCTCGTTCTGCTGATCGTCTTTGCGCTGGTTCCGAACATTCCGCTGGCGGGCACGGCGCTGCTGCTGACCGGCCTGTTTAACGCGGGTTTCAGCGTCATGCAGGCGACCCTGATCTACCTCGCGGCGCCCCCGGAGATGCGCAGCCGCATGTATGGGGTGCTGTCGGTCTGCATTGGCATCAGCCCGCTCGGCTTTCTGTGGATCGGGCTATTGGCCGACGCGATTGGGGCGCCGTCGGCCACGGCGATCACCGGGTTTATGGGCCTCGCGGCGTTGATCCTGACGCGGCGCTGGTGGCGGGAGTTGAGTGCCGGGGGAACCTCTCGCGCACCGCTCCCATAAGGAACGCCGTTCCGGCCTCGGTGTTGACGGGGGACAACGTAGTTTCCGGACGAGCGATGGACGAGCCACAAAAATTGCGGGAGCTGGCCGCTTGGTACCGCGAATTTGCGGAAAAGACCGGCAACCCCGCGATCTGGGAGTCGCGGCTGCGCATGGCCGAGGATCTCGAACGAGAGGCCGCCGAGTTGGAGCGACATCAGCAGGCGCCCGCCCTCGCGACGTAACCCGCGCCGCGTGCCGACCCCCGTGCTAGGCTGCGGCCTTGGATGCGGCAGCGACGGAGCGGGGTTTGAGCGAGCGGTCACCACACGCGGCCGCGGCCGATTGGCGTGAGCAGATCTTTATCGCTCTGAAAGCCGCCGAGATCCGGCAGGTCGGCTATGTTCCAGACGCCGGCCATTCGCGCCTGATTGAGCTGTGTCAGGACGATCCGGAAGTTCGCGCCATTCCGCTGACCAGCGAGGAAGAAGGCATTGCTCTCGCCGCCGGCGCTTGGCTTGGCGGCCAGCGCGCCGCTCTGCTGATGCAGTCGAGCGGGGTCGGCAATTGCATAAATATGCTGTCGCTGGCGAAAGCGTGCCGCTTCCCGCTCCTGCTGCTGGTGACGATGCGCGGCGAATGGGCCGAGTTCAACCCGTGGCAGGTGGCGATGGGGACCAAGACCCAGGCCGCGCTCGAATTGATGGACGTGCTGGTCTATCGGGTCGAGCAGCCTGAAGAAGCGGCCGAGACAGTAGCGGCCGCGCTCGACATTGCCTTCAACGGCAGCCTCGCGGCAGCGGTGTTGCTGTCGCAGCGGCTGATCGGCGCCAAGCGGTGGGTGAAATGAGCGCGGCGGCCGAGCGCGGTCTACCGCGGCTGGATCGCCGCGAGGCAATGCGGGTGCTGCTCGAAAGACGCGGCGACCTGCTATTGGTCACCGGGCTTGGCTCGACCACCTACGATGCCGCGGCGGCCGGCGATAACGATACGAATTTCTATCTCTGGGGCGCGATGGGTGGAGCGGCGATGATTGGGTTCGGGCTGGCGGTCGCGCAACCCGAGCGTCGGGTGCTGGTCGTCACCGGCGACGGCGAGATGCTGATGGGCCTCGGCGCACTGGCCACGATCGGCGTGCAGCGTCCGCCAAACCTCTCTATCGCGGTCTTCGACAACGGCCGCTACGCCGAGACCGGCATGCAACCGAGCCACACCGATGCCGGGGTGTCGCTATGCGGGGTCGGCCGCGCCTGCGGCATCGACGCGGCATACGACATTTCGGATATGGCCGCGCTCCAGGATTTCGCCCGGCGGCTGCACGGCGCCGGCGAGACCCTGTTCGCCCGCATCGCAATCTGCGCCGATGAGCCGCCGCGGGTGCTGCCGTCGCGCGACGGGGTTTATCTAAAGAACCGCTTCCGCCGCGCGCTCGGTCTCGACGGCGACTGAGTGACGGGCGTCGATGCCTGACGAGCAGCGCGAAATCGTCGCCTTTCTGCGCGAGCCCTCCTCCTATCCCGGCGCGACCGGACCTGTTGAGACGATCGAGACCCATATCTCGATCGTGTTTCTGGCCGGCAATCGCGCCTACAAGCTGAAGCGGGCGGTCAAATACCCGTACGCCGACTTTTCCACGCCGGCCCTGCGCCGTGCCGCTTGCGCAGCAGAGCTGGCGCTGAACCGACGCACCGCGCCGCAGCTTTATCTGGAAGTCAGGGCGATCGTGCGCCGGCCCGACGGCACATTTGGCTGGGCCGGCGAAGGCGAGGCGCTCGACTGGGTCGTGGTGATGCGGCGGTTCGACCAGCAGCTGCTGCTCGAAAACGTCGCGACCGCCGGGGGCTTCTCACCATCGTTGATGCTGGCGCTGACGGCACATATCGCGGAATTTCACGAAAAGGCGGAGATCCAGTCCGATCGCGGCGGCGGCGCGGCGATGGCGGAATTGGTCGAGACCAATATGCGCGTGTTGCGCGAATGCGCGGACGCCGGCTTCGACGCGGCACAGATCGATCAGGTCGAAGCGCGGCTGCGCGAGGCGGCGGCGACGAGCCAAGCGCTGCTCGACCGGCGACAATCCGAGGGCAAGGTGCGCCGCTGCCACGGCGATCTGCATCTCCGCAACATCTGCCTCCTCGACGCGCGACCGGTGCTGTTCGACGCGATCGAATTCTCCGAAGACATCGCCAGCATCGACGTGCTGTACGATCTCGCCTTCCTGCTGATGGACCTCGACCATCGCGGTCATCGTGACCTGGCGAACCTCGTCCTGAACCGCTACCTCGACCTGACCGAGGAGGATGACGGGCTGGCGGCGATGCCGCTATTCCTGGCGTTGCGGGCGGTGATCCGCGCCCATGTCACCGCCACCGCCATCGCACGCGCAAACCCCGGCGATCCGGGGCCGGAACTCGCGGAGGTACGCCATTATCTCGACGACGCGGAGCGGGCGCTGGCGCCGCAACCGGCGCGGCTGGTCGCGATCGGCGGCTTGAGCGGCAGCGGCAAATCGAGCCTCGCCGCCCGGCTCGCGCCGGAGCTCGGCATGCCGCCGGGCGCGCGGGTCTTGCGCAGCGACGTGTTGCGCAAGCGCCGCTTCGGCCTCGAACCGGAGACCGCGCTGCCGCCGGAGGGCTATGCCGACGAGGTGACCGCACTTGTCTATGGCGATTTGTGCAAAGGCGCCGCGACCGCGTTGCGCGCTGGGTATGCCGCTGTGATCGACGCCGTCGCCTTGCGACCGAAAGAGCGGCAGGCCTTCGCGGCCGTTGCTGGCGAATGCGGAGTGCCGTTCGTCGGGCTTTGGCTCGACGCGCCGGCGGAAACGATGCGCGAGCGCATTGGGACACGCCGAGGCGACGCTTCCGATGCAACCAGCGAAATCCTCGCTGGGCAGCTATCGTCCGATCCCGGCCCGCTCGAGTGGACGCGCATCGATGCCGGCGGCGATCCGGACGCGACCCTCGCCGCCGCCCGAAAAGCGCTCGGTCTCTCTTAACCCTGCCGGCTGACGATCAGGGTCCAGAGCAGGCGCGCGTCGCGGTCCGGGTCGGTGACGACATGGCGGTTCGCGTCGAAAACCATCGTCGCCCGCTCGTCGGGCGTATAGGCCGGCCAGCGCGGGATCGCCGGATTTTCCGGATTGCCATCGCGGGCGAAAGCGGCCCAGCTCGCCGACATCACCCCCGCCAGCTCCCGCGCGCCGGGCGCGCCTTTGGTCGTGTCCGGTACATCTGTTGTGTCGAACACAAAGGGCAGGTCCATCGCGTGATGCGCCTTCAATCGCCCGGCGCAGGCGGGCGATTGCCAGTCGAGCGAGTACATGTACACCGGCGAGGTGCGGCGGGCGGCCTTGCGCTCGGCGAGCAGCACGGTGCGGATCCAGAAATTCGAGCCGGTCAGCGCCGCGATCAGCAGCCCTTCACGGTCGGCCTGCGGATATAGCGTGCGATAGGTGTCGAGCACTCGCCCCGCATCGTCGCCGGCGACGGCGGCGATGCGGCTCCGCAGCGATTCCTCGGTCAACCGCCGCTCCCAGACCTCATCGTCGTCGGCGAGGAAGAAACCGCTCTCCTCGCGGGTGCCGCCGATCATCAGCGGAATGTGGTCGGCGATGGCCGGCGCCTCGGGATCGAAAGGTTGCTGCGGCAGTTCGGCGCCATCGGCGACCGGGCCGAAATCGTAGCGGTCGAGTAATGGCCAACGGGTGCGCCCGACCGCGCGCGATGCCGGCGCGATCGCTGCCGCCAGCCGATCGGCCGGCACCTGCTGCAGCCGCTCGCAGTCGACACGGCCGATGCCGAACTCTTTCAGCGCCGCCTCGGCCAGCGCGTTGGCGCGCTCTCGGGTCGAGACCCGGATCGTTGCGCCGCTTTGGATCACCGCGCGGTGGAACAGGCCGCGCGCCCTGGGCATCGCCAGCAGTACGCTGACCTTCCCGCCGCCGCCCGACTCGCCGAAGATCGTCACATTGCCGGGATCGCCGCCGAAATGCTCAATGTTGTCGCGCACCCATTCGAGCGCGGCGACCAGGTCGAGCACCCCAGCATTTCCGGAATGGGCGAAGCGCTCGCCGCCGATGTCGGCGAGATGCAGAAACCCGAAGATGTTGAGGCGGTGATTGACGCTGACCACGACGACATCGCCGCGCCGCGCCAGGCTCGTGCCCTCGGTCACCGCGCGGTTGCCGGAGCCATAAGCGAAGGCGCCGCCATGCAGCCAGACCATGACCGGCCGTTTGGCATTGTCGCCAAGCCCCGGGGTCCAGAAATTAAGGGTCAGGCAATCCTCGATTTCGGGCGTCGTGTCCTTGGGGCCGAGGATGGTCTGCAACTCAGGGCGGCGCTCCGGCCGGCCCGGCAATTGTGGCGCCTGACCACGATATCCGAGCGCGTCGCGGATCCCGGCCCAAGGCTCGGGCGGGCGCGGCGGCATAAAACGATTGGCGCCGGCCGTCGAGGCGCCGTAGGGGACGCCCTTGAAGGCAAAGATCCCGTTGCTCGCGCCGCCGCGCAGCTTGCCGGAAGCGGTCTCGACGATCGGGCTCAGCGCGGCATCGACGTCCATTCGGTACCTCCCTCGTTAGGTCGTCACCCCCGCGAAAGCGGGGGTCCAGGGCAAGCGATGAAACGGTCACCCCTGGATTCCCGCTTTCGCGGGAATGACGATTAAAACTAAAGCCGCTGCATGCGGTGTTTGCGGCGATGCACTGCCGGCGCCAGCACGCACAGGATCTCGAACATCATCGTGGCGCCGACGAGCGCAGTGTTGCCGCTGGGATCGAAGGGCGGCGACACCTCGACGATATCGCCGCCGACAAGGTCGAGTCCGTCGAGGCCGCGGATCATCTGCTGCGCCTCGGCGGTCGAGAAGCCGCCGATCTCAGGCGTGCCGGTGCCCGGCGCGTAGACCGGGTCGAGCCCGTCGACATCGAAGCTGACATAGGTCCGTCCGTCGCCGACGATGCGGCGCGCCTCGGCCACGACCGTCTCCGGCCCGAGCCGAAAGAACTCCTCGATGTGGATAATGCGGATGCCGACGCTTTCCGCCCAATCCTTCTCGTCGGCCGAATACATCGAGCCGCGAATGCCGATCTGGATCATCCGCTTGGGGTCGATCAACCCCTCCTCGACCGCGCGGCGAAACGGCGTCCCGTGCGTGTATTTCTCGCCGCCGAAATAGCTGTCGGTGGTGTCGGAATGGGCGTCGAAATGCACCACCCCCACCGGTCGCTCGCGGGCGATCGCGCGCAGGATCGGCAGGGTGACGAGATGGTCGCCGCCGGCCGACAGCGGCGCCGCGTCGGCGGCATGCAGCGCCGCGTAAAAGGCCTCGATCCGCTTCAGCGAGTCGTGCAGATCGATCGGGTTTATCGGTGTGTCGCCGTGATCGCCGACCCGGCACAACTCGTAAGGTGCGACCAGGCTCACATGGTGCACCCGGCGCATCAGCGTCGACATGTTGCGGATCTCGCGCGGGCCATGCCGCGCACCGGGGCGGTTGGTGGTGCCGCCGTCCCACGGCACCCCGACGAGGGCGATGTCGAGCTTTTTCGGGTCGCGCTCAATTGGCAGCCGCATGAACGTCGCGACCTCGCCAAAGCGCGGCATGACGATGCCGGAAAGTGGCTCGGGGAATTTGTCGCTCATCGGTAAACTATAGGCGCGTTGCGCAGGCTGGCGAAGCGCGGGATGCTCGCACGAGCACGATCGCGGAGGAGGAAGGCGATGCCCACGCAAATCGGCGAGAACCGCGCCAAGAAGATGCTGAAGGCGAACGAGCTGGTGCTGTGCATGGGGGTCAACCAGCTACGCACCCCGAACATCGCGATGATCGCGGCGGCTTGCGGCTTCGACGCGGTCTATATCGACCTCGAGCACAACCCGACCTCGCTGGAGACCGCGGCGGCGGTGTGCGTCGCCGCGCTCGGCATGGGGATCACGCCGATCGCCCGGGT
>DASYOB010000135.1:0-36315 GCA_036008175.1 Allostellaceae bacterium
TATAGATATCGGCCAGGAACGCTTGCCCTTTGGCTTGAGGTTGTATCGGCTCGCAATCCTTCCACCGGCAGCGGCGACGGCGTGGTCGGCAGGCTGAGATAGCCCACCATGCGGTCGAACGACCGATTCTCCATGATGACGATAACGATTGTCTCGATATCGGCAAGCGGCATTGCTTCTCCCTCGCCGGCTTGAGCGGCCCCTTCAACTCCCCCGCCGGTAGCTCATAAGGCCGCCCGGCGATTTCGGCGGGTGCGCGGCAAGCGCCTCCTCGACGGGTTCGGTGCCCCAGCCCGGGCGGTCCGGCACCGCGAAATGCCCGTCCGTGAATTCGGGCGCGTGGGTGAACAATTCGCCGTCCCACGGCAATCGGTCGACATCGATCTCCATGATCCGCAGGTTGGGCACCGCAGCCGCGAAATGCACATTCATGAACGAGGCGAGGTGGCCATAGAAATTATGCGGCGCGATGTTGACCTCGTGCGCCTCGGCTGAATTGGCGATCTTCATCGACTGCCATACCCCGTTCCATACCGCGTCGATGATCGCGACATCCATTGCCTGCGCGCGGAAATAGGGCAGGAACTCGCGCAAGCCGAGCAGGGTCTCGCAAGAGCTGATCGGGTGCGGGCTCTGCCGCCGGATATAACCGAGCGCCTCGGGGTTGTAGCTGTCGATCTCGATCCAGAACATGTCGATATCGGCGATCGCCCTGAGGATCTTCAAATAGCCCTCGGTCCTGGCGTTGAAGTTGAGATCGAGGAGCAGGTCCATGTCGGGCCCGGCGCCGTCGCGGATCGCCTCGAGATGCGTGCGCAGATTGCGCAAGACGCGCTTCTCGACATTGAGTTCGGGCAGGAACGGCACGCCGAAACCGGGACGCCATCCGCGCGGTGCGGCCTCGTCGTGCAGGAAGATGTTGGTCTTCAGCGCGGTGAAGCCGCGCTCCTTCGCCTCGGCGCCGATCTGCTTTACGCCGTCGAGATCGGTGATGGCCGGCTGGAAGAAGCTCGGATGGTTGATGCGCCAAGTCGCGCAATGCGACCAATAGACCCTGACGCGCTCGCGGATCTTGCCGCCAAGCAGCGCGTAACACGGCACGTTCAACGCCTTGGCCTTGGCGTCGAGCAGCGCATTCTCAATCGCGCCGAGCCCTTCGGCGACGACCCCGCCGGCCGCCGGCCGGGTCAGGCAATAGAGCTCGGCGAAAATGCGCTCGTGATCGAACACCGGCTGGCCGACAACGCGGCTGGTCAGCCGCTCGATGACGGCGGTGATGCCGGGCGAGCCGAACCCCTCGTCGAATTCGCTCCAGCCGGTGATGCCCTGATCGGTCGACAACTTCAGGAAATAGTAGTTGCGCCAGCCGGCGTCGCAGCGCAGCACGTCGAGAGCGGTGACCTTCATCGCAGCACTCCACCGAACATGAAGCCCCTTGCGTATCCTCGGCGTCTACGCCGGTAAAGGATTGTTTCGGAGCGATAACAGGAAGCGGTTTTGTCGATCGCCTCCGATTGCCACCGCAGGGGACGAGGAGCTTACGCGCGCCTATACTTGGCCTCGACGAGACTACAGAGAGGCCGCGAGGTCGTGCCGTTACGGATCGCCTGGCGCATTCTGACGCATCAAAAGGGACGCACCGCGCTCGCCATCGGCGGCATCTTTATCGCGATCCTGCTGATTTTCGTCGAGCTCGGGTTTTTCATCGCGGTGCCACAAGGCGGCATGCTGATCTACGACCACATGCGCTTCGATCTGCTGGTCGTCTCCAAGAAATACATCTACCAGACGGAATCGGGGCAATTTCCCCGCACCCGGCTCGATCAGGTCAGGGCCAATCCCGAGGTTGCCCAGGCTAGCGCTGTCTATCTCGGCGGCGCCAAATGGCAGGACCCCGCCGGCGGTCTCCGGCTCGATATAGCGGCGATCGGTTTTGACCCGCAGAGCCATCCGTTTACGGTGTCTGATATCGACAGCCAGATTGCCGCGCTCGAACGGCCTGGCACCGTGCTCGTCGACAGCCAGACGCGAGCGATCTTCGGGCCGCTCAATCCCGGCCGCGTCGTTGAGCTCAACGGCCAGCGCACGACCATCGGCGGCGAATATGTGCTCGGCACCGGGTTTCTGGGCCTCGGCATCGTGCTGGCCAACGAACAGAATTTCTTCCGTCTGTTCCCCGGCCGTCCTGCCGATATGGTCAATTTCGGGCTGGTCACGCTGAGGCCCGGCGCCGACCCGGACCGGACCGCGCAGGCGCTGCGCGCGAGCCTGGCCAACGACACGCAGGTGTTCACCCGGCCGGAGCTGACCGCCCATGAGGTCCGCTTCTGGACGACGCGGACCGGGACCGGCCTGATTTTTGGCTCCGGTCTGATCGTCGCGATCGTCGTCGGCATCATGGTGCTGTACCAGACGCTGGCGACGCAGATCACCCGGCAACTTCCGCAATTCGCGACGCTGAAGGCCATCGGCTATACCGGCTTGTTTCTCAACGGCATTGTCCTTGCTGAGGCCGTATCGTTGATGCTGATCGCTTTTGTCCCTGCCTTTGCCGCAGCGTTAGGGCTTTACGCGGTCATCCGCGGCGAGACGCTGTTGCCCGTGATCATGAGCCCGACCGAGCTAGGGGGCGTGTTGGCGATCGCCCTGGCGATGTCGGTGATCTCGGCGTTTCTGTCGGTGGGGAGGTTGCGCCGCGCCGATCCCGCCGAAGTGTTCTGAGGCCACCCACCTTGACTGCGGATACCATCGCCAGGCTTCCGAATACCCGCTTCGTTCCGCTCGCCTGGCGCAACCTGGTCGCCAATAAGCGACGCCTCATTCGATCGAGCGCCGGGATCGGCTTTGCCGTTGTGCTGATGCTGGTCCAGCTCGGCTTCGAGCGCGGCTTTTTCGACGCCTCGCTCGGCATGATCCGCCAACTCGACGGCGATTTGTTCGTGATGCGGGCAAGCAAATACCGCTTCGGCAGCGAAGACCCCTTCGCGCCGCGCGATCTCGATCCTGTAGGGAAAGTCGCTGGGGTGGCCAACGTCACGCCGTTATACGCATCCTGGCAGCGCTTCTTCTGGAAAGACCCGACCGGCGACGACTCCTACCTGATCCAGGTCTTCGCCTTCGATCCCGACCATCCGCCGTTCCTGTTGTCCGAGGTCAAGGCGCAAAGCGATCGCCTGAAGCAGGCGGATTCCGTTCTGGTCGACCGGCGCGCCCGACCGTTTCTCGGCATGGGCGGCAACGCGCGCGAAACCGAGTTGAATGGCCGGACCGTGCATATCGTCGGCAGCTATGCGCTCGGCCCCGACTTCATGGCCAGCGGCACGGCCATGATGAGCGACCGCAGCTTCGCCGGTTTCCTGGCGGGCAGTCCCGAGAACCTCGCTGCGGTACCGGTCGAGTTCGGCGTGGTCAAGGTGCAACCGGGCGCCGATGTGGCAGGTGTCGAACGCGCCGTCGCAGCAGCATTGCCGGCTGAGGTCCGTGTTCTGAGCAAATCCGAGCTGATCGCCTTCGAGCGGGCCTTTCAGGCCGATTTGTCCTCCGCCGGACCGATCTTCTGGATGGGCACCTTTGTTGGCTTTATCGTCGGCATGCTGATTTCGTACCAGATCATCTACACCGATTTGTCCGATCAGCTGCCGCAATACGCTACGCTGAAGGGGATGGGATTTCGAACCGGATATCTGATGCGGGTCGTTTTCGAACAGGCCGCGCTGTCGGCATTGGTCGCCTATGTGCCGGCCTGGCTGCTGACCCTTGTGCTGTACTGGGTGATCGGCGATCTAGCGCTTTTGCCGATGCATATGACACTGCGGCTAATGTTGATCAGTTTCGGCTTGACCTTGGGCATGTGCCTACTTTCTGCAGGTCTCGCCGTGCGACGGGTGATCACCGCTGACCCGGCCGAGGTCTTCTGATGGATTTGCCCGACGAAACCAACCCCTGGGCGGAGCTGAACTGGACCGAACCCGTGGTGCGCGCCGAGGGCGTCGATTTCTTCTACGGCGAGGGCGACGCGCGCTTTCAGGTTCTGTTCGACAACCGGCTCGACATCTCCCCTGGACAGCTCGTGGTGATGACTGGCCCCTCGGGGTCGGGCAAGACCACGATGCTGACCCTGATCGGCGCTCTGCGATCGCTGCAGCAGGGCCGTATCGAGGTTCTCGGCCATAACCTATCGACCCTCGGGCCACGCGAGCTGGTGCGGGTTCGGCGCGGCATCGGCTTCATCTTCCAGCTGCACAATTTGTTCGACTCATTGACGGCGTACGAGAACGTGAAGCTGGCCTTACAGCTCGACGGCGCCCGCTCGGGCGCGGAAATGCGCCAGCGCGGCGTCGACATGCTCGAACGTTTGGGGCTTGGCCATCGCCTGGATCACAAGCCGCATTCACTCTCGGGCGGACAGCGACAGCGGGTGGCGATCGCGCGTGCGCTCGTCAACCGCCCGAAGCTGGTGCTTGCCGACGAGCCGACCGCTGCGCTCGACAAGGACGCTACCCGCAATGTCGTCCGCCTGTTCAAGGACCTGACCGAGGAGGACGGAGCGGCGATCCTGATGGTGACCCACGACCACCGGATCATCGAACTGGCCGACCGCCTCGTGCACATGGTCGACGGCCGGATCGTTTCCGATATCGTGCTCAACGACGCGCTGCGGATCTGCGAGTTCTTGAAAGGCGTCGAGGCGTTCAAGAACCTGACCCCGAACGAACTGACCCACGTTGCCGAGCAGATGACGCGCAAGCAGTTCATGCCGGGCGAGGTGATCATCCATGAGGGCGATGTCGGCGAGGAGTTCTTCCTGATTTCCGACGGCGAGGTCCAGGTCGAGCGGGAGGGCCACGAGATCGCTCGCCTCGGCTCCGGCGAATTCTTCGGCGAGCTGGCGCTGCTGACCGGTGACCCGCGCAACGCCAATGTCATCGCGGCCAAGCCGGTCGATGCCTATATCCTCGCCAAGCCGGATTTCGACGCCGCGATCGCGGCGAGCCAAAGCTTCCGCGAGCAGCTCCGCCGCGTCTACTTCCAGCGGCACTGACGCGCGAATGCATAAAACGGCTGTTGGTGCCCGGCGACTGCTTTCTTTGGCGGTCGGGCAGATTAAATGTCAGTCTCCTTGACGGGCGAACCCACTATGTCCTCGATCTGCGTCATCGCATCTTTGAGCCGTTTGCAAGCATCGTCACTGGTGTAGTGCCACGCCCACACGACGCGGCGGGCCGCGCTTTGCAGCTCGGTCATTGCTTCCAGCTGTTGTGATGGTTCGCCGAGTTCAACGAGATGCCGAGCGCAGATCGCGTGCATCTCTTGCACCAACTGGCGAATACGTGCCTCAGTAAGCATGTTCTATCTTCCGGGATGCTTTCAATGGTTCTCTGCCGCTCTGGTGTTGACGCACCGGCTGCGGTCGCAAGCGAGCGGGTGACCAACCGCGAAGATCACTGCTCCCCTGGTTCATGAAGGGTGCTTTTTCTTTCGCCATCGTCGGGCTCACAGGGACCGTTCTCGCTGCCCCTCTGCAGCAGCTCGACGGGTGACATTCTGTCTGCATTTAGCATGATGTTTCCGCCCTCGTTGGCATTACCGCGGCATTTATCGGCTTGATGGTGGCGTGGGCGGCGCGGCGCCGCGCCGACGCTGAGAGCGCGAGGCTGGCTGCGCGAGGGAACGCCGCACTGCCGTCAGCAACTCGCTCTCGGTGAAGGGCTTGCCGAGAAGGCCGTCATCGCACGTTGCGGGCGCCGGGCTGCTCAGATCCTTGCGTGACAGGACGAGCATTCGCATGCCTGGATCCCAATTGCCGCTATCGCGGAGCGTCGGCTCGTTGCTCCGATCCTCGTCGATGTCGCAGATCACCAGATCGGCCTTCAGCGAGGCCAGGCAGGCGAGCGCACCGCGTCGATCGGCGGCTGTGATCACCGTGAAGCCAGCGCGCTTCAGCACGCATCGAGCAGTAAGCCGCACCCCGGGATCGGCGTCGATCGCGAGAATTGTGATCATCGCCTTGGATCCGTGTTGTGATCGGGGGATCCACGCTCCAAAATCGCCGCCAGCCGTTCATATTCGCGGGCCAAGCACAGATAGCTGTCCCGCAATTGGTCATCGGCGGTGATCGTCGCGGCCCTCTGGCGAACTCGCTCGGCCTCCTGTCGATACCAGCTTGGATTGCGTGGTGCTTTGCGAGGGTCCCTGCTCCTCTGGTTCATGAAGAGCCCTCTCGATCCTTTTTTTTCTTTCGCCCCTCGACGGGATTGCCAGGCAAGGCCGGGGCATCGGGCCGGTCCAACAGCCTCCGCCAAATGACCTCCACTCCCGGTGGAACATTCGCCAGGAAATGCTCGATCATATGGACGATCGCGGCAGTTCGGCTGGGATGCACCTGCTGCCGGACGCGCCAAGCGTCGATTCTCTCGACCAACTGCGGCTCGACCCGAATGTAGATTTTTGCGGTTTTCCGTCTCATGGCGGGTGTAGGTGGGGCGTTGTTCGGTACGCCTGCTTGATAATTCCGGCCAAAAAGTTGATATCTTCGTTGTCCTTTGGACAACCGGGCCGGACCCGCCAGGGAATGACCTGATCTTGTGCTGGATAGGGAGCTTCATCGGGAGGGATCGGCCGACATGAGAGCCCGGCAAAGCGATATCTCTCAGTTTCCGTTTCTATGGACCCGCGGCATTGCCGCACGTGAAACCCTGTACTTCCTGGACAGGAACGGGTTCGACGGCGAGCCGCTATTATCGGAGGCCGAGCTTTCGCGCAGTCAGTTGACGCAGGACCCGGGCGGCGTGTCGGTTGCTTCGCAGCATCGGTTCCTCGAACTCGCCGCGATCGAGACGAACAATTCGCTGCTCGGATTGCAAGTTGCAGCGGAGATGGACCTGCGAGATATCGGTCTCCTCTACTACCTGGCCGCGTCATCCACGACCGTGGCTGAAGCCCTCGAACACCTGCAACGATACGCAGCAACGATAAATGAAGAAATTCGCCTCGAGATCTCGGAGCAGAAAGACGAGAGCCTCCTGACCTTCCGCCGCGTCCTGACACATGACGCGCCGGTTCGACAGCATTCCGAACTGATCGCCCTGGCGTTCAACAGAGCATTGTGCAAGCTGACGAACCGCGATTTCGCACCTTCACGCATGACCTTTGCGCACACCCGGAACTCCGGGTTTAGGGAGATTCACCGTATCCTGCGATGCCCGGTCGAGTTCGGGCAAATCACAGACTGTTGGGTCCTGCCACGAAGCATCATGGACTTGCGGATAATCTCCGAGGACAGGCACCTGCTGCAGATCTTGGAAGTCCATGGTGACGATTTACTCTCGGAAAGGCGTAGCGCGGCCGGGCTGCGGAGCGTCGTTGAAAACCACCTCCACGGCGTGCTTGCCAGCGGCAACGTACAAGCGGCTAACGTCGCCAAACAGCTTGGCATGAGCGTTCGCTCGCTCAGACGGCACCTTGCCCAGGAGGGCACCAGCTTTGGCGACGTTTTAGACGGGCTACGGAACCGCCTTGCTGTTCGTTACCTCGAAGATCAGCCGATTTCCTTGCAGCAGATCGCCTGGTTGCTCGGATATTCCGAGGTTGGGGCGTTCAACCATGCCTTCAAACGATGGACCGGGACCTCGCCAAGCCGAGCAAGAAACCTGCCCGCATCTCGAACGAAAGAGAAGCCTCGCCCTTAGGCCGCTTATGTTGGCAAGTTGTCAGGTCTCGGCGTAGCCAGGGGGATCAAATACGGACTTGCTCCTGTAATTGCGGTCTCCCCAAAGTCGCAGCACTGTGTCGCTTACGCGGGATCCCGCTGATGCGACCTTGGGGCAGACCGGGAAGCCGGCCTTTCGCGGCGACAGCCGCACGCCGCACCGCGCAGCTTCGAGGATGAAATATCGGGTCATCTGCACGATGTCGGTGCGCCAGTAGAGCTGCTCTGGCTCGTTTTCGAGGAAATCGGCGACGGTGAGGGCGCAGCAATAGGTCTCGACATATCGGGCGGCCGGCGTCACCGGCGCCCAATGGACCTGTAATCGGCGCGTCGCGCCAGCCGAATTTCCAGCCGGCATGCTCCGCACCGATGCGCCAGCGGTCGAGATGCACCGCCAGCGTGCTAGCGTCGAGCGCCGGAGCACGTTGAGCTGCAGCTGCATCAACAACCCGTCGCCGAACGCTTCGACGATATAGGTCGCATCCGACGCGCCACGGACATGCCGATCGCCACCCGCGCGCGTGCGGCAACAGAGAGCGACATTTCGCGCGGTTCGGTATCGAAGCTCGGCAGCTCGTACTCGACCGCGCGCAGCGCTTCGAGCATCTGGCCGGTTAGAAAATTCTCGGTCCGCCGCTGCGCTTCCGCGATTGTCAGCATGCCGGCAGAAACAGGCGGCGACGCTGCAATGTTCCGAAACATAACGGACCGCGGCCGTCTCGGCCGCTATCAGGCGGGCGTCCCGCCCGCGGTCCAAGACGCCGCTAAGCGGCGGCGCGGATCGCGGCGCGCTTCACTTCGCTGCCGACGAAGGGCTCGAACTTCTCGAAATTGTTCTCGAACCGGCCGCGCAAGCTGTGGGCCACCTCGTCATAGGCCCGGCCGTCCGACCAGGTGCCGCGAGGGTCGAGCACATTGCCCGGGATCTCCGGGCAACTCTCAGGCACCAGGAAGCCGAAATTGCCGTCCTGGCGCATCGGTGCCTTGGCCAAGCTGCCGTCGAGCGCCGCGCGCAGCAGCGCGCGGGTATGGGCGATCGCCATGCGCTTGCCGACCCCGTAGGCGCCACCCGACCAGCCGGTGTTGACGAGCCAGCAATCGGCCTTGTAGCGCGCGATGCGCTCGCCGAGCATCCTGGCATATTCCGAGGGATGTCGCGGCATGAACGGCGCGCCGAAGCAGGTCGAGAACACCGCCCGGGGCTCCTTGCCCAGCCCGACCTCGGTGCCGGCCACCTGCGCGGTGTAGCCCGACAGAAAGTGGTACATCGCCTGCTCGGCGCTGAGCTTGGCGATCGGCGGCATGACCCCGAACGCGTCGCAGGTCAGCATGATCACGTTTTTCGGATGCGGCGCCAGGCTGTGCGGGTCGGCATTCGGGATGAAGTCGAGCGGATAGCAGGCCCGCGTATTCTCGGTAAGGCTCGAATCGTCGACGTCCGGCATCCGCGTCACCGGGTCGAGCACCACGTTTTCGAGCACCGTGCCGAAGCGGGTGATCGTGGCGTAGATCTCCGGCTCCGCGGTCGGCGACAGGTTGATCACCTTGGCGTAGCAGCCGCCCTCGAAATTGAAGATGCCGCGCGGGCTCCAGCCGTGCTCGTCGTCACCGATAAGGGTCCGCGACCCGTCGGCAGACAGGGTCGTCTTGCCGGTGCCCGACAGGCCGAAAAAGATCGCGCAATCGCCCTTCGGCCCGACATTGGCCGAGCAATGCATCGGCAGCACATCGCGCGTCGGCAGCACGAAATTGAGATAGCCGAACACGGATTTCTTGATCTCGCCGGCGTAGCGGGTACCGCCGATCAGCACCAGCCGGGAGGCGAAATTGACCAGGATAAAGGTTTCCGAGCGGATCCTGTCGAGCTCGGGGATCGCGAGAAAATTGGGCGCGTGCAGGATCGTGAAGGCGGGCTCGAAATCCTCGAGCTCTGACTCGGGCGGCCGGATGAACATGTTGCGCGAGAACAGGCTGTGCCAGGCATGGTCGCTGACTACCCGTACCGGCAGCCGGTACTCTGGATCGGCGCCGGCATAGAGGTCCTGCACGAACAGTTCGCGCCCCTGCAGATAGGCGAGCATCCGCTGATGCAGGCCGTCGAAGCGCTCGGGGTCGATCGCCTGGTTGATGTCGCCCCACCAGACCGTATCTTTCGTACCCGGCTCGTTGACGATGTATTTGTCTCTAGGCGAGCGGCCGGTGTGTTTTCCGGTATTGGCAACAAAGCTGCCGCCGAAGCCAAGCTCGCCCTCTTGCCGGCGAACCGCATGCTCGTAAAGATACGGCGCCGTCAGGTTCCAATGGACGGTCCCGAGATGCCGCATTCCTTGGCTTTCGAGGTCGAAGCGGGGCGTGCGCGAAGCCGCCGGTTTTTCCGCCGTGTCCAAGGTTTCCTCCATCGTCGGTCGGTCGCCGATCGCGCCCGGCCGTATCCCGGTTTCTGAATTGGCCGGCACGATAACCCCCGCGCATTCGCCCGGCAAGCGGACCGATTGCCGCGAAACCGGCGGTGGATCACACGAATTCGATCAATTCTGCTGCATATTGCGTGCCGCCTGCACCAGCGCAACGAGCGCGGCGCGGGCCTGCGCCGGGGTCAGCACCGGTTGGGAGAAGCTTAGCCGAGCGGTTTCACCGCCAGCTTCCATTGGGCGGCGCAGATCGACGCCGTCCGGGTCGATTCCAGTTATCCGCCAGCCCGCGCCGTGGCGCCCCAGGAGCTTTTCGGCATAGAGGGTGACGGCTTCGGCATGATCCGTGTTCATGTGTTGGACGATCTCCGCCGCGGCGGCGGCTAGCGTGGCGGCATCGGCCGTGAAACGCAGCTCCTCCGCCTCTATCCAGAAAATCCGGCCAAATCCTGCGACAAGATGACCTCGCTCGATCGAAACCCGGTACAGGTGGAAATCGGCGAAGTCCGCGTACACGGCGCTTGAGGGATGGCGCGCCGCAAAGCGCGCGGCCGCATGCGTATCCTCGCAGCGTTCGGCCCGGCCGAGCACGGTCAGCCGCGGCCCTGTCAGCGGGTCTGGATACTCTCCGGTGCCGTCGAACAGCAGTGACACCGACGAGTTCGCGACGAGGTTTTGGGTATGCTGCGCGAGATCGGACAACAGCAATAAAGGACTGGCGTCTATGTCCGCCGCGGTAATAACCAGAGAAACGTACGGCCGTCCGTCGAGGTTCGTGGCCAGCGCGGCGCGATCGCGGCCGCGAATGAGCTGCCTGGCCGTAAGAGCACGATCGGATTCGCTGTCACCCGGCATGGCGAACCGCTCTTTTCAAACGGGAGAGCTGGCATGCTGCAAAGATGTTGTTCATCGTGCGAACCAAAAAGTCACGATGCGATGCGGGCATTTGCCCCAGGTTACAGCATGACGAGGCGTATGGTCGCGGCGAATAGCTGTGTAACCGGCCTTTTTTGTTTGCCGCCAAGCGGCCATATTTAGACGCAGATCGTCCGAGCGGCGGGAGCGCGGTCGCCGCAAGGCATTTTGGGGGACGTATCCGTGGCGAATACGATTGCTCTCGTCGACGACGACCGCAACATCCTGACCTCTGTTTCGATGGCGTTGGAGGCCGAGGGGTTTTCGGTGCGGTGCTACAGCGACGGCACCGAAGCGCTCAAGGGCATGGCCGCACAGCCGGTCGATCTCGCGGTGCTCGACATCAAGATGCCGCGCATGGACGGGATGGACATGCTGGAGCAGCTGCGACGGACCAAAAGCCACATCCCGGTCATTTTTCTGACCTCAAAAGACGACGAGGTCGACGAGCTGCTCGGCCTGCGCATGGGCGCCGACGACTACATCAAGAAGCCGTTTTCGCAGCGGCTCCTGATCGCTCGCATTCACGCCCTGCTCCGGCGGGGCGAGCTGGCGCGAGAGCGCGACGACGGCCAGGGCGAGCCGGTCATCACCCGTGGCGAGATGAGCCTCGATCCGGCGCGTCATCTGTGCACTTGGCGTGGCGAGCCAGTGGAGCTCACGGTGACCGAGTTCCTGATCCTCAAATCGCTGGCGCAACGTCCTGGCCACGTCAAAAACCGCGACCAGCTGATGGACGCGGCTTATGGCGAGCACATCTATGTGGACGACCGCACGATCGACAGCCATATCAAGCGGCTCCGCAAGAAATTCAAGGCCGTGGACAGCGAGTTCGGGCAGATCGAAACGCTCTATGGCGTCGGATACCGATACCGCGACCGCTGACGCGAAAGTAGCGGCGAAACCTTCGCCAGGAACGCCGTCGGGCGAGCCGACAGCGCGCGCGGAATGGTCCGCGGCGGGCACGGCCCGCGATTTGCCGCGCACCGATAGGCTGACCAGCATGCGGGCTGAGCCCGATCGTCGGCGATGGCTCCCTTGGCCGGCGGTCTCGCCACTGACCCGGCGGATTATTGCCGTCAATGTGCTACCGCTGGCGCTGCTCGCGGTCGGTTTTCTCTATCTCGGCAAATTCGAGGCGAGCCTGATCGGGCAGCAGGTCGAGTCGCTGCGCACGCAGGGCGAGATTTTCGCCGCCGCGCTTGGTGAGGGCGCGGTACTTGATTCTGCCGACGAAGGCGAGATCCTGTTGCCCGATCTGGCGCGTCAGATGATGCGTCGGCTCGTGGAGCCGACTCGCACCCGGGCGCGGCTGTTCGACACTCAAGGCAAGCTGATCGCCGACAGCCGGCTGCTCCGCGGGGCGGGAGTCGCGGTGCAGGTCACCGAGCTGCCGCCCGTGGAACACAAGAGGCTGCTGTCGCGGACAGCCGATGCGGTCTACGACTGGATTACCGAACAGCTGCCGAGCCGGCGCAAGTACCCGGTATATCGCGAGAGCGAAACAGCCGAGAGTTATAGTGAGGCCCTGCGCGCGCTGCACGGCGAGAGCGGTTCGGCGGTGCGCAGCGACCCGCAGACCGGCGGTCTGGTGATAGGCGTGGCGGTCCCGGTGCAGCGCTACAAGCAGGTGCTCGGCGCCGTCATGCTGTCGACCGGCAGCGGCGAGATTGAAGAGGAATTGCGAACGGTCCGGCTCGAGCTGCTGCGTATCTTCGCCGTGGCCGTCCTGGTTACCGTGCTGCTGTCGCTTTACCTTGCCGGTACGATCGCCCGGCCGATCCGGTTGCTCGCCGCGGCAGCAGAGCGCGCGCGCGGCCGCGGCACCTATATCGACATCCCCGATTTCACCGAGCGGCGTGATGAGATCGGCGAGCTGTCCGGCTCGTTACGCGAGATGACCGACGCGCTGTGGCAGCGGATGAGCGCGATCGAAAGCTTTGCCGCCGATGTCGCGCACGAGATCAAGAACCCGCTCTCCTCGCTGCGTAGCGCCGTTGAGACCGCATCCCGCATCGAGGATCCGGCAAAGCAGCGCCGGCTGATGGCGATCATTCAGGACGATGTCGAGCGCCTCGACCGGCTGATCACCGACATCTCCGACGCCTCGCGTCTCGACGCCGAGCTCAGCCGCCTCGAAGTGTCGCCGACCGATATCGGGGCGATGCTGCGCGCCATCGCGGAAATGAATGAGACAACCCGGACGGATGGCGCACCACGGCTCGCGCTCGATATCACCGAGCGCGGACGGCCGCTGATCGTGCCCGGGGTCGAAAGCCGGCTGTCCCAGGTGTTTGTCAATGTCGTCGCCAATGCGGTTTCGTTCAGCCCACCGGCAGGCGAAATCCGTATCAGCGCCGCCCATGACGGCCGCGCGGTGCTGGTCATCGTGGAAGATCACGGGCCCGGGATTCCGGAAGACAAATTGACCGCGATTTTTGATCGGTTCTACACTGAACGGCCGGCCGGGGAGAAATTCGGCACCCATTCGGGGCTCGGTCTCTCGATTTCCAAGCAAATCGTTGAGGCGCATCGCGGCCGGATCTGGGCCGACAACCGGACCGACGCGACGGGCGCGGTGCGCGGTGCGCGGTTTTCGATCCGCCTGCCGGGGCCGCCATGACCGCCCCCTGCCTCATCCATGGCACTGCGGTTGCGGTTGCTACCGAACTTGGCCTGCGCGCGGTGCTGCTGCGCGGTCCCTCGGGTTCGGGAAAGTCGGATCTGGGTCTGCGACTGATTGACGCCGGTGGGCAACTTGTCGCCGACGATCAGAGCGAGCTTGTCCGCCTCGGCGACAAGATTGTCGTCCGCCCGCCCGCTACCATCGCCGGACTGATCGAGGTGCGCGGCATCGGCATCCTCCGGCTCAATCCGCTGATGGAGGCGCCGCTGGCGCTGATCGCCGATCTGGTGCCCACAGAGGCAATCGAGCGGCTGCCGCCGCTGCGCGCCGAGTGTGTTCTCGGGCTGGACCTGCCAGTGATCGCCTTGACCCCGTTCGAGGCTTCGGCCCCGGCGAAACTGCGGCTCGCGCTGCGCGTTTTTAGCGAGCCGGGTTTTCCCGCGATGCTCACAGCAGAATGAGCGCAACTCTTGGCCTCCTCGCAACCGTTGAGCGCATTACGAGACTTCCGATTGTCTGTGACCTGTTCATCAAGCGTGATGACGAACCGCTCGGAGAGCGCTATATGCAGCGCGACTTACCCCAATGCTCCCGCCGGAGCCATCCCCAACAGCTTCCGGCGCGAGCGGCAAGTGGCCTCTGCCCTGCGTAGACGCACCGATTTCGTCATCGCGAACTTGATCTGCGGCACCGCCGACACGGCTAAGCGCCCGCGCGGCGACGCGCGCCCGCAACGAGGCGGCGCAAAGGGTTCTCGATGATCGGGATGGTCTTGGTGACGCACGGACGGCTGGCGGCAGAATTCGTGGCCGCGCTTGAGCATGTCGTCGGGGCGCAAGCCCAGATCGCCGCCGTCTGCATCGGTCCCGAAGACGATATGGAGCAGCGCCGGCAGGAGATCCTTCGCTGTGTCGCTGATGTCGATAGTGGCGAGGGCGCGGTGTTGCTGACGGATATGTTCGGTGGCACGCCGTCGAACCTGGCGATTTCGGTGATGGACCGCGGCAAGATCGAGGTCATCGCCGGGATCAACCTGCCGATGCTGATCAAGCTCGCCAGCCTGCGCCAGACGGCGACGCTCGAGCGCGCGGTGCTCGGCGCGCAGGAAGCCGGGCGCAAATACATCAATGTCGCTTCCCAGCTGCTTGCGGATGCTCGCCGATGATCCCCGATACGAATGCTCAGGACCTTGCCGGCCAAACTCCGCAACCCGCCACCGAGGCTCGACGAACCGTCGAGATCTGCAACCAGCGCGGGCTGCACGCCCGCGCCGCGGCCCGCTTCGTCAAGACCGCGGGGCAATTCAACGCGGAGATTTCGGTTCGCAAGAACGGCACCGCCGTATCGGGCCGGTCGATCATGGGCTTGATGATGCTCGCGGCCGCCTCCGGGACGCTGATTGAGATCACCGCAGCCGGGCCGGACGCGGCGGCGGCGGTGGACACCCTCGCTCGCCTGATCGAATGCAAGTTCGATGAGGATTGACGAGAGCTCCGAGGGCAGCACAGGCAGCGAGCAGGTTCTATTCGGGATCGGCGTATCGCCGGGCATCGCCATCGGGCCGGCCTATGTCGGCGATCGCGGCGAACTCCCGGTCAGCGAGAGCCACATTGACCCGGGCGACCTCGAGAAAGAGCGCGCCCGCTTCAGCGAAGCCGTCGCCCTCTCGTCCAAGCAACTGCGCAAGCTGAAGGCACGCGCGACAGCCCTACCCGGATCAGCCGCCGACGAAATCGGCTACGTGCTCGACGCGCACCTCGCGATGCTCGCGAATTCGCGTCTGATTCGGGGCGTACACCATCGCATCAGCCGTGATCGGATCAATGCCGAGCGCGCGATCCAGCTCGAGATCGAGGATATCGGCAAGACCTTCGCCGCAATGCGCGACCCCTACCTCGCGGCGCGCATCGACGATATCCGCGTGGTCGGCGCTCGGCTGATCCGTAACCTGCTGAAAAAGCCTTATGTGGCCTATTCGAGCCTGACCGGTGGCGCGGTGGTCCTCGCGGAAGAGGTCACGCCGGCGGATACGGCGCTGATGGATCCGCGCCGGATCGGCGGCTTCGCCGCCGAATTCGGTGGTCCAGAGAGCCACACCGCAATCATGGCGCGCAGCTTGGGCCTGCCGGCGGTTCTTGGGGTCCCCGGGCTACTGGACCGCGCCAGCGGGGATGGCCAGATCGTGGTCGACGGGACCTCAGGAACTGTGGTCATCGACCCCTCGCCAACGACGATCGAGTCTTACCGACGGCGGCAAGAAGAATTCGTGCGCGAGCGGCGTCATCTGGGTCGCTTGCGGCGGGTGCCGGCGGTAACCCGCGACGGCATCGAGATCCGGCTCGAAGCCAATCTCGAACTTCCGGTCGAACTGGAACAGGCCGTTGCCAACGGGGCGATGGGGCTCGGCCTCGTGCGTACCGAGTTTCTCTACATGAACCGCGAGGATTTGCCGGAAGAGGAGGAGCAGTACGAATTCTTCCTCGGGCTGGTGCGGGGGATGGAAGGGCGGCCGGTGACCCTGCGTACCCTCGATGTCGGCGGCGACAAGCTGCCCGAGGCGCTCGCCGGCTATGCCGCGAGCGAGGCGGCGAACCCGGCGCTCGGATTGCGGGCGATCCGCTTGTCGCTCAGGGAGCGGCGGCTGCTCGATCCGCAGCTCGCGGCGATGTTGCGCGCCGCCAGCGAGGGGCCGGTTCGTATTCTCTTGCCGATGATCTCGACCGTCGGCGAGATCCGCCGCACCCGCGAGGCGATGGAGCAGGTCGCCCGGCGGCTGCGTCGGCGCGGGCTGCGTCTGCCGAAGGCGCTGCCGCCGCTCGGTGCGATGATCGAGGTGCCGGCAGCGGCGCTCGCCGCCGACGCGCTCGCCGGCGAGGCCGATTTCTTCGCGGTCGGCACCAACGATTTGATCCAGTACACGCTCGCCATCGACCGCACCGACGAGCAGGTCGCCGACCTTTACAACCCGCTGCATCCGGCGGTGTTGCGCCTCGTTCAATTCGCCGTCGAGGCGGCGGTGCGCCGGCGCATTCCGATCAGCATTTGCGGGGAAATCGCCGGTGAGCCGCGCTACACGGCGCTATTGTTGGGTTTGGGTTTGCGCGAGCTGTCGATGGCGCCCAACAGCATCCCGAGGGTCAAACAGCGCGTCCGCGGCCTCGACATGGTCGCCGCGACACGCCGCGCCCACGCCATCATGGACCAGTCCGATTCCGGCCGGATAGCCGCGCTGTTGGACGATTTCAACGCGATGGCCGAGGCGCAGTGACGCGATGCGCGGCATGAAGTTGACGATATAAAGATATCTTTATATCTTGATACATCCTTTGCCGCGCCTGACGGCGTCATCGCAGGAGCATCGCATGCCCGAGTTCACCGATTACAAGGTCGCCGATATCGGCCTCGCCGATTGGGGTCGCAAGGAGATCGCGATCGCCGAGACCGAGATGCCCGGCCTGATGGCCTTGCGCGAGGAATATGGCGCACGGAAACCGCTCGCCGGTGCGCGGATCGTCGGCTGCCTGCATATGACGATCCAGACCGCGGTGCTGATCGAAACACTGATTCATCTCGGCGCCAGCGTGCGCTGGAGCTCGTGCAACATCTTCTCGACGCAGGACCATGCCGCGTCGGCGATCGCGGCGCGCGGGGTCCCGGTGTTCGCCTGGAAGGGCGAGACCGAGGAGGAATACGATTGGTGCATCGAGCAGACGCTCACCGGGCCCGGCGGCTGGACGCCGAACATGGTGCTCGATGACGGCGGGGACGCGACAAAGATCGTCCACGACCGCCATCCCCACCTGCTAGCCGAGATCCGCGGCATCTCCGAGGAGACGACGACCGGCGTGCACCGGCTCTACGAGATGATGAAGGCCGGGACGCTGAAGGTGCCGGCGTTCAACGTCAACGACAGCGTCACGAAATCGAAGTTCGACAACCTCTACGGCGTGCGCGAGAGCCTGGTCGACGGCATCAAGCGCGCCACCGACGTGATGCTGGCCGGCAAGGTCGCGGTCGTCGCCGGTTTCGGCGATGTCGGCAAGGGCTCGGCGGCCAGCCTGCGCAGTCAGGGCGCTCGGGTGACGGTGACCGAGATCGACCCAATCTGCGCGCTGCAGGCGGCGATGGAAGGCTACCAGGTGATGACGATGGACGAGGCGGCGCCGGTCGGCGACATCTTCGTCACCGCGACCGGCAATATCGACGTCATCACGCTCGACCACATGCGGCAGATGCACGACCGGGCGATCGTCTGCAACATCGGCCATTTCGACAGCGAAATTCAGATCGATTCGCTGCGCAACTACATCTGGGAGGAGGTAAAGCCGCAAGTCGACGAGGTCATCTTCCCTGACGGCAAGCGGCTGATCGTCCTGGCCAAGGGGCGGCTGGTAAATCTGGGCTGCGCGACCGGACATCCCAGCTTTGTGATGAGCGCCTCCTTTACCAATCAGGTGCTCGCGCAAATCGAGCTGTGGACCAATCCGAACAAATACGAGAATAAAGTCTATGTTCTACCAAAGCATCTCGACGAAAAGGTCGCCCAGCTGCACCTCGCCAAGCTCGGCGCCAAACTGACCCGGCTCAGTCCGGTGCAGGCTGAGTATCTGGGCGTGACCGAGACCGGTCCGTTCAAGCCGGAATACTATCGCTATTGAGGAACGGCTGTCGCGCCGACCTTGACTAGCCCGCCAACGCCGGTACTTTCCTTTTCTTTAGGAATACTCGATTATTAGCCCGCTTGGGGGCCAACCTGCCAGGGATTGTGCTCTCCGGCTAAAGGGCGGTCGATTGTGATCGAATTCGCTGCCGGTATTTGTTTGGTGGCTGCGGGCGTTCTCGCCGTGCTGTGGCTGCGCGCGCGGACCGGCCTCCGCAAGGCGATTGAGAGCCGCGATGCCGTCGCGCGCAACCGCGCCGCCTTGGCGGCGGTGCTCGACACCGTTCCGCTTGCCGGCCTTCGCTGGGCACGCGGCGAACGCGGGGAAAGCGCGCTCGGCAAGCCGCCGGCCGGCGATGCCGTCTCTCCCTTTTCCAGTTTTCTGGCACGGCTGGATGCCGCCGACGCGGGTCGTCTCGCGACGGCTGTCGAGAACCTTACGCGCACCGGCGCCTCCTTCTCCGCGACGGTGACCGCGCCCGACGGCGGCGCGTACGAGGTTGAGGGCGAGTTTACCGCTACCGGCGATAGCGTCGTATGGCTGGCCGACGTGTCGGCGACGCGACGCGCCGAGGAACACCGCGCCGCCGCTTTCGAGACGGCCGATTTATTGCGGCGGATGTTCGATTCGCTGCCCCTGCCGACATGGCGTCGAGACAGCGTCCTGCGGATCGTCGATTGCAACGAGGCGTATGCCGCGGCGCTCGACTCGACGCGTGATGCGGTGCTGGCCGAAAGCCGCGAACTGGCCCCCGAGAGCGGACGCGAAAGGGCGGTTGCGCTCGCGGCGGAAGCAGCTGCCGGGGGGATTCGCAGTGAGCGGCGTCATGTCGTCGTTGCCGGCTCGCGCCGCTTGCTGGAAATCACCGAGGCGGCCGACCGGGCCGGTGGCACGGTTGGGCTCGCGGTCGACCGCACCGACCACGAGACCGCAGAAAGCGAGCTCTCGCGCCACATCAACGCGCACGGTCAGGTGCTGGAGAGCATCCATGCCGCGGTGGCAATCTACGGCGCCGACAAGCGGCTCAGCTTCTTCAACTCGGCATTCGCTGGCCTGTGGGGGATCGAAGAGGATTGGCTTGCCGGCGAGCCCTCGCTCGACGAGTTCCTGGAGCGGTTGCGCGAGCGGCGCCGCATTCCCGAACACGCCGATTTCAGGGCGTTCAAGCGCCAGCAGCTCGATATGTTCACCTCGCTGATCGAGACGCAGCACGAGCTGATGCACCTGCCGGACGGCCGCACCCTCAGCGTTTCGGTCTCGCCGCACCCGCTCGGCGGGCTGATTTTCGTCTACGAGGACGTCACCGATCGGCTGGCCCTCGAACGCTCCTACAACACGCTGATCGAGGTGCAGCGAGAGACGCTCGACAATCTGTTCGAGGGCATCGCCGTGTTCGGCAGCGACGGCCGGCTGAAGCTGCACAATCCGGCCTATCGCAAGATCTGGGGGTTGACCGGACCCGATGTTGCGGGCGAGCCGCATATCGCCGAGATCGTCGACAAGACCCGCGCCTTTTACGACGACGGCGGCGACTGGCCGGCGATCCGCGATCGCGTCATCGCCAAGGTCACCGGGCAATCGGAGTCGAGCGGTCCGCTCGACCGTCGCGACGGCTCGGTTCTGCAGATGGCGACGGTTCCTCTCCCCGACGGCAATGTGCTGGTGACCTGCCTCGACGTCACCGATACGGCGCGGGTCGAGCGCGCGCTGCGCGAGCGCAACGAGGCGCTGGAAACGGCACAGCGGCTGAAGAGCGAGTTCATCGCCAACGTGTCCTACGAGCTGCGGACGCCGCTGAACGCGATCATCGGCTTCGCCGAGATTCTGGCGAACCAGTATTTCGGGCCGCTCTCCGAGCGCCAGCTGGAGTACAGCCGCGGTATTCTCGACAGCTCGCAGCTGTTGATGTCCCTGATCAACGACATCCTCGACCTAGCCACGATCGAGGCCGGTTACATGGCGCTTGAGACCGGGCGGGTCGAGGTACGTGAAATGCTGGAAAGCGTGATCACACTCACCCGAGAACGCGCGCGCAACCAGAACCTGGCACTGACGCTGCACTGCCCGGCCGATATCGGAAGCATCGAGGCGGACGAGCGGCGGCTGAGGCAGGCGCTGTTCAACCTGATCTCGAACGCGATCAAATTCACCCCGACCGGCGGCTCGATCCAGCTCGAAGCGCGCCGCGACGATAGCGACCTGATCCTTGTCGTCGCCGATACCGGCGTCGGCATCGCGGCGGCTGACCACGAGCGCGTGTTCGAGAAATTCGAGCGCGGCAACCCACAGGCACGGGAATCCGGCGCCGGGCTCGGCCTCTCGCTGGTCAAGAGCCTTATTGAACTGCATGGCGGCTCGGTCGCCATCGAGTCGGTGCCGGGTTCGGGGACGACCATCCTCTGCCAATTGCCGGCGTCGAGGCACTCGGCCTCGACCGAAGAGACGCCGGCGCCAGCTTCATCCTCGGCTGCCTGAGCTTCACTCAGCGGCCAGGCACGCCCTTTGTCGTCGAATATTCGAAATGCAGCGCCTGCCCCGGGTGAACGAGCGGGTGGATCGCGTGCGCCGCAAGCGCCGCCTCGGCAAAGCCCGACAAGATAAGCTTTAGCTTGCCAGGATAGGCGGCGATGTCGCCGATCGCAAAGATCCCCAGCCGTGAGGTTGCGCAGGTCGCTGGATCGACGCTGATGCGGTTGTGATCGACCTCGAGCCCCCACGAGGCGAGCGGGCCGAGATCGGTCGCCAGACCAAAAAACGGCAGCAAACAATCGGCTTCGAGCCGGCGGGTTCGGCCCGCGAGGTCGGCCACGATTACCGCCGAGAGCTGGCCGCCTTCGCCTTCGAGGGCATGCAGTTGATAGGGAATCACCAGCTCTATGCGACCCTCTTCCGCCAGGTGCTGCAGCTGCGCCGCGGATTGCGGCGCGGCGCGGAATTTTGCGCGGCGATGCACGACGATCACCCGCTCGGCGATATCGGCCAGCGACAATGCCCAATCCACCGCCGAATCGCCGCCGCCAGCGATGACAATGCGGCGGCCGCGGAAATCTTCGCGCCGTCGAACGAGATAAAAGACACTGTGCTCCTCGAACGCCTCGATGCCGACGAGCGGCGGCCGGTTCGGGCCAAACGCGCCGGCGCCGGCAGCGATGATCACGGCGCGAGCGAGGCGGGTGACGCCGGCGGCGTTCTCGATCCGGAAGCCGTCTTCCATGCTCGTCAGCCCGACAACCGGGTGCCCGAGGTGGTAAGTCGGCGCGAACGGCGCCGCCTGCTCGGACAAGCGCTCGACCAGTTCGGCGGCATCGATTCGCGGATAGCCCGGAATGTCGTAGATCGGCTTTTCGGGATACAACGCGGCGCATTGGCCGCCGGGCGCCGGCAGAGCATCGAACACCGCGCAGCGCATTTCGAGCATGCCGCACTCGAAGACGGCGAACAGCCCGACCGGGCCGGCGCCGATGATCGCGACATCGCAGCGTTCGGGGGCATCCTGCATCGTGCCACCTTAGTCGCGCCGCGCCACCGCGCAAGCAGGCGTCACCCGGCGCTAACCGTTTACGCAAGCAGATATTGCGGGCCTTCGCCTCGCGGAATACAAGGCATGGGCCATGGCCGTCATCGAGCTGCCCGACGAAAACGCCACCGCGGCGCTCGCCGCACATATTGCGGCGCTTGCCCGAGCGGGCGACATCATCGCGCTCAAGGGTGAACTCGGCGCCGGCAAAACCAGCTTCACTCGTGCCTTCATTCGCGCCCGCGGTGGCGTCGAGGAGGTGCCGAGCCCGACCTTCACGCTTGTGCAAGCCTACGAACTTGCCGGCCCGACGGTCTGGCATTTCGACTGCTATCGTCTGCGCGAGCCGGAAGAGGCCTGGGAGCTGGGCATCGAGGATGCGTTTCGCGACGCCATCTCGCTGATCGAATGGCCGGAGCGACTCGGTCCTCTGCTCCCAACGCGGCGGCTGGAAATCGCGCTGCTTTCCGGCGCAACGCCGAATGCGCGCCGCGCCGCGATCGACGCCGGCGCCGAATGGGCGGACCGGATCGCCCATATGGCAGCGGGGGCGTGAAGTGACGCTGGCCGAGACTGTGGCGCCCGCCCTCCGGCGTGCTCCCGTCGGGCCGCGCGAGAGCGCGATGACCGAATTTCTCGCCGCGCAGGGCTGGGGCGGCATCACGCCGTCGAGGCTGGCAGGCGACGCTTCGTTCCGGGGCTATTACCGACTTCAAGATGGCAGCCGGGCGGTCGTGCTGATGGACGCGCCGCCACCGCAAGAGGATGTCGGGCGTTATATCGAGATCGCGGCGATCCTGCGTGGGCTTGGGTTCAGCGCGCCCGAAATCTATGCCGAGGACCGCGAGCGCGGCTTTCTGCTGATCGAGGATTTCGGCGACGACACCTACACCCGCCTGCTCGCGGCCGGAGGCGACGAGGCGGCGCTCTACACGCTCGCGATCGACACGCTGATCGCGCTGCAACGCGCGGTGGCCGCGAGCGGGCTTCCCGACCTTCCGCCCTACGACGGGACGCAGCTTCTGGCGGAAGCCGCGCTGCTCGTCGACTGGTATGCGCCGACTGTGATCGGGGAGCCGCTCGCTCCCGCAGCCCGCGCGGAATACCTGTCGTTGTGGCGCGAGATCCTGCCGCAGGCCACACTCCCGGGGCCAACGCTGGTGCTGCGGGATTACCATGTCGACAACCTTATGCTGTTAGCCGGTCGTCCCGGTGTTCGCGGCTGTGGGCTGCTCGACTTCCAGGACGCCGTCTGCGGACCGGCCGCCTACGATCTCATATCGCTGTTGCAGGATGCCCGCCGAGATGTCCCGGCTGCGCTGCGCGCCGAAATGACCGAACGCTATCTCGCCGCGTTTCCGGCGCTCGGCCGGGCCGCTTTCGACAGGTCGACGGCGATTCTCGCGGCGCAGCGCAATTGCAAGATCCTCGGCATCTTCACACGGCTGTGGCGCCGCGACGGCAAACCGGGATATCTCCCGCACATCCCACGGGTGTGGCGGCTCATCGAGGAGGATCTGCGCGCCCCGGCGCTGGCGCCGATAGCCGGATGGCTCGACCGCCACCTGCCGCCCATCAGCCGCCGGATACCGCAATCGCGGAGCATGGCGTGAGCCGGTGTCCTGAGGCGGCCATGATCCTGGCGGCCGGGCTGGGCACCCGCATGCGCCCGATCAGCGATACGATACCAAAGCCGCTGGTCGAGCTCGGCGGCCAGAGCCTCCTCAATCACGCGATCGACCGGCTGGTGCTGGCCGGGGTCGAGCGGGTTGTCGTCAATACCCACTACAAGGCCGAGATGATCGCCGCCCGGCTCGCCGAACGCGAGCATCCGCGGATCGAAATCTCGCGCGAGGAAGAGCGGCTCGAAACCGGCGGCGGAGTGGCACGCGCATTGCCGCTCCTCGGCGACAGTTTCTTTGTCGTCAATGGCGACGTGCTGTGGCTCGACAGCAAGCACTACGCGCTGAACCGCCTCGCCAGCGTGTTCGACCCGGCGCGCATGGACGCGGTGCTGCTGTTGCAACGCACCGTAACCGCAATCGGCTACGACGGGCGCGGCGATTATTTCCTCGATCGCCTCGGCACGCCGCGGCGCCGCCGCGAGCGCGAGATCGCGCCGTATCTCTTCACCGGCATCCAGCTGCTGCACCGCCGCCTCTTCGACGGTATCGGCGAGCAGAAATTCTCGCTCAATCTTGTCTACGACAAGGCCGAGCGGGCGGGCCGGCTGCACGCGATCGTGCATGACGGCGAGTGGTTTCATGTCGGCACGCCGGAAGGGCTCGCCGCGACCCGCGCGCGCCTCGCCTCGCACCGCATCGAGCGGTAAACCTCCGAGCACCGGTGCCGCCGCACGTCTACACGATCGCTCCGGACCGGCCGTTTCTGGCGGCCCTGGCGCGCGGCCTCTTGGCGATGGCCGACGGCGACCCGCTGCGTCTCGCGCGGATCACCGTGCTGCTGCCGACGCGTCGCGCCGCGCGCTCGTTGCGCGAGGCGTTTCTGCGGCTGACCGGCGAGGGCAGCGAGCCCGGCGCGCCGCTCCTCCTGCCGCGGCTGCGGCCGATCGGCGATCTCGATACCGATGAGATCGCGCTCGGTCTGGATCGCGCCGAGGATGATCCGACCCTCTCGATTCCGCCTGCCATCCCGGAGCTGCGGCGGCGATTGCTGCTGACCCAGCTCGTGCTCGGCTGGAGCGAGGCGCAAGGCGAGCACCCGCTGCTGCCCGGACAGGCGGCGGCGCTGGCCGCGGCGCTGGCGCGTCTGCTCGATCAAGTCGCGACCGATGGGGCCAGTTTCGAGCATTTGCGCGAGCTGGCGCCGGCCGAACTCGCCGAACATTGGCAGACCGTGCTGAAGTTTCTCGACATCCTGCCCTCCGCCTGGCCGGGGATCCTGGCGGAGGAAGGCGCACTCGACCCTGCCGAGCGCCGCAACCGGCTGCTGCAGCGCCAGGCCGGGCTGTGGCGGCGCAATCCTCCCGCCGGGCCCGTGATCGCCGCCGGCCTGACCGGCGGCATCCCGGCATTGACCGATCTGCTGTCGGCAATTGCCTGGCTCGACCAGGGAACGGTTATCCTGGCCGGGCTCGACCGAAGCTGCTCGCCCGAGGAGTGGAGCGCGACCGGGCAGGACCCGGCGCATCCGCAATATCTGCTCGCTGCGCTGCTGCAGGCGCTCGACATCGCCCCGGAAGATATCCGCGACTGGCCTTTGGCAGGCGCGGCGCCGACCTTGGGTCGCGAGCGCCGCTTGCGGCTGGTCGTGCAGGCGATGCGCCCGGCGGCGCTGACCGATGCGTGGCGCGAGCTGCCGCCGGAGCCGCCCGACGCGGTCGCCGGCCTCTCCCGATACGACTGCACCAGCCCGCAGGACGAGGCGGCGACGATCGCGCTGCTGCTGCGCCGGTCGCTGGAGACGCCGGCGGCGACGGCGGCGCTCGTCACCCCGGACCGCGAGCTCGCCCGCCGGGTCACCACGGAATTGCGGCGCTGGGGCATCGACATCGACGACTCCGCCGGCGTGCCGCTCAACCGCACGCCGCCGGGCGCGTTTCTGCGCCTGGTGCTGGACCTGGCCGAGAGCGCGCTGGCGCCGGTACCGCTATTGGCGGCGCTGAAGCACCCGCTCGCCGCCGGCGGGCTCGCCCCGGAAGTCTTCCGCGACCGTGCCCGCCGGCTCGAAAACGCGATCCGCGGGCCGCGCCCGGCGCCCGGCTTCGCCGGTCTCAAAAGGGCGCTGGCCGACAGCAAACCCGTGCTGCGCGATTTTGTGCGCAGGCTGGACTACTACCTCGGCCAGCTTGCCGACCTGCTCGCCGCCGAGAGCGTGCCGCTGGTCGAAGTGGCGGCGGCTCATATCGCCGCGGCGGAGCGGCTGGCGGCGACCGCCGAGGAAACCGATGTCGCTCGGCTGTGGCGAGACACAGCCGGCGAAGCCGCGGCGCATTTCTGCCACGAGTTGCTCCAGGCCGGCGCCGATTTCCCGGCGATGCCCGGCCGCTACTACCCGGCGCTGTTCGAGGCGCTTGCCGCCGGTACGGTGGTCCGGCCGAACTTTGGCCGACATCCCCGGCTGGCCATCTGGGGCCTGGTCGAGGCGCGGCTGCAACAAGCCGATCTCGTTGTGCTCGGCGGCCTCAACGAGGGGACCTGGCCGGGCCCGGCAGCCTACGACCCATGGATGTCGCGGCAGATGCGGCAGGAGTTCGGTATCGCCGTGCCGGAGCGCGCGATCGGCATCGCCGCGCATGATTTCGCCCAGGCGCTGGGCGCGCCGCAGGTCGCACTGACCCGGGCAACGCGGCGCGAGGGCGTGCCGACGGTGCCGTCGCGCTGGCTGTTGCGGCTGGACGCGGTGCTGCGTGCGGTCGGGCTCGCCAATGGAGCTGGGAGTGCGCTCGCGGCCGACCCCGAGATTCTGGCTGCTGCGGCATTGCAGGACGAGCCCGGACGCTATGTCCCACGACCGCCGGCGGCGCCGTGCCCGCCGCTTGCCACACGGCCGCGGCAATTGCCGGTCACGTCGATCGAGACCTGGATCCGCGACCCCTATGCGATCTATGCCCGCTACATTTTGCGCCTGAGGGCGCTCGACGACCTCGATGCCGATCCCGGCCGGGCCGAGCTCGGGATCGCGGTGCACGAAGCGCTCGCCCAGTTCGTGCGCCAGTTTCCGCGCGAGTTGCCGAGCACGGCCGAGTTCGAGCTGATCGAGATCGGCCGAGAGGTGTTCGGCCCGATCCTGTCGCGGCCGGGCGTCTGGGCGTTCTGGTGGCCGCGTTTCGAGCGCATCGCCCGCTGGTTCGTTGGCGAGGAGATGGTACGGCGCGCCGAGATCGCCGAGAGCGTCAGCGAGACAAAGGGCCGCCTGTTGATCCCGGCGCGCGGCGGAATCTTCACGGTGACCGCGACCGCCGACCGCATCGACCGCCTCGCCGACGGCGGGCTGGTGCTGATCGATTACAAGACCGGCGCGCTGCCGACGAAACCGGAGATCGACAACGCCATTGCGGTGCAATTGCCGCTCGAAGGCGCGATTGCCCGCAGCGGCAGCTTCGAGGGGATCGCCGGCATCCCGGCGCTGCTCGAATACTGGAAGCTTTCCGGCAGCGAGCCGGCGGGTGAGCGAAAGCCGATCGGCGAAGACGATCCGGCCGCGCTGATCGACCGGGTTTTCGCGAAGGTCGTGTCGCTGATCGACCGCTTCGACGACCCGGCAACCCCCTATCTGCCGGTGCCGATCGCGCTGTGGCAGCCGCGCTTTTCCGAGTACACGCATCTGGAGCGCCTCGACGAAGCCGAGGCGGCGCCATGAGCCGCTTGGACGAGGCAGCCGCGACACAGCGCCAGGCGCTCGGCCCCGGCGCCTCGGTCTGGGTCGCCGCCTCGGCCGGGACCGGCAAGACCAAGGTGCTGACGGATCGGCTGTTGGCGCTGATGCTCGACGGCACCGATCCGGCGCGCATCCTGTGCCTGACCTTCACCCGCGCCGCCGCCGCCGAGATGGCGAACCGGGTCAATGCGCGCCTTGCCGCGTGGACCACAATGCCCGCGGGCAAGCTCGCCGAGGAGCTGGTCGAGCTGACCGGGCGATACCCGCAGGAATATGAGACCGCCCGTGCGCGTCAGCTCTTCGCACGGGTGCTCGATGCGCCGGGCGGCGCCAAGATCGCAACGATCCACGCGTTTTGCCAATCGCTGCTGCGCCGGTTTCCGCTCGAAGCCGGCGTACCGCCCGAATTCGCCGTGATCGACGAGCGCAGCGCCCAGGAGGCGCTGGCCGAGGCGGCGGAAAGCATCATTGTCGCGGCGCGCGAACGGCGCGCACCGGAGCTGGCCGAGGCCCTTGCCATCGTCGCCGGCTACGCTCCGGAGGAACGGTTCGCCGAATTGATGGCCGCGCTTGCCGCCGATCGCGGCAAGCTGCGCACCGCGCTCGCCGATGGCGAGGCGGCGTTGCGACGCCGGCTTTGCGCTGCGCTGGCGATCGCAGACGACGCCACCTCGGACAGCCTCGTCGCGGCATTCTGCGCGCTCGGGGCCTGCGATGAACCCGCCCTGCGCGAGACCGGCGCGGCGCTCGCCGCGGGCTCCTCGACCGATCGCCAGCGCGGTATCGTGCTCGCCCGTTGGTGCGAGAGCCCCGACAACCGCCACGAAGTAATCGACGCCTACATCGACGCCTTCCTGACTCAGGAAGGCAAGATCCGCGACACGCTGATCACCAAAGCCGCGGCGACAAAATCCAACGCGGATTTGCGAGCGGTATTGCAGGCCGAAGCAGAACGGGTCCTGCGGTTCACCGAAGAGCGGGCCGGCCTCGGCCTGGGCGAGGCGACCTGCGCGCTGGCCCGCCTCGGCGACGCGCTGCTCGCTGCCTATGAGCAGCGCAAACGGTTGCACGGCGTCCTCGATTACGACGACCTCGTGTCTAAGGCACTGGACCTGCTGCGGCGTCCCGGGGTCGCGCCCTGGGTGCTGTTCAAGCTCGATGGCGGGCTCGACCACATCCTGATCGACGAGGCGCAGGACACCAACCCCGAGCAATGGGAGATCGTCGCCGCACTGGCCGAGGAGTTCTTCACTGGCGAGAGCGCGCACGACCGGGTGCGCACGATCTTTGCGGTCGGCGACGCCAAGCAATCGATCTACAGCTTCCAGCGCGCCGACCCGCGCGCCTTTGTCAGGATGCGGCAGCACTTCCAGGGCCGGGTGGCAGCGGCGAAGCAGGATTGGACCGTGGTGCCGCTGGAGATCTCGTTCCGCGCCAGCGAGCCGCTGCTGCAGGCGGTCGACGCGGTTTTCCGGAACGCGGCCGCCGCCGACGGGGTGGCACTCGACGGCGAGACGATCCGCCACGTCGCGGCGCGTATCGGGCAGGCCGGCATCGTCGAGCTGTGGCCGGCGGTGCTGCCGGAGGCCGAAGAACCGAACGAAACCTGGGACGTGTCCGCGCCCCGACGCCGGCCGGCGGAGCCGCGCACCCGGCTCGCCCGCGCGATTGCCGCGACCATTCACCGATGGCTCGTCGAGGGCGAGCGGCTGGAGCCGCGCGGCCGCGCCTTGCGCCCGGGCGATATCATGGTGCTGGTGCGCCGCCGCAACGCGTTTGTCACGGATCTGCTGCGAGCGCTGAAGCAGCGCGGCGTACCGGTCGCCGGTGCCGATCGCCTTCACCTGAGCGAGCAGCTCGCGGTGCAGGATCTGGTCGCGCTGGGCCGGTTTCTGCTGTTTCCGGAAGACGATCTGACCTTGGCGACGGTGCTGAAAGGACCGCTGTTCGGGATTTCCGAGGACGAGCTGTTCATGCTCGCCCACAATCGCGGCGAGCAGAGATTGTGGAGCCGGGTGCGGCGGCTGGCTGCGAAATACCCGGCGATCGGGCAGGCCGCCGAGCGCTTGCAGCAATTGCTCGCCCGCGCGGATTTCGTGCCGCCCTTCGAGCTTTATGCCGAGATCCTCGGCGCCGAGGGCGGCCGCCGGGCGATGCTGGAGCGGCTCGGACCGGAGGCGGCCGACCCGATCGACGAATTCCTCGCCCTGGCGCTCGCCTACGAGCGCGAGCATGTGCCGTCGCTGCAAGGGTTTCTGCACTGGCTCGTTGCCGGCGATATCGAGGTGAAGCGCGATTTCGGCGAACGCCAGCACGATGAGGTGCGGATCCTGACCGTGCACGGCGCCAAGGGACTGGAAGCGCCCATCGTGTTCCTGCCCGACACGATGCAATTGCCCGACCGCCAGGTGCAGCTGTTGTGGAGCGAGCGCGATGGGCTGCCGCTGTGGCGTCCGCGCAAGGAGCTGGCGGTGCCGTTTCACACGGCCGAGCGCGACGCCTTTCGCGAGCGCCAGCTGCAGGAATATCGGCGCCTCCTCTATGTCGGGCTGACCCGGGCGCAGGACCGGCTTTATGTCTGCGGCTGGCAGACCCGCAGGCCGGATATGGCGGCGCCCTGCTGGCATACGCTGTGCCATGCCGGCTGGAGCGGGCTGGCGACGGCGTTCGAGTTCGATACGCGGCCGCTGATCGGCGACCGCGACGGCTGGGCGGGCGACGGGCTGCGACTGTCGTCGGCGCAGACCGAGGCGCCGACCCGCGATTGGCCGCCGGCCGGCGCGCGCCTGGTCGGGCCATTGCCGGGCTGGGCCGCAGCGCCGCCACCTGTTGAGCCTGACCCGCCAAAGCCGCTGCTGCCGTCTCGCCCGAGCGGCCCGGAGCCGGCCACCCTGTCGCCGCTGGCCGTTACCGGCCGCGACCGGTTCAAGCGCGGCCTTCTCGTGCACCGGCTGTTGCAAAGCCTGCCGGAATTGCCCGAACCCGAACGCGAAGTGGCGGCACGGCACTTTCTGGCATTGCCGGTACATGGGCTTGATGCCGACGAGCAGGCGGAGATCTGCGCCGAGACGCTCTCGGTGCTCGCCGATCCTGCATTGGCCGAGCTGTGGGGGCCGCAAGCGCAGGCCGAGGTGCCTGTGGTCGGGCTGATCTCGGGGTCACGCCCGGGGGCCCGCCAGGCGCTGTCCGGTCAGATCGACCGGCTGCTCGTCACCCGGGACCGGGTGCTGATCGTCGATTACAAGACCGTGCGGCCACCGCCGGCGACCGAAGACGAGGTGCCGCGCCTTTATTTGCAGCAGCTGGCGACCTACCGTGCAGCCCTTGCGCGCATATACCCGGACCGTCCGGTCGAGTGCGCGCTGCTGTGGACGGAAGGCCCGCGCCTGATGCCGATCAGCTCCGCGCTGCTCTCCCGGCACTTACCTTGACGCCGCTTTTGCGGCTCCCCTAATCTCTTAACCTGTATCGAGAGGATCTTGCGATGAAGCCTACCCCCGTCAACGATGGCAGTTTTGATGAGCTGGTGCTGCGCTCTACGGAGCCTGTGCTCGTCGACTTCTGGGCCGAGTGGTGCGGGCCCTGCAAGATGATCGCGCCATTCCTCGACGAGCTGGCCACCGAGATGGCGGGGAAGGTCACCGTCGCGAAGGTCAACATCGACGAGAACCCGCAGACGCCGCGCAAATACGGCGTGCGCGGCATTCCGACGATGATGCTGTTCAAGGGCGGCCAAGTGGCGGCGACCAAGATCGGCGCACTGCCGAAGAGCAAACTCTACGAATGGGTCGAGTCGGTGCTGTAGCGCCGGTTCGCGGCTACTTTCGATCACTCATCTGCAACGGCAAACCCCGCGGGCTGGGGCTAGCGGGTGGGACTATCAACGGCATCCGGCTGCCGTCGCGCGGCGGGACCAGCGCCATCTGGCGATCGAAATCCTGTGGTGCGGCAATGACCTCACGGTCGGGCCGGTGCGCACCGAAGAGCGACTGAGCCAGCGCCTGCACCCTCCCATACCAATCTTCGATGTCGAGCGATGCGGCGCGGCCGCTGCTCGCTGACGCAGCGAGCACCAGCGCGGCTGGGATCAGCGCCTTGCGCATCTCGAGCCTCCCCAACGATTACCCGTTCTCGGCCAGCACGACCCCGGCGAGGTGCAGCGAGCCGCAGATCAGCACTCGCGCCGGACCGGGCTGGGCGATGATATCGCGAAGCGCAGCTGTAACCGAAGCGGCTTCCCGTGCCTCCAGGCCGAGCCCACGCGCCGCTGCCGCGATTTCTGCGGCCGGGTGCGGGTTTTCCTCGCCGGGGATTGTCACCGCCTGCACTGAGCGCGCATAGGGCACCAGCGGGGCGAAAAAGCCGCCGGCGTCCTTGGTGTTCAGCATGCCGACAATCATATCGAGCGGGCGGTCGCGCCATCCCACCGCGACCTCGGCGAGGGCTTCGGCGGCCAACGCGTTATGCGCGCCATCGAGCCACAAATCCCAACCGGATGGCAGCGTCTCGACCAGCGGCCCGCGCCTCAGTAACTGCAGCCGCGCCGGCCAGTCGATATGGCGCAGTCCCTCGGCGATTGCCGCCGGCGCCAGCGCGAATTGCGGCAGCTGTTCGAGGCAGGCGATCGCGACGCCGGCATTGACGATCTGATGGGGTCCGAGCAGCGACGGCAGCGGCAGATCGAGCGCCCAGCGCGAGCCTTCGTAACGCATCCCCATACCGGCCGCGGCGCAATGCCATTCACTTTCGGAACGATAGAGCGGCGCGCCAATCGCCGCGGCGCGTGCCTCGATTACGGCTTCCGCCTCGGCGGGTTGCGGGCCAATGACGGCGGGCACCTCCGGTTTCAGGATGCCGGCCTTCTCGCCGGCGATCGCCGCGATCGTGTCGCCGAGAAAGGCCTGGTGATCGATCGAGACCGGGGTGATCGCCGTCGCTGCCGGCCGGCACAGCACGTTGGTTGCGTCGAGCCGGCCGCCAACCCCGACTTCGAGCAGGACGATGTCGGCTGGGATGCGCATAAACGCGAGGAACGCCGCCGCCGTGGTGATCTCGAAAAAAGTGATCGGCTCGCCGCGATTGGCGCGCTCGCATTCCTCGAGCAACGCGAGCAGCGCCTCCTCATCGACCAGCTTGCCGGCGAGGCGGATGCGCTCGTGAAAGCGAACGAGGTGCGGCGAGGTATAAGCGTGCACCCGATATCCGGCGGCCTCGAGGCAGGCGCGCATGGTCGCTACTGTCGAGCCCTTGCCCTTGGTGCCGGCGACATGAACGGTCGGCGGCAGGCGTTTGTGCGGATTGCCCAGCGCGGCAAGCAGCCGCTCGACGCGGCCGAGCGACAGATCGATCTTCTTCGGGTGCAGCTGCATCAGCCGCGTCAGCACCCGGTCGCTGGCGGCCGGCGAGGTCATTCCGCTCCGGCAGCGCCGGCGGCCAGAGGCGGCAATATCTCCATTGGAGGCGCCTCACCGTGATGTGGTTCGCGCAGCAACGACAGAATGCGGGCCAAGGTCGCCTGCAGCTCGCCGCGCGGCACGACCTGGTCGACCATGCCGTGCTCGTACAGGTATTCGGCGCGCTGAAACCGCTCCGGCAGTTTCTCGCGAATGGTCTCCTCGATGACCCGCGCGCCGGCAAAGCCGATGACCGCGCCGGGCTCCGCCAGCGTGACGTCGCCGACCATCGCAAAGGAAGCGGATACTCCGCCCGTCGTTGGATCGGTCAGCACCACGACGTAGGGCAGCCCCGCCTCCTTGACCATGTCGGTGGCAAGGATCGTGCGCGGCATCTGCATCAAGGAGAGGACGCCCTCCTGCATACGCGCGCCGCCCGAGGAAGGCACGACGATCAGCGCCGCCTCGCGCTCGACGGCGCGCCGCGCGGCTGCGAGGAGCGCCTCGCCGACCGCGACCCCCATCGACCCGCCCATGAATTCGAAATCGAACGCGGCGACGATCGCGGCGATGCCGCCGATCCTGCCCTCGGCCACCGCCGCGGCGTCGCTGCCGGCGCCGAGCGCCGCCTGCCCCTCGCGCAGGCGGTCGATGTAGCGCTTCCTATCGCGGAAGCGTAGCGGGTCGGAAGGCACGCGCGGCAACTCGATCTTGTCGAAGACGCCGCCGTCGAACAGCATCTTGAAGCGGGCCTCGCTGCCGATGCGGAAATGATGGCCGCAATGGCGGCACACTTCGAGGTTGGCGGCGAGCTCGCGATGAAACAGCATCTGCTCGCAGCCGGGGCATTTCCGCCATAGATTGTCCGGCACGTCCTTGCGGGTGAAGGCGCGGATCTTCGGCAGGACGTAGTTGGTCAGCCAGTTCATCGGGCCTGGATCATGACGGTCCCGGGCCGGCCGGCGAAGTAGGCTGTCATCGCCCCGCCACTTACGGCCAATTCTGTGCTGAGTGGTAGATGCGCAAAATCTCTACCGTATCGTCGTTGACGCGATAGACGTCGATATAGGGCAGAGGCGCGAAAACAAGTTCCCTCGTACCGGCGACACGGCCGCTTCGTCCGCGATTGGAAAACAGATCCAGGCCCATGCAGCGGTCGTAAAGTGTTTTCGCCACCTGCCGGGCGGCAGTCGGGTTCTCTCGCGCAATATGGCGAGCAATGCGTTCGAGGTCTTGCGCCGCTGGGCGGGTCCAGCGGACCTGCATCAGGCCTTCAGGGCGCGCTCAACGTTAGCCCAAACTTCCTCAGCCCCACCGAAATCGCCACTGTCGGCGGCTACCAAACCGAGTCTGACCGCTTCGGCAAAACGGGCTTCGTCGTTTAGGAGCCGATCTACCGCCTCCCGAACGAGATCGTCCGCTTTGCGGCCATCCCGGGCGGCGAGCTCGGCAAGACGGGCTTCCTGATCCGGGTTTAGCTCGATTTCCATGTTCTACAGATTAGACCGGCCGCGGTTCCGAACAAGGGCTCAACCGTAGCTCAACTCCGCCGTATCGGGTCCCACAATCGGCGGAGAAGAGCTTCAACCCCGTTCGAGCTGGCTGGGAGCATCAATGCGGATTGCCAGTCTGCGCTTTTGATATCACAACAATCCGGATTTGTCAAGATGAAATTGTGAATTGCGAAAATGACCTTGGGTCGTCTCAGGTCCTGCGCGCGGCGCGCACGCCGGCGGCGAGGGCGCGAATGTCGGCGAGGACGCGATCGACGAGGCCGGGCTTGGCTTTGCCCTCGGCGTCGAGGTTGAGGGCGAGGCGGTCAACGAGCGCGGTACCGACGACGGCCGCGTCGGCGGCCTTGGCGACCTCGGCCGCTTGCAACGGGTTCTTGATGCCGAACCCGACCGCGACCGGCAATTCGGTGAACCGGCGCAAACGGGCGACCGCGGCCTGCACGCTGGCGGCAGTAGCCGAACGGGTGCCGGTGATACCGGCGATGGCGACGTAATAGATGAAGCCGCTGGCGTGCGTGACGATAGCCGGCAGCCGCGCCTCGTCGCTGGTCGGCGTCGCGAGGCGCACGATATCGAGCCCGGCGGCGCGCGCCGGCCCGGCCAGCTCGGCATCCTCCTCGGGCGGCAAGTCGACGATGATCGCGCCATCGACCCCGGCCGCCGCCGCGTCGCGGGCGAACGCCTCGGCGCCATACTGGTAGATCGGGTTGTAGTAGCCCATCAGCACCAAAGGCGTATCGGCGTCGCGTGTGCGCAGGCGTTCCACCATCGCCAGCGTCTTGCGCAAGGTCATGCCCGCCTTCAGCGCCCGCTGTCCGGCGGCCTGGATCGACGGACCGTCGGCCATCGGGTCGGAGAACGGCATGCCGATCTCGACGAGGTCGGCGCCGGCTCCGGCGAGGCCTTCGAACAGCGCGAGCGAGGTGTCGGGGTCCGGATCGCCGGCGGTCAGATAGGCGACGAGCCCGGCCCGGCCCTCTTGCCGCAATTGCGCGAATCGGCGTTCGATCCGGCTCATCACGCCCGCTCGTCACGGCCGGACTCGATCCGGCCATCCAATTGGATCCTCGGGTCAAGCCCGGGGATAACGATGAAGAGAGGGCGGCTCAAAGCCCGACCCCGAGATGGTCGGCGACGGCGAAGATGTCCTTGTCGCCGCGGCCGCACATATTCATCACCATCAAATGATCGCGCGGCAGGGTCGGCGCGATCTTGGCCACATGGGCAAGCGCATGCGCCGGCTCCAGCGCCGGGATGATGCCTTCCTGCCGGCTGCACAGCTGAAACGCTTCGAGCGCCTCGCCGTCGGTGATCGAGACGTATTGCACACGCCCCAGATCGTGCAGCCAGGCATGCTCGGGACCGATGCCGGGATAATCGAGACCGGCCGAGATCGAATGCGCGTCGCGAATCTGGCCGTCCTCATCCTGCAGCAGATAGGTGCGGTTGCCATGCAGCACGCCAGGCCGTCCGCCATTGAGCGATGCGGCATGCAGCCCGGTCTCAATGCCGTTGCCGCCGGCCTCGACACCGATCATCGCCACATCGGGCTCGTCGAGGAACGGGTGAAACAGGCCCATCGCGTTGGAGCCGCCGCCAATGCAGGCGACCAGCGTATCGGGGAGCCGGCCTTCCGCCTGCATCAGCTGCTCGCGTGTCTCGCGTCCGATCACCGACTGAAAGTCGCGCACCATCGCAGGATAAGGGTGCGGGCCGGCAACCGTGCCGATCACGTAGAAGGTATCGTCGACATGCGCGACCCAATCGCGCAACGCCTCGTTCATCGCATCCTTGAGGGTTGCCGTGCCGGAATGGACCGGCACGACATCGGCGCCTAGGAGCCGCATGCGGAAGACGTTCGGCTTCTGCCGCTCGATGTCGGTCGCGCCCATGTAGACGACGCAGGGCAGGTTGAACAGCGCACACGCGGTCGCCGTGGCGACGCCGTGCTGGCCGGCGCCGGTCTCGGCGATGATACGGGCCCTGTCCATGCGCCGAGCGAGCAGCACCTGACCCAGCACGTTGTTGATCTTGTGCGCGCCGGTGTGATTGAGCTCGTCGCGTTTGAAGTAGAGCTTGGCGCCGCCGAAATGCCGGGTCAGCCGCTCGGCGAAATAGAGGGGGCTCGGTCGGCCGACATACTGATCGAGGTAGTAGGCAAGCTCGGCATGGAAATTCGGGTCGTCCTTGGCCGCGTTGTAGGCGGCCTCAACCGCCAGCACCAGCGGCA
>DASYOB010000136.1:0-1862 GCA_036008175.1 Allostellaceae bacterium
CTCGAAGCTCGTGCTCCATTGCGCGCCAGCGAGGAGCACCAGATGATTCGGATCGACGCTGCGGATGGCTGCGACGACGTCGCGGTAGAATGGCTCCAGCCGCGGATTGAGGTAGGCCTCGTCACTGTAGGGCGAGATCGGCTCGTTGAGCAGATCGTAGCCGAGGATGGTTGGCTCGTCGTGATAGTGGGCGGCGAGCCGGCGCCATAGCTCGATGGTGAGCCGCCGGTACCGCGGCACGTAAAAGGTCAGCGGAAAGCCGAAGCCGTCGTCATGGTTGACCCCGGTCTGCCCACCCGGCGCGGCGTGCAGGTCGAGGATCACCCGCAATCCGGATTCCCGGCACCAGTCGACCAGCCGGTCGAGCAGGGACCATCCAGGACCTTCGAAGCGGGCTTCCTTGTCCTCGAGTTCGGCGAACAGCCGCCAGTGCAGGGGCACGCGCACGGTATTGAACCCTGCCGCCTTGATGAAGCGGATGTCGTCCTCGGCGATGTAGCCGTCGCGGAATTCGGCCCAGAATCGGGACGCCTCGTGCGGTCCGATCAGCGACTCGATGACGCCCGCGATTTCCGCCGGAGCGCGCGCGCGCATGAACTTGAACATGTAGCCTTCGGGGACCAGCCAGTTGCCGAGATTGATCCCCTTGACGGTGAACCGCTCGCCCGCCGCATCGACGAGACGCGTGCCCTGGGCCCGAATGAAGTCGGGCGCTGCAGCGACCGACGCGTTGAGCACGAGCAGGATGGCGACCGCGAGCGCACCCAGCCGGCCGGCAAAACGACGAATTTCGGAGTCGCGGACGCGCATCAGCCTGGTCCCTCAAGACCGGCTGAATACGAAACCCGCGCCAGCCGCGGTGCAGCCCCTCGCCGACGGCGTGTTCCCACGGTGCCTTCTCCCACCCGCAAATCGCGGAAATCATACTAAAGTGAAAAATATCGCCTGGACAATCCTGCAGGGGATGCGGGCGAGCAAAGCCGCTGCCTTTTAGCGAACAGCAAGGTCAGGCATTGATGTCCAGCATGGCGCTAGCTCAGGCGCTTCTCTTCGCGGCATCTGCGTTCGTTCTCATCGTCGCGACGCAAGCGCGGCACCTCCATCCGTTCGTCGCAATCGTGTTCATCGCCTCAGCTTTTGGTTTGGCCGCGGGTTTCTCCGTTGGCTTTCTCGGCAAGGCTTTTGGCGTCGGCTTCTCCAGGGCCATGTATGCGCCCGGACTGGTGATCGTTGCCGCGGGCCTCGTCACCGCTCTCGCCGAAGGGACGGGCGCCGGCGATCGTCTCATGGCCAAAATCAACGGTTGGCGGCGACCCGGGGCCGCGAGGATCGCTGCGCTTCTGGGCTTGGTCGCCGGTAGCGCGGCATCGCCGGCGGCCGCCTTTGCAGTGCTCACGCCTCTCATTCGGCCGATCGGCGGCGTGAAGCCGTCCAGCCGCGAGGCGGCAACGACCGCGCTGGCGCTTGCGATCTCGGCAAGCCAGGGTGTTGTGGTGCTCGCGCCGGTCCCCATTGCGGCGGCAGCCATCCTCGATGCCGCATGGGGCCGCGTGGCGCTTTTCGGGCTGCCGCTCGCGGTGCTGCTGGCGGCTTTCGGGGCGGCCTGGGCGCGGTGGATCGCAGCTTTCGGTGCCGCATCAGTCTCGCCCGCGCCGGAATCGCATCCCGTTGCGGAGAAGCAAGGCGGCGGGTCCGCGGTCGTGCTGCTTCTGGCAACGGCGATCCCGCTGATGATGCTGATCGTCCAGTCCATCGGCGACATTCCGAGCGAGCCGCTCGGTGGCGGGGCGGCCCGCGAGATGATCCTCGGAGTCGGTCGTCCGCTGATCCTCTTTCTGGTCGGGGTGGGCCTCATGGCGATC
>DASYOB010000137.1:0-5108 GCA_036008175.1 Allostellaceae bacterium
ATGGCTCGCCTGACCCGCTTCGAGCAACAGGACCTTGTGGCGCGGGTCTGCCGACAACCGGTTCGCGACGGCCGCGCCCGCCGACCCGGCGCCGACGACAATGTAATCGTAGGTTTGCATGTCTGGAACCCTCGCGCCCGCCCGCGGCCTCGATGCCGGCTGGCAAGGCACTATGCCGGGCTTCAAGGAGTGATCAAGTCCGCCATCGCCTGCCCCTCTCCAAACGAATGCCGCTTCTTTGTTCCTCTCCTGTAGAGTGGCACCGGATCCGCCGCACGTGAGGCTGGTTCGGACCAGAAATCGGCCATCTAGCCCTCCTTGGCGCTCGCGTCGGCGCCATACCTCAAGCTCTCATTGCGAGGAGAGCAGCGACGAAGCAATCTCCGCGGGTTCGAGCGTCATGCAAGGAGATTGCCTCGCGCAAAGCAAGTTCGCGGGGCGCATGCCAGACAGGAGGTCGAGGTGAAAATCACCGCGGCGGTGGTTCCGGCGCGCTCGGCGCCGTTCGAGATCGAGACCCTCGACCTCGCCAGGCCCAATTCGGACGAGGTATTGGTGCGCATCGTCGCCAGCGGCATGTGTCATACCGACCTGCACGCCCGCGACGGTTACTTCGCGAACCTGCCCTACCCGATCGTCTGTGGCCACGAGGGCGCGGGCATCATCGAGGAAGTCGGCGCGGCGGTGATCGACCTCGCGCCCGGCGACCCGGTCGTCATCTCCTTTCCCTGGTGCGGCGAGTGCGAGCCGTGCCGCGCCGAGCGTATCCCGTATTGCACGAATGCGCGGGCGCTCAAGTCGAGCGGCCAACGCGCTGACGGTTCGACCCCGATGCGCCGGGCTAACGGAACACCAGTCTATTCCTGCTTCTTCCAGCAATCCTCTTTCGCCAGCTTCGCGTTGGCGCCGGCGAAGGATGCCGTGAAAATTCGCCGCGACGCGCCGGTGGAAATACTGGGGCCGCTCGGCTGCGGCTTGCAGACCGGCGCCGGCGCCGTCTTGAATGTGATGCGTCCGGCGGCCGGCCAGTCAGTCGTCGTGTTCGGTGTCGGTGGGGTCGGCCTCGCCGGCTTGATGGCCGGAAAGATCGCCGGCTGCGATCCGATCATTGCGGTTGATCGCCTGCCGGCGCGGCTCGCGCTGGCGCGCGAGCTCGGCGCGACACATGTACTGGAGAGCAACGGCGCCGAGACGCTATCCGAAATCCGCAAGATCACCGGCGGCGTCCATTTCGCGCTGGAGACCTCGGCCCTCCCCGAGGTGTTCCGCGTGGCGGTCGATAGCCTCCGCGGGCTCGGCACTTGCATTCTCGTCGGCAGTGCCCGCGCTGGCACCGAAGTCAGCTTCGAGATGCCGTGGCTGCAAGGCGGGCGCACCGTACGCGGTGTCATTCAAGGCGACAGCCGACCGCGCGAGTTCATCCCGCGCCTCGTCGATCTGTTCATGGATGGTCGTTTCCCGCTCGACCGGCTGATCACACGCTACGATCTCGCCGAGATGAACCACGCCGCCGCCGATGCTGCCTCGGGCGCCACGATCAAGCCGGTATTGCGGCTACTGCATTAGGCCTCTATTTGCGAGGGAACCGACTGTTCCATGAAAAGGCGTGCGGCGAGGCTGAAAAGATCGTATCGGCGCGATCCGGTCGCTTCCGATCAGAAGCGGACCGGCTCAGGTGGGTGGATGCCTCACCCTGATGTGTCCAGGCGCCGCGACTCTGAAGTAGCAAAGGTTCGCGAACGACCGCAATAGGGGACGCCGTACTCCTGCGCGGTCATCGATGCAGGGGATACCGCTCAGGGTTTGGGGTTTCCCTGGTCAACCGCGCGCCCCGTAACCGATACTCCCCCGGGGTAAAAAGGTGCGCGGTGGAAGTCGGTTTCTTCTTTTGGCCTTACAGTCCTGTCTTGTACGCCAGATGGCCACGGCCGCCGATCGCTTTGGCTTCGACATGATCGGTATTGCCGACACGCCGGGCAATGCGATGGACCCGTGGGTGGCGGCAACGATCGTGGCTGGGGTCACCGAGCGGGTGCGCATGGCGATCTGCGTCAGCAACCTGGTCTCGCGTCATCCGGCGGTTTCCGCATGGTCGGCGCGCTTGTCGGCGCCGCCGATCGGGCTGACCGGCTGGCCGCCGAACTCGAGGCTGGGCTTACCGAGGCGCGGCGGCGCGCCGCGCGCTTGAGACGACGACCGCTGGTCTATTTCGAAGAATGGGACGAGCCGCTGATTTCCGGCATCGCCTGGGTGTCGCAGTTTGATCGACATCGCCGGCGGCACTGACATCTTCGCCGATCGGGCAAAGCGGCAAATCGGCGAACGAGCGGATCGTGACGGCGGCCGAGATCATCGCACACCAACCCCAAATCGTCATCGGCTCCTGGTGCGGCAAGAAATTCCACGCCGAGAAGGTTGCTGCCCGACCCGGTTTCGAGCAGATACCGGCGGTCCGCGACAGCGCGCTCTATGAGATCAAGTCGCCGATCATCCTACAGCCAGGGCCGGCTGCGTTAACGGACGGGCTGAAGTCGATCCAGGCGATCATCGAGCGGACTGAACGGGAACGTTGGGCTAGGTCGCTGAGGAGCATGGGTGATGCTGGAACAGCGCGAGGGCGGCTGCCATTGCGGACGGGTACGCTTCCGGGCGAGGGTCGATCTGGATTTGCTGTCACAGTGCAACTGTTCAATCTGCACCAAGAAGGGCATCCTTCATCTGCCGATCGTACCGGAAGATTTCGAATTGCTGCGGGGGAAGAACTCGCTGACTGTCTACGCCTTCGGCACCGGCGTGGCGCAGCACACCTTTTGCTCGCATTGCGGCATGCACGCGTTTTACATCCCCCGCTCGCAACCGGACCGGATCACCGTCAACGCGCGCTGCCTTGATGACATCGACGGCCCAAGCCTGAAGCCCAGCCGTTTCTTCGAAGGGCGGCATTGGGAAGAGGCGCAGCGACGGCGGATTGCCGAAGGTGGGCATAGGGCTCCCGCCGGACTGAATGGCGCCGTTACGCTGAAAAGCATCCTCGATCGCGCGCGCGAGTAGCAGCGCCAACCGGTTGCGGCTCTAAGCCTGCCTGTGCGAGCTCCGGATCGCGCGCCACACGCGCGCCGGCGTTGCCGGCAATTCGATGTGCTCGACACCAAACTCGGCCAGCGCATCGACGATCGCATTGGCGACGACAGCCAGCCCGGGCGTGATACCGCCCTCGCTGCCACCGCGCATGCCGAGCGGGTTGGTCGTTGACGGCACCTCGCTGATCTCGGTTCGAAACAGCGGGAGGCTGTCGGCCCGCGGCATCGCGTAATCCATCAGTGAACCGGACAAAAGCTGCGCCGATTTCGGATCGTGGACACAGTGTTCCCACAGCGCCTGGCCGACGCCTTGCGCAATGCCGCCGTGGCTCTGGCCATGGATCAGCATCGGGTTCACCGCCCGGCCGCAATCATCGATCGAGGCATACCGGACGATGTCGACCAAGCCGGTGTCCGAATCGACCTCCACTTCACACACCGCGCAGGTGTACGCGAACGACGGAATGCTCATAACCTGATCGGCGATCCCGATTAGCGGCCCTTGCAGATCGGGCGGCACCTCGCTGCCGAGCGCGGTCGCTGCGACTTCGAATAGGCCGATCGACCGATCGGTGCCCTTTACGACAAAGTGCTGCCGGGCAAATTCGACATCCGCTTCCGCCACCTCGAGCAGCACGGCGGCGATGCTGCGTCCTTTCTTGACGATTTCATCGGCGGCTTGCGCCATGACCCACGCGCCAAGCCGCATCGATCGTGCCGACGCGGAACCGCCGCCCGCCTGGACCCGGTGGGTGTCTCCGGTGACAAGCCGGACCTGATCGGGATCGACCCCCAGCCATTCGCTGACGATCTGGGCAAAGCTCGTTTCATGGCCCTGGCCCGCCGACATCGTGCCAAGCACCAATTCGACCGTGCCCGACGGATCGATCGTCATTTCGGCGCGCTCGCGCGGCGAACCGGTATTGAGCTCGACCGAATTCGCGACGCCGATGCCGCGACAGCGGCCGCGCCGGCGACTTTCGGCGCGGCGCGCCTCGAAGCCTGCCCAATCGCCGAGGTCGGCAGCGCGACGCTGCGATCCCGGATAGTCCCCGCTGTCATAGACGAGACCCAACGGATTTCGGTAGGGCATCGCATCCGGCGACACTAGGTTGCGATGCCGCAATTCCAGCCGGTCGAACCCGTGCCGGCGGCAGGCGATGTCGATCATCCGCTCGAGGACGAACACAACCTCGGGCCGCCCGGCGCTGCGATAGGCGGAGGTCGGAGCGGTATTGGTGACGACTCCCGCTCCGCGCATGTACGACACTGGGATGTGATAGACGCTCGACGACACCGCGATCCCCTTGGCCAGAGGCACAAAGGAAATCGCGCTGGCGCCGAGATTACTGGTGTTGAGCGCGCGCAGGGCAAGGAAATTACCGTCCTCGTCGAGGGCGAGCTCGGCTTTCGAGACGAGGTCGCGCCCGTGAAAGTCGGTCAGAAACGCCTCACGCCGTTCGCAAACCCACTTGACCGGCCGCCCTATACGTTTCGCCGCCCACGCAACCAAGACAAACTCCGGGCAGGTGTTGTTGCGGATCCCGAAATTCCCGCCGACATCGCCCGAGACGACCCGCACGGCGTCCTTCGCCACCCCGAGCGCGCCGGCGATGTCGTCGCGCTGCCGGATGACCCCGCCTGCGGCGCTCGTGTAGACGGTGTAGCGTGCCGCGGGGGCATCCCAGACGCCGATCGCCGCCCGCAATTCCAAGGGGACTCCGGTGACGCGGTTGACCCTCGTCTCCAACCGCACGACATGCGATGCCCGCGCGAAGGCGGCTGCGGTGGCGGCCCTGTCGCCGGCCTCGGAATCGACGCACAGATTGGAGCCGTGCTCGTCCCAGAGGAGCGGTGCTCCGGGCGATAAGGCGTCGCGCGACCTTGCAACAGCCGCGACGGGTTGATAGACCACCTCGACCCGCTCGGCGGCATCCATCGCCTGGGCAAGCGTCTCCGCGACAACGATGGCGACCGGCTCGCCAACGTATCGCACGGCATCGCCGGCGAGAACGGGATGCGGTGCGA
>DASYOB010000138.1:0-25065 GCA_036008175.1 Allostellaceae bacterium
CACGGCAAAAATGTCGGCGGAGAGATGTGTCGTCCCGACGATCAGATCGCCGGTTGCTGTCGCCTCGTTGATCTTCACCGTGTCGCCGAACAGGTGCTCATAGGCGACATCGACGCTGGTCGCCGGCGTGATGCTGTAGCCAAAGCCGATCGCGGTCTCGATCCGGCTCGCATCGGGCAGGCGCGCGTCGCGGTGCTGCGGATCGGGGATCGGCGTCTGGTCGAAACCGAGGCCGGCGCGCAGGACAAGATCGGGCGTCAGCTTATACGTGCCGCCAACCGAAACCGTAACGGTGTCGTGCCAACTCTCGTTGGTCACGGCGTCGGGCTGCAGCGGGTTGGCGAAGACAAAGCGCTCTTCCTTGAAGGCGCTCCACTGCGTCCAGGTCAACCCGGCGCGCAGATCGAGTTCGGGTGATATGGTTTGCACGATCCCCAGATTGAGATGATCGGGAAGCGGCAGCGTCGTCGTCGCAGCGGTATTGATGAAGGTGCCGGTGGCGGCGGCGATCACATTGCCGAGCGTCGGGCGCTCGAACTTCGTCCCGCCGGTCAGCGTGACGGAATCGTTGTGGAAATACGCGATCCCCAGCCGGGTCGTATCGGTCGGCTCCCACAGGAATCCGCCGTTAAAGGCGAACGACCAGCCGCTCCCCTTTATCTTGATGGCGCCGTCCGCACTGCCCGGAGCGGCGCCGGGGATGCCGGCACCGGCGCCGATCGCGCCGAAATCGATCGCGGTGGCGAATTTCGCCTTGCTGTAGCGAGCGACCGGGGAGATTCCGACCGATAAATTGGGCAGCAACTGATAGGCGAGGGTGGGCGCCAGGTCGATCGACGTCAGTTCGGTCGACTGCGCCTGGTAACGTCCGACCCAGGTCGGGTTGTAGTCGGTGGCGAGGCCGAAACTCGAAAACAGGCCGATGCCGGCGCTCAGCCCGTCTCCGACCGGCGAGGAATAGAAGAAGCTCGGCACCGGCGCGAAGGTGCCGCCATCATCGTTGGCGCCGCCGATCGGCGCCCCGCCCGGGAAGACGGAGCCGCTGTTCTTGAACGGCAGCCCCGCGTTGATAAAGGTCCCGGAGGCGACGAGTTGCGGACTGGAGAGATGGGCGATGCCGGCCGGGTTGTCGGCGATCGTGCTGGCGTCCTCTCGGGCCGCCGCCGCTCCGGCGTTGGCGACGCCAAGCTGGCTCGCGCTGCGGTCGTCGATCGCAAAACCGCCGGCCAACGCGCCACGTGCCGCCAGCGCCAGGCTGAGCGCGGCCAGCGCCAATGTTCTTTGGGTCCTCACCGCGACAGTCTAGCGCAAGATGCGCCGATCTCGTCTCTACGGTTTCACGGCGATGTCGATTTGCGACCGGAGCGCGAATAGTTCTGCCGCGGAAGGCTGGGCACCTGCCGAGCTAGCGCCACCGGCCGGGGTGATGGACGGCCGCGAGGTGCGCCACCGGCGAGCGGGAGGGGCGCGCGGCCGCCAGGGTGATCATCCGGCTCTGCGGCGGGTGCGCGCCGGCTCGGGAACGGGCGGTCGGGGCCATGGCCGCGAACCGCGCCGAATGCTCGCCGCCACGCAGCACCGCAGTCGCGTGGGCAACGGGGGTGTGAGCCGCGGCCACAGCCGCGTTTGTTGTCGCACGCGGCGCCAGGATCCGGTTGAGCGTATGCACCGCGCTGGCGACCTGCTGCGGCGACGGGGGTGCTGCCGGCGGGATTTGCGGTGAGCCCGCCAGCAACGGCGCGTTGTCGAGCCGAGCGCCGGGAAGCTCGATCATCGACGATGCGACGGCGCGTCCGGCAACAAAGACCGGCCGCGGTACCACGCTGGCAAAGCGGCGGTTCCGGTAATCGCCGTTGACGACCGCCGCCGGCAGCTGGCCATTCAATCCCGGCCCGATCGCGGCCACATTATGGACCGCGCCGGCATTGATGCGGCGGATCACCTCGAGATCGCTCGTATAGCCCGGCCAATAGACTTCGCCCGGAGCGAGCGGAAACCAGGCGACCGCCGGCCCGTTGCCGTCGGGATAGCTGAGCCCGACCCCGGCAGTGCCGAGGAAGGCGACCAGCGCCGGCGCATAGGCCGGGTGGTCGACGCGCGGTCCGGGAACCCAGGCCCAGCGGTCGTCGATCCGCGCCCAACGCCCGTAATGCGACGGCGCGAACCCCCAGGGCATATCGTCGATCCAGGTCCAGCCCCAGGTCGCCAGCGAGCGCCAATGTCCATAACGATAGGGCGCCCAGCTTTGCGCGACCACGTTCGGGTACCAGACCTCGCCGTAGCCCTCGGCTTCTTCCCAGGTGCCGCCGGCATCGAGCGCCTCGTAGCCGGTCATGTCGGGGGAGACGAAACGCAACGCTTGCGGCCCGATCCCGTCGTCGCCGGGCGGTCGCCACCACGCAAGGAATTCGTCTCGTACTCCCCCGTCCAGCTTCGCGACGGCCCGGCTGCCGCTGCTCAACGCCAGCGCGGAACCGGTAGCGACCGTGGTGTCGATACCGTCGGCAACGACATGGGCGCTGCCCGTCAGCGCCGCGACCCGGCCAGGCGTCTTCTCGTCACCCGCGGAAATGTCATAGTCGCCCGCCGCGAGGAGCCAGACACCGCCGTGCGGGAGATCGATCTCGATGCTGCTGCCGGGATCGAGGCCGGCGAGATGGACGCCGATCCGACCTTGCGGCACCGCGACCTGAGTTGCGCTTTCATCGAGCCGGCCGACCTCGATCCTGGTTGCGGCCGACAAGGCGATCGTATCGGCGCCGACGCGGAGCTGAGCACGGGCCTGGCCCCCGGTTCGCACCGACATCCCGGCGGCCACCGGGTCGTTGATGGCCGAGTCGCTCCACTCGCCCCCGGACGGGCGAAGCGAAACCATGCCATCGACGGCGCTGACCCGGCCGATACGCGTCGGCGCGATGTCATCGGCTCGGGCCGAGCCGAGACCGGCAAAACCAAGGAAAGGAAGACAGAGGATCAGCAGTCGGAGCTTCGTCATCCGGCGAAGCATAGCATTCGAGCGAGGCTCGAACACCCCCTCCCGAGGGATATTACCCGAATTACCGTATCGCCTTTGCCGGAAGTGGGTCGGATAATGCCAACGTTCAGCGGTCCGCCGGCCACCGGGCTGGATCGAACAGCGCCTCGTCGCCGAGTTCTTCGCGATGTCTGGCCTCGAGCTCGCGGTAATAGCGGCGCAACGCGTACGCCTCGCCGAGGTAGCCCTGGACGCGCCGATCGCGCGCATTGTCGACGACCGCCAGAACCTCTGCCGCCGAGGCGATAAAGAGATCGAGCGTCTCGCGCACCGGCTGGCCGGGGGTCAGAAAATGATCGGCGCCGTGCGCGACGTCGGCCGCGGTGAGCCGGTCGCGGTCCGCGTCCAATTCGAAGCTGTGCGCTTGGACCAGATCGACATAGCCCCGATAGCCGCCGTTTTCGCCGACGACGAACACCTGATGCGCATCGCCGATCGGGAATTGCCGACACAACTCGGCGAGCGGCATCGAGGGCGGCACCGCGGCAAAGTCCTGCCGCATCAGCTTCGCTACCTGCAATTCGTGCAGCCAGCCGATGTCGTGCGGGCTGTGCAGCGCCACCCCGCGCAGATGGAAGCGCCACGTGGCGAAGGAGTAGCCGAACCAATGGCGCACCACGAGGGCGGCGGTCACGACGGCGACGGTGACCCCCATCGTCGCCGAGAAATCGGCGGTCGCTTCGAGTGTCAACAACACCATCGTGATCGGCGCGCCGACGACGCCGGCGCCGACCGCGCCCATGCCGGCCAGCACAAAGATCGCCTCGTCGGGCGGTGCCCAGGACAGAAAGCGGTGCACGATCGCCGAGGAAGCGACCCCGAACAGGGCGCCGAGAAACAGCGAGGAGCTGAACATGCCGCCGCGGAACCCGCTGCCGATCGACACCGCGGAGCCGGCCATCTTGGCGAAGATCAAGCCGATCAGCAGCGGCAGCTGCCAACCCGCCGAGCCGGATTCGATCGCGGTTACGATGCCGCCCCGGCCGCTGCCGAGGACCTGCGGAAAAGCCAAGGCGAAGAGGCCGAGAATGAGGCCGCCCACCGCCGGCCGAGCCCAGATCGGCAGGGCGAAGCGCCGCGATAATTGTTCGACGAGCGTGACCCCGAGCATCGCCGCGATAGAGAGGCCTGCGGCGGCGATCCCGATGGCCCACAGAATGAAGTAATGCCCCGCGGCCAAATCGACATGATTGTAGGTGATGAAGATCGGCTGCACGCCGAACAGCTCGCGGGTGACCAGCGTCGCCATGATCGCCGCGATCACGACCGGCGCTAATGTCGCCAGCGTGTAGCTGCCGATGATCAGCTCGAAAGCGTAGAACGCGCCGGCCAGCGGCGCGTTGAACGCGGCAGCGATCGCCGCGGCGGCGCCGCAGCCGACAAAGGTGCGCAGATCGTTGCGCCGCAGATGGAGCATGCGGCCGATATGCGAGGCGGTGCCGGAGCCGAGCTGGGTGAAGGCGGCTTCCAACCCGACCGAGGCGCCGACCCCGCCGGAGAGAATGGTCAGAGCGGTCAGCCGCAGGCTGTCGCTCAACGACATGCGCCCGCCATGCAGCGCGTTGGCCTCGATCGCGTCGACGATGTCGCGCGGCCGCCAGCGCCACATCATGTAGGCGATCAGGCCATAGCAGAGGCCGCCGAGGCTCGGCACCAGGATGCGCCGCCACGGGTCGATATCGTCCGTGCCGCCGAGATGCGACTCGATCGGCACGCCGAACAACAGCGTATGCATCCCGCTGACCATCTCGTGCACCAGCGCGACGCCGAACGCGATGGCCATGCCGATCGCCGCGGCCACGATGCTGAGGCCAAGCTCGTTCTGGCGGATGTTCTGGCGGACGAAGAGCCGCGCCCGCGTGCGCAAATGCGGAAAGGCGCGGCGGTGCGAATGGAATTCTTTTTGCTCGGCGACGCTCAAAACAAGATCCTCAGCCTCGCGAGGCACGGCTCAACAAATGCGCCGCCCTCGCGGCATCCCGCGATGCCGACGCTCCAATTTGAAGATAAGCCGTGTGAGCGATTGCGCAATCGCGAAAATTCAGCCTGTCGGCGCAACCGCGCGGCGATGCCGCACCGCAGCATGCGGGGCCCGCTCCCGTGTACGCTCCATTGCCACGAATGCTCCGCACGAGCTCGGGTTGGGTCGTCGAACCTGGGGCGGGCAGGGAATAACGGCGAAGCTATATTTGTATTGCAGGGATGTAAAATCATCGGCTCGCAGAGCACGGACAGACCGTCGCGCGGCGACGAGTTTCCCGACTGTAAAAAACAAACGAAACAGGCATCCCGAACGCCGTTGTGCGAGCGCTCCTCGGCGCCGCGCGTCCCGAACCGATTCTGTTGGCGCGTGGCATCTCGGCTTCTATGGTCAGGCGGCTTTTGCCGCCAATGATGCCGGAGCCAGGAGTTTTCTATGCGTGCGAGGAGCCGTCTCTCCCCGGAAATCGATCTCGACGGCGACGGCAAGCAGACCGGGTTTCTGCGTCTGCCGCACTCGGTGCACCGTTCCGCCTATGGCTGGATCCCGATCCCGATCGCCCAGATAAGCAACACCGGCGGTAACGGCGAGGGCCCGCGAATCCTGCTGATGGGCGGCAATCATGGGGACGAATATGAAGGCCAGGTCGCTCTCGGCAGGCTGATCCGCAGCCTCGACCCGGCCGAGGTGCGCGGCCGTATCATCATCCTGCCCTCGGCGAACTTTCCGGCCGCGATGGCCGGCACCCGTACCTCGCCGCTCGATCAGGGCAATCTGAACCGCAGCTTTCCCGGCGACCCGACCGGCGGACCGACGGCGCAGATCGCCTATTACATCGAGAGCGAATTGCTGCCGTGTTGCGATTTCGTGCTCGATATTCACTCGGGCGGCAGCTCGCTGACTTACATACCGAGCACGTTGGGGCGGCGGCCCGACACGCCGCAGGACCTCGAGCGCGCGACCGAGCTGATGCGCGTCTTCGGCGCCCCGATCGGCTATCTCGTGGCTGGCGGCGGTTGGGGCGATATGACGCTGACCGCGGCCGCGGCGCGGGTCGGCGTTCGCCACATGAGCACAGAGCTGGCGGGCGGCGGCCAGGTGACCCCGGCCGCGCTGCACATCGCCGAGGGCGGGGTGCGCCGCGTGCTGCATGCGCTTGGCGCGCTGACGAGCGAGCCGCCGCCGGCCGAGCACGCAACGCGGCTGATGCAGATTAGCGGCCAGGATTATTATTGCTACGCGCCGGAAGGGGGCCTGTTCGAGCCGCTCGTCGAGCTTGGCGCCGAAATCGAGGCCGGCACCGCGGCGGGCATCATCCATCCGCACGACACCCCGTGGCGCGAGCCGGCCGTCGCCCGCTTTGCCCGGCCCGGCACGGTCATCTGCAAGCGTGTCCCCGGCCGCGTCGAGCGCGGCGACTGCCTCTATCACCTCGCCACCGACCTGGTGCGCTGACCGTTGTGAAAGAGTATATTTTTTTAACTTGACAAATCCGGATTGTTGTGATATGAGAAGCGCACACTGCAATCCGGATTGGTCTCTCGCCCGCCCGCCAGCACCGGCGTGGCGGCTCGGGCTGTTTTGGGTCGAACGGCCCATTTGCCGTTCGGCTGTTTGCTCAATCTCGCTGTTCCGTTGCTGTTATCCCGCTGTTCCGCCGCTGTTATCGGTCGCCTTTTCTCGGCCAAAAACCGTGTGTATTCAAAGTCTTGGGGTTTTCGGGCTTGTTCTCTCGGTGGTATCAGCAGCGGCCCGCTCTCGGTCGTCATAGAACTCACCGCATCGTCGGCATCACGTATTCGGCGCCGGCGCGGATGCCGGCGAGGCGGCGCGGCTATAACGCCTCGACAATCGTTGCCTGCCCCGGCGGAGCGGAACGGATGGTCGCCAGCAGTTTCGGCGTCAACAGCTTGAGATCTGCCAGCCTGTTTGTCGTCGCTCGCAGAACAACGACAGCGATCCTCAGCCCGCTCAGGTTCTGCTGGGACGAAAGGTTTCGATCGACGGTGACGAACACATCGAATTGTTGTGATGCGAGCGCAAGCAGCTCGCCATTTTCGATCGAAGTCCAGCCCATTTGGCGGGCGGTGGCGGTCTCGTGCCCGGCGAGCTCTCGCGAGAGGCGCCAGTCAACGCATTCGTCGAGAAAGATCCTCACCCGATCGTTTCAACGAGCCGGTCTTTTGCGGCTTCCAGAAACTCGATGACCTGCTCCCGAGTGACCGAGGGGAAACCGGCAAGAAACTCGTCGATCGAATCACCTGCCTCGAGATAATCGAGCAGCGTCTGCACCGGAACCCGCGTCCCGCAGAAAACCGGAGTCCCGCCCATGACATGCGGGCTGCGGCATATGACGGCGCGTTTCATGATCCAAAAGTATGCCTGCCATAGCCGCGCTGCAACGCTGATCTGGCGCCGCTCACCGCATCGTCGGCATCACGTATTCGGCGCCGGCGCGGATGCCGGTGGGCCAGCGCGCGGTCACGGTTTTCAGCCGCGTGTAGAAGCGCACGCCCTCGCTGCCGTAGACCGCCATGTCGCCGAACAGCGAGCGCTTCCAGCCGCCGAAGCTGTGGAACGCCATCGGCACCGGGATCGGCACGTTGATGCCGACCATGCCGATCTGCACCCGGCTGGCGAATTCGCGCGCGGCATCGCCGTCGCGGGTGAAGATCGCGACGCCATTGCCGTATTCGTGTTCGCTCGCGAGTTTTGTCGCCTCGTCGAAGGTATCGGTGCGCACGACCGACAGCACCGGGCCGAAGATCTCCTGCTTGTAGATGCGCATCTCGGGCTTGACCTCGTCGAAGACGCAGCCGCCGATAAAGAAGCCGTTTTCGTAGCCTTGCAGCTTGAGATCGCGGCCATCGACGACGAGCTTGGCGCCCTCCTTGACGCCGAGATCGACATAGGAGCTGACCTTGTCGAGATGCTGCTTGGTGACGAGCGGGCCCATCTCGGCCTCCGGGTCGGTGCCCGGGCCGATCTTCAATGCCCGCACCCGCGGCACCAGCCTGTCCATCAGTCTGTCGCCGACCCCGCCGACCGCGACCGCGACCGACACCGCCATGCAGCGCTCGCCGGCCGCGCCATAAGCCGCGCCCATCAAGGCGTCGGTTGCCTGGTCGAGATCGGCGTCGGGCATGACCACCATGTGGTTTTTGGCGCCGCCCAGCGCCTGCACCCGTTTCCCGGCCGCCGCCGCCGTCGCGTAGATGTATTCGGCGATCGCGGTCGAGCCGACAAAGCTGACCGCGGCGATCCCCGGATGCTGCAGGATCGCGTCGACCGCCTCCTTGTCGCCGTTGACGACGTTGAAGACGCCCGGCGGCAGCCCGGCCTCGGTCAACAGCTCGGCGATGCGGATGCCGGCCGACGGATCGCGCTCGGACGGCTTCAGGATGAAGGTGTTGCCGGTGGCGATCGCCATCGGAAACATCCACATCGGTACCATCGCCGGAAAGTTGAACGGGGTGATGCCGGCGCAGACGCCCAAGGGCTGGCGCACCGACCAGCTGTCGATGCCGCGCCCGACCTGCTCGGTGAACTCGCCCTTCAGCAGATGCGGGATGCCGCAGGCGAACTCGACCACCTCGACGCCGCGGGTGATCTCGCCCTGCGCGTCGGAGAACACCTTGCCGTGCTCCTCGGAAATGGTTCGCGCGAGATTGTCGTGGTCGCGGGCCAGAAGCTCGAGAAACTTGAACAGGATGCGGGCGCGCGTCAGCGGCGGGGTCGCGGCCCAGCCGGGAAACGCCTTGGCGGCGGACTGCACCGCGGCATCGACCTCGGCGGCCCCGGCAAGGGCGACGCGGCGGATCTTCTCGCCGGTCGCCGGATTGAACACGTCGCCCCAGCGCCCACTCTTGCCGTCGGCGCGCTTGCCGTCGATGAAATGCTGGATCTCCGCCATGTCCCGATACCTGCAGGCTGGGTTTCGCTCAGGCCAGGCATCATAAGCCGCGGCAAGGGTCGCGGTCAGGACATTTTCGCGGCCGCGAGGGGCCGCCCGAACGGCTCAGAAGCCGATGAATGCCGTATAGGCGGAAACGGCCGTCCAGACGAGCAGCGTTCCCATGCCGGTCCAGTACAAGAAAGGATACATCCCCACCCCACCCCAGCGCGCTCGGGAGCGCCGCGCACGCTTCTTGCCCCGTAATACGCAAGGTCCGGTGATTTCCTCCCCGCCCGATCGCAGGGCGGTGCACGCGAGCCTCGACGGCGGTTCGGAATCGCGGGAAAGTCTGCCGGATACTTCGAAGGAGGGCAGGTTGGCGGCCGCGAGCAATGCGTTGTCCCGGATTCCGGTGACGGTGCTGACCGGGTTTCTCGGCAGCGGCAAGACGACGCTGCTCAATCATGTGCTGAAGCAGCCGGGGATGGCGGCGACCGCGGTCATCGTCAACGAGTTCGGCGAGATCGGCCTCGACCATCTCCTGGTCGAAAGCGCCACCGAGGATGTGGTGCTGCTCAACAGCGGCTGTCTCTGCTGCACGGTGCGCGGCGACATCGCCAACACGCTGACCGATCTCTTCGTCAGCCGGGTCAAGGGCGGGGTCCCCTATTTCACCCGCGCGGTGATCGAGACGACAGGTCTTGCCGACCCGGCCCCGGTACTGCACGCGCTGATGTCCGACCCGATCGTCGTCGAGCGCTACATGATCGATGGCGTCGTCACCACCATCGACGCGGTCAACGGCGCCGCGACCCTCGATCGCCAGCCCGAGGCGGTGAAGCAGGCCGCGGTCGCAGACCGGCTGATCGTCACCAAATCCGACCTCGCCGACGCCGCGACCGTGGGCGCGCTCGAAGCACGTCTTTCCGCGCTCAATCCCGGCGCGCCGCGGCTGCGTGCGATACAAGGGGCGATCGATCCCGCCGCGCTGTTCGGCCTCGGCGTCTTTGACCCGCAGACGAAGAGTGTCGAGGTGCGGCGCTGGCTCAACGATGAAGCGCTCGCGGAATACCACGATGACCACGAACACCAGCATCACGACGTCAACCGGCATGACGAGAAGATCCGCGCCTTCTGCATCACCCGCGAGCGGCCGATCTCTTGGGATGCGCTGTCGGCCTGGCTCGACGCGCTGGCGACGATGCGCGGCGACGATCTGCTGCGCCTGAAGGCGATTGTCGCGATCGCCGACCGGCCCGACCAGCCGGTGGTGCTGCACGGGGTGCAGCATGTGTTTCACCCGCCGGTGCTGCTGCCGCAATGGCCGAGCGAGGACCGCCGCACCCGCATCGTCTTTATCACCCGCGACCTGCCGCAAGACGCCATCGAACGCAGCCTCGCCGCCTTCGAGGAGGCCGACCCGGTTCTGGTCTCGCCGCCACGGAGAGCGCCGCTGTGAACCCCGCGAACCTGCTGCTCATCCTGTCGGACGAACATAATCCGCGCGTTCTGGGCGCCGGCGGCCACGAGACGATCCGGACGCCGAACCTCGACCGGCTGGCGGCCCGCGGCGCGCGCTTCACCTCGGCTTATTGCAACTCGCCGATTTGCGTGCCCTCGCGCGCCGCGCTGGCGACCGGCCGCTATGTCCACCAGATCCGCTTCTGGGACAACGGCATTCCCTATGACGGCAGCGTGCCGTCGTGGCACCACCGGCTTCGCGGCGCCGGCCACGAGGTGACCGCGATCGGCAAACTTCATTTCCGGAGCGCCGATGACGATAACGGCTTTACCGAGGAGGTGATGCCGCTGCATGTCGTCGACGGGATCGGCGATCCGCTCGGCTGGCTGCGCGACCCGCTGCCGGTGCGCAAGGCGGCGTTGCGGTTGGCCAACGACGCCGGCCCCGGCAATTCCAGCTATCAGGATTACGACGACAACATCACCGCCGCGGCGGTCGATTGGCTCAAGGCGCGCGCCGCTGGACCCAATCAAAGGAATGGGGGCGGCAAGCCGTGGGTGCTGTTCGTCTCGCTCGTTTGCCCGCACTTCCCGCTGATCGCCCGGCCGGAATGGTACGACCGCTATCCGGAAGAATCGCTGCCGCGGCCGGCATTGTACGACGCCGGCGAGCGGGAGCCGGACCACCCCTACATCGCCGCCATCCGCGAGTGCCAGATCTACGACAAGGGGTTCGACGAGACGAAATTGCGGCGTGCCCTCGCCGCTTACTTCGGGCTCGTCAGCTTTGTCGACCACAATGTCGGGCGCTTGCTCGACGCGCTGGCCGCGGTCGGGCTCGCCGACACGACGCGCGTGCTTTATTCGAGCGACCACGGCGACAATCTCGGCACAAGGCGGCTCTGGGGCAAATCGACGATGTACGAAGAGTCGGCTGGGGTGCCGATGATCTTCGCCGGGCCCGACATACCGCAAGGTTTTGTCTGCCGTGCGCCGGTGTCGCTGGTCGATGTGTTCCCGACCGTCACCGATTGCGTCGGCCTCCCGCCGCATGCAGACGATCGCGACCTGCCCGGCGCGCCGTTGATCGATGTCGTGCGCGGCACTGCTCTGCGCCGCACGATGCTGTGCGAGTACCACGCCGCCGGGGCAGCGGCCGGCGCCTTCCTGATCCGCAAGGGGCCGTTCAAATACGTGTGTTACGTCGGTATGCCGCCGCAGCTCTTCGATCTCGACGCCGATCCGCAGGAAACCCGCGATCTCGCACGGGATCCCGGGTATCGCGCTCTGGTCGCCGATTGCGATCGTGAGCTCCGCCGGGTCGTGGATCCCGAGAAGGCCGACGCACTGGCGCGCGCCGACCAGGCGGCGCGGATCGCCGCGATGGGCGGACGCGAGGCGATCCTCGCCCGCGGCAGCTTCGGCTATTCGCCGACTCCCGGCACCAAGCCGGTCTATAACTGAATCAGGCCGCCGCTGCCGCAGCCGGTTGCTCGCGGGCGTCTTCCTTGATCATCTCGCTGCCCTTCTCGCCGACCATGATGGTCGGCGCGTTCGTGTTGCCGGTGGTGACGGCCGGCATGACCGAGGCGTCGATGACCCGCAACCCCGCGATGCCATGGACTCGCAGGCGCGGATCGACCACCGCCATCGGGTCGGTGCCCATCTTGCAGGTGCCGACCGGGTGAAAGACGTTGGTGCCGTTGCTGCGGGCGAATTCGGCGAACTGCTCGTCGCTCTGCACGTCCGGTCCCGGCACCGTCTCCTCGACGGTGTAAGGTCCTATCGCCGGCTGGGCAAAGATGCGGCGCGTGTGGTGGATGCCGGCGATCAGCACCCGCAGGTCGCTCGGCGCCGACAGGTAGTTCGGGCGGATCGCCGGGTAGACCGTCGGGTCGGGCGATTGCGCCATGATCGTGCCGCGGCTTTCCGGCCGCACTGGGCAGACCGCGACGGTCATGCCAGGCTGGCGCTCCAACTGGCGGAACACGCCCTGCGCATAGCTTGCCGGGGTGAACAGCAATTGCAGGTCTGGCGCCGCCAGCCCCTCGCGGCTATGGCAGAACACCATCGCCGAGGTCACGCCAAAGGTCAGCGCCCCGTTGCCGACCGTCGCGAACTTCAAGGCCTCGCGCATCAGCCGGGCGCCGCGGGCGAGCTGATTGATTGTCTCCGCGCCGCGCACCCGGTGCGAGATGCGCACCACGTAATGGTCGTTGAGGTTCGCCCCAACGCCGGGCAGGTCGTGCAGCACCGGCACGCCGATCGATTGCAGATGCGCGGCCGGGCCGATACCGGAGATCTGCAGCACATGCGGCGAATTGACCGCACCGCCGCAGAGGATGACCTCTTGTGCCGCGGTCTCCTGCCGGTCGACCCCGCCCTGACGAAAAGCAACCCCGGTGCAGCGCCTGCCGTCGAACAACAGCTTGGTGACGAGCGCATCGGTTTCGACCTTCAGATTGCCGCGGCCGCGTGCTTCCCGCAGGAAAGTCTGCGCGGTCGAGCCGCGCCATTTCCCGCGTCGCGTCATCTGAGAATAGGCGACGCCCTCCTGCTGCTTGCCGTTGTAATCGGGAGTGAATTGGAACCCGGCCTGCTGCGCCGCCTCGACAAAGCGGTGGGTCAGATCGAGGATCGTGCGGTAATCCTCGACGATCAGCGGGCCGCCTTGGCTGCGGTATTCCGGGTCACCATTGCCGCGATAGGTCTCCGATTTCTTGAAGAAGGGCAGCACTTCCTCATAGCTCCAGCCGCGGCAGCCCATCTGAGCCCAGCTGTCGTAATCGGCCGGGTTGCCGCGGACATAGAGCATGCCATTGATCGAGCTGGTGCCGCCCAAGGTCTTGCCGCGCGGCCATTGCAGCTGGCGGCCGCCGGTGCCCGGCTCGCCCTCGCTGAGGAAATTCCAGTTGATCTTGGTGTTGTTGAGGACGCGGAGCACTCCGGCCGGGATGTGAATCCAGATGTCGCGGTCAGGCGGGCCGGCTTCGAGCAGGGTCACCCGCGAGCCATCTTCGGAGAGCCGGCTGGCGACCACGCATCCCGCCGAACCGGCGCCGATCACGATGTAATCCGCGGCCATGGTCTCGTTCTCCGCTGTTCTGCGGAGCTAAGTCTAGGAGGAGGCGATGGCCGCTACCAGCGCGCGCACGGTAGCCTCGGGGTCGGTCGAGCGCATGACTTCGCCCATGACCGCGATGCCGCTCGCGCCGGCGGCCATGCACTGCGCGGCGTTGCTTTTGTCGATACCGGCGAGCGCGATCACCGGGCCATATCCTGCTGTTTCCCGCAACCTACCCAGCCCCAGTGCAGGGCCGTAGCCGGGCTTGCTTTCTGTCAGGAAAATCGGGCTCAAGGTCACGTATTCGGCGCCCGCCTTGAGCAACGCCGCAGCTTCGGCCGGCGAATGCGCCGAGACCCCGATCAGGCCATTCGGCAGGTGCGCCCGAGCCGCTGCCGGGTCGGCACCGCCCGGCAGATGCACCCCGTCGGCGCCGGCAGCGATCACCGCCTCGAGGTCCTCATGCGCGGTTACCGTCGCGCCGAAGCGATGCCCGAGCGCCACCAACCGCGCGAGCAGGGCGCGCCGTTCATCGGCCGGCAGATCCTTCTCGCGCAGGTTGAACCAGCGGCAGCCGCCGGCGAAAGCCGCTTCGGCGACCTTGATCAGCGGGCGCTTGGCCTGGCTCCGGTCGGAGATGACGAGGAGGGGCGGATCTGGGAGCGGCACCGGAAAGTCTCGGTCATGGCCGCGGCGATGCGAGCAGCAGTTCGGCGTCGATTGTCACCCGAACCACTGCCTCGCCGGGTTCTGCCACCGGCGCCGGCGCCGCTGCCATCGCGGCGAAACGCGGCACCGGACGACCGTCGGTTTCGGCATTGCCGACGCGAAGATCGCGATAGCGCAGCGCGGCGAGATGCATGTTTGCCGCAATCGACGCGGCGCGGCCATCGAGCGCGGCAAACGCCTCCGCGGTCAGATCGTCCTGTGCGGCGCGCACGGTGTCGGGCGACACCTCATAGGTGAGTGCTGCGATCGACAGGCCTTCGGATTGCAGCGTTCCGGCGAGCTTCAGCGTCGTGTCCGCATCTTTGCTCGTCAATATCACTGACTGGCTGCCGCGCCAGCGCGCGGGCCCGTTCGGTGGCCGCTCCTCGCCGACACTGTAGGAGCCGGTTTCGACCCGAACCCCCTGCGCCTGCTTCGCGCGATCGAGGGCGGCCGCCATGCGCCGGTTGATCGCCGACTGCACGGTCCGCGGGTCCGGTGCCGTTTCCTCGACCCTAAGCTCGACGCGCAGCAGGTCGCGCACGATTTTGCGTTCGGCGCTCTGGCTCAGATGAAGCACGGTAAATCCCTGGTCGGGGTTCTGCGCGAGCGCCGGGGGTGCGCTCGCCAAGCTCCCGCCCACCAGGAGCGATGCGAAGGCTACCCGCCGCAGCGCAGCCGCCGCGCTCCGGAGCGCGCGGTTCTTATGTCGGGAAAGCGAGAGCGATGCCAAGTCTCCGTTACACCGCCGTCAATTCGCGCGCCGAAATCGTTTCGAGCTTGCGCAGCCGGTCGAACAGCCGTTCGGGCGAGATCCGCGCGTGGCCGGCGTCGAGGCAGGTGCGGAACTTGTCGAACAGCTCTCCTTCGCCCAACGGCCGCTCGGCGTGGCCGCGGGCGCGCCGCACCTGTTCGCTCTCGACAAGCTCGCCGCTCGTCAGCTCGATCGTGACCTGGTCGAACACCGAGGCGCCGACGGCGACTGGGTCGTAATTCTCGTTCGTGACAATCGCGACCCGCCGCATCAGCTCCTGTACCTCCGGTCGGCGCACGAATTCGTCGGTGTATTCGGCGAGGCTCGCGCGCCGGGAGATGACCGCGGCCGCCATCGCGAATTCCATGCTGAACTTGGCTTCGAGCCCGGTCTGCGGCGCGTGGTTGCGCAGGATCAGCGAGTGGGTCTTGCTGATCGACACGGTGATCTTGCCGATCTGCGCCGGCTGCAGCGGTCGCCGGCCGAGCAGTTCGAGCATCGCGTCGAGCGCGCGATGGGTACAGTAGCAGGCCGGGTATTTCTTGATGCTGAGGCCTTGTTTCAGGATGTGCCATTCGTTGCCAAAATCCGGGCAGGGGCCTTCGCGGTCCGGTTTGCCATCGGGCGACACCGCGCTGAGGAATCCCTGGGGGTGCTCGAGCGCATCGGGCGCGGCGGTGAAGCCGAGTTCGGCAAGGCGGGCCGATACAAGCCCGGCATGCGCCGCCCGGCCGGCGTGGAACGGCTTCGTCATCGTGCCGAAATTGGCCATGATGCCGCCCGCCTGAGAGGCCGACAGTGCGATCGCCATCGTCGCCCGATCGGGGTCGAGCCGCCGCAGCGCGGCGCAAGCCGCCCCGGCGCCGATCGCGCCGAAGATCCCGGTTGGGTGCCAACCCTTGACGTGATGGTGGCCGGGGTCGCGGCGCGCCAGCTCGGCCCAGGTCTCGTAGCCGGCGACATAGGCGGCGAACATCTCGCGCCCGCCGAGCCCGAGCGTCTCCGCTTCCGCGAGGATCGCCGGCACCAGCACGGTCGAGACATGGCCGCGGCAGCCGACATCGTCATAATCGAGCGCGTGACCGGCGGTGCCGTTGATCCACGCCGCCTCGGGCGCGGCACAGGTCTCGCCGGAGAAATAGAGGCTCGCATTTCCCGGCGCGGGCGAGAGGCCTTTGCGCAGCAATTGCGGCGCCGGGTCGTGCGCGCCGGCGATCATCGTTGCGATCGTGTCGATGAGCCCGGTGCGGGCGATCTCGACCGCCTCCTTCGGCAGCTTCTCAAAAGTGAGGCCCGCGACAAACCGGCCGAGTTCCTGCGTCAGCGCCATTGCCATCCTCCCGTCGCTTCGCCGCACGGCGATTAAGGCAATTATGGACCAATCGGGCGCCGGCTGCCATGCGCGGCAACCTTGTCACCGCGCCGATCTTGGGCGATGAAGGCTCATGGGGATCGAGCGATCGACCGTCGGCGCGCGCCATGGCCTCCGTGCGCTGGTGACGCGGCCACGCGCCGAGGCGGCCGGGCTCGCCGCAGCGCTTGCCGAACGCGGCATCGAGGCGATCGTCGAACCCTTGCTCGATATCCATTATCGCGACGTGTCCGCCCCCGATCTCGCCGGCGTTCAGGCAATTCTCTGCACCAGCACCAATGGCGTGCGCGCGTTGGCGCGGCTTTCGTCCGAGCGGAAACGGCCGCTTTTCGCGGTCGGCGAGACGACCGCCGCGCGGGCGCGGTCGGAAGGCTTTGCTCGGGTCGAAAGCGCCGGTGGCAACGTCGCGGATCTCGCCCGGCTCGTGCGCGGCCGGCTATGTCCCGGGGCAGGCCGGTTATTGCACGTCGCTGGGACCGAAATAGCCGGCGACCTTGTCGGCGCACTCGGCGCGGATGGCTTCGCGATCGAGCGCGCAGTGCTGTACGAGGCGCGGCCCGCGGCGGCGCTGAACGCCGGGACGGTGCGGGCGCTTGCGGCCGGGTTTGTCGATTTTGCGCTGTTCTTCTCGCCGCGCACCGCGGCCGTCTTTGCGGCCCTTGCCGAGCGCGCCGGCCTCGTCGGGGCGTTGCGCGGGCTGACGGCAATCTCGATCAGCGCCGCTGCGGATAAGGCGCTCGTCGGCCTTGCGATCCGAGAGCGGTGTATCGCCGGCAGCCCCGATCAGCCCGGGCTGCTTGCAGCGCTTGATCGCGTCCTTGTTGAGCGGCGGCGCGCATGAGCGAACCCTTCATCGAGCAGGACCAGCCGCCGGATGGGCCGGCACCCCGTCGTCGCTATCGTGCACTCGCGATCTTACTCGGCGCTGCTCTGGTCGTGCAGCTCGCGGTTGTCATAGCGGCGCCGTTCTGGGCGCCGCCGCTCGTCCGGCTTCTGCCTTGGGGCGGAGCGCCCGATGCGAAGCTTGCCCAGCGCATAAAGCGGCTAGAAACCGCCTACGACCAGCAGCGCCAAGCCGCGACCCAAAATGCTGCGGCCGTGGAGCAGCTAGGCCGGCGCATCGGCGGCATCGAGGCGAAGCAGAGCGAAGAACAGCAGAACGCGGGCAAGGCCGCTTCTGCCTTGCAACAGCTCGAGGCTCGCATTGCGGCACTCGAAGGAGCGCAAAAGCAGGAGCAGCAGAGCGCGGCGGACGCGGCATCCAGCCTGAAGCAGCTTGACAGCCGGGTCGCCAAGCTCGAAGCGAAGCCCGAAGCGTCGGCGAAAGACATTGCCGATTGGCGGCAGCAGCTGGCGAGCCTGTCCTCGGCGGGCGCGGCTCTTTCCGCCCGGGTCGAAGCCGTGGAAAAGTCGGCACAGGCACAATCCGCAACGGATGCGGCCGATGCGGCGCTGATGACTGCACTGTTGCAGGTCCGCGATGCCGTCCAGACCGCGCGGCCGTTCCCGGCAGAATACGAGGCCCTGACAGCACTGGCGCGCAACCGACCCGAGATCGCCGAGGTTGCGGCTCCGATGGCGGAAGCGGCGCAAACCGGGGTCGCCAGCCGCGCCGTTCTGGCCAAACGCCTGCACGAGCTCGCCGCCTCGATAACCAATGCGCAGACGCCGCCCAGCCAGCCTGACTGGGGCAGCGAGGCGCTAGCCCGGCTGCGCGGACTGGTGACGATCCGTCGCATCGCCGGCGCCGGGCAAAGCGCGCCCGAAGCAGCGGTCAACGCAGCCGAAACCGCTTTGGCGGCGGGGGATCTCGCCGGCGCGATCGCCGCCCTCGACAAGCTCACCGGCGCTCCCGCCGAAGCCGCCCGGCCGTGGCTGACGATGGCGCGGGAGCGGCAGAGCGTCGAGGCCGCGCTCCGGCGGATCGAGGCGCTGCTGGTGGCACGATTCGGCAAGCCGTCGGAGGCAAACACGTCAGTCGGGCCGTCCCGTTGATGCGGGCACTCATTGCACTGGTCGCCGTAGCGGCGTCGGTAGCCGCCGCGGCGTTTCTCGCCAACCATCAGGGCCAGGTCGAGATCGTCTGGCAGGATTGGCAGATCGACACCTCGGTCGGGGTGCTGATCGTCGCCGTGCTGCTGGCGATATTGGCACTATCGGGGCTCGTCGGGCTTGTCTCGGCGCTGCTGCGGCTGCCGCGAAATGTCCGACGACGCCGTCGCGAGCGGCAACGCCGTGCCGGGGAGGCGGCGCTGACCCGAGGATTAGTGGCACTCGCGGCGGGCAACCCGGCGGAAGCGCAGCTTCAGGCGTATCGCGCCGAGAAGTTGCTCGGCCACACGCCCGCGACGCTGCTGCTCGCCGCCGAGGCAGCGGAGCATCAGGGCGACGCCGCCACCGCGCGGCACCATTTCGCGATGCTGGCGGAGCGCGGGGATGCTGCCTTTATCGGGTTGCGCGGTCTTCTGGCTCAGGCATTGCGCGCCGGCCAGGTCGAGACCGCGTTGCGGCTTGCCGAGCGCGCGCAACGCCTTCGACCGGATGTGCCGTGGCTGACCGAAACGCTACTCGCCTTGCAGGCGCGCTCTGGCCAATGGGATGCTGCGCTGGATACCCTCGCCATCTCGCACCGTCGCGGCGTCACACCCCCCGATCGCGCGCGCCATCATCGCGGTGTGGTGCGGCACGAATTGAGCCGCGCCGCGGAGAACCGCGGCGCGCTGCGTCAAGCTGCTGCATTGGCGGCAAAGGCGCAGGCGCAGACGCCCGATCTCGCGGCCGTCGCCTGCCATCATGCTCGCCTGTTGATAGCGCTGGGCCGATCGCGCGCCGCCGCTCGAGCGATCGAGCGCGCCTGGCATTCGGCGCCGCATCCCGATCTCGCCCGCACCTATCTGGAGGTTTATCCGGAAGCGGAGCCGCTCGAACGTGCCGCCGCGCTGCAGCGGCTCGCGGCACAGAATCCGTCGGCGACAGAAAGCCACCTCGCGCTCGCCGAGGCGGCGCTCACCGCACAGCTCTGGGGCGAGGCGCGTCGCCACCTGATGGCGGTAGCCGCGGAAACAGGACCATCGCGGCGGTTGTGTTTATTGATGGCCCGGCTCGAAGACAGCGATGCCGATGGCACCGGCCGTGCGCGTGAATGGCTCGACCGAGCGCTCGGTGCGCCGCCCGACCCTTGTTATGTCTGCGCCGCCTGCGGTTCGGCGAGCGACGAATGGCATTCGCTCTGTCCCCGATGCGGTGGCTTCGACACCCAGTCGTGGCGCGTGCCGGAGCACACCGGCGTCGAGCCCGGATCGCGCTCGGTGCCATCGCTATTGCCGCTGATGCTGCCGGACTCGGATCTGCCTCGGATTGAGACCGGCGCGGCAAAAACGCCGGACGGCTTGGCTCGGGCGCGGCAATACGATAATTAGACCGGACAGGCTGGAGCCGGCGCCGCCCCGATAGCTCAGCGGTAGAGCAACCGCTTCGTAAGCGGTAGGCCGTTGGTTCAAATCCGACTCGGGGCACCAGCTCTTTCAATGACTTAGACGGCCCAAGTTTACGGGCCGTCGGTCTGGGGTAGCAAATCGGGTAGCAAATTTCGCCCAAAACTGCTCCCCAAGGGCGCGATCATTCGGATCGATCTGCACAGTTTCCGGTCGCGGCGGTCAACCGACCACCATTGCAGGGACGGGAGGCATTCCGATGGCTGGATATTGGATTGTGCAGCCCTATCGTCCCGGCGAGAGTCTAGCCAGAGCAGCGCTGCGCTGATTTCCGCGAGGTAATCGCGAGAGTGAGACGGTTCAGGAGTACGAATACCAACCCCAAGAACAAGCTACGGGTCTATGCACCCTCCCACACGACGGAGGCTGAGCGCCGCAAGATCGGTCAGCTTGGGTCTCGAGGCATTATCTAGCCGCAAGGGCTAGTCCGGGTTCCCTTGACCTGCCAGGGCCGCGGGCGGATCGGCGAGGAAGCCACGGGCCAACCTCCGGGCGATGTGCCCGGGCAGGTGCTCCACCCATCCGTGATTCCTTCCGGGAATCTCAGAAGGCAAACTCAGCCTAATCCCACATCGCCCGCATCCGGGCCGCGACATCGACCCGTACTGGTGCGCCCGTTGCCGAGCCGCCTAGGGCCTGAGCGGCACCGCCACATGCCCGGCGCTCGAAGACATCGAGGAGGTTGTCGGGGATGAAGCGGCTGCGTGTGACCAGAACGTGGCCGTCGCCATGCCGATGCTGATGGCCGCGAAACAAGCGCATCGGCTGGATCAGATGTAGATGCTCCTTTGCGCGCGTCATCGCGACATAGAGGAGACGGCGCTCTTCCTCGACCTGCTCACGGTTGCCGACCGCCATGTCCGACGGGATGCAGCCATCGATCACGTATCAGCACGAATACCGCGTCCCATTCCTGGCCCTTGGCCGAGTGGATCGTCGACAGCACCAGGTAGTCCTCGTCGAGATGGGGCGGGACCGCCTCGGCGCTGGTGGCCTCAGGCGGGTCCAGGGTCAGCTCGGTCAAGAAGCTGCTCCGGGTGGGATAGGTCCCGGCAATCTGCTCAAGCTGGTCGAGGTCGCCGATCCGCGCGCCGGGGTTGTCGTAGAGATGCTCCAGATGCGGCTGATACCAGCGGCGGACCAGAGGCATTTGCCCTGCCCATGCGGTCGTTTCCCGGCGCAGCCCGGAGAGCAGGCTGCACAGCTCCGGCCAATGCGTCGCGGTGGCGGCCGGTGCTCGGAAACCATCAAGGGCAGCAAAGTCCCAGCCGGCTCCGCTCAGGTGCGCCAGCATCTCGCGCGCTGTTGCAGGGCCGATACCGGGCAGCAGTTGCACGACGCGGAACGCCGCAATAGTGTCCCTGGGGTTCTCGACCCATCGGAGAACGCAAAGCAGGTCCTTGACATGGGCCGCTTCGAGGAACTTCAGCCCGCCGTATTTGACGAATGAGATGCCCCGCCGGGCCAGCTCAACCTCAAGCTGGTCGCTATGGTGGCTGGCACGGAACAGCACTGCCTGCCGCTTCAGGTCGATGCCCGCCTCGCGATGCTCCAGGATACGCTCGACGACATAGTCGACCTGCGCCGCTTCATCTGCGGCGACAACAAGCTGCGGTCGTTCACCCGACGGTTTGTCTGAAAAGAGTTCTTTGCGGAACCCCTCGCTCGCCTGCCCGATCACCGCGTTGCAGGCTTCCAGGATCGGCTCGGTCGAGCGGTAGTTCTGCTCCGTGACAACCCGCGCCGCTGGGATGAACTGCTTCGGGAAGTCCAGGATGTTCCGCACGGTGGCGGCCCGGAACGAATAGATCGATTGCGCGTCGTCGCCGACCACGGTCAAGCCCTGCCCGTCCGGCTTCATGCGCAGCAGGATCTGCGCCTGGAGGGCGTTGGTGTGAGCTTAATGCCGTTCTGGCCCGCAACGCTGATCCGCAGAGCCGCCTAATGACGGACGAATGGACGGCCTACCGTCGCCCCGGCAGGCGCTTTGCTAGCCACGAAACCGTCAACCACAAAGCCGAGGAATGGGTGCGCTGCGAGGCGCACACGAACACGGTCGAAGGCTACTACTCGATTTTCGAACGCGGGATGAAAGGCATCTATCAGCATTGAAACGAAAAGCATTTGCACCGCTACCTCGCCGAGTTCGATTTCCGCTACTCGCACCGCTCGGCTCTCGGGATTGAAGACGGCGAGCGGGCCGCGCTGGCGATCAAAGGTGCGGCAGGCAAGCGGCTACTCTATAAACAATCTCATCGCTCCTACCCCGAATAAGAAGCCGCCCAAACCGATAGCGCGGGCGACCAATTACCGCTAGCCGATGCAGTTAGAACTGCCATTCACTGATCGCGATCCGTCGAATTGATCGGATCGCCAGGGATGGCGTGCGAGCGTGTTAACTCCTCTAGTCCGCGCAAGATCAGGTAACGGGCTACCTCATTGACAGTGGTGCCGTAACGCCGCCGCTGCACCAACAGCCGAATAGCGGCGTGCGCGTCGGGCGGCAGAACGGGATCTACCTTTCTTCCCCGTCCTGGGGGTCGTCCACGTCCGCGTGATGAAGTTTTCACGCATCTATTTAGATGCGAAAAATTCCTTGCGTGGCGAGTCGAATCGTGCGATCTGCATCGCAGCAAAAAGCGATGGGCGGCTGAAGCCGCCCAGTTGTAGGATCGTTTTGGTGGTTGGTTAGCCGGTTGGGGAGAGTGGGGAGACTCGAACTCCCGACCTTCGGAGCCAGACGCCGGCGCTCTACCTAACTGAGCTACACTCTCCGCCGGCGCCCCGCTCTCTCATCAGAGCGGGGCGCTCTGCTATTGCACGATGCTTTAGCAGAACGTCGGCGAATCTACTCGGCCGCGCGCACTAGATCAATGATCTAGTGCCGCTTTCACCGTCGTACACAAGATGTTGCGTTTTTGTAACGGTCAACCGCACTCGCGATAAGGCGGGCGAAACGGTCGCGCCACCGAATCAGTGGGCGCGATCCCTCTTCTTTGATGCGGTCAATTTGCGGGCGGCGCGTTCTTTGCGCGGCGCTGGCGTCCTGGGATTCTTGCCGTGTGGTTGTGGCGGCGTGCTAAATGCACGCTTTAAGACCACGGGTCATTCGACGCGCGATCTCTTCGCCGGGCAGTTCGTCCTTTTGTCACTCATGATCGGCCTTGATGAAACTGCGATTTGGGACTTGATGAATGGGCTTCGCACAGAGCCCGTTCAAATCGGCTGGCTGCATCCCGGCTATAAACGGGCGATAGGTGCCTCGACCCCGATCGTCTGGTTGTCGTCGTACACTATCGATCATGTGGCGCTCGGCAGGCACCGGCAAGGCTACTACGAAACGCTTTGCCTTACTCCAGATATCATTCGCACCGGACATTGCCGACAAATCGGTCCTGACCGGCTCGCGTTTGTGTACGCGAAGTTTGAGGCGCCGAATAAGCCCTATAGAGCCGTGGTAAAGGTGGCCGCCAAAGGAACAGAGGTATACCTTGAGTCGGTCTACAGAATTCAGGCAGCACAAGTTCGCACAACGCTGTTGCGCAATCCAGCTGTCTCTAAGTATTAGGTGGTGTGAGGTGGGGCCTCCAAGGAACCCCACATAATGCTCATGTCGCGCAATTACGGCCGATCATTTGCGACAAGGCTACGGCATGGAGATTTGCACCGTGTCGCTCACACCGCGACGCATTGAGTCATGCGTCGACTCCTTCGTCAACGAGAAACTTATCCCCAGGTTCCACATCTAGTCCAGATATAGCGTCACCGCATATTTTTCTCTCAAGTAGTGGTATCCTGGTCGAGAAATCTGAACGAATCGAGTGCGCCGGCCTGTCCCGGCAACCTTGATCGAACTGCCATGTGCAGTCAGTAGGGGATCAAGCCCCATCGGAGCAAGTCGAGGGCGCGACGGCCTTCCCGGTCGAGGCGGACAATCGGCAAGTTGTCGGTCGGCGCGCGCCGTTGTAGGTCGGCGCTGCGTTCGGGACCGGATTGACCGTCTCGAAGAAGACGCGGATCTCGCTGAGCGGCGTTTTCTGAACCACCCGACCGCACATATGCGCGTTCCTGCGGGATCACATCATACGCATGTCATCGCCTGAACGCGGGAACAATATGGGAACATCGGTGGCCATTGCCCGGAGCAGGCGATGTTTTTCAGCTTCCCAGAAGACGCCCGATGGAACGCCGATCTGCAAGCCGTCGAGTTCGGCGTAGGCGTCGGCGAGTACGAGGGCGTTGTGCGCGTGCCGCGCCATGTCTTCCGGCGCTTCATCGACGGCGCCGTGACGCCGGAGCACTGCGTCGAGGCATACCACCTTCATCGCACCGCCTAGAACTCATCGCCGAGCGGAAGCTACGGAACCGGCAGCTCACCGACGACGGTAACGTCGAGATCAACGGCCGGGACATGCGGGCGCTGCGTGAGGCTTCGGTCGGCGTGAACTCATCCAGGACCGGACGGGAATGGCCGCAAGCTCGAAGCTGATGATCTCGGAGGCCGAGCGCCGGTTTCCGGTGCGGATCAAGCTGGCACTGCCGAGCGGCGGCCTCGGTGAACGGCTCGACCAGATGCACGCTTGGCTCGACGAAAACTGCGGTGCTGATGGATGGGCGATGACGCCCTCGGGCCTGCGTGGCGTACTCAACGATGCCGTGGCGATCTATTTCCTGGATGCAACGACCGCGGCGGGTTTCGTGGCTCGCTGGCCGGCTCGAAGTTTGAGACGGCTGAGGGGGCGTTCCGGGGTCCGCGAGAATACGCCAGCGCCGCGAGTTGGTGTGGCAGCACACCGGACGCCGTGACCGGATCAGACGATCAGCAATCTGCGTACCCACCAACCCGAGCCGCGAAGGTTGCCCCAGATTCCCCGAAGGAATCCGCTCGCCTGCGCGCGTGCGCACGATCACGCGTTTTAGGGGTGACTGCGCCCCCACTCGCTCGACTGCCGTCAAAGGCGACCAGCCTACTCCGCCAGCCATCCTCATTGTCGCGCCTTCTCGTACCGCTAATCCGGTGCTTGATCGAAACGGCAGAGGAGCCAATTTGTATGGGCCGGAATCGAAACTGATGGTCTTCGAACAGTGTGCGGAAACCCAAACGCTCTCCGAATCAACAGGAGACGGCATCCCCGGAAGGGGATATTTCAGAAGGATTGCCCCCGAATTGGCCGCGCTCTACACGCAGGCATGTGAGAAGCGTGTCGAGGCGATGGAAAACGACCTGCTCGAAATCGCCGATGACACGGACCGCGACTACCGGGAAGGGAAGAACGGCCAGGAGATCCCGAACAAGGAAGTG
>DASYOB010000139.1:0-87876 GCA_036008175.1 Allostellaceae bacterium
TGGCCGACTGCGATTTCAACCGAGCCGCTCTGCACCCAGCTGACCCCATCAAGTGCCATATGAGCACGTAGAGAACGCAGCACCCGACAGGCGTCAATATCGCTCGCAACCGAGCTACCGTCCTTGACCCATTAGAGAACACAATCGGTCGAGAGCAGACCGGAATGGGTGTGTATGAGTAGACGGCCCTAGTCCTCCGGCGGCTCTTCCACCATCAGCGCCCGTAATTTCTCCATATCCGCCATGACGGCCGTGGCCGCGCGATCCTCCATCGCCCGATACAGCGCCAGCACCCGCTCGCCTGTCGCGGTGAGCCGGGCGCCACCGCCGCCGATGCCGCCCTTGGCGGCTTCGATCAACGGCTCACGGAAACACGCGTTCATGGTCTTGGTGAGCACCCACGCCCGACGATAGCTCATGCCCATGCGCCGCCCGGCGGCGGCGATCGAGCCGGTGTCGCCGATCGCCTGCAACAGCGCGGCCTTGCCCGGGCCGATCGCGATCGACGATCCGAGCAGGATGCGGATGCGCGGCTCTAACCGGTCCATCATCGGCGGCAAGTTCTTCGCGGACCCATGGCGCAGAGGGTCGCACAAAACGCGAGCCGGCGCGCGCCTCGGCGCGCCGCCCCACGAGCGCATGCAAATGAGCCCGGCCGCGATGGCCGGGCTCATTGCCGAAGAAGAACTATTGGTGCGCTACTGCATGTGTCGGGCAAGCCCTGGCGGCATCGATCCGCCATGCCAGCCCGTCTTGTTGCCGTGGCTCCAACCCGGTGGGGTACTGGCGCCAGCAAACCCGGATCTGCGGCCGGAACTGCTGAACCCGCGCGGCGTCCCCATGGTGCGGGCGCTGCCGCCGCCGGAGCCGCGCGACATCGTCATGCCGCCGCCCATTCCGCCCCCGCCCATTCCGCCGCCACCGTGGGCAAAGGCCGGCGCGGTCACGGCAACCGCGGCTGAGACCGCGACGATGAGCGTCAGAGCACTCAACCGCTTGTTCATATCGGCACCCTTCCTCCTGCTACTTTTTCGAAACGAAGCGAGGGGAACATTCGTTCCGCTCGGCGGCGCGGCGACGCTAATCGCGCCGCGCCTAGAGAGGCTGTGGCCTTTTTATGACCAGAGGCTTAACCCGCCTCAGCTCGGCGCCCGGGTCGGGCCGACGAGGGTCGCGCCGCCATCGACAACGAGCGTCTGGCCGGTGATGTAACGCGCCTGCTCGGACAACAGAAACCGCACCGCGTGGCCGATGTCCCAGCCGACCCCCTCGATGCCGAGGACGCTCGCCTTGCGGCGCGCCTCGCGGCCGGCGGCGCTCATCTGTCCGGTATACATGCGCGGCGTGTAAATGGGCCCAGGCGCGACGCAGTTGACACGGATACCCTGCGCCCCGTGATCGACCGCCATCGCCCGGGTCAGCGCGATGACCGCGCCCTTCGAGGTCGAATACGCCGTGAGACCGCGTGGCCGCAGCGCCGATATCGACGAGACGTTGACAATGGCGCCACCGCCGGCGGTCTCGATCATCGCCGGGATCGCGAAGCGCGAAACGAGGAACATGCCGTCCACATTGACCTGCATGATCCGCCGCCAATCCTCGACCCTGGTATCGACGACGCTGCCGCGCCCGCCGATCCCGACATTGTTGTCGAGGAGGTCGAGCCGGCCGAACCGCGCCAGCGCCACATGGACGATCGCCCGGCATTGCCCTTCGTCGGTGACGTCGGCGACGAAGGGCGTGGCGGCCCCGCCCTCGCTCGCGATCATCGCAACGGTCTGTTCGGCCGCCTCGCGGATGACGTCGACGACCAGCACCCGGGCGCCGGAGCGGGCCAGCAGGATCGCCGCGGCGCGGCCGTTGCCGATCCCATCATCGGGGGCGCCCCCGCCGGTCACGATCGCGACCTTGCCATCGAGGCCGAGTTCATCCTTCGAAAGTTGCGGATCGCTCATGGCCAAAACCTCATCTGCCGGGGATGACGCACGATACCGGTCGCGATTATATCGCGTCGACGACGGCCGCTTTCGAGCAAGATACCGGCATGGCGAAGCTCAAGGTCAGCATCGTCTTCGACTCCGGCGCGCGCATCGGCCCCGGCAAGGCGAGACTGCTCGAATGCATCCGCGACACCGGCTCGATCTCCGCCGCGGCGCGCGACATGCGGATGTCCTACAAGCGCGCCTGGCTGCTGCTCGACAGCATGAACCAAGCCTTCAGCGCGCCGGTCATCGTCGCGGCGCCCGGCGGGGCCAAGGGCGGCGGTGCCGCCCTGACCGAATTTGGGGTGGAAGTGCTGGAGCGCTATCGCCGCATCCACGATCGCGCCGCCGCAATGGCCGCTGACGATCTGGCGGCATTGGTGCGCCGCACGCGACCGGAATCCGGGCCAAAGGCCTGAATATTTCGCTTGCATCGCTCCGGCGTTCCGATAGGTACGCTATAGCCAACGAGCCATAGCGCAGCAACGCGACACATGGAGAACCAAATGAAGCTCAGCGCCCGCAATCAAATCAGCGGCAAGATCGTCGAGGTCCGCAAAGGCCAGACCACCGCGCATGTGCGCATCGACATCGGCGGCAGCGTCGTCATCACTTCCTCGATCACCAACGAGGCGGTCGACGAGCTGGGCCTCAAGGTCGGCGATAACGCCATCGCCGTGATCAAGGCGTCGGACGTGATGGTGGCTACCCCATGAGGGCTGCCCTTCGTCTTTTGCCTTGCGCCATACTGATAGCGGTCGCGCCCGTTATCGCTGCCGCCTCCGATCAGCCGAGCCTGTCGATCGAGGGGCATGTCCACCATCCGCAAAAATTCGACCTGGAGACGCTGCGCAAACTGCCGGCGGAGACCGTGCAGGTCTCGTTCGAGGGCGAGCGCGCCGCGCAGAATTCGAGCTTTACCGGCGTGCGGCTGTGGACGTTGCTCGACAAGGCCGGCGGCATCGACGACAGCGCGAAGGGGGCCGAGCTGCGTCACGTCATCAGGGTCTCCGGGCGGGACGGATATATCGTGGTGATCTCGACCGGTGAGATCGCGCCCGAATTCGGCGGCAAGCCGGCGCTGATCGCGTATCAGCGCGACGGCGCGATGCTCGGCGAAGCCGGGTTTCGCCTGGTGATGCCGGGCGACAAGCGCGGCGGCCGCAACGTCCGTGATGTCGTAACTATCGCCGTAGAGTAACGATGGGATCGGGCATTCACATCCGTCGCCGGACGATTCTGGCAGGCATCGGTGCTCTCGCTGGCTGGTTCGTGTTCAAAAGTGCTTCCGCGCAGGACAAACCCGTCCTTGTCTTCGCCGCTGCTAGCTTGAAGACGGCGCTCGATCAGATTGCCGGGAAATGGCGGCAGGAGACCGTGAAACAGGCGACGATCTCCTACGCGGCGAGCTCGACCCTGGCGAAGCAGATCGAGAACGCCGCCCCGGCCGATCTTTTCATCTCGGCCGATGAGGATTGGATGGACTATCTGCAACAGCGCAAGCTGATCGACAGCGCGACCCGGATCGACCTGCTCGGCAACAAGCTCGTGCTGGTCGCGCCGAAGGACAGCCCAGTCACGACGACGATCGCGCCGGGCTTCCCGCTGGGGAAATTGCTCGGCGACGGCAAGCTGGCGATGGCCGATCCCAATTCGGTGCCGGCCGGCAAGTACGGCAAGGCGGCGCTGACAAAGCTCGGGGTCTGGCCGTCGGTCGCGGGGCAGGTCGCCGCCGCCGAGAATGTCCGCGCCGCCCTCTTATTGGTGGCGCGCGGCGAGGCGCCGCTCGGCATCGTCTACCAGACCGACGCCGCCGCCGAGCCGGGGGTCAAGGTGGTCGCCGCCTTCCCGCCCGAGACCCATCCGCCGATCGTCTATCCGATGGCGCTGGTGGCCGGCGGCAAGAACCCCGACGCCCCCACCCTCGCCGCCTATCTGCGCGGCGACGCCGCCCGTGCGCTGTTTGAGGCCCAGGGCTTCACCGTGCTCGCCAAGCCGGGGTGAGCACGCTCCTCGACTTCTCTCCGGAGGAGCTGGTAGCGATCCGACTGTCGCTCAGGGTCGCGTTCTGGGCGATGCTGACCAGCCTGCCGGTCGGCATTGCGGTCGCGATGCTGCTGGCGCGCGGCCGTTTCTGGGGGAAGTCGCTGCTCAATGCGGTCGTGCATCTGCCATTGGTGATGCCACCGGTCGTCACCGGCTATCTCCTGCTCTTGCTGTTCGGCCGCAACGGGCCGCTCGGCCGCCTCCTCGCCGAATCTCTCGGCATCGTCATCGCCTTCCGCTGGACCGGCGCGGCGCTTGCCTGCGCCGTGATGGGGTTTCCGCTGATGGTGCGCTCGATCCGGCTGTCGCTCGACTCGGTCGACCGCCGCCTCGAGGACGCCGCCGGCACCTTGGGCGCCAGCGGTTTGTGGATCTTCGCGACGATCACCTTGCCCTTGATCCTGCCCGGCATCCTTGCCGGCATGATCCTCGCCTTCGCCCGCGCCCTCGGCGAGTTCGGCGCGACGATCACCTTTGTCTCCAACATCCCGGGCGAGACGCAGACGATCCCGACCGCGATCTACACCTTTATCCAGGAGCCCGGCGGCGACCTCGCCGCCTTTCGGCTAACTCTCGTGTCGATCGCGATATCGATGGCGGCGCTGATCGTCTCCGAGCCGTTGACCGCGCGGGCCGCCCGCCGCGCCCTCGGGCTGTGAGGCATGCCTTTTAACCTAACGAGGTCATTCCGGGGCGCGGCCAACGGCCGTGAGCCCGGAATCCATATTCCAGAGGCCAGCGTTCATGGATTCCGGGCCGCGCCTTTCGGGCGATCCCGGAATGACAGGACTTGCTGCGCATGCTGAGCGTCGCGGTCGAGCATCGCCTCGGCGATTTTCGGCTCGACGCCGCCTTCGACAGCGAGGGTGGCCTCACAGCGCTGTTCGGGCGCTCGGGCGCCGGCAAGACCTCGCTGGTCAACGCCATAGCTGGCCTCATCCGCCCGGCCCGGGGCCATATCGTCATCGACGGCACCGTGTTGACCGACAGCGAGCGCGGCATCTTTGTGCCGACCCGCCGGCGCCGAGTCGGCTATGTGTTCCAGGAAGGCCGCCTCTTCCCGCATCTGACCGTACGGCAGAACCTGCTATACGGCCGCTGGTTCGCCCGCCGCTTCGTCAAACGCGAGCCCTCACGCCCCGGCGAGGTCGAGCACGTCATCGATCTGCTCGGCATCGGCGACCTGCTCGCCCGCCGCCCGGCGAACCTGTCGGGCGGCGAGAAGCAGCGCGTCGCGATCGGCCGCGCGCTCCTCGCGCATCCGCGCCTGCTGGTCATGGACGAGCCGCTGGCCTCGCTCGACGAGGCGCGCAAGGCCGAGATCCTGCCCTATATCGAGCGGCTGCGCGACGAGACCCGGATCCCGATCGTCTATGTCAGCCACCAGGTCGCCGAGGTCGCGAGGCTGGCAACGACCCTCGTTGTGCTGTCGGAGGGCCGCGTCGCCGCGATGGGCCCGACCGCCGCGATCATGGGCCGGATCGATCTCTTCCCGCTGACCGGGCGCGCCGAGGCCGGCGCCATCCTCTCGACCCGGGTTGCCGAGCACGACATCAGGTTTGGGCTGACCACATTGCGAGCCGCCGCCGGCGATTTGCGCGTGCCCTATATCGATATGCGGCTCGGCACCCGATTGCGGGTGCGCATCCGCGCCCGCGACGTGATGATCGCGTTGTCGCCGCCGGACGGGCTCAGCGCCCTCAACGTGCTGCCCGGCATTGTCGCCGAAGTGGGCCGCGCCGACGGCCCCATTGTCGAGATCCGGCTCGACTGCGCCGGCGAGGCGCTGGTCGCGCGGCTGACCCGCCGTTCCGTCGAGACGCTCGGCCTCGAACCCGGCCGGGAGGTCTATGCGGTTATCAAGAGCATCGCCTTCGACCACCATGCGCTGGCCGGCGCCATGCCCGCCGCCCCCGGCGCCGACGCCGAGACGCGGCACGGGTGACCGGGCGTAACTGAGGACGACGCACTGCGTCGACCAGGTGATGAATTTATAGGCATGGGGCTATGCCCTGCCGAGCTGATGCGCGCGGGCGGCCACCAGGCCGCCTGCGCGACAGCGATGGCACGCGCATTGCTCCGCATCGGTAACCCAAACCGACGGAGACCCCCGATGTGCGATCGGTCTGCCCCACTCCCGTTATCGTCGCTGCACGCGACGGACTTCAACCGGCGCGGATTTCTGCGCACGGCTGGAGCCGGCGCCTTGACCATCGCGATCGGCGGCGGGTTGCACGGTCACGCCCAGGCCGCGGATTCGCATATCAAATCGGTGCATGGCAGCGGCTTCTGCAACCTCAACTACTTCCTGACAGAGGCGAAGCAACTGGCCAAGGATGACGGCGTCATCCTCGATTTCGTGGTGACACCGACCACCGCCGAGATGGTCACTTTCCTGGGCGCCGGCCAGGTCGATGCCGCGCTGATCCCCTATACCAGCTTCATCGCGCTCTACGACAAGGGGGCGCCGGTTAAGATTGTCGCCGGCGGCGGCATCGAAGGCTGCATCCTCGTCGCGCAGCCGGGGCTCGACTCGCCCGAGAAGCTGAAGGGCAAGACGCTCGGCACCTTCCAGATGGATACGCTCGAAGTGCTGCCCTATGACTGGCTGAAGAAACGCGGGGTCAGCTTTCGCGACATCAACGTGCGCTACATGGGCAACACGCCCGAGGCGGTCGAAGCCTTCAAGGCCGGCGCTCTCGACATGATCTGCACGATCGAACCGTACGGCACCGCGCTGCTGAACGATGTCAAGGGCAGCGTGATGCTGTCCGACGGCACCGACATCTATGGCAAGGGCTATACCGACTGTGTGCTGGCGGTGCGCGACACCCTGATCAAGGACAACGCGGCCGGCATCAAATCCCTGATCAAGGGCATGATGAAGGCGCAGCACATGGCGGAGACCCAGCCCGAGGAAGTTCTGAAGCTCCTGGTCGGCCCGTACTACAAGACCTCGGTCGAAAATGCGCGCATCGCGATGTCGAAGCAGCCTTCGGTCGTCGACGCCCGTAACCAGGCGAAGTTCATTCTCGAACGCGTCAACTCGCTCGAGGAAATGGGTTACATCAAGAAGAAGCCGGGTCCCGACGCGCTGGATTGGACCTTGCTCGAACAAGTGATCGCCGAGAACAAGGACATCTACGACCAGCTCAAATACAAATCCGCCGCCTGAGGCGCTTGGGGCATATGGAGCCGCTGCAAATCGGTATCGGGCGGGGTTCCACTCGGACCGCCCGGCTTGAGCCGGCGCGCGCGCAGCTGCGCCAATCGGTTGTTCGGCTCTGGGCGAGCATCGCGCATGTCGCCCCGCGGCTGCTTTGGTCCTGCCTGTCGCTCGCGCTATTCGCCGGGATCTGGGAAGCATGCTGGGCGTTGGGTTGGTCCGATCCCAAGCTTCTGCCGCCGCCGCATGTCTTCCTCGGCGACATCGTCGACCAGGCAAAATTCTTCAACACGGTCAGCCGCTGGCAGGTCGGCGTCGGACAGGATTCGGGCCCGAGCCCGCCGATGGCCGTGCTTTACACCGTACTGTCGACAACCGGCCGGGTGTTCGCCGGTCTTGCGATCGCCGCGAGCCTCGGCGTCTCGATCGGGGTGGCGATCAGGTACTTCAAGCTGTTCGAAAAGCTGACCCTGCCGACCGTGACCCTGCTGGCGCCGGTATCGCCGATCGCCTGGCTGCCGGTTGCGATCTTCCTGTTCGGCATCGGCAACAAGCCGGCGATCTTCATGGTGGTGATCGCGCTCCTCTTTCACATGATCCTGGCGACGATCACGCAGATCGACAACGTCAACCGCAATTTCATCAATGTCGCGCGCACGATGGGAGCCACCAAGCGTCAGACCTATGCGCGGGTGATCATTCCGGCGATCCTGCCGCAGCTCTTCGTGGTATTGCGCTTCAACCTGTTCGGCGCCTGGATGGTCGTGTTGGTCGCCGAAGCGACCGGCGTCGGCTACGGCCTCGGCCAGGTGATCATGCTCGGCCGCAACACCTTCAACCCGTCGCTGGTCTTTTTCACGATCGTGCTGATCGGGGTGCTCGGCTATTCGTGCGATTGGCTGATGCGGTTTCTGCAGCGCAGGCTGCTCTATTGGGCGCCGCAAGGCGCGGAGACATTGCGTGGCCTATGATGGCGTAAGCGCCATCTCCTGCCGCGATCTCGGCAAGATCTGGAGCGCCGACACGGCACGCGCACACGAGGCTTTGCGCGAGATAGACCTCGATATCGCGCCCGGCGAGTTCGTCGTGCTGCTCGGTCCCTCCGGCTGCGGCAAGTCGACCCTGCTCTACCTGATCGCCGGTCTCGAAGAGGCGACCCGTGGCCAGATTCGGTTTTTTGGCGACCCGGTCGAGGGTCCCTCGCCGGAGCGCAGTCTGATATTTCAGGAGACCTCGCTGTTTCCGTGGCTCAGCGTCTGGCAGAACGCGTCGTTCGGTCTGTCGATCCGCGGTATCGGCGTCACCGAGCGCAAGGAGCTCGCGCGCCAGGCATTGCAGCGGGTCGGGCTCAGCGAAGCCGTCGACAAGCGGCCCGATGAACTGTCCGGGGGCATGCGCCAGCGCGTCGCGGTGGCGCGGGCATTGGCGATGCGGCCCAAGGTATTGCTGATGGACGAGCCGTTTGCCGCGCTCGACGTGCAGACCCGCGCGAAGATGCAAGATTTTCTGATCGATGTCTGGCGCACCTCCGGAGCCTCCGTCTTGTTCGTGACACATCACATCGACGAGGCGGTCGCGCTGGCCGACCGGATTATCGTCTTTACCGCGCGGCCGGGCCGGGTCAAAAAGATACTACCGGTCGAGCTGCAACGCCCGCGCAACCTGTTCGCGCCGGAAGCCGAGCGGCTGCGCCTCGACCTGACCGAGCTGTTGCAGGACGAGGTCGAGCGTGCCTTTGCCGAGCAGGAAGCGCTCGCTGCCGATTGAACCTTGCCGAGGGAGGCCAGGATGCCTGCATCGCTGATCCGCAGCCGCGTGATGGTGACTCATGCGGTGGACCGTCACCGCTGGAATGAAATAGCGGACGGGGCGGTGCTGCAGGAGGATTGCATCGTCGCCGAGATCGGAACTTATGCCGCACTGCGCCGCAAGCACCCGAATTTGCCTGTGATCGGCACCGGCAACGAGGTGCTGTTGCCCGGTTTTGTCAATGGTCACCACCATATCGGCCTGACCCCGGTGCAGCTCGGCTCGCCGGACATGCCATTGGAGTTGTGGTTCGTCACCCGCATGGTGATGCGTAGCGTCAATCTCTACCTCGACACGCTCTATTCCGCCTTCGAGATGATCGCCTCCGGGGTGACGACGGTTCAGCACCTGCATGGCTGGCTGCCGGGGAGGCTGGCGGAGGTCGACAAGGGCACCGACGAGGCAATCCGCGCCTACGAGGATGTCGGGATGCGGGTCTCCTATTCCTTCGCGGTGCGCGACCAGAACCGCCTCGTCTACCAGCGCGACGAGGATTTCGTTGCCAGCCTGCCAGCCGAATTGCGGGGGCCGATGCAGCACTGGTACGAGCGCTTCCAGCTTACTCTCGACGATTACATGGCCCTTTTCGAGAGCCTTTACGGCCGGCATCACAACAAGCGCCGTGTCAAGATCCAGCTCGCCCCGGCCAATCTGCACTGGTGCTCCGACGACGCGCTGGGCCGCCTCGCCGACGCCTCGCGCAAATACGGCGTGCCATTGCACATGCACCTGCTGGAGACGGCATACCAGAAGGAATATGCGCACCGGCGCGGCGGCGGCACGGCGGTCGAGTACATCGACCGCTTCGGCCTGCTAGGTCCGCAAATGACGTTTGGTCATGGCGTCTGGCTCAACGAGCACGACATCGAGCGGTTGGCAGAAACCGGCACCTGCGTCTGTCACAACTGCTCGTCCAATTTCCGGCTGCGCTCCGGCGTCGCGGCGCTGAACGCGTTCGAGGCTCATGGCGTCAACACCGCGATCGGCATGGACGAGGCCGGCATCAATGACGACCGCGACATGCTGCAGGAAATGCGCATGGTGCTGCGCGCTCACCGCGTTCCGGGCATGGATGACGACGTGCCGACCCCGGCGCAAGTGTTCCGCATGGCAACCTCGGGCGGCGCCAAGACCACCGCCTTCGGCGATACAATCGGTACGCTGGAAGTTGGGAAGGCGGCCGATATGGTGCTGATCGACTGGGGCCAGGTCAGTTATCCCTATCTCGATGACGAGACACCGCTGCTCGACGCCGTGTTGCAGCGGGCGAAGACGAGCGGCGTGCGGACGGTGCTTTGCGATGGCGAGGTGATCTATAGCGACGGCAAGTTCACCAAGGTCGATCGCGACGCCGCACTGCGCGCCTTGCACGACGATCTGCAACGGGCGCTGTCGGATGACGAGGTGGAACGGCGCCGGTTATCGAAGGCGCTGTTGCCGCATGTGAAGGCGTTCTACGCGGGCTATTTCGACCCCGCGCAGCATCAGCCGTTTTATCGGCCGAGCTCGCGGATGTGAGAGTGGTATGCCCGCAACAGCCAGGCATTGAACTGCACCAGCGTCGTCTCCAGCGGGCCGTAGCAACCCTTCGGCATGAATCGCGAGCGTTTGCCGGCCTGCATCGCGTTGTTGACCGGTATGTCCTGCGCCCAGATCTTGCTTGCTCCTTCTCGAACCGCGGTCGCGCGCTCGGCGAAATCCGGCAGTGCGACCGTGCTCCTCGGCAGGATCCAGCCGCCCCCGGTAACCCGATCGCTCGACGCAAATGTCGCGTCCGCGGCAACCGGCGTCAGCAATGTGTACGAGACCGCGCCCGGCGCGAACATCAGCTGCAGATTGGGCGGCATCATCGCGAAGGTCAGCCAGGCGCGCTGCTTCGGCGATAGGCTCGCGATTGTCGGAAACATCGCCTCGGCGCCCCAGCCGTCGCGCATCATGCCGCCATCCGGCTGCAGCATCGGCACGCTGCGCACGATCGCGTTGTCGCCGTCCTGCATCGGGGTGAACGCAACGCCGCCATCGGGATGTATGCTCGGCGCGAAATCGTGCGTGCCGCGATGCACGAACTCCGGGTGATAGGCGTCGGTGAAATTTTCGAGCTGCACCTTCCAGTTCCAGGGCACCGGCGTGGCCGCGGCGACCGGCGGCACGGTGACGAGGTCAGCCTCTTCATAGCCGCGCCAGCACGGTTCGACCTTGGCGAGGCTCGGTGCCAGCGGCGGCGCCTCGTTGTCGAGATTGGCAAAGATAAAGCCATGCCAGAGCTCGATCCGGACCGCTGGCAGACGAACCGTGTCGCGCAGGCCCGCGAGCATGTCGCCCATGCGCGGCGCGCCAACGAGGCGCCCTTCGAGGTCGTAGGTCCAATAATGCAGCGGACAGCGCAAGAGACCGCTTGGCCGTTCGGCGTCGCAGCTCAGCACATGGCCGCGGTGCTGGCAGACCGCGCTCATCGCATGCAGCCCGCCGCTTTGGGTGCGAGTGACGATAAGCGGCTCGCCCGCGACCGAAACCGAGAGGCAATCGCCCCGGTGCGCAAGCTGGTCGGTGCGGCCGACGCAGACCCAGCTATGCCCAAACACCGCCTCGCGCTCGAATTCGAAGAAGGCCGGCGAGGTGTAGCAGAAGCGCGGCAGCATCGGCGCCGCGGCTTCGTTGCCGGCATAGGGCGACAGCGCCTCGACGATCGTCCGGAGTTCGGGGTTCACCGAAGCGCGCTCACTCTGCCGCCGACGGCTGGCTCGCCGCGACATTATCCGGCGCGGTTCCGGCCCTCGCCCGCTGCCGCGCATGCTCCACCGCATAACGGCGCCAGGCGACGACACCCATATCGCTACGCGACAATGCTTCCGGACCAGGGATCACCGCTTCGAGGATGCGCTTGTCCTGGTCCGAGAACACCCAATCGTGCACCCACGACACCCAGAACACCCAGAACAGGCGGTCGAAAAAAGTCCGCCACCACCCGCGCCGGCGGAACAGGCTCCAGCTGTGGTAATAGCAGCTCTCGGCGTCGATCGGCGTGACCCAGCGCAGCGCGAAATAATTGCCATTGGGTCGCCCGATGAACGTGGCGCCGGGCATTAGCGACGACTGTCGATACTTGACCCCGTATTTGACGACCGCGGCGGATTTCGTGTCGATCTCGCGGCCCCTGCCGGTCGGCTTCAGGAAGCGGTACCAGGTCTCGTGCGGCGGCGGAAATTTGCCGAGCCCAGGATAATCCGCCGAATTTATGCCGTCGCGTGCGGCATAGCCGAGACCGTTGCCCTCGTCGAGCGGCATCGCGGCGATACGCGAGGCGAACGGAAAGACCGGCTGAAACATCAGCTCGGGCGCGTGGCGGTGTACGAACGGCGCGTGCAGATCGTGGCACAAATTGTCTTTCATGATGCGCCAGTTGCAACGATAGGTGCGCCAGGTGGAGAAGCCGTGCCAGTCGGCCGTGGCGGTCAGGCATTCCGGCACATCATCTTCGAGCGGCGGTGCCTCGATATCGCCGACAAAGAGCCAGATCGCGCCGCGCAATTCGCGCACCGGATAGGATTTCACCACCGCCTGGCGCGGCAGCGGCGCATCCGGCCCCTCCATCAGCTTGGCGACGCACCGCCCGGTCTCGCCGGAGAAGGTCCAGCCATGGTAGGGGCAGCTCAGCGTCCCGGTGCCGGGGTAGAGGCATTTCCCTTGCGACAGCCGTGCGCCGCGATGCGGGCAGCGGTCGCTCAGCGCGTAAAGCTTGCCGCGGTCGCGAAACAGGACGATGTCCTCGCCGAGCAACTTGACCGATCTCGGCTTGCGGCCAAGCCGCCACCCGGCAAGAACGGGATACCAGTAATTGCGCAGCCCGAGCTCCGGCAGACCGGTGCCGGCATAAGGATCATTGCTCGGCAGTCGCTCCACGCTCATCCCGCGCTCTCCGCTCCAGCACTCTCTGGTATCTTGATATTAGCTGGGGCTGCACGAGGTGTGCCATTGAAATGGCACGGTTCCTGCGAGCCAAGTCGGGTTTCCCGCCCGGGGTTTGCAGGAGAAGATCATGAGCATCGAACGCCGGCTCTCGCGCCGTCGGGTACTCGGCGCGGCAGGCCTCGCCGCCGGCAGTATTGCGCTTCCCCGCCTCGTCTTCGCGCAGAACAAGAAGGCGGTCACATTCACCCTGCCTTGGGTGGCCGAAGGCAGCAACCTCTTCACTTTCGTCGCCAAAGGTATGGGGTTTTGGGAGAAGCACGGGCTCGATGTCTATCGCCCGCGGCTCGGGATCGGTCGTCGCGGCGCAAGCGATCGGCGAAGCCCGCTTCGAATTCGGCATGGCCTCCCCGTCCGCCTCGATCCTGCAGGCGGTCAAGGGGCTGCCGACGGTGGCGCTCGCCGCCTGCGCATATGATGCGACGATGGGCATCGGCGTGATGAGTGATGGCCCGATCAAGACCGCGAAAGACCTCGAGGGCCGGCAGATGGCGTCCACCGTGACCTCCGGCGAGTACCCGTTTCTGCCGGCATTCGCCGAGAACGCCGGCGTCGACCTGGCGAAGGTCACACGCATCCAGGTCGACAACAAGGTGCGCGACCGCCTCTTATCCGAAGGCAAGGTCGATGCGATCTCCGGATATGCCAGCAGCGCGATGCCGACCTACATCGCCACCGGGGTGAAGGCGCGCTTCATGCTGTTCAGCGACTTTGGCCTGCTCAATTACGGCACCGCCGTGTTGACCCAGCCGAAACGCGTCGCCGAGGAGCCCGAATTGTGCGCGGCGATGGTCGACGGGGCTCTGGAGGGCCTGAAGGCAACGATGCTCGACCCGGCCGAGGCGATGAAGGTCTTCTTCAAGCAGGTCCCGGAAATGGCGCTGGCCACCCAGGCGCGCGAGCAGATCCGGTTCGGCACCGGCATCAACATCTATGTCAGCGCGCGCGACATCATCAATACCAACGGAATGGGCTACATGGAGCCCAAGGATTACGAGGTGATGACCGATCTGGTGATGAAATACATCGCCCGCGACACCGACAAGCGGCCGGCTGTCGCCGACATGATGACCAACCGGTTCGGCGGCGGCCTAAAGCTCACGCCGGCCGAATGGGAGCAGACACAGAAGAACGCCCAGGAATTCCGATCCTTCGTGAGCTGACCGGGGACTTCCCCGGCCCGCTGCCGCGGCTGGCACGTCGCTTGCGACACCGGCGCCGAGGGAGCGTTTCATGTCGGTTGTCGCGCCGGAGCGGTACGTCGAGGTCGCGGAAGTCAGCAAGGTGTATCGCAGCGGCACGGCCGATGCGGTAGAGGCGGTCAGCTCGGTCGGCTTCTCCGTGCCGCGCGGCCAGTTCGTCGCGATCCTCGGCCCGTCCGGCTGCGGCAAGAGCACATTGCTGATGATGGTCGGCGGTCTCGAGCCGGTGACGGCCGGGCAAATTACCGTCGCCGGCACGCCGATGACCGGTCCGCGCACCAGCATTGGCATCATGTTCCAGGATTCGACGCTGCTGCCGTGGAAGAGCGCGCTCGACAACGTGCTGTTCCCGATCCGCGTATTGAAGCGGCCGCTAGACTCCTATCGAGAGGCCGCCAACGAGTTGCTCGAACGGGTCGGTCTGCACGATTTCGCGCGCAAGAAGCCGCATGAGCTGTCCGGCGGAATGCGCCAGCGTGTCGCGATCTGCCGCGCGCTTGTCTACGACCCCGAGCTGCTGCTGATGGACGAACCGTTCAGCGCGCTGGACGCGATCACCCGCGACGAGATGAACGAGCTGCTGCTGGGTTTGTGGCAGCAATACACCAAGACCGCGCTGTTCGTGACGCACAGCATCCGCGAGGCGGTGTTTCTCGCCGACCGCGTGCTGGTCATGACCCGGCGCCCGGCAACGATCGTCGAGGATTTGACGATCCCGTTTGGCCGGCCGCGTCCGATGGCGATCGGCGAGAGCCGCGAGTTCAACGAGATCTGCGGGCATTTGCGCGAGCGTATCGAGGAGAGCCACTACCGCGAGCGGGCGCGGCGGGCAGAGGCTGCACCGACTCGACGGGAGCTGGTCGCATGACCGCCGAAAGCTCGGTCACGGCCCGGATCGTCGCGGCTCCGGGCTGGATCGCGACCCGAGGCATCATCGCGGCGAATTTTCGGCAGCTGCGGCCCATCATCCTGCCGCTCGCCACGGCAGCGGTGGTGCTGCTGATCTGGCAGGCGATTGTTACGGCGTTACGCATACCGGCGGTGATCTTGCCCCCGCCCGTCGAGATCGCGGGCGAATTGTGGTGGCACTTGCCGGTATTGCTGAGCCACGCAGTGCCGACGACGCTCGACTCGCTGATGGCGTTTTCGCTGGCGACCGCGCTCGGGGTCGGGCTCGCCGTCGTCCTGACCTATTCGCCGCTGCTGCGCGACATGCTCTATCCCAATCTGGTCGCATTCCAGCTCGTGCCGAAAGTCGCGCTGGCGCCGCTGTTCGTCGTCTGGCTCGGCATCAGCAGCGAATCGCGCGTCACCTTCGCCACCTTCATCAGCTTTTTTCCAGTGGTGATCTCGGCGGCGGTCGGTTTCGCCAGCACCGAGGCGTCGGCATTGCGGCTCTGCCGCTCTCTGACCGCCTCCCAGTGGCAGCAGTTCCTGATGGTGCGCTTTCCATTCGCGCTGCCGGCCATTTTCAGCGGCATGAAGATCGCGATGACGATGGCGATCATCGGCGTGATCATCGGCGAGTTCATCTCCGCCAAGGCGGGCCTCGGCTTCTACATCCTCTACGCCAGCTCGCGCATGGAGACCGGGGTTATTTTCGCGGCGCTGTTCGTGCTGTGCGTGATCGGGGTCGCGCTGTTCGGCGCGGTCGCGCTGGCCGAGCAGCTGGTGCGCCGGTCTTATGGCAGGCGCTAGCTTCCAGAAGGAGGAACCACAGCCATGACCACCGCTGCGGAAAACGAGCTGCTCACCCGGGTTGGACCAGGCACGCCGATGGGCGAGCTGATGCGTCAGTACTGGCTGCCGGCCTGCCTCTCATCGGAACTGGTGACGGACGGCGATCCGCTGCGTCTGATGCTGCTCGGCGAGCGATTGATCGCTTTTCGCGACAGTGCCGGGCGGGTCGGTGTTCTCGATCACCGCTGCCCGCATCGCTGCGCCTCGCTGTTCTTCGGCCGCAACGAGGAAGGCGGGCTGCGCTGCGTCTATCACGGCTGGAAGTTCGACGCCGCCGGCAACTGCCTGGAGATGCCGAACCTGCCGGCCGACCAGGACTTCCGGCACAAGGTGAAGGCCAAGGCCTACCAGGTCGCCGAACGCGGCGGGCTTATCTACGTCTATATGGGCGAAAGGGAAACGGCACCGCCGCTGCCCGCAATCGAAGCGACGCTCTGTCCGCCGGCCGAGATGGACCTCTCTTGCCGGCAGCGGGAATGCAATTGGCTGCAGGCCATGGAAGGCGATCTCGACACTTCGCATTTCAGCTTTCTGCACACCGGGAAGATTACGATCGAAGACATCGACCCGAACCACCTGGAGCGGTTCCAGCTCACCGATCGCGCGCCCCGCTATCATTTCAGGGAGACCGAGTGGGGCACGATGTATGCGGCCTACCGGCCGGCGCAGCCGGGTCATCTCTATTACCGCTTCGGCCATTTCGCGATGCCGTTCTGGACGCTGTTCCCGAACGGTCCGTTGACCGACAACGTGCTCACCCAGGCGTGGGTGCCGATGGACGACACCCACACGATGTCGTTTCTGTTCAGCTGGAAGCGCAAGACTCCGGTGCTGGGTCTCACCCGGGCCGGCGAACCGCTGCCGCTCCTTGCCCGCAGCACGCCGACGCTGCCGAATACCGCCGACTGGTTCGGCCGCTGGCGCCCGATAGCCAACCAGCACAACGATTACCTGATCGATCGGGAAAGCCAGCGGACCATCAGTTACACCGGGATCGACGGCGTCTTTCCGCAGGATTCGGCGGTAACCGAGAGCATGGGCGAGATTTCCGACCGGACGCTAGAACATCTGGCGCCGAGCGACCGGATGATTGTGATGACACGCCGACGGCTCCTCGACGCCGCGAGAGCGTTGCGCGACAGCGCAACCGCGCCACCGCTCGTCCACAACCCGGATATTGCCGCCAGCGCGCGCTCGGGCGATCTGATCGCGCCCGAGGGTCAGCCATGGTTCGAGGCTTACGACCAGACCCTGCGCCAGGCGCTGCATCCGGTCATGCTCCGCGCCGCGGAATAGGATTACACTCGCGGCATGGCCGTTCTGCAGGAAACCGCTCTAACTCCCGTTCGGGTCGGCGCTGCCGACATAGTGGGATGGTCGCGGCAAATCGGCCGCGGCGTGCTATTGCCGCTCGGCTTCGCGATACTGGCGACCATCGCCTGGGAAATTCTGTGCCGCGTGACCCGGATTTCGCCGTTGCTGCTGCCGCCGCCCTCCGCGGTTTGGGAGGTGTTGTCCGAGAATTCCGAGATCCTGTTGCAGCATGCAGTGCCCACGACGATCGAGACCGTCGTCAGCTTCGGATTCGCGACCCTGCTCGGGATCGCCCTCGCCGTCGCGATCACCTTCTCGGCCTGGGTGCCCGAGGCGCTCTATCCGAACATCGTGATGTTCCAGCTGATCCCGAAGATCGCGCTGGCGCCGCTCTTCATCGTGTGGCTGGGGGTCGGCAGCAGATCCTGCATCGTCGTCGCCGTTTTCATCGCGTTCTTTCCGGTTGTGGTCTCGACCGCGACCGGCCTCGTCAGCGCCAAGCCGGAGGTTCTGCTGCTGTGCCGGTCGTTGACCGCCAGCGAATGGCAGATGTTTCGGCTGGCGCGATTTCCCTATGCGATGCCGTTCGTCTTTGCCGGGATGAAGGTCGGCGTGACGATGGCAATGATCGGCGTCATCGTCGGCGAGTTCATCACCGCGCAGGCCGGGCTCGGCTACATCATCATGTTTGCCTCCTCGGCCGGCGAGACCGCCACCGTGCTTGCCGCTATCGTCCTGCTCTGCGGCATCGGCTTGGCGCTGTTCGGCATTGTGGCGCTCGGCGAATTGGCGCTGCGGCGCTGGTATGGTGGCGAGATGCCGGTCGGCGGCGTCATATGACGGCGGCGATGGAGGCGGTGCGGTGATCTCGACCGCGAGCCTGCCGATGTACAATTTGCCGGAGATGCGGGCGGCGAACGCGCGGTTCTGGGGGGTGTTGCGCGGAATATTGATCGAGGCGGGCCTGCGCGATGTGCCCGAGAGCCTTAGCTTCGACCGATTGCCGGTCCCGGAGCGGATTGGCCCGGAGGTGCTGTTCTCGCAGACCTGCGGCTATCCGCTGGAGACGGTCTTTCGGGGGCAGGCGATCCGCCTCGGGACGCCGTGCTATGCCGCACCCGGATGCGACGGGCCGACCCATTGCGCATTCTTTATCGTGCCGGAAGCGTCCCCCACGAAGAATCTCGCGGATCTCAAGGGCAGCCGCTACCTGCTCAACAGCCCGGTCTCGAACTCAGGCATGAACCTGCCGCGCCGCAGCCTGGCCGAGATCGCCACCGGCGGTCGGCTCTTCAGCGCTGTGATCGAGACCGGCGGTCACCCGGCGAGCCTCGACCGCCTGCTGCGCGGCGAAGGCGGTGTCGCGTCGATCGATTGCGTAACCTACGCGTTCTGGCGGCATTACCGCCCCGAAGCGGCGGCGCGTCTGCGCATCATCGGCGAGACGCCGCCGAGCCCGGCCATCCCGTTCGTGACCTCGGTCGCGACGCCGGCCGAAATCGTCCAGATCCTGCGCGCGGCGCTTCGCACTCTGGCGCATGATGCGCGCTATAAAGTGGTGCGCGAAGAGCTGCTGCTGAACGACATCGTCGACCTGCCCGATGCGGCCTATCGAGGACTGCTCGATTACGAGCGCCAAGCCAGAGAACTCGGTTATCCAGAAATAGCGTAAGGGAGGAGAAAGCCATGGACGCAATCGCCGGCGTTGCGCTGAAGGACAAACTCGCCGGGCGCGTCGCTCGCTTTGCCGACCGGCGCGAGGACTGGACCGTCTTCGGCTTCGAGACCGGCCGCGACCCGCGCTATGCCCGCGCGCAACGTCGCTACCTTGGCGCCAGCGGTTCTACCGATCCATCGGATCTCCGCGGCGCGATCCCGGCGAGCGCGTTCACGATGTCGATCCAGTCGATGCCGGCGGGCAACCGCATACCGAAGCATTGCCACGAGACCGAGGAAATCTTCTTCATCCTCGACGGTGAGTGCCTGGTGCGGTGCTGGGATGGCGAGGAGAGCTTTGATATCCGGCTCGGGCGCTGGGACCTGGTAGCGCTGCCGCCCTTTCTGCAGCATGAAGTGCTCAACGGGGGCGCCGGCGAGTGCCATCTGCAGACGCTGCTCGCCAAGCCCAAGCCGCTGCGCCCGCAATACGCCGACCCCGAACTGTTGAAGCTGCAGGCGGCGGAGGGATAACCTCCCGCAACCGGCCAGCTGCCTGAGTGCCGGCTTGGCACGGTTCGTGCCGGGTAACCCCGCACCTTCTCGTCGCAACCCGGGTGAGGGTCGGCCGAGATGAACTGGATCCCTGTTGCCGAGCTTTCGCCCGCCGCTTTCGCGTCGTTTGGCGAGGTCGGCGTTCCGCTCCCCGATGGCGCGCACGGCGATGGCGACGTGTCGTTGGACCTGTCGCAGGGACGGCCGCGGTTCTACATCATGCGACTCGAACACCGCGGCATCGCCTTCGACAGGCTGGCCCGACACGACCGCGTGACGCAGTGCCTAGGCGCGGTCGACGGCTTGCCGTGGTTGATCGCGGTGGCGCCCGCCGATGTCGCGGCACCGACACTCTCGGACATTCGAGCCTTTCGCGTTCCGGCCGGCTGCTTTATCGCGCTGGCGCACGGGACTTGGCACGCCGGCCCCTATTTCTTCGAGGAACAGCGCGACTTCTACAATCTCGAACTCTTCGACACCAACAGCCGGGACTACACCGTCTGTCACCTCGACGAGCCGGCGAGCTTTACCCCGTGACCGGCAGCGTCGAGATCGCAGGTGGCGGCATCGCCGGGCTCACCACCGGTCTTGCCTTTGCGCGCAAGGGTTGGCGCGTGCGCGTTCACGAGCAGGACAGCGAGCTGCGCATTCTCGGCGCCGGGATCTACATCTGGGAGAACGGGCTGCGCGTGCTCGACGCGCTCGGTGTCCTCGATGCGGTCATCGCCGGGGCGATCCCTGCGTGGCGCCATGAGAAGCGCAACCAGGATGGCGAGATTTTTGCGCAGAGCCGCATCGGCCCCGATTTCCGGCTCTACGTGCCGCTGCGGGAGAAACTCCTCCGAGCGATGTTCGGGGCGCTGATCGCCGCCGGCGGCGAGGTCGTGTTCAATTCGCGCGCCGTTTCCGCCGACCCGCGCGGCTGTCTGTTGTTTGCCGATGGCAGCCGGGCGCGCGCCGATCTCGTCGTTGCCGCCGATGGCATCAACTCGCCGATCCGCGACGGGCTAGGCCTGCTGCGGTCACGCCGTGCCGTCGATCAGTTCGGCTATCGCGCGATGATCCCGCGCGAGCCAGCCGAGCTGACCAGCGAGATCGGCCGCGCGCACTGCGAAAACTGGAACGGGCCGCGGCGCCTCCTTTATGCCCCTTGCACCGAAGACTTCGCCTATGTGCAGCTCACCTCGCTGAAAGGTGACGAGCAGGCCAATCGGGTACCGATCGACCGCGATTTCTGGCGAGCGCTGTTCCCGCGGCTCGACTGGATCATCGACCGCGTTCCCGACGATGGCCGTAGCGACTGGTTCGAGCTGATCCGCACCCGCGACTGGTCGAGTGGCAGCGTCGTCCTGGTCGGCGACGCGGCCAGCGGACAGCCGCCGTTCCTCGGGCAAGGTGGCGGTTGCGCGATGATGTCCGGCTTTGCCCTCGCCGAGGCAATCGACCGCAAGCGCGACATCATCGCCGGCATCGCGGAATGGAAGCGGCGCGAGCGCCACTTCATCGAGTGGGTGCAGCGTGTTTCGTATTGGTATGGGCGGCTGGCGTTGCTGCCGCCGGCGGCGCGGACTGCGGTGTTCCGGCTTCTCGACAAAACCCAATGGCTGAAAAACGCGACGCTTCTCGTCGCCGCCCGCCGCGATCCTACCGTGACCGCGGAGTGGTTCGACGAGCACGCGCTCGACAGCCCCTTCGTGTTCCCGCTGGTTCACTGACCGGTCCGGTACGGATGGACGATATCGCGCGCTGATCGGCGGCTTGGCGCGGAACGTGCGCTTTCGCGAAGAAAAGTGATGACTCCGCACAATCGCCCGCTGTGATTCCATAAGCGCGCGAGCCGCCAAGGCCCACGCCCCGAGACCGGCGTGATATGGTCATTCTCCAAGAGCCAGGCGCGTGCGATCGCGCCGATTTTGTTGTCGAACGGAGTGCGGCCATGATCCCCGCCAAGGACAAGCTTGCGATCTGCTTTGCCCATGTCGCCTATCGGCTGCATGAGCGATTTTCGGCCCAGGAGACCGGCATCGACAGCTTTGCCGTCCGCGATGCCGAGGCCTTGCAGGACCGCGTGGGCGACGCCGATGTGCTGGTGATCTCCGGGTTATGGCAGAACAGTCTTCTCGATCGCGCGAAGAAGCTCCGCTTCGTCCAGGCGATCGGTGCCGGCACCGACCAGTTCCCGCGCGACGAGCTGGCGCGACGTGGCATCCGCCTCGCCAGCGCGCGTGGCGTCAACGCCCGCGCGGTCGCCGAGCACGCGATGGCGCTCATCCTCGCCCTGAGCCGCCGGCTTCCCGAAGCGCGCGACAACCAGGCCAAGCGCGTCTGGCGCGGCATGATCGGCGATCTTTCGCAGCGCGAAGACGAGATCGGCGGCAAGACGCTTCTGGTCGTCGGCCTGGGCGATATCGGCGGACGACTTGCCCGGTTGGCGAAGGCCTTCGATATGCACGTTGTCGGGCTGCGGCGCGATCCGGCCGCCGGCCGCGGCGCGGCGGATGCAGTGCACGGCATGGGGGAGATCAAAACCCTCTTGCCCGAGGCGGATTTTGTCGCCCTCACCTGTCCGCTCACCAAGGAAACAGAGAACCTCGTTGACGCGGACGCACTGGCTCGGATGAAGCGCTCGGCGCATCTCGTCAACCTGGCGCGCGGACGGGTCGTCGACGAGGTGGCGCTGATCGAGGCGCTTGCCGCCAGGCGCATCGCCGGGGCCGGCATCGACGTGACGGCGGAAGAGCCGCTGGCGCCAAACTCGCCGCTCTGGGGCATGGAGCATGTGCTCTTGACCCCGCACACGGCGGGCGAGACGCGGCGATACGAGGACAATGTGATCGAGATCCTGCGCGACAATCTGGAACGGCTCTGGCGCGGCGAGGCGCAATTGCGCAACCAGGTGGTCTGACGGCCGTCGTTCACGCGGCTCGATAGAACATAGCTTTACGGGCTGCGCGCGCGGCGCTAGTCTTTGCGGCATGTCAGCAATTGTGCTCAAGCGCAAGACCACGAAAACGCCGCCCGGTCGGGTGTCGGAGGTGTTTGCGCGCTGAGCTTCAGTGCTAATTCGATCTTCGAGGCCCCGCCGGATCCGGACGGGGCCTTTTCATTTTCGGCGCCCGTCTCCCCGGTCAGCATGGAGACAGAGCGTGTCCAGTCAATCGACCGCCCCGCGACAATCCTCTCGCCTGCGCCGAACGCCGCCCGCTGTCGCGATCGAGGTGATGCGATGACCACCCTTTCCGGCGTCTGGCTGCCGATCGTGACGCCGTTCCGCGACGGCGCCGTCGATTTCGCGAGCTACGAGCGGTTGATCGAGCATTACATCGCTGCTGGAATCAGCGGGATCTTCCCGCTTGGTACGACCGGCGAAAGCCCGGTCCTCGACGATGACGAGATCGAGGCGCTGGTCGAAGGGACGCTGGCAGTCGTCTCCGGGCGGGTTCCGGTTTTTGTCGGCATCGGCAGCAATGCCACGGCCAAAACGCTGAAGGCGATACGGCGGCTCGACCGCTACGATTTCGCCGGCATCGTCTCGGTATGCCCCTATTACAACCGGCCGAGTCAAGACGGACTTCGCGAGCATTTCCGCCGGATCGCCGAGGCAACCGACCGCCAGCTCGTCATCTACAACATCCCCTATCGAACCGGGGTGAACCTCGCCAATGACACGCTGCTCGAACTGGCCGAGCGGCCCAACATCATCGCCGTCAAGGATTCGTGCGGAAATATCGCTCAGTCGATCGAGCTGCTGCGGCGCCGTCCCGACGGCTTCGCGGTGATGACCGGCGAGGACCCGTACTTCTATACGATGCTCGCGCATGGCGCGGATGGCGGCATCCTCGCCTCGGCGCATCTGGAGACGGCCGCCTTTGTCGCAGTGTACGAGCACATGCTCGCCAACGACCATCGCGGCGCGCGGCGTATCTGGTCCCGGCTCGAACCGCTGATCCCGCTGCTGTTCCGCGAAGCGAACCCCATGCCGATCAAGTACTGCCTATGGCGCCAGGGTTTGCTGCAATCACCCGAATGCCGTCTGCCGCTGACCAAGGTGTCGCCGGGGCTCGCGGCGGAGCTCGATCGGGCGATGCGCGATGCCGATGGGCTCAGCCCGTAACCCGATCAGGGCCGAAGGGGAAATAGTTCATGCGCGCAATTCAGGCGGAAACTCGTTTTCTGCGCCGCAGCCAGAACAGACGGCGGTATCGACAATGACATGCTGGTTCGGCCCCATGCCCTCGGCGATCACGACGCCGCAACTGCCGCACACGTAATCGGTGCCGCCCTGGCCCCGGAACAGCGGCTTGGCTGAGCCCGGCGTGGCGTCGTCGGTGCCGCTCGATGGCGGTCGCCTCACTTTCAAGACAACACTCGGCATTATCGCTCACGCCTCCGGCGGCGCAGTATTGTCGGATTCAGACTGATCCGGCTCCTGCCGCTCCGCCGTCCGCTCCTGCTGGCGGCGCAATTTCTCGTCTTTTTTTGCCTGCTTCTGGCGAGCGCGCTCGCTGCGCTCGAAACGGTAATTCGGCTTGAATGCCATAGGCATCTCCTCTACGGCGGGAAGGCAACAGTAACCCCGATCCGACGGCACTCAGCAATACGGGAGAGGGTTTGCCGGCCGCCTCACGGACCGCGCCTTCCGCCGCGAGGCTTGCGAAACCATCCGTTCGTCGCGGCGTGCGTCTGCACCTGGTCTTTGTGTCGCGCGATCCAGGCTTCGGCATCAAGCTCGGTGCCGAACGGGCTGACGGTGGTCGGATAGGTCTCCGGGATGCTGACCTGAACCCCAAAGGATCCGTCGCCGAGCGGGATCACACGGTAGGTCGCCTCCGCGTGGGGGTGTGTCCTGGCCATTGTGCTTATTTGGTGTCGGCGACCCGGAATCGCTAGGTGGGCATCGCCCCCGGGACGCAGCCACTCATGTTGAAACGCCGCTCCGGATGGCCTTCTTGCCGTCGGAGAGCGCTTTCGGCAGCGCTGTAGAGAAGCACGACGCGCCGCCCGACCGAGGATCGATCCTGTTGAATAGCGTCCAGGATTCGTCATCGGCGCGACGCTACGCAGCCGTCTTTTTACAAGGGAAGGCGTCACGAAATTGTCTTCCTGACCGGTTACGTTCGGATACGGCAGCGTCATAGTCATGCCCGAAAAGCACGCAACTATGCTGGCTGGCTGTGGGGAAAGCGAACATTTAACAAAAACATCGACGCGATCCGGCGCATCGCTTGGCGCGACCGCGAAGCGCGTGGGCAGATCGGATGCCAGCTGGGGCAAGGCTCGCTCCCGCCGGCAACCGGTGCGAACGTTGCAAGGCACGAGCTTTTCAGCCGTCGGGCTGATGCATGGAACCTGAGTTGAGGGAGTGAGATGGCGTATCGGATTTCCTACGAGGACAACGCGACAATCGCCGACAAACAATGGCGCAACGACAACCCAACAGGGATCGAAACCTTCGAGACGGAACAGGAAGCGCTCAAGCGAGCCCGCGAGCTGATTGAGGAAGGCGCCTGTCGGGCGGTTGCGGTCTGCGACGATTCCGGCGAGGTGCTCGGCGGCATCCGCTTGCAGCTCAAGCTGGGCTTTACGGTGGAGTAGGACGTCGCCCGCCTCGCCCCCGCTAGAGGTCGGCGAGGCGGATCCAGGCACCGAGGCCGAGCGCGACGAGGCCGCCGAGGGCGATCGTCACGGCACTTGTGGTACCGAACAACAGCAACCACAGCGCGAAGACGACGATCGCGGTAAAGATTCCGCCGACCAGCGACGGCATCGACCGCTTGACGCGCGCTTCCGCCATCAGCTCAGGCCCCGGCTGGCGACAGCCTGGAGTCGGCCGCGGTGGCGCGAGCCTTCTTCAAGTTCCGCTTGCGGAAACGCGTGTCGTAGCCGTTGAAGATGTGACCTAAAAGACCGCGATCGAGATCGCTGGTGCCAAACAGCCAGTCGGCGACTGGATAGGTCAGGTTCATGTTGGTGCCCATCATGATCGCCGGGTCGTGATGGGCGATGTGATGGCGCCTGATCGTATTCATGAACGGGACGTGCCGGACGATCCGGTCGTCCTTGACGTGGCAGCCCCAATGAAAGAGCTCGTAATTGAGATAGACGCCGGTGGTGGTCGCCACCAACAGCCAGGCGGCATCGGCTGACCACAGCCAGCCGAGCACGACGCCCCCTGCCGCCGATATGCAGATGAACGTGGTCAGCGCATAGGGCGGAAAGAAGGTAATGCGGAAGTCGCGTGTCGTGTCGATCGTCGGTTCGTGGTCGGTGAAAAACTGATGGTGCGCGAGCGTGTGCCGCTTGTAGATGCCCATGAAGCCCTTGAGCGGCCGGTGCATCACATAGCGGTGCAGTGCCCATTCGAAGATGTTGCAGCCGAGAAAGGCGAGCGGCACGACGAGCCATTCGAGCCAGTTCGGCTGATGGATGTGTCGCGCACAATACCAGATCACTGCGAGGCCCAGCGCCGCGATCACCACGACGTGGCCGATCCCGCTGTACCAGGGCGAGATGCGGGCGCGGTAATCGGCGCGGAAACCCGCCTGGCGTTTTGTCATCATCGGGCGACCCTCCTGCCGGACAGGGCGATCTGCCGACAATATAGCCCCGCCGGCTCCGGCAGCGAAGTGCCACTCACGGGAGCCGGCCCAGAACGCGCACCGCGGCTCGGGTCCAGCGGCTGAAGAGCTTGGGCTTGTAGAATTCCGAGGCTGCCGATTTGTTGACTTCGCCGAATGTCGGATAAGGCGCCAGCATGCCGGCGACGGCGCTGAGTTTCAGACCCTGCTGGATCGCCAGCACCCAAACATGGGCGAGTTCGCCGGCATGGGCGCCAAGTATCGATGCACCGAGAATGCGGCCGTTGCGGCGGGTGACGATCTTGGCCGTGCCCGCGGTCTCGCGCTCGGCTTGTGCGCGGTTGTTCTCGGCGAAATCAAACCGGCTGACCGCGACATCCACGCCGTACTGCCGCTTCGCCTCGTTCTCGGTCAAGCCGACCTGCGCGAGCTCGGGATCGGTGTAGGTGACCCAGGGCAGCGCCGAATAATCGACCTTCGCCGGAAGATGGAATAGCACGTTGCGGATCACGATCCCGGCCTGGTAGCTGGCGACGTGGGTGAAGCGCGGGCCGCTCGTTACGTCGCCGATCGCATATACGCCGCGCGCGCTCGTGCGCAGCCGCCGGTCCACCACGATCCCATGCTCGTTGTAGAGGATGCCGGCGCGCTCGAGATCGAGGCCGGCGGTGCGTGGCTTGCGGCCAGCGGCGACCAGCAAATGCGAGCCTTCGATCCGGCTCTCATGGCCGTCCTGCTGAACCATCAGCGCGAGTCCCCCGCCGTTCGGCTCGATCCGGTTGATCTCGGTCCGCTCGCGGATCGCGATCCCCTCGCCCGCGAGGCACTGCAGCAGCGTGGCGGCGAGCTCTGGATCGTCGCGCGGCATCGCCTTGGCGGCCTCGATCACCGTCACGCCAGCGCCGAGCCGGCGATGCGCCTGGGCCAGCTCGATGCCGACCGCGCCGGCGCCGATGATTATGAGGTGCTTGGGGAGCGTTGTGTTTTCAAAGATCGTCTCGTTGGTGAAATAGGCGCCCCTATCGATGCCCGGAATCGGCGGGATCGCGGGTTCCGAGCCGGTCGCGATGACAATCCGGCGGGCGTTGATCGTGCGGTTGCCGGCGACGAGCTGCCGTGCGCCGAGGAAGCGCGCCTCGGCGCGGATCACCTCGACCCCGAGACCCTCGAACCGCTCGACCGAATCATGCGGCGCGATCGCCGCGATGACGCCTTCGACATGGCGGCTGACCGCGGCGAAATCGACATTGGGCTCCGATGCGGCGATGCCGAACCGCTGGCTCGTTCGCACCGCCTGCGCGGCCTTGGCGGCGGCCAGCAGCGCCTTCGATGGCACGCAGCCGGTGTTGAGGCATTCGCCGCCCATCTCACCGCGCTCGATCAGCACCGTCCGCGCACCGAGCTGCGCGGCGACCGCCGCGACGGTCAGGCCGGCAGCGCCGGCGCCGATCACGCAAATATCGGCGACAACCTCGCTCAGCCGATCCCGGCCCGGCCGGCGAGCCAGTCCTCGATCAGCCGTCGCGCAATCGAATCGCGCCGCGGCAGCCGAAACGTCTCGTCGTCCTCATGCGATAAGAGCCAGCCGCGCTCGAACCAGCGCGCGTCCTCCAACTCGCCGTAATCGACGGAGATCTCGGTCGAGGCCGCCTCGGCATAGAAGCCGAGCATGATGTTGGCCGGGAACGGCCAGGGCTGCGAGGAGTGATAATGCACCGCGCCGACCTCGATCGCGGTCTCCTCGCGCACCTCGCGGGCGACCGCGTCTTCCAGGCTCTCGCCCGGCTCGACGAAGCCGGCCAGGGTCGAGTACATGCCCGGCAAGGGGAAGTTCTTGTTGCGGCCGAGGAGCGTGCGGTCGCTATCGACGACCAGCATGATCACCGCCGGGTCGGTGCGCGGGAAATGCATCGCGTGGCAGGCGGGGTCGGTGCAGCGGCGCATGTGCCCGGCCTCCTCGCTGCGGGTCGGATTGCCGCAGAGGCCGCAGAACCGGTGGCGCGAATGCCAGAACAATATGGCGCGGGCGAAGGCGAGCAGCGCCCCTTCGCGGCGTTCGAGCCGTCCGCCCAATTGGCGCAGATCGGCAAAGCGTACCTCGGCATCGGCGATGCCGGCGGCGGCAAGCGTCGGTGAACGCATCGTATCGAGCGGTGCCTCGATCGCGGATATGTCGAGCGCGAAATGGGCGCGCTCGTCATGGACGCCGAGAAAGACGATCTCGCCGCGCCCGAGCCGGTCCTCGACATCGGCGAGCCCGCCCAGGACCGAGCCGACAGCCTCGACCGCCAGCACCGCCGCGCGGGGCTCGGCACCTTCGATCTCGATCACGAGGTTCTGCGTGCGCCAGACCGGGACGAGCCGGCTCGCCGGGTGCAGTACCTGTTCGCGGATCCAGTCGAGGTCGCGGCGGCGCAGGCCGACGCGCTCGAACCCTGGGTGGGTGTAGTAATTGGGCGGTCGCATCGTCAAACACTGGCACAGCCGGCGGCGCAGCGGCAAGCGCGGGGCGCTTCAATCGCGCAACGCCCGGCCGTATAAAAGCGCATGGAAGTCATCGCCACCGAAATCGCCGATGTGAAGGAGATACGGCCGGTCCGGCACGGCGACGCGCGCGGCTTCTTCTCCGAGATCTTTCGCGAGGATGTGCTGCGGCAACACGGGATCGATATGCCGTTCGTTCAGGAAAATCATTCGCTGTCGGTCGATCGGGGGGTGATCCGCGGGCTGCATTTCCAGATCGCGCCGGCGGCGCAGGCCAAGCTGGTGCGGGTCGCCACCGGCTCGATCCTCGATGTCGCGGTCGATATCCGCAGAGGCTCGCCGAGCTACGGCAGCCACGTGGCAGTGGTGCTGAGCGGGACGGACGGCAACCAGCTTTTCGTGCCGGAAGGTTTCGCGCATGGCTTTTGCACGTTGGAGCCGAACACCGAGGTCATCTACAAGGTGAACCGCTACTACTCGCCCGAACACGATCGCGGACTTTTGTGGAACGACCCCGCGCTTGGGATCGCCTGGCCGGTTGGCGCGGGCGAGGCGGTGCTTTCCGACAAGGACTGGCGCCAGCCGGCGTTCGCCGAGCTGCCGCCGTTGTTTTCGTACCGGGCCTAGTCGATGAAGCTCCTGGTGCTTGGCGCCGCAGGCCAGGTCGGCCGCGAACTCTGCCGCGCCGCTTGGCCCACCGGGACCTTGATTGCGGCGGTGGATCGCGCCGAGATCGAAATCGCCGATCGCGACGCGGTTTTCGCCGCCATTGAGCGCGAGCGCCCCGACATCGTCGTCAACGCCGCCGCCTACACCGCGGTCGATCGCGCCGAGAGCGAACCCGACGCGGCGTGGGCGGCAAATTGCACCGGGCCGGCCAATCTCGCCGCGGCCTGCCGCGAGACGGCGATCCCATTCGTCCATCTCTCGACGGATTACGTCTTTGACGGCGCCAAGATCGAACCTTATCGCGAGGACGATCCGGTCAACCCGCTCGGCGTCTACGGCACTAGCAAGGAAGCCGGCGACCGGGCGGTCCGCGAGGCGTTGCCGGAGCACGTCATCCTGCGCACTGCCTGGGTTTACAGCGCGCACGGCCACAATTTCGTCAAGACGATGCTGCGGCTCGGGGCGGAGCGGCCGGTATTGCGGGTTGTCGCCGACCAGACCGGCTCGCCGACCAGCGCCGCCGATGTCGCCGCCGCGATCCGCGAGATCGTGCGGCAGCTTCAAGCCGGCAACGCGAAATGGGGCACCTACAATTTCACCGGTGCTGGCGCGGTCACCTGGCACGGCTTCGCCGAGGCGATCTTCGAACTGGCGGCGCCCTGGAACGGGCCGCCGCCCCGGGTCGAGGCGATCACCACGGCTGAGTACCCGACCCCGGCCCGCCGCCCGGCCAATTCGGTGCTCGATTGCGCGCGGATCGGCGATACGTTCCGGATCGTGCCGCGGCCCTGGCGCGCAGCGCTCGCCGAAGTCGTCAGCGAGCTGTTCGAGGGGACAGCGGCGATGCGCTGAGGTTCCTCAGCCCACCGCCTTCGCGCGTTCGCGCAGCACGAATTTCTGGATCTTGCCGGTCGAGGTTTTTGGAAGCGGGCCGAAGACGACACGGCGCGGCGCCTTGAAATGCGCCATGCGCTGGCGGCAGAAGGCGATGATCTCGGCCGGCTCGGCGGTCACGCCGTCCTTTAGCGTGACAAAGGCACAGGGTGTCTCGCCCCATTGCTTGTCCGGGCGGGCGACGACCGCGGCTTCGAGCACCGCGGGATGGCGGTAGAGCACGTCCTCGACCTCGATGGTCGAGATGTTCTCGCCGCCGGAGATGATGATGTCCTTCGAGCGGTCCTTGATCTCGATATAGCCGTCCGGGTGCATGACCCCGAGATCGCCCGAGTGGAACCAGCCGCCGGCGAACGCCTCCTCGGTCGCCGCCGGGTTTTTCAGATAGCCCTTCATGACGATGTTGCCGCGCATGAAGACTTCGCCCATCGTCTCGCCATCGGGCGGCACCGGCCCTAGGCTTATCGGGTCGGCGACCGTCAGCCCCTCCAGCACCGGATACGCGACCCCTTGCCGTGATTTGAGCCGCGCCCGCTGGTCCTCTGGGAGCGCGTCCCATTCGTCGTGCCAGGCGCAGACGGTCGAGGGGCCATAGGTTTCGGTCAGCCCATAGACATGGCTGATCTTGAAGCCGAGCGCCTCCATGCCACCGATGATTGTCGCCGGCGGCGCCGCACCCGCCGTCATCATGTGGACCGGGCGCGGCAGTTTCCGGTCCCGCGCGTTCAACAGCATGTTCATCACCACCGGCGCACCGCACAGATGGGTGACGCCGTCGCGCTCGATCGCCTCGTAGATCGCGCCGGCCTCGACCCGGCGCAGGCACACATGGGTGCCGGCGAGCGCGGTCACGGTCCACGGAAAGCACCAGCCGTTGCAGTGAAACATCGGCAGGGTCCACAGATAGACCGGGTGCTGCGACATGCCCCAAGTGAGGATGTTGCCGAGCGCGTTCAGATAGGCGCCGCGATGGTGATAGACGACGCCCTTCGGGTTGCCGGTGGTGCCGGAGGTGTAGTTGAGCGAGATCGCGTCCCACTCGTCCTCGGGGGTCAGCCCGGCGAAATCCGGATCGCCCTCGGCGAGAAAGCTCTCGTAATCGACTGCGCCGAGCTTGTCCCCGCCGGGCCCGGCTGGGTCGGCGATATCAATTACCAGCGGCTTCTTATCGAGCTGCGCCAGCGCGCGGCCGATCACCGGAGCGAATTCGGTGTCGGTGATCAGGACCTTCGCCTCGCCGTGTCGCAGGATGAAGGCGATGGTGTCGGCGTCGAGGCGGATGTTGAGCGCGTTCAGCACCGCGCCGGCCATCGGCACGCCGAAATGCGCCTCGAACGCTTCCGGCACGTTGGGCGCCATCAGCGCCACGGTGTCGCCGCGGCCGATGCGGCGCTTGGCGAGTGCGGAAGCGAGCCGGCGGCAGCGTTCCTCCGCCTCGCGCCAGGTGTAGCGACGATTGCCGTGAATGATCGCGGTCCGCTGCGGGTAGACCGCGGCCGAGCGGCGCAGAAAGCCGATCGGCGACAATGGCACGAAATTGGCCGGGTTCTTGTCGAGGCCGGTCTCGTAGGGGAGGCTGGTTTCCTGGCTCATCGTTGCTCACCCGTCACGCGCCCGGCGGCCGAGCCTGCGGGTGACGAACGGTGCCCGACGGCAGGCCCAGCCACGGAAACATCGACTCCTCCCAGATCGAGTCGCTCGGCGGCGGGAACGCCCCGACCTCGAACGCGCCGACGGCGACGCCGCACACGGCCGGGTTGCGGTCGCCTTCCCAATAGAGGGTGGTGCCGCAATTCGCGCAGAAATGAAAGCGGATGCGATTGCCGCTATCGGCGTCGCGCGCGTAGATTTTGCGTTCGCCGTCGAGCCGCACCCGGTCCTTCTGATAGGTCGCGCCGAAATGAAACGCGGTGCCGGTGCGCCGCTGGCAGGCCCTGCAATGGCAGAGATAGACCCGCTCCGGCTCACCGGTGGCGATCACCTTGAGCGAGCCGCAATGGCATTGCGCCGTCCGTTCCATCGCGCTCCCCCCCGCGCCTAGATTTGCAGCCACTTTGGCCGATCTCCCCGGATGCTGTCGAGCCGTTCGGCGTCGAGCCCGCTCGCTTGTTGCCCACTGCATCGGCCCGGCGCACACTGCCCAAGCGCCGCAGGGAGGGACATTTGAGCGGAGAGCGGGTCGAGCGCCGGCTCGCGGCCATCCTCGCGGCCGATGTTGCGGGATACAGCCGGCTCATGGGCCAGGACGAGGCCGGCACCCTCGCGCGCCTCAAGGCCCTCCGCCGCGAGCTGATCGACCCTAAGATCGCCGAGCACAAGGGCCGCATCGTCAAGACCACCGGCGACGGAATCCTCACAGAGTTTCCCAGCGTTGTCGAAGCGGTCGCCTGCGCGCTCGCCGTGCAGGAGGGCATGGCGACGCGCAACACCGCTGTCCCGAAAGACCAGCGCATCGAGTTCCGCATCGGCATCAATTCGGGCGACGTGATTGTCGAGGACGGCGACATCCACGGCGACGGCGTCAATATCGCCGCGCGGCTGGAAGCACTCGCCGAACCAGGTGCGATCTGCGTCTCGGCGATCGTCCAGAGCCAGGTCGAGGGAAGGCTCGATTGCGCCTTCGAGGATCAGGGCGAGCAGAGCCTCAAGAACATCGCCGGCCCGGTGCGGGTCTACCGGGTGCGGAGCGGGGCATCTGGCCCGGAAAGCCCCCACCCTAACCCTCCCCCGCATGCGGGGGAGGGAAGCGCGCATAGCGCGCGGGTGGGGGCTGCCGAGCCGCTGGCGTTGCCCGACAAGCCATCGATCGCGGTCTTGCCATTCCAGAACATGTCGGGCGATCCCGAGCAGGAATATTTCGCCGACGGCATGGTCGAGGAGATCATCACCGCCCTCTCCCGCATCCGCTGGCTCTTCGTGATCGCGCGCAATTCGAGCTTCACCTACAAAGGCCAGGCGGTCAACGTGAAGCGGGTCGGGCACGATCTTGGCGTGCGCTATATCCTCGAAGGTAGTGTGCGGCGGGGCGGCAATCGGGTGCGCGTTACAGCGCAATTGATCGATGCAATCTCTGGTGCCCATGTCTGGGCCGAGCGCTATGACCGCGACCTCAGCGACATCTTCGCCGTGCAGGACGAGATCACGGCGAGCGTCGCCGGGGTCATCGAGCCGGCGCTCGCCGAGGCGGAGCAGCAGCGCGTCTTGCACAAGCCGCCCGACCGGCTCGACGCCTGGGAGGCCTACCAGCGTGGCCTTTGGCACTTCAACAAATACGGCGCGGAAGACAACAAAATCGCTCAGACCTTCTTCCGTCAAGCGATCGCGCTTGACCCGAATTTCGCGCCCGGACATTACGGCTATGCGCTCGCGCTTTTGTGGGATTTTTGGCTCTATTCGACAGTCGCTTTCAAGGATATTAACGAAACCATTCTTGAAGAAGCGCGCCTCGCGGTATCGTTGGACGACAAGGATGCGATGGCGCACGCTGTTCTTGCCGGGCCAATGAATTTCCTCGGCGAATGGGAGACGGCAGTCGCCGAGGCGCGGGCCGCGCTGGCGCTCAATCCCAACAACGCCTTTGCTATGGGCACACTCGGCCGGGCGCTGACCGGCAGCGGATATTACGACGAAGCAATTGATCAGTCGCGGCGGGCGTTACGGGCCAGCCCGCATGATCCGCTGACCTGGGCTTGGACCGCCTTTCTCGGGCATGCCCAGTTTTGCTCACGAGATTTCGCTGCCGCGTTGGACACGCTGCGTCAGGTGATCCGGATGCGACCGAGGCATACCTTCGCCCTTGAGTACATTGCCGCGTCGTTGGCGCATCTCGGGCGCTTGGATGAAGCGCGCGAGGCGCTAAAGCGCGTGCGAGCGCAGGTTCCAGAGCAGCTCCAGCGTTATCGACAGAGGCCGCCCTTTAGGCGGCCCGACGATTGGGCGCTTCTGACGGAAGGCCTCCGCCTCGCGGCCGGTGAGACCGCATGAGCCAGACCCGCCGCCTCACCACAATCCTCGGCGGCGATTACAGGGGTACACCATGACCGGCTATGCCGAGGTCTATCACCGCTCGCTGGAGGAGCCCGAGGCATTCTGGGCGGAAGCCGCCGAGGCGATCGATTGGGAGCGGCGCTGGGACCGGGTGCTCGACGACAGCCGGGCGCCCTTCTATCGCTGGTTCCCGGGCGGGCGGCTCAACACCTGCTGGAACGCGCTCGACCGCCATGTCATGGCCGGGCGCGGCGAGCGGCTGGCGCTGATCTGGGACAGCCCGGTCACCGGACAGATCCTGCGCTTCACCTATCGCGAGATGCGCGACCGGTCAGCGCGGGTGGCGGGCGTCCTGACCGGGCTCGGGGTCAAACCGGGCGACCGGGTGCTGATCTACATGCCGATGGTGCCGGAGGCAGCGGTGGCGATGCTCGCCTGCGCTCGCATTGGCGCCATCCATTCCGTCGTGTTCGGCGGGTTTGCCGCGCACGAGCTGGCGACCCGCATCGACGACGCCAAGCCGCGCGTTGTCCTGACGGCCTCCTGCGGCATCGAGGTCAACCGGGTCATCGCCTACAAACCGCTGTTCGATGCGGCGATCGCCGAGGCGCGCTCGAAGCCCACGGCCTGCGTGGTCTTACAGCGGCCGATGTGCCGGGCCGAGCTCGTGCCCGGCCGCGATCACGATTGGCAGGATCTGGCCGCGGCGGCGAAGCCGGCGGATTGCGTGCCGGTCGCCGCGACCGACCCGCTCTACATCCTCTACACGTCGGGCACGACGGGCGTGCCGAAGGGCGTCGTGCGCGACAATGGCGGGCATGCCGTGGCGCTGGCCTGGTCGATGCCCAACATCTATGGGGTCAAGCCCGAGGAGGTGTTCTGGACCGCCTCCGATGTCGGCTGGGTGGTCGGCCATTCCTATATCGTCTATGGGCCGCTGATCCATGGCTGCACCTCGGTCATGTACGAGGGGAAGCCGGTCGGCACTCCCGACGCTGGCGCGTTCTGGCGGGTCATCGACGAGCACGATGTGCGCGTCTTCTTCACCGCGCCGACCGCGTTCCGCGCGATCAAGCGCGAAGACCCCGACGGCAATCTGATCCGCGCCCGCGACCTGTCGCGGTTCCGTGCGCTGTTCCTCGCCGGCGAGCGGGCCGACCCGCCGACCGTCGCCTGGGCGGAGGAGATGCTCCGGGTCCCGGTCATCGATCATTGGTGGCAGACCGAGACCGGCTGGCCGATCGGCGCCAATTGCCTCGGGATCGAGAAATTGCCGGTCAAGCACGGCTCCTGCACGCGCGCGGTACCGGGCTGGGACGTGCGCGTGCTGGAGGCCGACGCGGTCGGCGAGGCGAAGGAGCTGAAGCCTGGCGAGATCGGCGCGATCGCGATCAAACTGCCGCTGCCGCCGGGCGCGCTGCCGACGCTGTGGCAGCAGGACGAGCGCTTTGTCGATTCCTACCTCAGCGCCTATCCCGGCTACTACCAGACCGCCGACGCCGGGTTTGTCGACGAAGACGGCTACATCCATGTGATGACCCGCACCGACGACATCATCAATGTCGCCGGCCACCGCCTCTCGACCGGCGGGATCGAGGAGGTGCTGGCGGCGCATCCCGATGTCGCCGAATGCGCTGTCATGGGCATCGCCGACGCGCTGAAAGGACAGGTGCCGCTCGGCCTGTTGGTGCTGAAAGCCGGGGCATCGCGGCCGGCGGCGACGGTCGAGCAGGAGGCGGTGGCGCTGGTACGCGAGCGGGTCGGCCCGGTCGCCAGCTTCAAGACCGCGCTCGTTGTCGAGCGGCTGCCGAAGACGCGCTCGGGCAAGATCCTGCGCGGCACGATGCGACGGATCGCCGATGGCGCGGAATACCACATGCCGGCGACGATCGACGATCCGGCGATCCTCGACGAGATCGCCGCGGCTTTGTCCCGCGCCGGCTTCCCGCAGCGGCCGCGTTAGGTCCGGTAGTTTTCCGGGAACAGCTCGCGCTCGATCAGCTCGATCAGGATGTGCACGACCTTGATGTGCAATTCCTGCACGCGGTCGGCAAAGCGACCGGCCGGCGTGTAGATCTCGATATCGGCGAGCGCTCCGAGCGGCGTCTCCTGGTGGCCGGTCAGGGCGATGATCTTGACCCCTCGCACCTTCGCCTTCTCGGCCGCCATCACGACATTGCGGCTGGTGCCGCTGGTGCTGATCGCGACAAGGCAGTCGCCGGCATGCGCATGCGCCTCGACATAACGGCTAAACACCTGCTCGTAGCCGTAATCATTGGCGACACAGCTCAGATGGCTCGGATCGCTGATCGCCGTAGCCGGCAACGCGGCGCGGTCGAGGCGGTAGCGGCCGGACAATTCCTCCGCCAGGTGCATCGCGTCGCACATCGAGCCGCCATTGCCGCAGCTGAACACCCGGCCGCCGTCTCGGAAAACCTTGGCGAGCAGCCGGCCGGCCTCGCCGATCGCCTCGATCGTCGACGGGTTCGCGATCAGCGCGTCCAGCGCGGCGCGCGCCTCGCGCAAGGTTTCGAGAACGACGGGGTCCATCCGAGGCTGCTGGCTCACGTCTCGGCCGGTTCGTTTTCCTCCGTCCCGGCTTCTTGCGGCTCCGCCGGCCGGCCGCCCTTGGAGCGCAGCGCGCGGGCGACCGCCTGATCCAACTCCTCCATCGTGCACAGGCCCAGGCTCGCCGGGTGGCGCGGCTTGATGTTCGTGCTGTTCCAGTGGGTGCGGTCGCGCACCGCCGCGATGGTCGGTTTTGTGGTGCCGATCAGCTTCGAGATCTGTGCGTCGGACAGTTCGGGATGGCTGCGCAGCAGGTACATGATCGCGTCGGGCTTGTCCTGCCGCTTCGAGATCGGGGTGTAGCGCGGCCCCTTGTGCCTGACGAATTGCTGCGGCACCGCCTGCGGCGACAATTTGAGCCGAGCATTGGGATCGGCTTGGCAGCGCTCGATCTCCTCGGTGGTGGTCTGGCCGTTGGCGACCGGGTCGAGGCCCTGCATTTGCACCGCCACCTCGCCGTCGGCGATGGCCTGCACCTCGAGCGGGTGCAGCTCGCAGAAATCGGCGATCTGTTCGAAGGTGAGCGAGGTGTTCTCGACCAGCCAAACGGCGGTCGCTTTCGGCATCAACGGTGCGGCCATGACAAAATCCTGGGTTCGAGGAGCGCTCGCAGGCGCTTTTGCGGTGGATATAATGGTCGGAGCCGGCCGAGGGAAGCCGAGAGAGGAACCAAGCGGAGGCCAGGATGGAAGAAGAGGATCTACTGCCGCAGCGGCAGCCGCGGAAACCCAAGGATCTAACGCTGCTGGGGATCGCCGAGCTGGAGGAATACATTTCCGGGCTGGAGGCCGAAATCGCCCGCGCCCGCGCCGAGATCGCGGCGAAGCAGAAGCAGCGCAGCGGCGCCGAGTTGCTGTTCAGGCGCTAGCGCGCCATCACCAGCCGCCATCGACGCCGATCGCCTGGCCGGTGACGAAGGCGGCCTCCTCGGAAGCGAGATAGGCGATCATCGAGGCGACCTCGTCGGGGCTGCCGAAGCGCCCGACGGGGATCGCCTTGGCCCGTTCGCGAAAGCCCACTTGGAGGTCGTCGCCGAATTCGCGCCGATTGGTGCTGATCGCCCGCGAGGTGCGGATCGGACCGGGGCAGACAGCGTTGACGGTAATCCCGAACGGCGCGAGATCGAGCGCCAGCGAGCGGGTGAAGCCGAGGATCGCCGCCTTCGAGGCGGCGTAGGTCGCGCGCTTCGGCCCCGGCCGCAGCGCCGCCTTCGACGACACGCTGACGATCCTGCCCCACTTCGCCTTGCGCATCGCCGGCACCGCGGCGCGCGACATCAAGAACGCGCCCTTGGCATTGACCCCCATCGTCAGATCCCACGCCGCAACCGGCACGTCCTCGATCTCGTTGCGGTCGGCACCCTGCGGCGCGCCGGCATTGTTGACCAGGATGTCGAGCCGGCCGTAGCGCGACAGCACCTCCTCGACCATGCGGCGAGCGTCGGCTTCCTGGCTGACATCGCCCAAGGTCGCGGTCGCGGTGCCGCCGGCCTGCGCGATCTCCTCGACCAGGCTGTCGACCCCGCCCCAATTGGCGTCGAGATCGCCCGGCGCGTTGTGCTCGTTGGCGACCCCGGTCGAGCGCACGTCGGACACCACGACGGTCACCCCCTTTGCGGCGAGCGCGCGGGCCGTCGAATTGCCGATGCCGACCGGCTTGCCGCAACCGGTGATCAGCGCCACGCGGGCGGGATGGGGCATCGAGTCCTCCCTATCTTGTTTGCGCCGTCGGCGGCGGAGCGTAGCCTTTTGGCGCCTCCTGCATCAGCGCCAGCGTATGCCCATCCGGGTCGCTAAAGAACGCCATCCACAGATCGTGATCGGGCATGCGGGCGATCAGATGCGGCGGTCCGTCAAAGCTGACGCCGCGCTGCGTCAACTCGGCGACCGCAAGCGCCATATCGTGGCAGACGAAGTAGAGCGGCGAGCCCCGGCTTACATTGTTCGGGTCGCTCGACTTTTCGAGCAATAGACGTACGCCGGCGCAGTCAAAAAACGTCAGGTCGCCGTAGCGATAAAGATGCCGCAGCCCCAGCGCATCACGATAGAACGCCTCGGCCCGCTCTACGTCGGCAACCGAGAACGCGATCTGGCCGATGCGGTTGAGGGCGAAAGCCACCGCCCCACCCCTAAACCGGCCGGGTGCCCTTTAGCTGCGTGCGATGCATCAGCCGGCGGGTCGAGGAATCGAAGGCGTCGCGGCGGTGCATCGCGCAGCGATTGTCCCACCAGACGAGGTCGCCGACCTGCCACTCCTGCGTCCAAGTAAATTTGTCCTGAACCATGTGCGCCCATAATTCGTCGAGCAATTCCTCACTCTCCGCCACGGTCAGGCCGATCACATAGGCGTTGATGCGGCGGCCGAGGAACAGCGACTTCTTGCCGGTTTCGGGATGGGTGCGGACCATCGGCTGGCGCGCGCCCGGCACTTTCGACACATCCTCGACGTGCTCGAAGCCCTTATGTGCTCGGCCGCCGCTCGAATGGGTCGCGGCATGGATCATCGTCATGCCGTCGATGCGCTTTTTGGTCGCCGCGGGCAGCGTGTCATAGGCGCTGTAGCAGTTGAGGAACGAGGTCGCCCCGCCGGCGCTTGACGGCGGACACTCCAATGAGCGCAACAGACTCGCCGCCGGCGGCACGTCCACAAAGGACGAGTCGGTGTGCCAGAACGCCTCGCCATCGCCGAGCCCGCCGATCGCCTTACCGTCCTCGATGATGTTCGAGATCACCGAGATTTCCGGCGGGATCTCGCTTTTGCGGCCGGCGGTCTGGGTCACGACGCCGTACTGCTTCTCGATCAGCTTGGCCGGGTTGAACTCAAGCTCGCCGAACTGGCGGGTGAACGCCATGTGCTGCGCGTCGGTCATCGGTTGCCCACGAAAGCGCAGCACCAGATTGTCGAGCCAGGCCTTGCGGATCGCGTCGCGGTCGACGGTCGAAAGCGGTTCGCGGATGTCGACGCCGCTGATATCGGCGCCGAGCCCCGCCGCGAACGGGCTTACGGTGACGCTCATCGCCACTACTCCGCCGCCTCGGCGACCTCGATTCCGTAATCGTTGATCGAGACGCGCCAGTGGATGCGATCTTCCTCGGGCGGGTAATCGCCGGCGGCGCGATGATAGGAGCAGCGATTGTCCCAGATCACGATGTCGCCCTTTTCCCATTTGTGATGGTACTCGGCGTCGGGCGCGATCATGCAGTCTTTCAGCTCGGCGATCAGGCTTTCGCTTTCATTGTCCTCGACATCGACGAGGTAGCAGATCTTGCCGGGGTCGAAATAGAGCGACTTGCGCCCGGTTTCGGGATGGGTGCGGATGATCGGGTGGAACACTGGCGCCCAATCCTGATCCTCGGGGTTGAGCAGCCTCGCCTTGCCGCGCTTGCCGCCATAGGCGAAGGCACCGATGACGCCGTCGAGCCGGTCCTTCAGCCGCTGCGGCAGCGCGTCATAGGCGGCATAGGCGTTGGCGAACATCGTGTTGCCGCCGCGGCTCGGCACCGCCAGCGCGTAAAGCTGCGTCGCCTTGAACGGCGCCTGGTTGTAGGCGCCGTCGGTGTGCCAGCCCTCGGCGCCGCGCCGGTAGATCTCGTCGCGCAACTCGCCCGCGGCATCGTATTTGTTGATGCCGAGCATGGTGATCTTCGGATAATCCGGATGCCGGGTCGATTTCGACGGGTGCGGCGTCACCGGCCCGAAGCGCTCGCTGTAGCGGATGAAGTCCGGGATGGTCAGATCCTGGTCGCGCACGCACATGACGTTATGGTCCAGCCAGGCCTGGTAGATCTTGTTCCAATCGGCCTCGCTCATCGTCTTGACGTCGATCCCGCGCACCTCGACGCCGATCTGCGGACCCAAGCGGCGAATCTCGACCATCGCTTCCTCCCTGCGCGCCGAAAGCACGCGGATCATTCCGTGACTGCACAGTCAATACCCCGAACGCGGGATTGACAAATGGCGATTGCGCATGCCGCCCTGCGATGCCGGCAGCACGCCTCTCTCGTCATGCCCGCGAAAGCGGGCATCCAGGGGAGGATCGTGCGGTTTCCCTGGATTCCCGCTTGCGCGGGAATGACGGCGGAGAGAAGAGATAGGATCGCCGTATCGAACAGGGGAAATGCGATGAAGCTGGTGTTGTTCCAGGCGTCGGCCGACAGAGAGCCGCTGCCGGGATTGCTGATGGACGGAGGGGTCGTCGACATCTCGACCGCGGTGCCGCTGCGCTCCACGCCGCAGCTGACGATGCAGGGGATCATCGATAATTTCGAGCAGCTGCGTTCCAGTTTGCACGAGCTGGAATATTGGGCTGAGCCGCGCCCCCTCAATTCGGTGCGGCTATGCCCGCCGCTACCGCGGCCGGGCAAGATCCTCTGTTGCATCGGCAATTACTGGGAGCACGCGCAGCGCGAACCGCGCGCCTTGAATATGTTCCTGAAAAACCCGGAAGCCGTGGTCGGGCCGGGCGACACGATCACCTTGCCGAAGCTGACCGAGCCCTGGATCTTCATGCACGAGGCGGAGCTGGCGCTGGTCGTCAAGGGCCCGGCCAAGGAGGTGAAGCGCGAGGATTGGCAGAGCGCCGTCTTCGGCTACACCTGCCTGATTGACGTGTCGGCGCGCGGCGAGGGTAGGCGCACCTGGAAGGCGGGGAGCTGGCTCGGCAAATCCTTCGATACTTTCGCGCCGATCGGTCCCTGCATAGTCACGCGCGACGACATTCCCGACCCCAACAACCTCGTCGTCCGCTTCTGGGACGACGGGCAATTGCGGCACAACTACAACACCGACGACATGGAGCATCGGGTGCCGGAGCTGATCGAGTTCGCCTCCTCGATCATGACGTTGAACTCCGGGGATCTGATTGCCTGCGGCACCAATCACGAAGGGCTCGGCGCCTTGCAGGACGGGGAGAAGGTCGAGATCGAGATCGAGCATATCGGCCGCATGAGGCTCGCCGTGGTCGACCCGCTGAAGCGCCAATGGGAGCGCGGCGTCTATATGGGTGCCGATTCGACCAACCCCGAAGCCGTCAAGCGCCACCGCCCGACGAGCTAGCCGGGTTGATCGTCAACCGGCGGGATGGGCTGGGCGGCCGTGGATGTGGACATGCCGGCCACCGGCTTCTTCGAGGATGCGCGCCGCGCGCAATTCCAGCGCGGGATCGGCGCAGCGCACCCATAACAGCGCCGCGCCGGCCTTTAGCGCGGTCTCGAAATCGCCGCGATGCGGCGCCGCGGTGTAGTCGTCGAACAGCTCCTTCAGCGCGGCGCCGCCGAGCCCGGCGCCGACCAGCGCCGCGACGGTCGCGGCGATCGGGCCGCCCGAGATCAAGACGATCCCGGCGACGGTCAGCGGCGCGATGTATTTGATCTCGTCGGTGAGCCCCGCGGCGACCAACTCGCCCGGCTTTTCCTCGGCCGCGCTCAGTGGCTTGTGCGAAGCGAGAACAGACAGGTCGCTCGGCGCGAACCCGGCGGCGAGCAGCTCCGATACCGCGCGGCGGAAATGCTCGCGGTCGGGAAAGGAGGCGACCGCCTCGCGGATCACCGGGAACGAGGGGCCAGTCTCACTCATCCTTGATCCTCCGTTGCGCGGACGCTTTCCCATCATGCTAACGTCGCAAGCCAATCCTCCGCTCGCACCGGTTTAATCCGCGCCGCCGCTTTCGCCAATGTCACTAGAGCCAAACCGCGATCCGGACTCGCCGGCCCCGGCGTCATCGCCCGGACCGCCATCGAGCTCGGCGGCCTCGCCGGTCATGGCGCAATACCACGAGATCAAGCGCGCCCATCCCGGCTGCCTGCTGTTTTTCCGGATGGGCGATTTCTACGAATTGTTCTTCGAGGACGCGGTCGCCGCCGCGCCGGCGCTCGACATCGCGTTGACCAAGCGCGGCCGGCATGACGGCGCCGACATCCCGATGTGCGGCGTGCCGGTCCATACCGCCGAAGCCTATCTCGCGCGGCTGATCCGCGCCGGCTTCAAGGTCGCGATCTGCGAGCAGGTCGAGGACCCGGCAGAGGCGAAACGGCGCGGTGCGAAAGGGCCCTTGAAGCGCGCCGTGGTGCGCCTCGTCACCGCTGGCACCCTGACCGAGGAAGGCCTGCTTGATGCGCGCCGGCACAACTACCTCGCCGGTATCGCCGAAGCGGGCGGCGAGATGGGGCTCGCCTGGCTCGATCTGTCGACCGGCGCCTTCGCCCTGGCGCCAACCGCCGAGGCGACGCTCGGTGCCGATCTGGCGCGGCTGATGCCGGGCGAGATCGTGTTGCCCGAGCGACTGCTTACCCGGCCGGCGCTGTTCGAGGTCTTCGCCGATTGGAAGGCGGCGCTGACGCCGCTCGCCAACCCGCGCTTCGACAGCGAGGCGTCGCGCCGCCGGCTCGAAAGCTTCTACGCGGTCAGGGCGCTCGACGGGTTTGGCGGTTTTGGCCGGGCCGAGATCGCCGCCGCCGGCGCCCTCGTCGATTACGTGGGGCTGACGCAGCAAGGCGGCGCCCCCTACCTGGCGCCGCCACGGCGGGTCGCGCCGCAATCGGTGATGCAGATCGATGCCGCGACCCGGCGCAACCTGGAGCTGACGGCGACCTTGTCGGGCGAGCGCCGCGGCAGCCTTCTGGCCACGATCGACCGAACTCAGACCGGCGCCGGCGCACGCCTCCTGGCGGAGCATCTAGCCGCACCGCTGACCGACCCCGGGGCGATCGCGGCGCGACTCGACGCCGTGCAGTTCCTGCTCGACCGGCCCAATACCCGCGCCGGCTTGCGCGAGCGGCTGCGCCACTGCCCCGATATCGAGCGCGCACTGACCCGCCTCAGCCTCGGCCGCGGCGGCCCGCGCGACCTTGCCGCGTTGCGCGACGCGCTCGGCGAGACCGCGACGTTGCGGGCCGAGCTGGCGGCGCCGGGGCTGGTGCCCTTGCCGGACCGCCTTGCCGAAGCCGAGCGCGGGCTCGGCAAGCATACGGCGCTGGTCGATCGCCTCGGCCGCGCGCTCGCCGTCGACTTGCCGCTCTTCGCCCGCGACGGCGGGTTTATCGCGCCGGGCTATACGCCCGAACTCGACGAATTGCGCGAGATGCGCGACGAGAGCCGCCGAACGATCGCCGCCTTGCAGGCGCGCTATGCCGAGGCGACCGGGGCCGCCTCGCTGCGCATCCGCCACAACAATGTGATCGGCTATTACATCGAGGTGTCGGCCGCCAATACGCCAAAGCTCGGCGTCGAGTTCATCCACCGCCAGACCATGGCCGGCGCGATGCGCTTCACGACGCCCGAATTGGCCGAGCTGCAAAGCAAGATCGCCAGCGCCGCCGACCGCGCGCTCGGGCTCGAACTTCGCCTGTTCGAGGACCTCGTCAGCGAGGTCATGGCGTGGCGCAGCGAGATCGCCACCGCCGCCGCCGCGCTCGCTGCGATCGATCTCGCCGCGGCATTGGCGGAACGCGCAGCGGAAGGCGGCTGGGTGCGGCCCGAGGTCGAGCTCGGCGCCGCCTTCGAGATCCGGGGCGGCCGGCATCCGACGGTCGAGGCGGCGCTCGCCGGCCAGGGTGCGTTCGTCGCCAATGACTGCGTCCTCGGCGACAACCGGATCTGGCTCGTTACCGGCCCCAACATGGCCGGCAAAAGCACCTTTCTGCGCCAGAACGCCCTGATTGCGATCCTGGCGCAGATGGGGTCATACGTTCCCGCGCGCTCGGCCCGGATCGGCGTCGTCGATCGCCTCTTCAGCCGGGTCGGCGCCGCTGACGATCTGGCCCGCGGCCGCTCGACCTTCATGGTCGAGATGGTCGAGACCGCGGCGATCCTGAACCAGGCCGGGCCGCAATCCTTCGTGATCCTCGACGAGATCGGCCGCGGCACCGCGACCTATGACGGCCTCTCGATCGCCTGGGCGGCGCTCGAGCATTTGCACGAGGCCAATCGCTGCCGCGCGCTGTTCGCGACGCATTACCACGAGCTGACCGCGCTCGCGGCCAAGCTGCCGGCGCTCGCCTGCCAGACGATGCGGGTCAAGGAATGGAAGGGCGACGTCGTCTTTCTGCATGAGGTCGCGGCCGGCACCGCCGACCGCTCATACGGCATCCATGTGGCAAAGCTCGCCGGGTTGCCGGTCGAGGTCACCGCGCGGGCGGAGGAGGTGCTGCAAATCCTCGAAAAGGGCGAGCAGGGCGGCGCGCTGGCCCGGCTCGCCGACGATCTGCCATTGTTCCGCGCCGCGCGCGCGCCTGCACCGGCAGCGGAGCCGCAATCCTCGCCGGCCGAAGAAGCACTGCGCGACATCCGCCCCGACGAGCTCTCCCCGCGCGAAGCACTGGAGCTGCTTTATCGGCTCAAGGGGCTGCTGCCGGACTGAGCGCCGGTCAGCGCACGACGCCGCGCTCGCGCAATGCCGCGATGTCGGCGGCGGTAAAGCCGTAGCCGGCGAGGATCTCGTCGCTGTGCTGACCGAAGGCCGGCGCGGCGGTCGGCGCGGGACCCGGCGTCTCGCTCAGCTTGATCGGTTTCGTCATCGTGCGGTAGCGCCCGACGGCGGGATGATCGAGCGTCGTGACCAGCCCCTCGGCCAAGACCTGCGGGTGATCGAACATGTCCTCGATCGTGCGCACCGCGGCGCATGGCACCCGCTCGCCGAAAATCTCCTCCCATTCGAGCGCGCTCTTCGCGGCAAGCGCGGCGCGCACTTCCGGTACCAACGCGGCGGCATGCTCGGCGCGGCTGCGCATCGAGACGCAGCGCGGATCCTCTGCCAGCTCGGGCCGGCCGATCAGCTCGCACAGCGCCGCCCAGAAATGGTTGGAATGCACCGAGATGTAGAGCGCGCCCTGCTTTGTCGGATGGATGCCGGTGAGACCGCCGGTGCCGGAATCGCGCGCCACCTCGCGCCCCTCGCTCTCGGCCCAGACAAAGCGACCGGCCTGGATCGTCAACGCGCTGCGCAGTAAGGAAAGGCTCAGATACTGCCCCCTGCCGCTCTTCTCGCGATGATAGAGCGCGGCGGCGACGCCATAGGCGAGCAAGGCCGAAGTGAAATAATCGAGCACCGAGCCGAGCACCAGCTGCGGTTTGTCGGCGCCGCCGCCCTGGAACACCGCCATGCCCGAGAGGCACTGCAACACCTGGTCGAAGCCGCCCTTCTCGCTGAGCGGACCCTGATCGCCGTAGCCGGTCAGCCCGGCATAGACGAGGCGCGGATTGATCTTCTTCAGTCTCGGATAATCGATGCCGAGCCGGGCCGGCACCGAGGGGCGGAAATTCTCCACCAGCACATCGGCGCTCTCGACCATGCGGTTGAGGATCGCCAGCCCTTCCTTCTGCTTCAGATCGAGGGCGAGCGCGCGCTTGCCGCGGTTGGTGCCGAGAAAGAAGCGAGCCTCGCCCGGCAGGCTCGACGGAAATTGGCGCAGCATGTCGCCTTGAGGCGATTCGACCTTGATCACATCGGCGCCGAGATCGGCGAGCAAGGTGCAGCCATAGGGGCCGGCGAGATAGCTGCACAGATCGAGCACCTTAACGCCTGTGAGCGGCCCGGTCGGGCTCTCGGTCATCGGCGGCTCTCCCGCTCGCGGATCGCCGCGACCGTGCGCAACACCCGCTGCGCGCGGTAGACGATCGGGTAGTCGACGAACTTGCCGTCGAGCTGGATCGAGGCGACGCCCTCCGCCTCGGCCTTCTCGAACGCGGCGACGACCCGCTTGGCGAAGGCGATCTCCGCGTCGCTCGGGGTGAAGACGCGATTGACCACGCCAACCTGGTTCGGGTGGATGCACATCTTGCCCTGATAGCCGCAAGCGAGCGCGGCACGGGTGGAGGCCTCAAGCCCTTCCGCGTCCTGCAGATCGACCCAGACCGTGTCGAGCGGCGCCTCGATCCCGCCGGCGCGCGAGGCGGTGACGATCCGGGCGCGGGCATAGGCGAGCTCGGCCTCACTCCGGCTCCATTGCATGTTGAGGTCGAGGGTGAAGTCGCCGGCGCCGAACGCGACCCGCTTGACCCGCGTCGCACTCGCCAGGATCTGCTCGATGCCGGCGAGGCCGCGCGCGGTTTCGATGATCGGGATCAGATCGATGCCGCCAGCCGCAAGACTATGCTCGCGTTCGAGGTTGCCGAGCAACCAGTGCACCGTGGCAAGCCCGGCGGCGCTCTCGACCTTGGGCAGGATGATGCCGTCGAGCCCAGGCCGGGCGACCGCACAGAGATCGCCATAGCAGAACTCGGTATCGACGGCATTGACCCGCACATAGAGCAGCCCGGTGCGCGGCCGTCCGAGCGCGGCACAAATCGCGGCGCGGGTCGCCGGTTTCTCGGCGATCGCGACCGCGTCTTCGAGGTCGAGGATGACCGCGTCGGCGTCGAGGGTCAGCGCCTTCTCGACCCGATGCGGGTGGTTCCCCGGCGCGAACAGGAAACTGCGCAATGGCTGAATGGCAGGCCTCCTTCGGTCAGCTCAGGGCCACCTCGAAGCCGCGTTTGGTGCCGGGCCGGGCCATCATGGCTTCGTACCAGCGCTTTACGTTCGGGTAGTCGGCGAGGTTGACCTGGTGCCGCTCGTGCCGCCAGGCCCAACCGAGGATCGCGAAATCGGCGATCGACACCTCACTGCCGGCGGCGAACTGCGCCTCACCCAGGCGTTTGTTGAAGACGCCGTAGAGCCGGTGCGTTTCCTTCGAGTAGCGTTCGAGGCCGTAGCGCCGGTCCTCCTCCTTTTCGACCTGCAGGAAATGGTGCACCTGGCCCGGCATCGGACCAAAGCCGCCCATCTGCCACATCAGCCATTCGAGCACCGGCACCTGCTTACGCAGATCGCCCTTCGGCCAGAACTTGCCGGTCTTCTCGCCGAGATAGATCAGGATCGCGCCCGATTCGAAGATGCTGATCGGCTGCCCGCCCGGCCCCTCGCTGTCGATGATCGCGGGGATGCGGTTGTTCGGGCTGATCTTCAGGAATTCAGGCTTGAACTGCTCGCCCTTTGAGATGTTGATCGGCACCACCTTGTAGGGCAGCCCCATCTCTTCGAGCGCGACACTGATCTTGCGGCCGTTCGGGGTATTCCAGGTCCACAATTCGATGCTCATCGGCGGGATCTCCGTTCAGGCGAATTTCTCGATGTTCCAGAAGACCGCGCTGCCGAGGCCGATCGGCCCCTTCATCCGGTCCTTGCGGTAGGCGACGGGCGGAAAATACTGGCCGGCGTACGCGTATGGAGCTGCTTCCAGGAAGCGCGCCTGGATTGCGTCGATCGCCTTGTGCCGTTCCTCGTCGTTCTTCGCGGCCAGAAAGGTGAGGCGCAATTTCGCCAGCTCCTCGTCGCACGGCCAGCCGAACCAGTTCTTGCCGTCGCAGGCGGTGTCGAGCGGTTGATTGACGACAGGGTTCATCATCGTGCTCGAAGGCCAGGCGGTCGGGAAGATATGCCAGCCGCCGGGCGCCGGCGGCGGGTCCTTGACGGCGCGGCGCGACACCAGGGTCGACCAGTCCATCGCCTGGAGATCGACGGTGATGCCGACCCCCTTCATCGCTTCGTTGAGCACCTGCGCCACCATGTGCAGATGCGCCTGGTCGGTCGGGTCCATCAGCACGATGGTCTGGCCGGTATAGCCGCCCTCCTTCAGCAGCGCCTTGACCTTGTCGGGATCGTATTTCTTGAAGCGGTCGAGCCCGACCTCGCTCTCGTTCGGCGAACCGCAGACAAAGGGCGCAAGGCAGGCCTTGCCGAGATCGCCCGTATAACCGGTCGCGTCGAGGTAATCCTGCTGATGCGTTTCGATCAGCATCTGGACCGCCTGGCGCATCTTGGCATTGTCGAAGGGCTTGGCGAGCGAGTTGAAGCGCAGGTGCAATTGCCAGCCGAGCGGATCGAGCATCGTCAGCGCCACGTTCGGGTCGCTCTTCAGCTGCGGCAGGTTGTTGGCCGCCGGGGTGACCCAATAATCCATCTCGCCGGCGGACAATGCCGCCGCTGCGGTGCCGGGCTCGGGGATGACGGTCCACTCGACCCGCTCGACATGCGCAACCTTGCCGCCGGCATAGCCGTCGGCCGGCTCGCTGCGCGGGTGATAGTTGGGGTTGCGCTTATAGGCGACCTTGGCGCCCGGCACCCACTCGTCCTGCAGAAACATGAACGGCCCTGAGCCGACGGCGGTCTTGATCTGCGTGAACGGGTCGGTCTCGGCGTCCTTCTGGCGCATCATGAAACAGACCTGGCTCTGATTGCCCAGAGTCTGCGGCACCGGGTCGAACGGTTCCTTCAGCTTCAGGATGAAGCTTTTGTCGTCGAGCGCGTCCAATCGCTCGGTGCGCTGCATCATGATGCCGCCAAGGCCGAACCGCGCCGCCCAGCGACGGATCGAGGCGACGCAATCCTTGGCTGTGACGGGCGTGCCGTCTTGCCAGCCGAGCCCGTCGCGCAGCTCGAAGTGCCAGGTCAGCCCGTCCTCGTCGCGGCCGAATTTCTCGACCATTTGCGGATGGATCTGCTGTTTGCGGTCTATCCCGAACAGCGTGTCGTAGACGAGCAGCGCGTGCGTCGAGGTAACCGTCGCCGTGGTCCAAACCGGGTCGAGGATCTTCAGATCGACCTCGGGGATGACCTTCAGGGTCGAGAAATCGGCGGCGCTCGCGCGGCCGATGCCGCGGACCGCCGGGACCCCGAAAGCCATGCCGATAGCGGCGCCGCTCCGCAACACGCTGCGCCGCGAAATCCCCGTCGAGGCGCCATTCTGAGCGATCATCTGCGGTTTCCTGCTGGTCGCATGTGGCCGCGACTATCGGCGAAAAGCCGCGATCTGCGAAGAGCCATTGATGTGCCCTCTTGCTCCAGGCTTAAGCGGCGGTTCTTATTCGATCTGGCTCACTGCGAGGATGGCGAATGGGCTGGGAGCCGGAGCTGGAGGAGCTGCGCGAGCGCGAGCGGCATGCCCGCGCGCTCGGCGGCGCCGACAAGGTCGAGCGCCAGCACCAGGGCGGCCGGCTCACCGTGCGCGAGCGCATCGACGGACTCGTCGATACCGGCAGCTTTCACGAGGTCGGCGCGATCGCCGGCCGCGCCCAGTACGACGCCGAGGGCCGCCTCGTCGAATTGGTGCCGTCGAATTGCGTGATGGGCCGCGCCGCGATCGACGGCCGCCCTGTCGTGGTGGTCGGCGATGATTTCACCGTGCGCGGCGGCTCGGCGGACGCGACGATCCGCGAAAAGCCGCTGATGGCGGAGCAGATGGCGCACGATCTGCGCCTGCCGATCATCCGCATCATCGAGGGCTCGGGCGGCGGCGGCTCGGTCAAGACGATCGAGACCACGGGGCGCGCCAACCTGCCGGGCCGGGTCGGCTCGAACCTGCCCTATTACTATACGACGACCAATCTCGGCCTGGTGCCGGTCGTGGCGCTCGGGCTCGGTTCGGTCGCCGGCCTCGGCGCCGCACGAATGGCGGCGAGCCATTATTCGGTCATGACCAAGGAGACCTCGGCACTGTTCGTCGCCGGCCCGCCGGTGGTCAACGCGCTCGGGCAGCAAAAGCTCGACAGATTCGAGCTCGGCGGCTGGGAGATCCAGACCCGCTGCGGTGCGGTCGACCATGCGGTCGACAGCGAGGAGGAGGCGTTCGCGGCAACGCGCCGTTTCCTCTCCTACCTGCCCTCCTCGGTCTATGAGGTGGCCCCGCGCGACCCGCGCACCGACGATCCCCTGCGGCGCGAGGAGTTCCTGTTCGAGGCGATCCCGCGCGACCGCCGCAAGGTCTACAAGATGCGCCCGATCGTCGAGGCGGTGGTCGACAAGGGCTCGTTCTTCGAGATGGGCCGCATGTTCGGCCGACCGATCATCACCGGGCTCGCCCGCATCGACGGGCTGCCGGCCGCGGTGATGGCCAGCGACCCGTTCTTCTACGGCGGCTGCTGGACGGCCGACGCCTGCGACAAGATCATCCGCTTTGTCGACCTCGCCGAGACCTTCCACCTGCCGATTGTCTATCTCTGCGACTGCCCCGGCTTTCATATCGGGCTGGAGGCGGAGAAGGCGGCGACGATCCGGAAGGGCGTGCGGGCGATGGCGGCGGTCAACCAATCGACCGTTCCGTGGTGCACGTTTCTGGTGCGCAACGTGTTCGGCGTCGCCGGCGCCGTGAACCAGCCCTCCGGCCGGTTCTCGATCCGCTATGCCTGGCTGTCGGCACGCTGGGGCTCGCTGCCTTTGGAGGGCGGGATCGAGGCGGCCTATCGCGCCGAGATCGACGCCGCCCCCGACCCTGCCATCAAGATCGCCGAAATCGATGAGCGGCTCAATCGGCTGCGCTCCCCGTTCCGCACCGCCGAGCCGTTCTGGATCGAGGAGATCATCGACCCGCGCGACACCCGCAAACTGCTCGTTGAATTCGCCGGCTATGCTGAAAAATTGCGCACTCCGGGGCCGAGCGGCTTCATGATGCGCCCCTGATCCGATCACTGAACGAGGAGCACAGGATGCTGGAAGTCGAACGCCCAGCCGATCTACTGGCCTATGAAGGCAAGGAGATCGGCGTCAGCGACTGGTACACGGTGACCCAGGAGCAGATCAACAAATTCGCCGACGCGACCGGCGACCATCAATGGATCCATGTCGATGTCGAGCGCGCCAAGCGCGAGATGCCCGGCGGCAAGACCATCGCGCATGGCTGGCTGACCCTGTCCTTGGTGCCGCGCCTGGCCGCGACCCTCTACCGGGTCAAGAACCGCTCGCGCGGCATCAATTACGGGGCCAACCGGGTGCGTTTCACCGGGCCGGTGCCGGCCGGGTCGCGGGTCCGCCTGCGTCTCAAGCTCAAATCGGTCGAGAAGATCGAGGGCGGCGTCCGGACCACCTCGGAGAGCACGATGGAGGTCGAGGGCAACGACCGGCCGGTGCTGGTCGCCGAGACGATCGGCCTGACCTACGACTGACCAGCCAAGCCTACTTTCCCGCGCTCTCCATGACGACCGCGGGCATTCCTTCCGGATTGATGTTGAAGGCTAGAAAGGTAAACGGCTCGCCGCCGGGGTTGCCCCATTGGTGCACGAGGCTCGACGGTTCGTAGATCGTCGACCCCGGACCCTTTTCGGTGGTACTGCCGTCTATCGTGGTAGCCCCGGCTCCGGTCAGGATATAATAGAGCGCCGCCCCGGAGCGGTGATGCGGCGGGTTCGCCGCCATCTTCGGCGGAAAGGTTACCCGGGTCAGATTTACCTCGTAAGTGCCCGGCTTGAGGTCCGGGATCGGCGCCGGCGAGCGGAACAGCTCGGTGACGGCGGCCGGCTCGGTAGCGGTCGGAGATGCCGAGGTTGTGGCCGGGACCAGCACGAAGTGCAGGCCGCGCGAAGGTTCGTCGCCGACCGCCTTCAGGAAGATCTCATGTCCGCCCGCGATAAACATCGCCTCGCCGGAAGCGAGGGTTTTGGTCGCTCCCCCCGTCGTGATCTCGGTCGAGCCGGCGAGTTGATAGAAGATGGCGTTGGATCCCGCCGCGACGTGGCTCGCCGCGTTGGCTGGTATCGTTACCGATAGCGCACAGAAATAGACCGGCGCGGCGGCAAGATCCGGCAACTTGCTGCCCGCCAGAACGGTTCGCTGGACGGCCGGTGCGGCGGGCGGGTTTTGCGCCATTGCTGGGACAGCCACAATGACCGGCAACAGCAGCGCAGCTCTTATGATCGCTAGGCGCATTTCCACCCCTTTTTTGGTCAGCCGACCAGCACGGCCTTGCCTATCACGTTGCGGTCGATGACCGCCTGAATTGCATCCGCCGCCTGCTCCAGCGGAAAGCTATACGAGATGCGCGGCCGTAGCTTCCCCTGTCCGGCGAGCTCGACCAGCAATTTCATGTTGGCGCGGCCGATCTCGGGCTTATGTTCGGTGACCCCGCCGAGCCGCACCCCGATCACTTCCAGCCCCTTGATCAGCAGATAATTGGTCCGCGGCTGCGACGGACCGCCACCGAGAAAGCCGAGCACCAGGATACGCCCGCCCCAGGCGAGGCAGCGCAGCGACTCGTCGAATACCGTGGAGCCGATCGGGTCATAGACGATGTCGACGCCGCGATCGCCGGTGATTTCCTTAACCCGGTCGCGCAGACCCTCGCGGTAGTCGATCGCGAAATCGGCGCCTTCCGCGCAACAGGCGGCGCGTTTTTCCTCGGTACTGGCCGTGGCGATGACGGTGGCGCCGAACAGCTTCGCAACCTGGATCGCGGCGATGCCGATGCCGCCGGCGGCGCCGTTGACCAGCACCCAATCGCCCTCCTTCATGCGGCCGCGCTGAACAAGCGCGTGATAGGCCGTGTGATAGGCGCCGCGGAACACCGCTGCCGCCTCGATGCTCATGCCGTCGGGAACCGGGTCGCAATCCTCGGCTCTGGAGTTGCCGAGCTGCGCAAAAGCGCCGAGCCGGTGCCGGCTCATAATGCGGTCGCCAAGTTTGAAGCGGGTGACCGCGTCGCCGACGGCGACGACCTCGCCGGCGCCCTCGTTCCCCGGCACGAAGGGCGGCTCCGGCCGGAACTGGTACTTGCCGGCGAGCATCAGAACGTCGACATATTGCACCCCGCGCGCGGCGATCCGGACCTGCACCTCGCCGGGGCCGGGCGGCGGCGGATCCGGCACCTCGCGCAGCACCAGGACCTCGGGTCCGCCGAACGCCTCACAGACGACCGCCTTCATCGCCTTATCCTCAGCGCCAATCGTCGAGAACGTAGAGGCCGGGTCGGCTGTAGCCGGGCTCATTCGGCCGATGCATCGCCACGCCCTGGATCCGGGTACGAAACCCGCGAGCCAGCATATGCCGGTACGCCTCCTCGCGCGCCAGATTGACCCCCGCCAGCACGTCCTGCATGCCGATCGTCTGCGCGAGAGCGGCGCAACCGTCGAGCAGCGCCGCGAAACGCTTCTCGCCGCCCGGGCCCGGCCGTACCGCACCGAACTTGACAAGGCAGCAACCCTCGCCGGCCTCGCTTGCCGGCCCCCAATGGCAGATCGCGAAGCCGGCGAGGCGGCTGTCGCCCTCCCATAGCAATAACGTGTCGCCGAGATTGCCCGCCGTCACGGTCCGGATCTCGCCGCGGAGATCGAGTCCGTCATAGAGCTGCTCGGTCAGCGCGCGCGCTGCGGTTTCGACATCGCGGCGATCGGCGTCGGACAAGGGAGAATAGCGCGACCATCGCAGCGCTGGCTCCGCAGTGCTGGCGGGAGCCGCCATGATTGCGGTCAAGAAGCGCGGGTGAAATCCAAACTTGCCGTAGAGCCCGACATGCTTCGCGCTCTCGGCAAAGGTAAAGAGACCGGCATGGCGGACACCCCAACTGTCGAACTGCGCGCTGACCGCCGCGACGAGCCGTTGGCCGATGCCGCTGTCCCACAACTCCGGGCGGATCGTCAGCGGCCCGAAAAAGCCGACGCTGCCCCAGCGCGTCGCGAAATTGGAGCCGACCAGCTCACCGTCCTTTTCGGCGGCAAAGGCGGCGACGTGCTCCGCCCCGAAGCGGCCATAGACATAGTCGCGATCGGTCCAGAAATTCTCCGGGTCGGGAGCGCCGAGAAAGGTGCCGAATGCGAGCCGCACGATGCGCCGCGCCTCCGGCAGGTCGGGCTCGGTCAGCGGGCGAATCGCCACCATCAGAAAAGCTCCGGGCGCGGGTCTGCGCGGCCGGATGCTATCCCGCAACCCGTGAGCCGGCAATGTACGGCCAGAGTACTCATGCGGATCGGTTGAAATCCGGCATGCGTTTTGCTCAGGTACCTGTGGGTTGTATATACCAGGTGAGGTGATGGGCCAGGTCGTTCCGTTTCCGTTGCAGCGCCGCGCGGCCGAGATCCGGCGGCAGCGTCCGCCCGACACGGTGTTCGAGGCGGGCGGGTGGCGCATTCTGGAGGTTCCCACCGTCGGTCAATTCCTGGCCCTTTCCGGCTATTGCCGTCGCGGCGTGGAGGTCGGCCGCTTCGACCCGGAAGCCGACAGCGACGACCATCACCACGGCACCGAAGTGGCGATCCTGACGCGCTGCGGCGCGGACGAGCGGCTGTCGCGCTGTGCCATCGGCTGGCTCAACGCCGACGGACCGCCGACCGCGATCCTTGGTGCGTTCGTCGTTACATTCGGCGGGCGGCATCATTTCTGGCGCGATGCGATCATCGAGATCGCCGTGATCGGCTCTCTGCGCCTGGTTCGGCTGCTCGACGGCAGCATCGCCATAGCAGGCGAGCCCGAGCCCTTGCCGCTGCTCGACCCGTTCGCGCCGCTGCCGGAGCAGCGAAGACGGGGTGCTTTCGAGCGTCTGCCGGGCGAGGTGAAGGCTGCGGTGCTGCGCTGGGCCGACCCGCGCGATCAGTTTGGCGAGCTGCTGACGCCGGCGGCGCCCAATTGACCCGGCCGGGGACGGGGCTGCGCCGCCGACGCAACCCTGGTCTGCGTCGGCATCCGGGGCCGGGTGAGGGTGCCGCGAATCCTTGTCACGCGCCGGCCGGCCTCCCATACTGAGCATGATGCGGCGCCAACCAATCGATCCCATTTTCGTGACCGAGGCCCACCCGCCGGCGCGTTTCTGCGACCACCCCGGCTGCAGTGCGGGCGGCGACTTCCGTGCACCCAAATCGCGGATCGAGCTCAACAGTTACCGCTGGTTTTGTCTCGAACACGTCCGCGCCTATAACAGCGCCTGGAATTACTACGCCGGCATGAGCGAGCCCGAGATCGAGGCCGAGATCCGCCGCGCGACAGTATGGGACCGGCCGAGCTGGCGCCTCGGCCAGCTTCACGCGCCGGCCCATGGCGCGCACGTGCGCGACCCGTTCGGGTTTTACAGCGGCGCCGACAATCGCAAGGACCACAACGGCGCCCACCGCACCAATGGGCACGGGACCAGCGGGCGCCATTCCGGCTCGGCGGCGCGCGCCGCTTCCGCGCGCGAGCAGGCACTCGCGGTATTCGATCTCGACCCGCCCTTCACCGAGGTGCGCCTTAAAGCGCGCTATAAGGTGCTGGTCAAGCAGCACCACCCCGACGCCCATGGCGGCGACAAGGTCTTCGAGGAGAAGCTCAAGATTATCAACCAGGCCTACGCGACCTTGAAAGCCAGCTACTTCAGCTGACCCATTGCGCGTTCACGGCCTTCAACATTCCCCCAAGACAAGGAACGACACAGGAAATGCCCACCGTTCAGCCCGCGGCACCGACCGCGACTCCCACCGGGGAGCCAGACATCAAAATCTCGGTTCGCCAGACCTTCGGGATCGACAGCGACCTCGAAGTGCCGGCGTTCAGCCAGCCCAGCGAGCACGTTCCCGATCTCGACGAGGCTTATCGGTTCGACCACGATACGACCCTCGCCATCCTCGCCGGTTTTGCCTTCAACCGGCGGGTGATGATCTGCGGCTATCACGGCACCGGCAAATCGACCCATGTCGAGCAGGTCGCCTGTCGGCTCAACTGGCCGTGCATCCGCGTCAACCTCGACAGCCATATCAGCCGCATCGATCTCGTCGGCAAGGACGCGATCGTGCTGCGCGACAACAAGCAGGTCACCGAGTTCCGTGAGGGGATCCTGCCCTGGGCGCTGCAACATCCGGTGGCGCTGTGCTTCGACGAATACGACGCCGGCCGGCCGGACGTCATGTTCGTGATCCAGCGGGTGCTCGAGGTCGAAGGCAAGCTGACCCTGCTCGACCAGAACCGGGTCATCCGCCCGCACTCGGCGTTCCGCCTGTTCTCGACCGCGAACACGGTCGGTCTCGGCGACACGACTGGGCTCTATCATGGCACCCAGCAGATCAACCAGGGCCAGATGGACCGCTGGAACATCGTCGCCACGCTCAACTACCTGCCGCACGACGCCGAATGCGAGATCATTCTGGCCAAGGTGCCGAGCTACAATGACGACGACGGCCGGCGCCGCGTCAGCGCGATGGTCGCGCTCGCCGACCTCACCCGGAACGGGTTCATCAACGGCGACATCTCGACCGTGATGTCGCCGCGCACGGTGATGACCTGGGCGGAGAACGCCCGCATCTTCGGCGATCTCGCCTTTGCCTTCCGGCTGACCTTCCTCAACAAATGCGACGAGACCGAGCGGCCGACCGTGGCGGAATACTACCAGCGCTGCTTTGGCACTGAACTGCCCGAGACCGGCGTTAACGCCACGTTGATGTAGTGGCAGACGAGCCCGTGTCGCAGGCGTTTTCTCCGACCGAGATCTTCAAGCGGGCGACCGCCTCGACGCTCCGGGCGATCGCGGAGCGCGACGATCTGAACGTCGGCTTTGGCCCGGAGCCGCCCGGGTTATCCGGCAATCGCGTCAAATTGCCGAACCCGGCGCGCGACCTGCCGGCCGAGGAAGCCGCGCAATTGCGCGGCGCCGCCGACAGCCTGGCCCTGCGGCTGCGCTACCACGACGATGCTGTGCACTCGAAACGCGCGCCTGGCGGGCCGCTCGCGCGCTCGGTCTTTGAGGCACTCGAACAGGCTCGGGTCGAGGCGCTCGGCGCGCGGCGCATGGTCGGGGTTGCCGCCAATCTGGGCGCGATGCTCGACGAGCAGTACCGCCGCCAAGGCTTTGAGCGGGTCACCGAGCGCACCGAGAGCACGATGGCGGAGGCGGTCCGCCTGTTGACCCGCGAAGCCTTGACCCGGGAGCCGCCACCGCCTTCGGCGCGCCGGGTGGTGGATCTCTGGCGTCCGTGGCTCGAGGGCAAGATCGGCAAGGATATCGCCGAGCTCGAACGCAACATCGTCGACCAGGACACCTACGCCCGGGTGACGCGCCGGCTGATCCAGGATCTCGACATCGATCTCGGCGAGATCGACGATTCCTCGTCCGACGACAACCAGGGCCAGGGCGAGGAGCAGGACAGCGAGAATCAGGCCGATAGCGGCGAGAGCGCCTCTGCCGGGGCGCAGCCCTCGATGGAAGGCTCGCCCGCCGACAGCGCCGATGCCGATGCCGAGGAAGACGGCGCCGCCGACGCCGACGGCGAGATGATGCCGGGCGCCAGCGACGACGATCCGGGCCGGCCCGGCCGCCCCGGGACCCAGCCGCGCGGCCAGCCCGACGAGAACGCCGTCTACCGCGCCTTCAGCACGGTTGCGGACGAGGTCATCGAAGCCGATCAGCTCTGCGACGCCGACGAATTGGGACGCCTGCGGCATTTGCTGGACCAGCAACTGCAGCATCTGCAGAGCGTCGTCGCCCGGCTCGCCAACCGGCTGCAGCGGCGGTTGCTCGCGAAGCAGACCCGCGCCTGGGAATTCGACCTTGAGGAAGGCATCCTCGACGCCGCGCGGCTCGCCCGCGTCGTCGCCAACCCGGTCCTGCCCCTCGCCTACAAACGCGAGCGCGAGACCGACTTCCGCGACACCGTCGTCAGCCTGCTGATCGACAATTCCGGATCCATGCGCGGCCGGCCGATTACCGTCGCCGCGATGAGCGCCGACATCCTCGCCCGCACCTTGGAGCGCTGCGGCGTCAAGGTCGAGATTCTCGGCTTCACGACGCGGGCATGGAAGGGCGGCCAGGCGCGCGAGCGTTGGATCGCCGCCGGCAAGCCGCCCAATCCGGGCCGCCTCAACGATCTGCGCCACATCGTCTACAAGCCGGCCGATGCGCCGTGGCGGCGTGCCCGGCGTAATCTCGGGCTGATGCTGCGCGAGGGCATCCTCAAGGAGAATATCGACGGCGAGGCGCTGATGTGGGCGCACAATAGGCTGTTGGGCCGGCCCGAGGAGCGCCGCATCCTGATGGTGATCTCGGACGGCGCGCCGGTCGATGATTCGACGCTGTCGGTCAACCCCGGCAACTACCTCGAAAAGCACCTGCGCGATGTGATCCGCGAGGTCGAGCGGATCGGCCAGGTCGAGCTGACCGCGATCGGCATCGGCCACGACGTGACCCGCTATTACCGGCGCGCGGTGACGATCGTCGACGCCGAGCAGCTGGGCGGGGTCATGCTCGAACGGCTGGCCGAGCTGTTCGACGAAGAGCGCAGCGGCAACACGCGTGTCAAGAGCCGCCACCGCCGCGCCGCCTAAGATCCCGGCTCCGGCTGCGGCCGCATTTCGCCCTCGATGATCTGCGCGGGGGCGGCAGGCTATTTCATGCACTTGCCCAGATAATCGTTCAGCAGCGCAAAGCCCTTTTTCAGCTGCGGATCGTTTTCGTCCGGCTTCGTGCCGTTTTTGTCGGCGTCGGCACTGGCCTGGAAGAAGGCGATCAGAGTGGCACGGTCCTCGTCGGACGCGATCTTGTCCGCCATGCAGGTACAATCCTTCGCCTCGAACATCCCGCCGCCGCCGGCAACGCAGGCATCGCCAAAATCGTCGGCCCAAGCCGTCCGGGCTGGCGCCGCGGCAACCAGCACCGCTATCGCCACCGCGAATCCAAAGCGCGTCAGCCGCGTACTGCCAATGTTCATCTCACCTCTCCATGTCGGCAGGCACAGACTAGCCCGAGGCGGGGGTCCCGGCGCGCCGGATTTCGGCCGGCGTCAAAATGTCCGGCGGGCCTTCAGAGCCGCGGTCAAGGTGCCTTCGTCGAGATAATCGAGTTCACCGCCGATCGGCACGCCTTGCGCCAGGCGCGAGATGCGCGCACCGGTCGCGGCGGCGCGGTCGGCGATGTAATGCGCCGTCGTCTGTCCCTCGACCGTGGCATTGAGCGCGAGGATCAGCTCGGTCTCCGGCCCGAGCCGCGCGATCAGGCGAACGATGTTGAGCTCGTCCGGGCCGATACCGTCGAGCGCCGAGAGTGTGCCCCCCAGCACGTGGTAGCGGCCGCGGAACGCGCGGGTGCGCTCCAACGCCCACAGATCGGCGAGGTCCTCGACGACGCAGATCGCGTGCGGGTCGCGCTCGAGATCGCGGCAGATCGGGCACGGGTCGGCGGTGTCGAGGTTGCCGCAGGTGGAGCACGTTCGGATGGCCGTTGCCGCCGCGGCCAGCGCGGTCGCGAGCGGCTCCATGAGCTGCTCGCGCCGCTTGATCAGAAACAGCGCCGCGCGCCGCGCCGAGCGCGGCCCGAGTCCCGGCAGTTTCGCCAGCAGCTGGATCAGCGTGTCGAGTTCGGACATGAAGCTGTTCTAGGACCACGGCCGTCTCGGCCGCAAGCGGGCGGGTGCCCGCGGTCCAACAGACATCAAAACGGCAGTTTCATCCCACCGGGGAGGTTGAGCCCGCCGGTCAGCTTCTGCATCTCGGTTTCGGCATGGGCATTGACCTTCGCCCTCGCGTCGTTGAATGCGGCGACGATCAAATCTTCCAGCACCTCGGCCTCGGCCGGGTCGATCACCGCCTTGTCGAGCTTCAATTTCTTCAGGTCGCCCTTGCCGTTGAGCGTCAACTGCACCATGCCGCCGCCGGCGACCCCGGTCATCTCGACGGCCTCGAGCTCAGCCTGCATCTCGGCCATCTTGCTCTGCATCGCCTGCGCCTGCTTCATCAGCTGGCCAAGATTTTTCATTACCCTTCCTCTTCCGCGCTGGTGCTACCGTCTTCGATAACGTCTTCCTCAACCCCTTCGGCTTCGCCAGCGCCGGTTTCGGCCGTGGGCTCGGCCGCGGCAAACCGCTCCCGCACCGCCGCGATCGTGGCGCCGGGGAAGGTGTCGAGCACCGCCCGCACCAACGGGTGTCCCGCGACCTCGTTCCGTACTTCGCTCGCGCGCCGCGCCTCGTCTTCCGCCAAGGTCGGCGCGCCCTCGGCCTGCGACACGGCGACGATCCAGCGCGATCCGGTCCACTCGCCGAGCAGCTGGCCGAGGCGGTTGGCGAGATCGCGCGGCGCGGCCGCTTCCGGCCGGAACTCGATGCGGCCCGGCTCGAAGGCGACGAGATGGACGTGCGACCACAGATGCGAGCGGATCACCGCCTCGCGCCTTTTGTCGAACAGCGTGATCACTTCCGCGAAGCTCCGCGGCAGCTGATCGAGTTCGGCGCGCGGCGCGCTCTCCGGCTCGGGATCGGGTGAGGGCGCGGCGATAACCGGAGCGGCGGCACTAGATACAAACCCTTCGCCCGCACTGCGGGAGAGAGTGCCCGAGGGTGCAAGCCCGAGGGCGGGTGAGGGCGTCGGAATCGGATCAATCGATTGCCCCCTCACTCCTGCCCTCTCCCCCGATGGCGGAGAGGGGGTATTTGATGCGGCTGCAGCTGGACTGCCTCCATCGCTGAGTGCACGCACCAGATCCGCCGGGACCGGCAGATCGGCGGCATAGGCCAGCCGTACCAGCACCATCTGCGCCGCCTGCACCGGCGCTGGAGCGGTCTGCACTTCCTCCAGCCCCTTCAGCAGCATCTGCCAGGCACGGGTCAGCACCGGGATCGACAATGCCCCGGAGAGCGGGCGGGCTCGGACGCGGTCGCCTTCTTCCAACGGATCGCCGAGCCCGGCTTCCGGCGCCAGCTTCAGCCGGGTCACGAAATGCGTGAGGTCGAGCAGATCCTGCATGACCGACAAGGGATCGGCACCGCCCTGATAGAGGCCGTCCATCCGGTCAAGCGCCCCGCCGACATCGCCCTTCAACACCGTCTCGAACAGGTCGAAGACGAGGCCCCGATCGGCAATGCCGAGCATATCGCGCACCGCCGCCTCGTCGATCGACTCGCCGGAAAGCGCGATCGCCTGGTCGAGCAATGACAGCCCGTCGCGCACCGAGCCGTCGGCAGCCCGGGCGATCAGCCCCAGCGCCGCCGGCGCTATGGCGATCCCTTCTGCTTCGGCAATACGGCGGTAATGCTCGATCAGCTGCTCGACCGGCACGCGCCGCAGCGAAAAGCGCTGACAGCGCGACAGCACGGTGATCGGGACTTTCTGAACTTCGGTTGTCGCGAAGACGAAGATGACATGGGCCGGCGGCTCTTCGAGCGTCTTCAACAAAGCGTTGAAAGCCGGCTTCGAGAGCATGTGCACTTCGTCGATGATGTAGACCTTGTGGCGCGCCGAGACCGGTCGGTAGCGCACCCCTTCGGTTAGGTCGCGGATGTCGTCGATGCCGGTGCGCGAGGCCGCGTCCATCTCGATCACATCGACGTGCCGGTCCTCGGCGATCGACCGGCAATGCACGCATTCGCCGCACGGCGAAATGGTCGGGCCGCCCGTGCCGTCAGCGCCGATGCAATTGAGGGCGCGTGCCAGGATCCGCGCGGTCGTGGTTTTGCCGACCCCGCGCACCCCGGTCAGGATGAACGCGTGGGCGATGCGGCCCGACGCGATCGCGTTCGACAGGGTGCGAACCATCGCCTCCTGCCCGATCACCTCGGCGAAGGTTTGCGGCCGGTATTTCCGGGCGAGAACGCGGTAGGAGGGCGCGGGGTCTGGCATCGGCGGCTGAAGATGAGGTGGGAGACCGAACAAACGACCCAGGCCGAAACTCGTTACGGCTGCTTCCTTCCGGACCTGACCGGGTTGGCGAGGGACCTGTCCGCCGCCGACCTCCCGCACCACTATATCAGGCCCTGACCCCGGAGGGGCAAGGCTTGCCGGGCAGCCCTTGCGGGTTCATGCTGGCGTAAAGCGAACGGGTCGAAGGTCGGGATGAACGCTCTACCGGAAGACGGCCTCGTCGCAATCGTCAAGCGCGACTGCCCGACCTGCGTGATGACCGCGCCGGTGCTCGGTGAACTCGCGCGCCGGGCCGGCATCACCGTCTTCACCCAGGACGATCCGAGCTTCCCCGATACCGTGCCCGGCCCGGTCGGCGATCTCGATCTGGGCATCTCGCACCGGCTCCAGATCGAAATCGTGCCGACGCTCATTCGCCTCGAAAACGGCCGCGAGATCGCCCGCACCTACGGGTGGGACCGCGGCGAATGGGAGCGGGTAACCGGGGTTGCCGATCTCGGCCGCGAATTACCCGAATCGCGCCCGGGCTGCGGCGCCAAAAACATCGAGCCCGGCATCATCGAGCGGCTCAAGATCCGCTTCAACGAGACCGGCCTCAGATCCCGACGGATCGAGATCGGCGGCGACGAGGACGAGCAGGAGGCGATGTTCGCGCGCGGCTGGTCGGACGGGCTGCCCTTGGTGCCGCCGACCGAGGAGCGCGTGCTGCGCACGCTCGACGGCACCTCGCGCGACCCGCAGGAAGTCATTGGGCTGGTGCCGCCGGCGCTGGCCACGGCGACGGTCGAGAAGATCGCGATCAACGCCGTCATGGCCGGCTGCAAGCCGGAGTACCTGCCGGTGGTGCTGGCGGCGGTCGAGGCCGCGCTCGACGAGGGCTTTGCGATGCACGGCGTGCTGGCGACGACGATGTTCGTCGGGCCGGTGGTCTTGGTCAACGGCCCGGTCCGGCGCGAGATCGGCATGAACGCGCGGGGCAATGCCCTGGGGCAAGGCAACCGCGCCAATTCGTCGATCGGGCGCGCCTTGCAACTGGTAATCCGCAATATCGGCGAGGGTCGGCCGCAGGAGGTCGACCGCGCCACTCTCGGAAATCCCGGAAAGCTCAGCTATTGCTTCGCCGAGGACGAGGAAGGCTCGTGCTGGGAGCCGCTCTCGGTTGAGCGCGGGCTAAAGCCGGGCGTCTCAGCGGTCACGGTATTCGCCGGGTTCGGCTTGCAGGGCGTCGTCGACCAGAAATCGCGCGACCCCGAAAGCCTCTGCCGCAGCATGGCGGAGTCGCTGAAAGCGATCCACAACGTCAAGCTCGCCCCTTCCTGCGACGCGCTCCTGGTGGTCTGCCCGGAGCACGAGCGCACCTTCCGCAATGCCGGCTGGTCGAAGGCGCGGGTTTACGAAGAGCTGTACCGGCTTTGCGAGATCCCCGGCGAAGAGCTGGTCGCCGGGGCCAAAGGCATCGCCGAGGGCGGTCCCGCTTCGCTCGCCGGCAGGAGCGTCAACAAATTCCGCCCGGGCGGGCTCATGATCGTCCGCGCCGGCGGCGGCGCCGGGATGTTCTCCGGCATTATCGGCGGCTGGTCCGCGGGCGGTCCCCGCGGCAGCATTCCCGTAACCAAGGAGGTGACGCGATGACTGTGCTTCTCGACCCGACCTCGGAGCGAAGTCCGACCACGACGCCACGCCTGCCGCGGCCGGAGCGGCTCGACGGCCTCGTGATCGGCCTCCTCGATATCGCCAAGGCGCGAGGCGATGTGTTCCTCGACCGGCTCGACGAGCGGCTCCGGGAGCGCGGCATCGCCGTCAAGCGCTACAAGAAGCCGACAAATACGCGGCCGGCGCCGCTGCCGCTGCAGCAGCAGATCGCCACCGAGGTCAACCTCGTCATCGAGGGGCTCAGCGACTGAGGCTCGTGCATATCGTGCTGTACGCATGACATGGCGAACCTCGAGACGCGCGGCATCCCGACGGTCGGTGTGGCGACGACCGAGTTCATCGACGGGGCGGCGGCGCAGGCGAAGGCGCTTGGCACCGACCCGGCCCTGGTCTTCATCCCGCATCCGGTGCAGGACCGCACCGACGACGAGCTGCGCCAGCTCGCCGACGAGCATTTCGACGCGATCGTCAAGCTGTTGACGCAATAGCTCGTGGTGCGGCGTGGCGCTGTTGCCCGCTCGCCTTGGGCGGGCAACAGCGATCGCGTTTCTTCTCGCTATCCCGCCTGTCCGGGGGAAAGCACCGCACGAAGCGGTGGCTCTTTCGCCGCAGGCTCGTTACTCGTGATCGCAAGCGGCGGAAAGCTGACAAAGGCCATGATGTTCGGATAGAGACCGGCCATCATGCAATCGATCCCGACATTCCGCAGGCGGCGGCCGCCCGGCAGGCGAAGCTGCATCGGCCGAATTGGAACACAAAACTCCCGCAATGCCCGCGCACCCTTCGGCGAAATCGAATAGCAAGGTAGCCCGAGGGCCTGGCGCACGCGGAACGGCTGCGGCGCAATCGGCAGCTGCTGGAACCGGGAAGCGGCACTTCGCAGGCTCGTCTGCTCGAACAGCACCAGGCAAGGGCTCACGCCGGGCAGCAACTCGAAATCGAGCGCCGCGTTGAAGTTCCATCCCCAGAGGATGAGGTCCCAATCCGGCGGCAATTGGCGCAGGAGCCGCCCTGCCCGTGCTGTGAAATCGGGATGCAGGATCGCGTCGTCCTCGCAAACGGTGAGCGCCTCGCCGGTCTCGATCGCCTTGTCCCACAGGGCCAGATGCGACAGGGCGCCGCCGAGCCGGGCCGCCGTATAGGTGTCGAGGACCCCAGGCTTGATGATCCCGCCGCGGACCAACGCGGAGAGGTCCAGGCTCCGACCATCAATGGCGGGGAACCGGATCACCTCAGGCAGATGAGCGTTGACCGAGGCGAATTCCCGCAGCCGATCGGCATGCCGGTCGAGATTGATCAGATGCACCTTCACCGGTGCTGATCTGCGCCGGCCATCGCTGCCGCGCAACCCCTAGTCGCGAAAGTGCGGCGGCGCCGCTCTCCTCGCCGATCCGAACGGATCAGATCAAGCGGTCAGGTGCGCAGATAGCCCTCGATCTCGGATTCGGCGTAGCTCATCGCGTCCTCGATCGAAGCGCCCTGATGCGCATGCATCGCGATCATCTTCATCAGCAACGCCTGCGAGTACATCTGGGTGCCGATCCTTAGCGGGGCGGGATAGCCCGACAGGAACGGGATCGCGTCGCCACGCGAGGGATAATTGTAGTTGATCCCCTTCGGCGGGCCTTCCTCTTCCCAGATCTTGAAGTCCATGAAGCTGGCGAAGGGCGGCACGTCGAAGCCAACGCTCGCGGTCACCAGCTTTTCCTGGATGTCGCGCTGGGAGATATAGGTGAGCAGGGCTTTCGCCGCCGAAATGTTCTTCGAGAAATTCCAGATTCCCCAGAAGTAATAGTTGGCCGGATCGTAGCGGCCGTTCGGTCCCTTCGGCGAAGGGAAGCTCCACAGCTGCTCGGCGATCTTGGGCGCGTCGCGCTTGGCAACGGCATAGGCGCTCGGAGGGTTCATGATCAGCGCCGATTGGCCGGAAATCAGCGCCTTGTTGTTCGAGGCGTTATCATAGGCATAGACGCTCTCTGGCATCGTCTTCGCCAGTCGCTTGAACCAGTCGAGCGCCTGGCGCGTGGCGTCGGTCTTGACCGTGACCTCGCCCTTCTCGTCGACAAGATAGGAGCCGAACGCCGCGAACGCGGCACCCGCCATGTTCAGCGCGTCGGTGCAGGTGCTCAGCCCCAGCGCGAACGGATGCCCGTTCTTGTTGCAGGCCTCCGCCGCCTTCAGAAAGGTTTCCCAGGTCCAGTTATCCTGAAGCTCCTTGTCACCCTTGCCGGGCGGGGCCGGGTACATCTTGACGATGTCGATGCCGGCATATTCCTTCATCATGTCGATGCGGGCGACTGGCGGCAACTCGCCGCTGGCGTAACCGGTTGGCACCGCCAGCCAGTGGCCGTCGATCTTCGCGCAGTACTCCGAGGCGGTGGCGACCTTGCCGTATTTCTGGATCAGCGGCTCGACGATGTCGTCGACCGGCACGAAGCGGTGCTTCTGCGCCTCCACATACCAGGTGCGCAGCCCCATGATGTCATGGCCCGCGCCGGCCTGGCCCTCCGCCATCAGGGTCAGCAGGTCCTTGTCGCCGTTCGAGGTGATCAGGTCGAAGGTCAGCTCGACCTTCTCCTTCGCCGCCCACTCCTGGCAGATTTTTTCGAGCTCCTTGCCGGCCCCCGGAACCCAGTGGTCCCAGGCGCCCATCTTCAGCGACCCGGCGGCGTAAGCCCCGTGCACGAATGGCGTGGCAAAGGAACTGGCGGCGATGGTAGCCGGGGTGAGTGCAGCGGCCCTGAGGACGGCACGGCGGGTCAGCGATTTCCTCGACATGCGTGATCTCCATAAAGCGGCCGGAGCGGCTTGATGCGCTCTTTTTTTGGGCAGCGTTGCGGACAACGGCAAACGTGTAGCACGGGCCGATCAAAACGCCAGGACGATTAAGGACGAGGACCGGCAATTTGGTTTAAGGAGGAGCGCGTTTGCCCGGTGCCCTTAAAGAAAAGGCCGGGCGCGAGGCCCGGCCTTTGGAGGGTCGTCGATACCGGCTTCGGGCTAGTCGCGCCGCGTGCCGAGAAGCTGCAGCAGCATCATGAACAGGTTGATGAAGTCGAGGTACAGCCGGAGCGCGCCCATGATCGCGGTCTTGCTGGCGGTCTGCCCGTCGGCGTACTGGTATTCGTAATACATCTCCTTGATCTGCTGCGTGTCCCACGCGGTCAACCCGGTGAAGACGATCACGCCGATCACGGAGATCGCGAACTGCAAAGCCGAGGAGGCCAGGAAGAGGTTGACCAGGCTCGCGATGATGATGCCGATCAGCCCCATGAACAGGAACGAGCCCCATTGCGACAGGTCGCGCTGCGTTGTGTAGCCGTAGAGGCTCATCGCCGCGAACGTCCCGGCGGTGATGAAGAACACGCGTGCGATGCTGGCGCCGGTGAAGACCAGAAACACCGAGGCAAGCGAAAGCCCCATCACCCCGGCATAGACCCAGAACAAGGCCTGCGCAGTGCTCGCCTGCATCTTGTTGATGCCATAGCTCAGCCACATCACCAGGCCGAGCGGCGCGAGCATCAGCACGAACATCAGCGGCGAGTGCAGTAGTGCCGGATTGGCGAAAAGATATTGCGAGAAGGCAAAGGCGACGATGCCGGTCAGGGCCAGCCCCGACGCCATGTAGTTGTAGATGCGGAGCATATAGTCCCGCAGACCGACATCGACGCCGATCTGGGCACCGGCCGCCGGCCGCACTGTCCAGCGGGGCTGCGAACCCAAAGCCATAGAAACCCCCTCAAAAGAGAGAAGCGAGGCTAATTCCTCGCGATTCGATATTGGCACAGGCGCTTAAAGTTTCAATGACGGCGCGGGGGCCGTCCAACCGAGGCCGGCAGCAACTATTCGTTGCGCAGGTACCGCGCCGGCTTGGCGCCGAGCGCCCGCCAGGTGCCGGCAAACCCGAGCGCCAGGGTCAGCAGCACGGCGAGCCCAAGCATCGCCAGAACCGGCCCCGGCAGGAATACCCAGTCGCTGTTCATCGGTCCGGTGACGAGGACATAGGCGGCCAACGTACCAAGCCCGGCGGCCACAACCGCGGTCGCCAGGCCGAGCAGCCCGTGCTCGATCAGAAACGCCGCGGCGATCAACCGCCGCGTCGCGCCCAGCACCTTCAGCACGACGGCGTCGTAGACGCGCCGGCGATGACCGGCGGCGATAGCGCCGCCCAGCACCAGCACCCCCGCGGCGAGCGTCACCAAGGCGACAATCTGCAATGCGGTGCCGATCGTGGCGACAACCCCCGCCACCGCGGCCAAGGCCTCGCGCACCGGGATCGCCGAGACGTTCGGGAAGCGGTCGGTAATCTGCCGGACCAGCGCGTCCTCCTGCTCGCCGGGCTCGACATAGACCGCGGCGAGATGGGTCTGCGGCGCCGCCTCCAGCGTCCCCGGCGCGAACACGATCGCAAAATTGATGCCGAGCCGCGCCCATTCGACCCGGCGCAGGCTGGCAATCGTCGCGGTGACGTCGCGGCCGAGCACGTTGACGGTCAGCGTATCGCCGATCTGGAGACCCATGCCGTGCGCCAGCTCGGAATCGAAGGAGACGAGCGGCGGTCCTTTGTAATCGGCCGGCCACCAGCTGCCGGCGACAAGGCGCGATCCCCTCGGTAGCTCATCCGAATAGGTCAGCCCGCGATCGCTGCGCAGCGCCCATTGCGCCTCGGGCGCGACCTTGGCGTCCTCCACCGGCGTGCCGTTGATGCGAGTGATGCGGCCGCGCAGCATCGGCACCTGTTCGAACCGGGCACCCGGGATCGCACTCACGCTGGCTGCGAAGCCGGCGAGCTGATCGGGCTGGATATCGATAAAGAAATCGGCGGGCGCGTTTTCGGCGAGCCGTGTCTCGATTTCGGTCGCGAGATTGCCACCGACCAGTGCGACCGCGACCAGCACGCTGAGCCCGATGCCGAGCGACAGCACGACGCGGCTGGTCGGTGCGTCAGGCCGATGCAGATTGGCGAGCGCCAGACGCAGTGCTGGGAGCGACGGGCGCGGCAGCCGCCGCGCCACGGCGACGACTGCGGCGCCAGCGACCCGGAACAGCGCAAAGGCGGCCAGTGCCCCGCCGACATACCATAGCGCGATCCTGCGCTCCGGCGCCGTCAATACGACCAGCGCGGCGAGTGCAAATCCGGCAGCGACGGTGGCCGCGGCGGCAATCGGCGGGATCCGCCGATGCGTCGGCGCGATCCGGTCGCGAAACAGCGCGGCAGGCGGGATCCGCCCGATCGCGGCAAGCGGCCAAAGCGAGAAGGCGAGCGTCGTCAGCAGCCCACAGGCCGCCGCAATCGCCAGTGGCGCGGGGTAAAGGCCGAGCTTGAGCCCGACCGGCAGCAGCGGCTTCACCAGCGGCGCCAGTGCGGCCGGAGTCAAGCCGCCGAGCACCAATCCGGCGGCGATGCCGGCGAGCGCGAGTGTCAGGATCTGCGCGAGGTAGGCGCTAAAGACGAGGCGGGTCGAGGCACCGAGGCATTTCAGCGTGGCGATGGCAGCGGTCTTGCTGGCGATGTAGCCGGAAACCGCGTTGCCGATGCCGACCCCGCCGACGAGCAGCGCGCTGATGCCGACGAGGTTCAGGAAAAACCCGAGCCGGTCGATCAGGCGCTGCAGCGAAGGCGCTCCTTCGGCGCCGGTGCGGATCTGCCAGCCAGCTTCGGGGAAGGCGGCTCGGGCCGTCTGGGCCCAGCTGTCCGGGTCGGCGCCCGGGGAAAGCCGCAGCCGATAATCGTAATTAACGATCGCGCCGGGGCGGATCAGACCGGTCGCGGCCAGCGCCGTATCCGAGATCAGGACACGCGGGCCGAAGGCGAGCCCGCCGAACGCCGCATCGGGTTCGCTGTCGATGATCGCGCGCAGCTCGACGATCGCGTCACCGACGCGAAAGCGGTCGCCGATCGCGAGACCGAGCCGGCTGGCGACTGTCCGCTCGACCGCCGCGCCGAAAATGCCGCCATTCTGCGCGAAGGCCGTGCCAAGTGGCTGGCTCGGTGTGAGCGTCACGGCGCCGTAAAGCGGATAGACGGCGTCCACCGCCTGCAATTCGATCAGGCTTCGCTTGTCGCCGTCGAGCGAGCGCGCCATCGCGCGAAGCTTGGCGACGGTCGATAAGCTGCCGCTGTCGGCAAGGAACCGCCGTTCGGCCGGATTGGCTTCCCGGAACGGAAGCTGCAGGCTGACATCGCCGCCGAGCAGCACGCGCGCGTCGGCGCGAATGCCGGCCACGACCGCAGCAGTCAGCGAGCCGATGCCGGCGATCGCGGTTACTCCCAGCACCAGGCAGCCGAGAAAGACACGGAACCCGCCAAGCCCGCCGCGCAGCTCGCGCCGGGCGAGCCGGAGGGGATAGGGAATAAACGAGCGCCGGCGCCCCGCTGGCCGGCCGGTCGGAGGCCGGAAGTCCAGCTGCGACTGGGCGCTCACAGTGCGCGCAACTGCCGGGCCACGGGCTGCTCCCCGACAATGCGGCCGTCTTCTAGGCGCAATTGGCGCTGGCAGCGTTCGGCGATCACCGGGTCATGGGTAATCAGCAACAGCGCGCCGCCGAGACGGGCATGCTCGGCGAACAGGCAATCGATGACAACACGGCCCGTCGCGCCATCGAGATTGCCGGTCGGCTCGTCGGCGAGCAGCAATACCGGTTCGGCGACGAAGGCGCGAGCGATCGCGACGCGCTGCTGCTCGCCGCCGGAGAGCTGCCCGGGATAATGCGAGAGGCGATGGCCGAGCCCGATGCGATCGAGCGCCGCCGCGGCCACGTCGATGGCGTCTGGGCGGCCGGCGAGTTCCAGCGGGATCGCGACGTTTTCGAGCGCGGTCATCGTCGGCAGCAGGTGAAACGACTGAAACACAATGCCGATGTGCCGCTGCCGCAGACGGGCGAGGCCGTCTTCGTCGAGCCCGGCTAGATCCTGTCCGGCCAGCCTGACGCTACCGCCGCTCGGCCGCTCGAGCCCCGCCAGCACCATCATCAGCGTCGACTTGCCGGAGCCAGACGGCCCGAGCACCGCGACCGCCTCCCCCATGCCGACGGTCAGGGAGATGCCGCGCAGGATGTCGACCGGACCGGCCGCGCTGGGCAATGTCAGGCGCACATCGTCGAGCCTCGCCAGCGGGCTATCGTCCGAGAGCGGAGAATTCATCGGGAGCTTATGCGGGTACAAAATGGCCAAGGTTCGACGATATGGCGGGGCCAGCCGCGTTTTCAACGCATGCGGCGGCGGAGTTGACGCTGGAAGCGTTGGTGACCAGTCTACATTCGGGTTTCAGCAGATCGCGCTATGAGCCGTCATACGGAAGATTCGTGCGAGGGAAGAGCAGCGCTCGGTATCCCCACGCTGCTCCGCCGCTTTGGCGCGATTGCGACGCTACTGATCGCGCTGTTCGCGGGAGGGGCTCCCGTAATGGCAAAAACGCCGGAGATCCTGGCTTTCGGCGACAGCCTGACCGCAGGGTTCGGGCTGGCGCCGGATGCGAGCTTTCCGACGCGGCTCGAGGCGAAGCTACGCGCCGACGGCATCGAGGCACGCGTCGTCAATGCCGGGGTATCCGGCGATACGACGGCGGGCGGTCTCGCTCGGCTCGACTGGGCGCTCACCGACAAGCCCGACCTGGTGATCCTGGAACTGGGCGCGAACGATGCGTTGCGCGGGATCGATCCGGCCACGGTTCGCGACAACCTCGACAAGATGATCACCAAGATCCAGGCGAGCGGCGCGAAGCTGTTGCTGGCCGGAATGCAGGCGCCGCCGAACTGGGGCAAGGACTACCAGCAGAAATTCGACCGCATCTATCCGGAGCTGGCGCAAGCCCATAATGTGCCGCTCTATCCGTTTTTTCTCGACGGGGTGGCGATGAAGGCGGAGCTCAACCAGCCGGATGGCCTTCACCCCAACGAGCGCGGCGTCGCAGCCGTCGTCGACCAGATCGCGCCTTATGTCGCGCGCCTCTTCGGAGACAAATCATGAGCCCGCCGTTTGCCGCCGCTTTCGCCGAAGGCGATCCGACGCGTCTCGCCCAAACGTGTCTTGCCCAACTCTCCGCCGTCGAGGACGCGACACTCGGCATTCTGTATGTCAGCGAACCGGCGGCGCCGGATTTGCCGCAGCTCGTCCGCGAGCTGGCGTCGGGGACCGGGATCGAAGACTGGGTCGGCGGGGTCGGGCTCGGCGTCTGTGCCGCCGGCCACGAGGCTTACGAGCGACCGGCCGCGGTAGCGATGACCGCCGCCTTGCCGCGCGACGGCTATCGCGTGTTCGCGACGACCGACGATCCCGCCGCCGATCTGCCTCGCTATCATGCGACCTGGATCGATCGGACGCAGCCCAGCCTCGCGCTTGTGCATGGCGACCCGCGCTGCGCCGACATCGTGCAGGTCGCGACCGACACCGCGGCGGCGAGTGGCGCCTTTCTCGTCGGCGGCCTTGTCTCGCACCGCTGCGAGGAGCCGCTGCTGGCCGGGAGCGCCGGGCCGGATGCGTTCGGCAAGGCCGGCATCGCCGGGCTGTTGCTGGCGCCGGAGATCGCGGTCGCCACCGCGCTGACCCAAGGCTGCGTTCCGATCGGGCCGGTGCATCGGATCGACGAGGCGCGCGACAACGTCGTGATGGCGATCGATGGTCGCCCGGCCCTCGCGGTCTTCTTCGACGACATCGGTCCGGAGCTGGCGCAGGACCCGCGCCGCCTCGGCGGCATCATGTTCGCGGGCCTGCCGGTCGCCGGCTCGGACACCGGCGACTATCTCGTCCGCAACCTCTTGGCGATCGATCCCGCGCATGGCTGGATCGTGATCGGCGACGAGGTCGCGTCGGGCGGCCAGATCCTGTTTTGCCGGCGCGATCCCGACAGCGCACGTACCGATCTGACGCGCATGCTGCGTCAGCTGGCCGGCCGGCTGCCAGGCCCGCCGAAGGCAGGGATCTATGTCAGCTGCATCGCTCGCGGGATGGCGCTGTTTGGCGAGCCCGGCGTGGAGACCGGTCTCATTCGCGAAACCCTCGGCGATTTTCCGCTGATCGGGTTTTTCGCCAATGGCGAGATCTCGCGCGACCGGTTGTATGGCCATACCGGCGTCTTGACCCTGTTCACCTGATGTTGCTAGGTCGCGGCGGCGCAGTGGAGACGGCTCGATGCTTCGCCTGTTCGTCGGGATCGAGTTTCCACCGGAGCTGAAGCTGCGCCTGTCACTGCTGTCCACCAGCATCCCCGGCGCGAGATGGGTCGATCCCGGCAATTTCCATCTGACGCTGCGCTTTATCGGCGAGGTCACCGAGGATGTCGCGGCCGACATCGATGAGGCGCTCGCCTGTATTCGGGCGCGCCATTTCTCGCTGCAATTGGCCGGCACCGGAATCTTCGGCGGCGAGCGGCCACGGTCGTTGTGGGTTGGCGTCGAGCGCGATCCCGATCTGGTCGCGCTGCACGGCAAAATCGAGCTGGCGCTGATTCGGATGGGGCTCGAGCCGGAACCGCGTAAGTTCAGGCCGCATGTCACCTTGGCGCGGCTGCGCGATCCCGATCTCTCCGGGTTGGGGGAGTTTCTGGCCGGCAACGCCCGGTTCCGCGCCGACCCGCTGCCGGTCGAGCAGTTCAGCCTGGTCGCCAGCTATCCGACCAAATCCGGCTCGATCTACGAAGACCAAGCCGATTATCCGCTGTCGGGCTAGACTACGGGGGAATCTTTTATGGCTTACTGGCTGCTCAAATCAGAGCCGGCGAAATATTCCTGGGACGACATGGTCAAGGACCGCCGCACCCACTGGGACGGCATCCGCAACTTCCAGGCGGCGAACAATCTGCGGGCGATGAAAGTTGGTGACCGCGCCTTTTTTTACCACTCGAACGAAGGCAAGGACATCGTCGGCGTCGTCGAGATCGCGCGCACCGCCTATCCCGACCCTGGCGATCCGAGCGGCAAGTTCGTCATGGTCGATATCGCCCCGGTGGTGCCGGTCAAGCAGCCGGTCTCGCTCGCCGAGATGAAGGGGGTGCCGGAGCTGGCCGGCTTCTCGCTGCTGCGCCAGTCGCGGCTTTCGGTATGCCCGGTCAGCAACAAGGAATGGGCGGTGCTCTGTAAAATGGCGGGGATCGCGGCGTAGGAGAGAGCGGCGTTTAGGCCCTGAGCTTCGCCAGCAGGTCGGTTTCGCGATCGGGATCTAGGCCGGCGCGAAGCTTTGCCTGACGCTCGGAAGGCAAAGTACGAAACCATACCAGGGTGTCGGCGGCGGTGAGCGGCAGCGGGCGGTAGGTAAGGCCCACGTCGATGGCGCGGTGTATGTCGCGGCGGTGGAAGCCGAATGTTTCGCCCTGGCCGGGAATCCACACGGGCATATCGCGCCAGGCCGAAACCTGGTTTGCTTTCAGGAAGGGCGCGGGTGCCCAGACGAGCGTCGGATCGACTTGGACGCCCCGCGCGATCTCCGCCAGCATCTGGCGCATGGTGATCGGGCGGGCGGGACCGCTGGCGTTGAATACTCCGGTGGTGCGCTGTTCGGCCATGCGCACCGTCCATTCGGCGAGGTCGCGGACGTCGATGAGTTGCACCGGATCGCTCCCGTCGCCCGGCGCCAGGATCTCGCCGCCCCGCGCCAGCCGCGCGGGCCAGTAGGTAAAGCGGCCGGTTTCGTCGCCCGGCCCTACGATCAGACCCGGGCGGATGATAGTGGTGGCGGCCTCGCCATACTGAATCACCGCCTCCTTTTCGCTGACCACCTTCAGGGGGCCATACAGCCGCCCGTTGGCGTTCAGCGACTTGCTCGTCTCCGCCATTGGATCGTCGCCGTTGTAGGCTACCAGCGGGGCGGTCTCGTCGGCCGACTCGTTATTGGCGGCATAGACCGAGATGGTCGAGATGAAGACGTACTGGCCGACATGGCCCTTCAGTACGCGGGCGGAATCGCGCACCCAGACCGGCAGCGTGGTCGGATTGTCGATGCAGACGCCCCAGTCACGACCCTCCAGCGCTTTGAGATCGCCGTCGCGGTCGCCGAGCAGCGCCTCGACCGGGCCGGGCCGGGCCTCCTTCTGACGACCGCGGTTGAAGATGGTGACATGGTGCCCGCGATCCAGTGCGTAGCGCACTTGGTGCGGGCCGATGAAACCCGTGCCGCCCAGGATCAACAGGCGCATCGGCTCCAGGGGCCTCATGTCTGCAAAGGCCGGCAAGGCCAGGGCCGAGGCTGCAAGGGTGGAGAACTGGACGAGGTCCCGGCGGCTGGCGTACACGGCGCGCATCCTTTGCCGATGGTCATGGGGCCACCGTCAGACATCGAACGGAACGTACACGGAGCGCCCTTCTCTGGCTAATGTCATGCTGGAAGGCTGCGCCTAAAAATCGTGAGGGGTTTAGGATTTGCACCCTTCCACGCTCTGCGCCATATCTGGGCAAAGGTCCGTGCAGGTCCGGGAGGAAAGAGCGATGGCCGACCGCAGCGCGATCCCGATCTCGGCGCATCCGGGGATCGGCAAGCTCAGCGAGGCCGACTATTTCCGGATGTACGAAGACTCGCTCGCCGACCCCGACAAGTTCTGGGGCGAGCACGGCAAGCGGCTCGATTGGATGAAGCCCTATACCAAGGTCGGCAATGCCTCCTTCAAGGGCGAGTTATCGATCCGCTGGTACGAGGACGGCACGCTCAACGCCTCCTACAATTGCGTCGACCGGCACCTGGCGAGGCGCGCCGACCAGACCGCGATCCTGTGGGAGGGCGACGACCCCGGCGAAGACAAGCGGGTCACCTACCGCGAATTGCACGAAAGCGTCTGCCGGCTCGCCAATGCGCTGAAGGCGCAGGGGGTAAAGAAGGGCGACCGGGTCACAATCTATCTGCCGATGATCCCCGAAGCGGCGGTGGCGATGCTCGCCTGCGCCCGCATCGGCGCCATTCATTCGGTGGTGTTCGGCGGCTTCTCGCCGGACAGCCTTGCCGGGCGCATCGAGGATTGCCGCTCGACCGTGCTGATCACCGCGGATGAGGGACTGCGCGGCGGCCGCAAGGTGCCGCTGAAGCGCAACGCCGACACTGCGCTCAGACAATGCCCCGGGGTGAAGACGGTTGTGGTCGTCAGGCGCACCGGCGGTGACATCGATTGGACCCAGGGCCGCGACCTCTGGTACCACGAGATCTGCGCCAAGGCCTCGCCCGACTGCCCGCCCGAGGCAATGTCGGCGGAGGACCCGCTCTTCATCCTCTACACCTCCGGCTCGACCGGGAAGCCGAAGGGCGTCCTGCACACCACTGGCGGCTATCTCGTCTACACCGCGATGACGCACGAATACGTGTTCGATTACCGCGACGGCGAGACCTATTGGTGCACCGCCGATGTCGGCTGGGTGACCGGGCACAGCTACATCGTCTACGGCCCGCTCGCCAATGGCGCGACGACGCTGATGTTCGAGGGCGTGCCGAACTACCCCGACCCGTCGCGCTTCTGGCAGGTCGTCGACAAGCACAAGGTGTCGATCTTCTATACCGCGCCGACCGCGATCCGCGCGCTGATGCGCGAGGGCGAAGACTACGTGCGCAAGACCAGCCGCAAGTCGCTGCGGCTCTTGGGCACCGTTGGCGAGCCGATCAACCCGGAAGCGTGGCTGTGGTACTACGACCATGTCGGCGAGAAACGCTGCCCGATCGTCGATACCTGGTGGCAGACCGAGACCGGCGGCATCCTGATCACCCCGATCCCCGGCGCGACCCCGTTGAAGCCCGGCTCGGCGACGCGGCCGTTTTTCGGTGTCGAGCCGGTCATCGTCGATGGCGACGGCAAGCGGCTATCCAGCGCGTGCGAAGGCAATCTGTGCCTCGCGCGCTCATGGCCCGGCATGATGCGCACGGTCTATGGCGACCATAAGCGCTTTGTCGAAACCTATTTCTCGACCTTCCCGGGCCTCTATTTCACCGGCGACGGCGCGCGGCGCGACGAGGACGGCTTTTATTGGATCACCGGCCGGGTCGACGACGTAATCAATGTCGCCGGTCATCGGCTCGGCACTGCCGAGATCGAAAGCGCCCTCGTCGCCCATCCAAAGGTCGCTGAAGCGGCTGTCGTCGGTTACCCGCACGACATCAAGGGCCAGGGCATTTACGCCTATGTCACGCTGAAGGTCAGCGAGGAGCCGAGCGAGGCGTTGCGCGGCGAGTTGGTGCAATGGGTGCGCAAGGAGATCAGCCCGATCGCCGCGCCCGATCTCTTGCAATGGGCGCCGAACCTGCCGAAGACGCGCTCGGGCAAGATCATGCGCCGGATCCTGCGCAAGATCGCGGCCGACGAGCATGGCCAGCTCGGCGACGTGTCAACCCTCGCCGATCCCACCGTCGTCGACGATCTCGTCAACAACCGCATGAACCGGGCCTAGGCCCAGGTCGCAGCGGCGGGGGCGCTCGGGATACGGGGGCCCCTTTCGTCGCCCGAGAAACCAGGGCATGCTGGAACGCGGAAGAGTACCGCTCCCGGTGGGGCGCGCGGGCTTCAAACCCGTTGGAGGGCGCTTGGGCGTCTTCGGTAGGTTCGACTCCTGCCTCTTCCGCCGAGAAAAGGGAGGGAGCGCCATGAACCTGCGCCGTGCGAGGTGGTCGGCCTTCGGGGCATTGATGTTGGCGGCGTTGCTCGCGCTTCCCGCGGCCCGGGCCGACGAGCCGACGAAGACATTGAAGATTGGCGTCGTCTACGACCTGACCGGGCCGTTCGCCGGCGGCGGTTCGGACCTGCATTACCTCGGCGCCAAGATCATGATCGACTGGTTCAACGCGCATGGCGGTGTCGACGGCTACAAAATCGACGCGATCTACGCCGACGCGCAGAGCAAGCCCGATGTCGCGATCAACGAGGCGGTCCGGCTGATCGAGCAGGAACATGTCGACATGCTGCTCGGCTTTTACTCATCGGCCGAGTGCGTGCCGGCGGCGGCCCGGATCGAGCAGTTCAAGAAATTCATGTGGATTACCACCTGCATCGCCTCGCCGGTGCTGGAAGGGCGCAATCTGCAATACGTCTTCCGGCCGCAGCCCTACGGCGCGCAATGGGGCCTGACCTCGGCCGCGATGGTCGCGGCCTATTCCAAGGCGCAGCTCGGCAAGGACCCGAAGGATCTGCGCGTCGCCATCATCCACGAGGACGGGCCCTACGGCACCGACGTCGCCAAGGGCAGCGCCGAAGGCGCGGCGAAGGCCGGTTTCCAGGTAACTCTGAACGAAGGCTATACCGCCTCGGCCCCCGACTTGTCCTCGCTCGTCACCAAGCTGAAGCGGGCTCGGCCCGACGTGATCTTCCACACCGGCTATAACCCGGACATCACCCTGTTCCTGCGCCAGGCGCGCGAACTGGGCTTGCATTTCGACACCCTGGTCGGCCATGGCGCCGGCTACACGGTTTATTCCAAGCTCAAGGAAACGGTCGGCACCGATGCCAATTATTTCTTCGACGTCGATCCGATCTCGATCTGGCAGACCAACGAGAAAGCGCTCGACCCGAGCCTGCCGCCAATGATCCAGATGGTCGGTGACGCATACATGAAGGCAAAACCCGATACGATCATCAAATCGGCGCATGTCGGTATGGCGGCGTCGAACACCTACCTGTTCCTGCACGATGTCCTGCCGCGCGCGATCAAGCAATATGGCGGCATCACCCCCGACGATCTGCGCCAGGCGGCGCTCGACACCGATCTCGGCGACGGCAAGACGATGCTCGGCTTTGGCGTCAAGTTCGAGAAGCCGGGCGACAAGATGGCTGGCCAGAACGACCGCGCCTATCCGGTCATCGTGCAATATATCGACGACAAGGCCTATGTGGTCTGGCCCAAGGAGCAGCAGGAGCGCGAGCCGGTACTGAAGCTGCCGGAAACGTCGCCCTACGCCGAGAAGTGATGCCGCTCCCGTGCTCGAGGTCGAGGGGCTGGTCAAGCGGTTTGGCGGCTTCACCGCTGTCAACAATGTCTCCTTCGCGGTCGGTGCCGGCGAGATCCTCGGGCTGATCGGGCCTAACGGTTCGGGCAAGAGCACCATCTTCAATCTCTTGTCCGGCACCTTGCCGCCGACCGCCGGCGCGATCCGCTTCGACGGGCGCGACATCGCCGGCCGCCCGCCGCACCGCATCATCAATCAGGGGATCGGCCGTACCTTTCAGATCCCGCGGCCGTTCCGGCGGCTGTCGCTGTTCGACAACGTCATGCTCGCCGGTTATTTCGGCCAGGGGCGGCATTCGCGGGCGCGAGCGGCCGAGGCGGCGGAGCGGGCGCTGGGGCTGGTCGGGCTGCCCGCCGACCGCGCGACCTCGATCGCCGGGCTGGGCGCCGCCGGGCTGAAGAAGCTCGAACTCGCCAAGGCGCTCGCGACCGGACCCAAACTTCTGCTCGCCGACGAAAGCCTCGGCGGGCTCGACGAAGCCGAGATGGAGCAGGCGGCGGAAATGCTGCAGCGCATCCGTCGCGAGCTCGGGATCACGATCATCTGGGTCGAGCACATCATGGGCGTCCTGATGCGCATCGTCGACCGGGTGATCGTGCTCGATCACGGCGAGAAAATCGCCGAGGGCCTGCCGTCCGAGGTGGCGGCCGATCCGCGCGTCATCCAGGTTTATCTCGGCACTGACGCCAATGCGGTCCAGGCGGCCGCTGCGCGCGCTGTCTGAACCGCGCTCGAATGCTTGCACTCACCGCGATTGACGCTGGCTATGGCAGCTTTCAGGCGCTGTTCGGTGTCTCGCTCGAAGTCCGTCTCGGTGAGGCGGTGGCGGTGATCGGGCCAAACGGCGCCGGCAAGACCACCTTGATGCGAGTGATCTCCGGGCTGATCCGGCCGCGCTGCGGCCAGATCGTCTTCGACGATGCCGATCTGCTGGCGGTGCCGGCGCATCGCATTGTTGATCTCGGTATCGCCCATGTGCCGGAGAACCGGCGCCTCTTCCCGCGCATGAGCGTCGAAGACAATCTGCGCATGGGCGCGTTCACACCGCGCGCGCGGGCGCGATTCCATGAGCGCCGCGCCTTTGTCTTCGAGCTGTTTCCGCGCCTTCAGGAGCGCCGGCGGCAATTCGCCGGTACACTGTCCGGGGGTGAGCAGCAGATGTGCGCGATCGGCCGCGCGCTGATGTCGGAGCCAAAAATGCTGCTGCTCGACGAGCCCTCGGCCGGTCTTGCCCCGGTCATCGTGCAGCAGGTCTTCGCCCTCGTCGAACGTATCCGCGCCAGCGGCCTCACCGTGCTGATCGTCGAACAGAACGTCCGCCAGGTGCTGCGCGTCGTCGACCGCGCCTACCTGCTCGAAGCCGGCGCCATCCGCTCCAGCGGCAACGCCGAAGAATTGCTGGCGAGCAAAGCCATTCACGAAGCCTATCTCGGCGTCTGACCCGGAGCGCTACGGAAGCAATGTTTGGCATGTTCGACATCTACCTCCTGGAGGCGCTGTTGAGCGGGTTGCTGCTCGGCGGCGTCTTTGCGCTGCTGGCGCTGGGACTCAATCTGGTCTTCGGCGTCATCGATGTCGTGTGGATCTGCTACGCCGAGCTGATCATGCTCGGCATGTACGGGATGTATTTTCTCTATGTCACCTACCACCTCCCGTTCCTGTTAGCGGCGCTAATTTGCATCGGCGGCGTCGGCATCCTCGGCGTCGCCTTGCACCTGCTCGTGATCCAGCCTTTGCTGGGCACCGCGCCGATCAACCAATTGCTGGCGACGGGCGGCGTGCTGTTCTTTCTGCAGAGCGCGGCGACGGTGCTGTTCGGTATCGATTTCCGCAATCTCGGCATTCGTCTGCCGGTACTCGATTTCGCCGGCATGTACATCAGCTACGCGCGCTTGTTGGCTTTCGCCGCGGCGTTGGCGGGAATGGTGGCGCTCTATTTGTTCCTCGCACGCAGCTACACCGGGGCAGCGATCCGCGCGATCGCCCAGGACCGCCAGATCATGCCGCTGATGGGGGTCGATACGCGGCGCATCTATCTCATCACCTCGCTGATTGGCGGCGCGCTGGCCGGGCTCGCTTCTTGCCTCTTGGTGCTGCAGTACGACGTGCAGCCCTTCGTCGGCCTGACGTTCGGTCCAATCACCTTCCTGATCTGCGTGCTGGGCGGCCTCGGAAACATGCTTGGGGGCTTTCTTGCCGCCTTCCTGTTTGCCGAGATCATCTCCGTCTCCGGGCTCTATCTTGACCAGGAATGGGGCTACGTCTTCGGCTTCGCCGTCTTCGTGGTGCTGATGTTCATCCGCCCGCAGGGCCTCCTGGCGAGGCGCTCATGACCCGCGCAGTGCCATGGATTGCGGGGGCAGCGGCGCTGTTGCTGCTGCCGTTCGTCTACCGTGAGGCCTATCCCCTTCACATAATTGTGCTGATCTTGATCTGGTCGTTCGCCTACACCTCGTGGTCGATCATGGGCTGTTTCGGGCTCACCTCGCTCGGCCATGGCGGCTTCATGGGCATCGGCGCTTATGTCACGGCACTGCTGTGGAATTATCTGCATGTCAGCCCATGGCTGGGCATTTGGGTGGCGATGCTGGCGGCCGCGGCGGCGGCCGTGCTGGTCGGCTATCCCTGCTTCCGCATGCGCATCACCGGACATTACTTCGCGCTGCTGACCCTGGCGTTGAGCGCGATCGTGCTGCAGGTGGTCACCGCGACCCGCGACATCACCGGCGGTTCGCTCGGCTACACGCCCGAGCGCTACCACGGCGGCAGCTCGCTCTATGCGGTTCAGTTCATCGACAAGGAGACCTGGTACCTGATCGCCCTCGGCGTCTGGGCGGGGGGACTGGCAATCCGCTATGCGGTCGGCCGCAGCATGCTGCGCTATGCCCTCGAAGCGATCGCCGAGGACGAGGACGCGGCCAGCGCCGCCGGCGTGCACGTCACCCGCGAAAAACTCAAGATCACCCTATTGAGCGCGATGATGACCGCGTTTGCCGGGGCGCTCTATTGCCAATACCAGATGTTCATCTCTCCCGACACGGTCAGCGGCGTCTCGGTATCACTGCAAATGGTGTTCGCCGCGGTGGTTGGCGGTCTCTATGTGCCGCTTGGACCGACGGTTGGCGCGGCGATCACGATCCTCATGGCCGAGACGTTGCGAATCTCCTTTGGCACTGGCGCGGTCGGCTGGGACAATCTGGTCTACGGGACCCTCTTGGTGCTCTTCATCATCTTCCTGCCACAGGGCTTGCTGGGCTCGGTGCAGGAGCGGCTGTCGGCGCGCCGGTAAGCCGGAGGTCCGGGCCCCTCCGACGATCGAGTAGAGAAGCATTATCGCGGCTGTCGTGGCCGACGCAGGGCAGTCACCCCGAGCAGCGATAAAACGACAAGCCCGCCGAGCAGCAGCCAGGCCTCGTTGAGGGCGAGGGTCAGCCCGGCATTCTCAACCATTGGAGCGACGAGGTCGCGCGTCGCCTGGTCGACCGGACCGAGTGGCTGGCCGCTAAACTGGTCGAGCGGCAGCCCGACGAATTGCGCAGCCTGGCGATCGCCAGCCTGCAACCGCTCGGCCAGATCAGCAACATGGATCGGCACCCGCTGTTGTATCAGCGTGTCGATGACGCCGAGCCCGATCGCGCCGCCCAGATTACGCATCAAATTGAAGAGGCCGCTTGCATCGGCCACCTCGGTCGGCGGCAGCGCACCAAGCGCCAGAGAGGCGGTCGGCAGCAGGCAGAACATGAAAGCGGTGCCACGCGCCACCTGCTGCCATGCGAGCGCCCAGAAGTCGTCGGCCGGCGCCATGAACCCATTCCCGATCAGCCCGACCGCAAGCAACAGGTAACCGCAGGCTGTCAGCAGACGCGCGTCGCAGCGCCGCTCCAGCACGGTGGCGACCGGGGCGGCAGCAAGCTGCGCCGCGCCGGTCACCATCATGATCAGGCCGATCTCGAACGGGTCGTGATGGCGCACGACGCCAAGGAACAGCGGCAGCATAAAGGTCGCGCCGTAAAGCCCAGCGCCAAGGGCAAAACTCAAGATGCAGCCGAGCGCGAAATTGCGGTGGCGGAAAGCCGAGAGCTGCACCAGCGGTGCCGGGTGGACAAGGCTCCGGCGCAGGGTAATCGCCCCGCTGCCGAGGCACACCAGCATCAGGGTGAGCATGGCGGGGCTACCCCAACCCCGGCTCGGGGCTTCACTCAACACGACTTGTAATCCGGCCAGGAACAGCGCGAGCAGTGGCGCCGCGGCAATGTCAGTCCTGCGCATCCAGCGCGTTTGCGGCCGCTCTATTGTAACCGCCCAAGCGGCCAGACCGGCCACCACGATCCCAGTTGGTACATTGATCAGGAACAGCCAGTGCCACGAATACCGCTCGGTGATGAAACCGCCGACCGTCGGTCCCAGGGTCGGCGCCAACATCGCCATGATTCCGGCGATCATCGTCGCGCGTACCCGAGCGGGGCCGTCCTCGAACATCAGGAAGACCGCCGAGAATACAAGCGGGATCAAAAAGCCGCCGAAGAAGCCCTGCACGACCCGCGCCGGGATCAGGCCCCAGAACCCGACGGAGACCGCGCACAGCGCGCTCGCGGCGGTGAACCCGATCAGGCAGACTACAAAGGCGCCGCGCATGGACAGGGCGCGGGCTATCCAGCCGGTCAGCGGGATCGCGACGATCTCGGCCGAAAGATAGGCCGTCTGCACCCAACCGAGACGATCGAGCGGTATTCGCAACGCCGCTTGGATTTCCGGCAGCGAGCTGGCGACGATCTGGATATCGAGCACGGCCATGAACATGCCGATGCTCATCGCAAGAAAGCCGGCCCAAAGCCGCAGGCCAGAGATAGTCACAGTAGCAAGGGGACGCAGCGATCCGGAGCGGATGTCGCTCGCCTTCCCGGCTCGCCCGTAACGCGCTCAGGTCTCGAAGCGTGCGCTCGGCGTCGAACGGGAGATCTTCACCTCTTCCTCGGTCATATCGGCTGGGATATCGGCGAAGAGCGGCGTGCTCAGATATCGCTCACCGGTGTCGGGCAGCATGCAGAGGATCGTCGCCCCCTTGGCCGCGTCCCGGCAAACCTGAAGCGCCCCGGCAAACGTCGCGCCGGCGGTGATGCCGACAAAGATCCCCTCTTTCTGGGCGAGCTGCCGGCTGCAATTCATCCCGTCGGCGCCGGGGACCGTCAGAACCCGATCGATCACCTGCATCCCGACCGCATCGGCGGTCAGCTTTGGAATGAAATCCGGGCTCCAGCCCTGCATTGGATGCGGCTTCCACGCCGTGTGGGCTGTCGTCGCGGAGCCATCGGGCTTGCGTTCCTGGGGGGCACCGCTGGTCAGCATCGGCGCGTCAGCCGGCTCGCAAACGACGATCTTGGTATCCGGCCGCTCCTTGGCGAGAACGCGCGCGACACCTTTCAGCGTGCCGCCGGTGCCGAAGCCGGTGACCCAGTAATCCAGAGGCTCGCCCGCAAAATCGGCGAGGATCTCTCTCGCGGTAGTGCGCGAATGCATGTCGGCGTTGGCCTCGTTCTCGAACTGCCGAGTCAGGAACCAGCCATGCGTCTCGGCGAGCTCGACGGCCTTCTTGACCATGCCCATGCCGCGTTCGGCGGCCGGCGTCAGCACCACTTTCGCGCCGAGAAAACGCATCAGCTTGCGACGCTCAACGCTGAACGTTTCGGCCATCGTAACGACCAGCGGATATCCCTTTTGCGCGCAGACCATCGCCAGGCCGATACCGGTATTGCCGCTCGTCGCTTCGATGACGGTTTGGCCCGGCTTCAGCGTCCCGGTGCGCTCCGCGTCCTCGATCACCCCGAGCGCCAGGCGGTCCTTGACCGACCCCAGAGGATTGAAGGCCTCGATCTTCACGAACAGATTCACGTCGGGAGGGGCGAGCTTGCCGATCCTGACGACCGGCGTATTCCCGACGGTTTCGAGGATGTTCGCGAATTTAGCCATGTCAGTTCCTCTCCTTGAAGGCGCCACGGTATCGGCGATCCGGGCGCCCGAGTGGCCGCGGCGCATTACGCCGCAAACGCCTCAAACACCTGCCGCAGCGCAGTCTTCTGGTTGCCATCGGCGGCGAGCGGGACGACCACCGGCGTGCGAATACCGGCGGCTCGCCACGCCTCCAAATCGTCTCTAACCTTCGCCGCCGGCCCGAACAGCGTCGTGTCGGCGAGCCACCGGTCGGTCAGATGCTTCGGAATGTCCTGCTCACGGCCCGCCGCGATAGCGCTTTCGATCGCGCCCATCTCGTCGGCGTAACCAGCTTCCTTCCAGTAGTTCCGATAATACGGCAGCAGCGCGTAATTGCTCATCGTGCGCCGAAGCACCGCCTTCGCCTCGGCGATGTCGTCGCAGATGCAGGTCCTAATGCGGTTGCCGATGAAGAAATCAGAATCAGCGCGCTTCTCGGCCGACAGCACCGACAGCGACGCGGCCATATGCGAGCGGCTGCCGTTGGCGAAGACCACGCCGCCGGCGATCTCGCCAGCGAGCGCGACCATGCGCTTGCGCAATGCCGCGAGGATGATCGGCGGCAAATCGCCGATCCCATCATAGGAGCGGAATTTCGAGACAAATGCGCGGATGTCGCCGAGCGGCTTGCCGGGGGTCACTCCCATGCGAACATGGCTTGGGCCGTGAGCGATGCCGATGCCGAACTGGAACCGGCCTCCGGAGACCTCATGGATGTACGCCGCGCCGTGGGCAAACTCCTCGACCGTCTGGGCGTAGATTGGCGCGATCGCCGTGGCGAAGGTAATGCGCTCGGTGGCGAAGGCCAGCCCGGTGCACTGCGCCATGTTCGCGTAGGAACTCGACACCGAGATCCCGGCAAAGCCTCGTCGCTCGATCTCGCGGGCAATCTCCAGCGTCGCGCGCCGCTGCCCGGGTTCGGCGATCAGGTTCAGAGCGGGCATCGCGGCGGGCATCGGCTACTCGACCGCTTCGCTGAGTACGGGTTCCTCGAAAGTGCTTTTCGGCCAGGGCAATCCGTAATGCTCGCGCAGGGTTGTGCCGGAATACACCGTGCGGAACAGCCCGCGGCGCTGCAGGATCGGGATCACCTCGGCGCTGAACGCGTCGAGTTGCGCCGGCAGCAAAGGCGGCATGATGTTGAAACCGTCCGCCGCGCCGTCATTGAACCAATCCTCGATCAAATTGGCGATCTGCTCCGGTGTGCCGGCGGTGACGAAATGGCCGCGCGCTCCGGCGAGGTAGCCCAGCAATTGCCGCAATGTCGGCTTGTCGCGTCTGACGAGATTCAGAATCACCTCGGTGCGACTGCGCGCCGCCTCGACCGAGCCGGGATCGGGAAAGTCTTCCGGCGCGAGCGGGCAATCGAGCGGCAGATGCGAGAAATCATGCCCGCCGAAGCGATTCGACAGGCGCTTGCGCCCGACCTCGGGATCGGTCAGCTCGTTGACCTCGCGCGCCAGACGCTGCGCCTCCGCCTCGGTCGATCCGATCATCGCGCTGAGGCCAGGCAGGATCAGCACATGAGCGGGATCTCGCCCCTCGGCCGCCGCCAGCCGTTTCAAATCGCCGTAGAATTCCTGCGCCGTCGCCTTCGCCATATGCGCGGTGAACACAGCCTCGGCATGCCGCGCCGCGAAACGGCGGCCGGTATCGGACGAGCCCGCCTGCACCAACACCGGCCGGCCCTGCGGACAGCGCGGCATGTTGAGCGGGCCGGCCACCTGATAGAAGTCGCCGCGGTGGCTGATCGGCCGGATGCGTGTCGGCCGCGCATAGCGCCCGCCGACCCGGTCATCGATGATCGCGTCCTCGGCCCAGCTGTCCCACAAGGCCTTGACGACCGCCATGAACTCCTCGCCGCGGGCGTAGCGGTCGGCGTGGCTCACCTGCGCCGTGCCGCCGAAATTGCGTGCCGCCGTGGCGAGCCACGACGTGACGATGTTCCAGGCGACGCGGCCGTTGCTGATGTGATCGAGCGAGGCGAACTGTCGGGCCAGGTTGAAAGGCTCGGTATAGGTGGTCGACGCCGTAGCGATCATTCCGATCCGGCTGGTCGCCACCGCGACGGCCGACAGCACGGTGATGGGCTCGAGCCAGGTGCGCGCCGCCTGGGCCACGTCTTCGCCGAGCGCGAGCTGGTCGGCCAGGAAGATCGAGTCGAACAGCGCCGCCTCCGCCCGGCGCGCCAGGTCCTGATAATAGCGGATATCGGTCAACGGCAGCGGCGAGGAGGCGGGATGCCGCCATGACGCCTCGTGGTGGCCCCGGCTGTGGATGAACAGGTTGAGGTGCAACTGCCGCTTCATCGATGCGCGCCCAGGCTGCCGGGTGATCGGGATCGAGCCTAGGCGCGTCCTTCTCGCCGAATCAAGCCAGGGATTTGAAAGAGCCCGTTCTCTCGTCGCGGGCACCCCCCAATATGAAGACGGTGAAAGCCATCGGCCTTGCTGTTCCGCAATCCCTCCTCGCCCGCGCCGACGAGGTCATCGAGTGACGCGGTCCAGCCATTGCATGGCATTGACGAGATAGGAGAACGACGGCGACCGGCATGGCTTACGCAGCGGCAGAAATATCGGAAATCCTCGGAATGGAAGAGGCAGTTCCCGCCGCCCGCAACCTTGTCGCCCCTTCCGTTCTCGGCGCTCTGAGCCGGCGATCCGATCTCCGCGGCACCTTGCAATTCGCGGCGCACGGTGCGTGCATGTGCGCGACCGGATTGCTGGTCTGGCTGGCCGAGCCGTTCTGGTACCTGCTCGTTCCGGCGATGGCGCTGCACGGCGTGACGATCGTCACGATGTTCGCTCCGATGCATGAGTGCGTGCATCGCACTGCCTTTGCCTCGCGCCGCACGAACGAGATCGTCGGCTGGATCGCCGGGGTGCTGAGCTTCTACAACTCGACCTATTATTGGTATTTCCACTCCTGGCATCACCGCTACACGCAAGACCCCGATCGCGACCCCGAGCTGATGTTTCCGAAGGCGGCCAGCCGCCTCGCCTATCTGTTGGAAATCAGCGGCTTTATGTTCTGGTTTCGCCGGGCGATCGATTATCCGCGGCTTGCCCTCGGCCAAGCTCGGAACCTGCCGTTCGTGCCCGAGGGCACGCGGCGCGGCATCGCGCTGTCGATGTCGGCGCAGTTGCTGATCTATCTGGCCGGCGCTGTCTCCATCGCGCTCGGCTTTCGTGCGGTCCTGTATTTCTGGTTTCTGCCGGTGCTGCTGGCGCAACCGCTGTTACGGGCCCTGCTGATCGCCGAGCACACCGGATGCAGCCAGGACCGGAACGGCCTGACCAACACTCGCACGACGCTTACCCGGTTCCCGATCCGGCTGTTGATGTGGAACATGCCGTATCACGCCGAGCATCATCTGTACCCGTCGAT
>DASYOB010000140.1:0-4040 GCA_036008175.1 Allostellaceae bacterium
TACCGGTTGCCGGGTCATGCTATATGGGAGCCGACATGGCTACGTGGTACGCTCCGCGCGACAGCAGGAGAAAGCGCATGATGGCCGAAGAGACGGAAGAGACGCGCTTACCGGCAGATATTGACGCCCAGCCGTTGGTGCAGGCGGCGGCCGCGCTGGAGCCGGTGCTGCGCAAGTATCATGGCGAGATCGAGCGCGAGCAGCGCATGCCGCCGGCGCTGTTCGAGCAATTGCGCGACGCCGGCTTCTACAAGATGGTGATCCCGCGCTCGCTGGGCGGGCTGCAGGTCGACCCGCTGACCTATCTGCGGGCCGTCGAGCGGTTGGCCGAGGGCGCCGGCTCGGTCGGCTGGAACCTCGGCAACGGGGGCGTCGGCCAGCTGGTCACACTCGGGTTGCCCGACGAGGGCGTCGACGAAATCTACGGGAAGCGGGCGGACACGGTCATCGCCGGCACCGCTGTGCCGGGCGGCGGTCAGGCGGTGCCGGTCGCCGGCGGCTACCGGGTCAGCGGACGCTGGCAGTTCGGCAGCGGCTGTCAGGAGGCCTCCTGGATGCTGGGGAGCTTCCAGGTGATTGGCGATGACGGCCAGCCGCGGCGCCATCCTGATGGCGACTCGCTCTACTGGCGCGGCGTGTTCGCCCGCGCCGAAGTGGAGATCGTACCCGGGAGCTGGGACGTGGCTGGGCTGCGCGGCACCGGCAGCTTCGATTGGACGGTCGACGACGTTTTCCTGCCCGAGCGGCGAACCATGCCGCAGATCGGCATTCCGCTGGAGAACCAGTGGTCGCGCTGGCCGGGGGTGATGTATGCATTGCCGGTCCAGTGCTGGGTCGGGCCGCACCACAGTGCGGTTATCACCGGCATCGCGCGGGCTGGCATCGACGCGCTGATCGACCTTGCCGGCGGCAAGCAGCCGCGTGGTCGCCCCGTCGGACTGCTCTGCGACAATCCGCAGGTGCAGGACGCGGTCGGCCGGGCCGATGCAATCCTGAATGCCGGGCGAGCCTACCGCAGCGCGCAGATCGCCGAGTTATGGGCGATGGTCGCGTCGGGGAAGGAGATCACGCTCGAGCAGCGCGCCCGCTGCCGGCTGGCTTCTACCTATGCGGCCGACAGCGCACGCGAGGCGATGGATTTGGTGTACCGGCACGGCGGCAGCACCTCATTCAAGCGCGAAAGCCGTTTGGCCGAATGCTGGCGCGATTTGCACGTCGTTGGCCAGACGGTCACGATCGCGCCGGAGTGGTATCCCATCGGGGGCCGGGTGTATCTGGGATTGGACCCGGGGCCGCGCCTGCGCTAGCGAGCTGTATCGGCCGTATTCGACGGTCTGATCTCGGTGGGGTGACTGGCAGCTGTCGGGGGCGTCAGTGAAAGTAGCGGCCGGAGTCGATGACCATCGTCTGGCCGGTCATCGTCTCAGTGCGGCACATGGTGACCACCATGTCGGCGCAGTCGTCCTTATCTGCGGGTTTTTTCAGAAGCGATGTGGCCGCGGAGCGCTCGATTGTCGAGGAAGGGAGATTGGCTGTCGCTCGCGTGCCCTCCAAAAGGCCCGGGGCCACGCAGTTGACGAGCGTCTCGGGTGCCAAGGCCACCGCCATGCAGCGCGTCAGCTGGATCAGCCCCGCCTTCGACACCGCGTAGGCGATCGACGAGCCCGTCGGTGCAACGCCCGCAACCGATGAGATGTTGACGATCCGGCCCCTACCCTGGGCCTTCATGACGGGCGCCACCGCTTTGGTGAGGCGCATCGGTCCGGTCAGGTTGACGTCGATGATTTTGTCCCAGACCTCCATCGTCAGACTATCGAGGTCGGTGAACGGGATCGCCTTGTTGTAGGCGGCGTCGTTGACGAGGATGTCCAGACGGCCGAAGCGCTTGGTCACCTCGCCGATCAGGCCCTCCACCGCCGCGCCATCGGTGATGTCACAGGCGAACGCCGCGGCGTTGCTCTGATATCTCGATGTCAGCTCGTGGGCGACGCCTTCGGCCTGGTCGCGGCTCTGTGCATACATGACGGCGATGTGCACACCCTCCCTCGCGAGCGCGTGACAGATGCGCTGCCCGAGCCCGCCATTGCCGCCCGTCACTAGGGCGACCGCGCCATTGAGGTCCATGAGTTCTCTCTCCCTATACGAGTGTGCAATTGTCTTCCAACGCTCCAGTTTCCGCCGACAGTTTGTTACCTAGCCCAAAGAGCCGGCAAGCCATAGACCGGAAAAAATCTGGCGGATCGTACGGCTTTTCCCGTTCCGCACTCGGAGACATTAGTTGGCGCGCGGAAAGGAAAAGGGGCTCATCTCATCGGCGGTGCGCCCGAGCGAATCCCAATTCGCCCAGCCATCCCAGATGCGGTCCCCAGCCGCTTGCGCCAGTCGCCGCAACTCGGCGAAATCGACGCCCGGGATCCGCCCGCTCTCCATCCTGACCACGCCATCGACGATCACCGTGTCGACATCGTCGCCGATGCCGCAATCAACGAGGCTCTTGATCGGATCGCGGATCGGGCCGTAGCGCAGGCTGTCGCGGCCGGTCAAGTCGATGATGACGATGTCAGCACGCGCGCCGGGTGCCAGCCGCCCGATATCGTCTCGGCCGATCGAGCGGGCGCCGTTCAGGGTCGCCGCTTCGAACACCTCGCCGGCGGTCGCCGCCTTCAGGTTGCGACTGGCGATCTTCCCCATATAGGAGGCGTTGCGCATCTGCAGAATCATGTCGCGCGGGTAGGTGTCGGTGCCAAGCGCGATGTTCACACCCGCCCGCTTGTAGGTCTGCCAACTGTCGAGGAAGCGGCCGCGACGCGCAATGTTCACCGGGCAATGCGAGATCGTGCAGCGGTGCTGCCCCATGATCTCCAGATCGCGCGAGCCGGAATAATTCATCAGCGGATTGGCCGTGGTGAAATTGCCGTGCCCGATATTAAGCGTGTCGGACATCAGGCCGACCGCTTCGAGAAGCTCGATCGAGGTCATCTGGTGTTCGCGAATGATGTCGAACACCTCGTGGATGTTGTATGCGGCGTGAATCGCCACCGGCAGCTTGCGCTCACGGGCGGCTTCGGCGGCGGCGCGCATCAGGTCGAGCGTGCAGGTCTCGACCTCGCGCGGCACGATGATGCCTCGGACGAGGCCGCCGCACGCGCCGTCATTCTGGTGGATGAAATCGAGGGCGAGCTCGAATTCGCGCTGCCCTCGATCCTCTTCGATCACCCGTACCAGCTTGCCGCCTTCTCCCGCAACCCAGCGACCGCTGTCGAAGCCCGGACCGAGATAGGCTCGAGGCCCGAGTTCGGCGATCTGCTGCAACAGCGCTTCCTGAACCTTCCGCTGGCTGCCGAATTCTACAAAGGTGGTGATGCCGTTGCGAAGCAGCTCGGCGACCGTGAAGCGAGCGTTGAACGCCAGATCTTCGGCCGCCGCATTATCGTCGGGTCGAACATAGCGCGGGTCGCCGCCGACACGCGTTCCCTCCCGCGCGACGCTGATCTCGAGGAAGGGTTGGCCGAAATAATCCGGACGCCCGACATCGGCGATCAGACGGTGGGAGGCGCGGTGGCCCGAATGGACATGCGTGTCGATAAAGCCGGGGATGACGAGGCGCTCAGCCGCATCGATAACGGTGTCGACGTCGCCGGGGAAGTTTTCGCCGACAAAGAGGATCGTATTGCCTTCGAAAACCAAATCGGCATTTCGCAGAAGGACATGCCCGCGGGGATCGTGACCGACCAGCCATCCGCAGGAGATCTTCGTTCGCATCGGGAGGATCCTCTCCGTGCTACCTCGACGGCAGAATGGTCGGCGTATCTCGACAGGTCAAATGCACTCAGCTGGCGTGCGGCGCTCCCGACGCCTCGGTTTGCCCCTGGGCTTCGGGAGACCGGTTCCCGGCTGGGCGGCTCACTGACTTATGGGAGCGGCCATGCACGTCAACCGAGATCGGCCAAGAACCAAACGCGTTGTTCGGGGAAAGTTAGGGAGATTCCGCCGCCGCGTCAGTTTGTAACCGATTGGAATTTGTGGCGTCCCCAACCGGA
>DASYOB010000141.1:0-5082 GCA_036008175.1 Allostellaceae bacterium
CAATTCGAGCGGTCTCGTCGGCAAGAACCTTATGTTCCACCCTTACGCCCAAATCTACGGCGATGTGGCCGAGCCGACCGACAGCAACCGGGCGCCGCCGACCTGCTTGTGGAGCAAGGAGTTTTACGAAACCGACCCGGCGCGCGGCTTTGTGCGCGGCTACACGTTTCAGTTCGGCCGCGGCGTCGGGCCGGTCGTCGAGGCCGTCGCCAGCGAGGCGAAGGGCCTCCTGCCCTGGGGCGCTGGCCATCACGCCGCCTTCCGCCGCCTCAACGGTCATCGGCTCGGCCTGTCGGCGATCTGTGAGGACCTGCCGGAGGAGCATAACCGAGTGACGCTCGACCCGGTGCTGACCGACAGTCACGGCATCCCCGCGCCGCGGATCGACTATCGGATCGGCGAGAACACGGCGCGGATGATGGAGCACGGCATCGCCCGCGCGAAGGAGATCCTCGCCGCGGCCGAAGCGACCGACATCTGCGTCAACAGCCCGATCCTGTACGGCGGCTGGCACCTGCTGGGCACCGCCCGCATGGGCGCCGATCCGGCCCGCTCGGTGGTCAACGAATGGGGCCGGTCGCATGATGTGAAGAACCTGTTCATCGTCGACGGCAGTCTGTTTGTCACCTCCGGTGGCGTGAACCCTACCTCTACCATTCAGGCGCTGGCGCTCTACGTCGCCGACCAGATGAAGCAGCGCCTGGCCAACCTGTTCGATTGAGGCACGCGATGTCCGAGAGCAGCCAGCTCACCCCCGCTCAGCGGGACGATCTGCGCGCCATTGCCGGCGTGATCATCCCGGCCAGCGAGGAATTCGATGTGCCCGGCGCCGATGATCCGGCGATCCAGGCCGACATCGTGGCGACGCTCGGCCGCGATGCGAGCCTTGTGCGGCAAGCGCTGGGCTTGCTCGCACGCATCGCCGGGATGCCGCTCGCCAGTCTCGACCCGGTCCGACGCGAGGCGGTGGCGTTGGAGCTGCGGGCACAAGGCGGGGCCGCGGTCGCCACCCTGACCCGTGTCGTCCTGCAATGCTATTACCGCGACGACCGTGTTGTCCGTTCGCTCGGATTGGAGCCGCGGCCACCCTATCCGCGGGGCTATGTACTGGATGATGGCGATTGGTCGCTGCTCGACCCGGTCCGGGCGCGGCCGCCATTCTGGCGGCAAGCCTAGGCGCAGCTGGACGAGGTGCTCCGATGCAGATCCGGTTCGATGGCAGAACGGTCGCCGTCAGCGGCGCCGGGCATGGTTTCGGGCGGTGCGTTGCCGAGACCTTCGCCGGACTCGGCGCGCGTGTGTTCGGCTGCGATCTGTCCGCCGCCGAACTCGCCGAGACGGCGGCGGCCGGCATCACGACAGCGGTCGTTGACCTCACCGACCGCGCCGCGGCGGCGAGCTGGGTCGCGCAGATCGAGCAGACAACCGGCAGCGGCGTCGATGTGCTGGTGAATAACGCCGGCGGTGTCGCCGGGCAGGTGATGCGCCCGATCGAGGAGGTGTCGGACGCCGACTGGGACCGGATCTTCGCGGTCAATATCGGCGCCGCCCTCGCACTGAGCCGGGCTACGGCGGCCGGCATGAAGCGCGCCGGGGGCGGTCGTATCGTCAATATCAGTTCAGGGGCCGGGCTGGCCGCCTCGCTGACCGGCATACAGGCCTATTGCTCGGCGAAACACGCGGTTGTCGGCCTGACGCGACAGCTGGCGCACGAGCTCGGTCCCTTCGGGATCACGGTCAACAGCGTCGCACCGGGTTTCGTTCGCTCCAACCCGGCCTCCGAGAGGCAGTGGACTGGATACGGAGAGGCTGGGCAAAAGGAACTGCTCGAGCGGATCGCGATGAAGCGCCTGGGCACCGCGCAGGACATCGCCAATGCGGTGGTGTTCTTTGCCTCCGACCTGGCCGGGTTCGTCAACGGCCAGGTGCTGGCGGTCGACGGAGGAAAATAGCCGAGTCCGCGTGACGTTTGCAGGCTTGTGATACCGCCTCAAGCGCGGCCAGCAGACGATGCTCCCAGGCTCCCCGCGGCGTTTCCCGCGCCCGCGCCCGCCCATACCGCGGCGGCATAGAGCGCCTCGTCAAAATCGGCCGCGACATCGGCCAGGAGCCGCCGACGGTGCATGTCGAGATCTGCCAGCAGCAGGTCGCGGCTGATCCGAGACACGATCGCCGGCACGCCGCGCCGCATGCTCGGCACGTCCCCCTCGGGCCAGCCAAAGCTGACAAATCCCGCCGGGTTGTGGATGTGGATGTCGCGTAGATAGGGCGCCCTTCCCGGCGCCTTCTCGAGGTATTCGTGTCCCGCGCCGAGATAGGGATGGGCGCCGAGGTATGGGTCCTCATCGCCCGAGGGTGGAGTGTAGCGGTCGCGCCACAGCAGTATCTCGTGCGCGAAATCGCCGAGTTCGGGGCGCGCCTGCGGGTCGACGAAATACCCGGTGCCGGCGATCGCGAAGTCGAACCGGAATTCCTCACCCGCGGCATGTGCAACAATCGCGTCCGCTTCCGCGTGCGCCTGCTCCCAAGGTGCGGCGAGGTGCAGGTGGAAGTTGTCAAAGCGCAGCACCCGCTCGATCGCGTCGGCCGGCGCGGTCGAGCCGGCGCGGCGGAACCGGATCGCCTGGTGCCAGCGCACCTCGTCTGGCAACTCGCCGTAATTGTCATAGACGCCGGGATACCCGCGGACGCGCGAGATCGGGATCGCGGCCAGGCTCGCTCGGCGGGCAAAGAGATGCACCGACGCCGCTCCTGACTCCAGCGCCACCCCGGCCGCGTCGAACGCCGAGGCGGCACCGCCGATTACCGCCACCCTCCTGCCGCGCAGCGCCGCGAAGTCGATCCGATCGGCGGTATGGGCGTATAGATGCCGCGGCACTGCTTCCCGCATCACCGACGGTATGTACGGTCCTCCATTGCCGGCAACGCCGTTGGCGAGGATGACCTTGCGCGCGGTCTCGACCGTTGCACCGTCCTCCTGTTCGATGTGCAGGCGGAAATGCCCGGCCGCCGGCTCAATGCCTACGAGGCGGGTGCGGTAGCGCACCGGGATGTCGAGAAATCGCCGATACCAGGCGAGATATTCCGCCCAGGCCGCGCGTGGGATGCGCTCAAAGGCGGCATAGGCGTCGCGGCTATTGCGGGCCTCGTACCAAGCCTGAAAGCTTAGTGCCGGAATACCGAGCTCGGGGCCGGGAAGCGTCTTCGGGGTCCGCAGCACGTTCATGCGCGCGGCGTTCAGCCACACGCCGGCCCGCGCCTCGTCTTCGGCCATGTCGATGACCGAAATCTTGCCGATCCCGGCACGCCGCAGCGCGAAGGCGAACGCGCAGCCCGATTGGCCGCCACCGACAATCACGACGTTGTGGTCGATGCCGGGACGGTCCGGCACCCAGTTTTGCGGATCGGGACCGATCAGCCGCAACGCCTCGCGCGCATCCGCATCCGGATCGATCGGTTCGGTCATCTACTGCTCCCATTGATGACTGACGAGCATGGCAAGGCAATCGCGTGCCGGCTTATTCTTCACCGAGATTGCGTCGTTTGCCGCGCCGCCCGCAACGACGGTTCCGGAGGAAGCGCCGAAATCTCCGAGAAGCGGATCCCTGACGGTCTATATCGACTAAAACAGCCCCTGCCCCTGGCCGACCTGTCCTGTGCGCTTAGTGCGATCTTTCCGCGCGTCTCGATTAGTTGGCGTCGCGTAGCTCGCCGGGTGGAATGCCGACAGTCCGGGAAAAGGTGCCCGGCGTGCAACCCGCCCTGGTCTGTGGCAGCCTCGCCTTCGTGGACATCGACGGTAGGAGAGCGGCGATGCAGGTGGGGTATCTCGGCGTCGGCAATATGGGTCAACCGATGGCCGGCAAGCTCTTGGACGGCGGGCACAGCCTCGTCGTGTTCGACATCAGCGAGGCGGCGATGGAACCGCTGCTGCTGCGCCAGGCGCGGCGGGCCGCCTCGCCCAAGGATGTCGGGGACCAGTGCGAGATTGTAGCCGTGTCGCTGCCTACCTTGGCAGCGTTTCGCGCCGCGGTATTAGGGCCGGAAGGTCTGGCCGCAGGCCGGGCGATGAAGGTGCTGTTGAACACCTGCACCGTCGGTGTCCCGTTCCTTCGCGAAATCGAGGCGGCGCTGGCGCCGAACGGCGTGACGATCGTCGACTGCCCGATTTCCGGCGGACCCGCCGGAGCACGCGCCGGAACGCTGTCGGTGATGGTGTCGGGCGACCCAGCGGCGGTCGAGAAGGCGCGGCCGCTGATCTCGTTATGGGGCCAGACGCTGACGATAGCTGGCAATAAACCGGGTGCCGCGCAGGTCTTGAAGCTGACCAATAACATCCTGTTCGCCGTGTCGCTGGCCGCGACATCTGAAGCTTTCGTGATGGGCGCCAAGGGCGGACTCGATCCCGAGGTGATGGTGAACGCGATCAACGCCGGCAGCGGCCGCAATGGGGCGACGCTGACAGTGATGCCGACTGCGGTGCTCGACCGCTCGTTCGACTATGGGGCGGCGCTGCACATCCTGATGAAGGACATCGAACTAGCGATCGCGCAGGGCGAGGAACTCGGGGTGCCGATGTGGGTCTGCCAGGCGGCCCGTCTGGTCTACAAGCACGCGATGTTCGCAGGCGCCGCCGATGACGACATCAGCACGCTGATCCGCCATGTCGAGCGCGGGGCCGCCTTCGAGATGCCGAAGCGGCGATAGCCACGTCTACGCGAACGATTCGGTCATTGCCGAGTAGACCAGCGTGCGCAGGTCACGGCGCAATGTCAGGCGCGCCTCGCTGCCGATCACCTGGGTCATGAACACGACCGCCAGCTCCTCCTTCGGGTCGATCCAGAAGGCCGTCGCGGCGGCGCCACCCCAGAAATATTCGTCCACCGAGCCGGGCAGCCGGGTCTTGGCCACGTCGATGTTGACCCCGCAGCCGAGCGAAAAGCCGACCCCGGCATAGCTGGATTCGCTGAACATCCCCGGCAACGCCATATCGGCCACCTCCCTGCCATCGGGCAGATAATTCAGGCTGAACAGCGCCACCGTCTTCGGGCTGAGGATCTGCACGCCCTCGAGGGTGCCCCC
>DASYOB010000142.1:0-8119 GCA_036008175.1 Allostellaceae bacterium
GGCGGCGCGCGGCCGCCCATCGCGATCGACGATCACATCGCAGATCAGTCCGAGATCCTCGCCGTTCGGCCCGATCACCTTCCTGCCGAGGACGGTCGCGGATTCGTCGGCATTCAACGGCTCGAGATAGCTGGGTGCCGGGGGCCCGGGTTTTGTCGTCGAGGGTGCCGCGTCGGCGCCGGGTTGCGCCGAGGGGCCTTGCGCCAGCGCCCCGACCGGCGAGGCCGATAGCGTCAGCAATGCCGCTGCGGCGACCGAGGCTCCGAGGCGATGCGACAGATGGTGCAATCGAGCATTCATGGCCTGCCGGCTGTGCTACCGAGACGGAGCTTCGTCCGGCTGTAAACGCGCCGACGGCGCAGCAGGTCCACGGCAGCGCGGTCTTCAACGATCCGCTGATGATCCAAGACGATAATGCGATCGAAGGTTGCAAGTGTCGACAGGTGGTGCGTCGCGGCAATCACGGTGCGGCCATTGAACAAGCGCGCCAGCGCGTCCTGGATCAGTTGCTCCGAGGTCGTATCAAGCGCCGAGGTCGCCTCGTCAAGGAGGATGATCGGCGCCTTACACAGAAAGGCTCGCGCTATCGCCAGCCGCTGGCGCTGCCCGCCCGACAGTTTCAGGCCGCGCGAGCCGACGATGGTGTCGAACCCGTCCGGCAGGCGCTCGATGAACTCGGTGCAACGCGCCGCCTCGGCCGCAGCGTACACCTCTTCGTCGCTGGCGCTTGGCCTTCCGTAGCGCAGGTTTTCCATGATCGAGCGATGGAACAGCGAGACGTCCTGATGGACGACCGCAACCGTCCGGCGCAGGCTCTCCTGGGTGAGTTCGGCGATGTTCTGTTCGTCGATCAGCACCTGCCCGTGTTCCGGATCGTAGAGCCGCTGCATCAGCGCGATGACGGTCGATTTGCCGACGCCCGACTTGCCGACAATCCCGACCTTCTGGCCGGCCGGAATGTGCAGGGCGAAATCCTGCAGCACCCGTTCGCCGTTCGGGTAGCTGAAGCATACGTTGAGGAACGAGACAGAGCCGCCCAGATTGATCAGCGGCCGTGCATTGGGCGCGTCGGGCATCTCATGCGGCAGTCCCAATGCCCGCACCGCTTCGCCGAGCTTCGCCATGTCGAGCAGCAAGTCCACCATCGCCATGGCGAGATCGCGCGAAGCGTGGAGCACGGTGACCCCGAGGGTGGTCGCCAGCACGACATCCCCGGTTGTGATCTGCCCGGCGCGCCACAGCATGACCGACCAGGCGACGACCGCCGCGGTCACCAGGAACACGCAACCGGCATGGAACAGCCGGACCCGTTCGAGCGCGCGCTGGCTGTCGCATTGCGCGGCCATTTCGTTGCCGATATGGCGAGACAGCCGCTCACGCTCGCGCTGCGCCGCCGCGAAGCTCCTGACCAGCCCGATATTGCCGACGATGTCGGCAAGATCTCCGGTGACAGCAGCGGCCCGATCGGCATAGCGGTCGTGAAGAGGGCGGCTCCGCGCGGCCATGCGCGAGATGAACCCGCCGAGCACCGCTGCGACGACAGCGAGACCCACGGTCAATCGCCAATTGACCGTGCCGAGGACTGCGATACTGCTGACAACCGCGGCAGCCGGGGGAATCGTGCTCCAGGTCAGGCGGTTTTCGATGCTGAAGGCGGCATTTCCGGCGGCCACGATCCGGCCGGCAAGCGCGCCCGGAAACCGGTCGGCGAAATAGCCGGTGCCATGACCCGATAAGTGCTCGAACAGGTCGATGCGCAGGTCGCCGCCGACCGCGACGAAGATGCGGGCGGCCACCCATCCGGCGAGCCGCCACAGCAGGTTGTCGCCAGCGACGAGGGCGAGAAGCAGACCCACCGCCGACCACAGCTGCCAATCGCTCGTATCCCGCGACCCAAGCAAGTCGACCAGGTGCTTCACCCCGTATTGTGATCCGATCGCACAACCGACGGCGGCCAGCACGGCAGCGAGCACGATCGCGTGGCCGCGACGATGCCGGAGGACATAATGCAGCAGAAACCGGGCGGGGCCATGCTGCGCGAACTCGGGCAAGGAGACTGGTGTGCCCGCAGCGGTGCTGGCCGAAGCTCGGCGAAACCGAAGACCTATCACGGACTTCCGCCTCCGCGATTTGCTTGACGGGTGCTTTGCCCGACCGGATGTCGGGCGCGTCTGAGAAATCTCTCAGACGGCCTTCCGCAGCGGCTGCTCACGTGCGATCAGGCGGCGATAAACGTTGAGGTAGTCCTCGGCCATCCGGCGGGCGGTGAAGCGCTCCTCGAACACCCGCCGCACCCGGGAGCGCTCGAGCTGGCCCAGGCGAGTCGCCGCCTCGGCCGCCTCCGCCTCGGTATCGACGATGAAACCGGTGATGCCGTCGTCGACGATCTCCGGAACCGAGGCGCAGCGGAACGCGATCACCGGCGTGCCGCACGCCATCGCCTCGATCATCGCGAGACCGAACGGCTCGGGCCAGGCAATCGGAAACAGCATCCCCGCGGCGTTGCCGAGGAACTCGGATTTCTGATCATCGCCGATCTCGCCGATGAACTCGACGCCGGGCGCCGCCAGCATCGGCTTGACGATCTCCTCGAAATACTGCCGGTCGACCTTGTCCACCTTGGCGGCGAGCCTGATCGGCATTCCCGCTTTTTGCGCGATGCGGATCGCGGCATCCGGCGCCTTTTCCGGCGAAATCCGGCCAAGAAAGGCAAGATACCCGCCCGCCCCGAACCTGGGCAGCAGCCGCCGCTCGGGGATGCCGTGATGGATCGTCGCCACGTAATTGGCCTGCGGCAACGGCCGACGCTGTGCATCCGAAATCGAGACGACGGGGACGTCGTCGAAGGAATCGTAGATGCGCTGCAGCACGAGAAGGTCGAGCCTCCCATGCAGCGTGGTGACGAATGGCACGCCGAGGCGCCGCAATACCGGGTAGGCGAGGTAGTCCACGTGACTATGGATCACGTCGAACTCCTCCGCCTGGCGCGCCAAGGTCTCGATCATCACCATATGCGGCGCCAGGTAATCGCAGATCGACGGATCGAGCCGAAGCGCCTGCGGCCATACCGGCGCGAGCCGGGCGTTGACGATGCTATCGCCGCTGGCGAACAGCGTGACCTCATGGCCGAGGGCTGTCAGTTCCTCGGTCAGGTAAGCGACAATGCGTTCGCTGCCGCCGTATAACTTCGGCGGCACCGCTTCCATCAGCGGTGCGACTTGTGCGATTCTCATCTGCATCGGCTCGGTTGGGGGACTGTTCGAAAACATCCAGCGCGGGTCATCGTTCACGCGCCGCGATTGCGACGATCCGACGCAAGCAGGGGGTGCACAAACGCTATGCAATTGCCGGGAAAGGTGGCGCTGGTCACCGGCGCGCAGCAGGGGATCGGGCGCGCCACGGCGCTCGCCTTCGCAGAGGCCGGCGCCGATGTCGCGGTCAACTGGCTCGACAATGCCGAGGCGGCCGAGCAGGTCGCCGAAATCGTCCGCGCCACCGGCCGCCGCGCCCTGCCCATACAGGCCAATGTCGCCCGGCGCGTCCAGGTCGAGGCCATGGTCGCGGCGGTTGAGGACGGCCTCGGTCCGATCGACGTGCTGGTCAACAACGCCGGCGTATTTCCGCGTGTGCCGTTCCTCGATATGAGCGAGGACGATTGGGACTATGTGCTCGACGTCAATCTCAAGGGCTCGTTCTTTTGCGCGCAGGCGGCGGCGAAGAGCATGGTGGCCGGCGGGCGGCAGGGCTCAATAATCAACCTGACCTCCGGCGCTGCCTATCGCGGTTCGCCGCGCGGGGTGCATTACTGCGCGAGCAAGGGTGGAGTGTTGTCGATGACCCGGCAGATGGCGTTGGAGTTGGCGCCGCACGGGATCCGCGTCAACGCGATTGCACCCGGTCTCACCGACACCGCGCAGCCGCGCTATGGCAGCAGTGAGGAGGAGATCGAGGCTGCCGGGCATGCGATCCCGTTGGGTCGCATCGCGCAGCCCGAGGACATCGCGCGCGCCGCGGTGTTCCTCGCCTCCGTCGATGCCGGTTTCGTCACCGGTCACACGCTGCATGTCAATGGCGGCGCTTATCTGGGATAGATCGTGGCTTCGATGTTCAAAGCGCTGTGGAGCCGATTGTTCGGCGACGTCGCAATCGATCCCCAGGAGGACCCGGTCGAATACAACGGCTATCGCATCCGTCCGACGCCATATGCGAGCAAGGGGCATTATCAGACCGCCGGCACGATCGAGAAGGAAGTCGGCGGCGAACTCAAAGAGCATCGCTTCGTCCGCGCCGAGACCCATTCGAGCCGGGAGGAGGCGATCGCTTTCTCGATCGCCAAGGCCAAACAGATTATCGACGAGCAGGGCGACCGGCTGTTCGGCTAGTCCTCGGAAAGCTCTGCTGCCGTCGTACGGGCGCGGGCGGCGGCGTCGCGCGCCATCTCGGCGCACAGGCCGGTATAGCCGGCGGGATCGAGCAATGCATCGATTTCGTGCAGCTTAAGGTGGGCGGTTACGCGCAGATCGGCCGCCAACAACGCGCCGAAGGATTTGCCCTCGACAAACGCGGCTTGCGCCGCCTCGTAGACGACATCGTGCGCGTGTTGCCGGCCGATGGTCTTGCCGAGATTCAGCATCACCGCCTCGGCCATGATCAGCCCACCGCCGAGATCGAGATTGCGGCGCATGCGCTCGGGATCGAGCCGCAGCCCGCGCAGCACCTCGACGAGCCGGCTCAGCATGTCGCCGGTGGCGATCGCGGCGCGCGCCTCGGCGGCGTCCATCATCACGCTGGTGGTGCGGTCGGCCTCGTGCTCGGTCTGCATCGCTTCGAGCGCCAGCGGTACGCAAGAGCGGATCTCGGCCGAGGCGGCAATGATGTCCTGGCACAGTTTGGGGTTGCGCTTCTGCGGCATCGTCGAGCTGCCGACGGTGCCCGGCGGCACCGGCTCCTCGACCTCGCCGAACTCGGTCTTCATCAGCGTGTAGATCTCGCGGGCGATCTTGCCGCAAGTCGCGGCGAGCAGGCCGAGGAGGCAGATGTTTTCGGCGAGGTGGTCGCCCAAGGCGCGCGACGGCACCGCCATCGGCTCCATCCCGAGCTGCCGGGCGATCCCGGCCTGCACCGCCGGCCCGTCCTTGCCGAGCGAGGCGAAGGTGCCGGCGCCGCCGCCGAGCATCGCGACAAAGATGCGCGGCGCGGCCTGGCGCAACCGCTCCGCATGCCGGATCAGCTCGTCGATCCATACCGCCGGCTTGTAGCCGAAGGTGGCGGGGACCGCGTGCTGGCCGTGGGTGCGGCCGGCGATCGGCATGTCGGCGCCCTTTTCGGCGAGATCGGCGGCGGCGAGCAACGCGTCGCCGATCAGCCGCAGAAAGATGCGATGCGCCTGACGCAGCACCAGTAAATCGCCGGTCTGGGTAATGTTCTGCGTCGTCGCGCCCCAATGCACCCAGCCGCCATGAGGCTCGCCGACGATCCGCGACAGCTCCCAGACGAGCGGCACGATGGTATGGCCGGTGCGGGCGAAGCCTTCGTCGATGCGGGCGCGGTCGAGGAGGTCGAGGCGAGCAGCGCGGGCGATCGCCTCCGCTGCCTCGGCCGGGATGATGCCGAGCTCGGCCTGCGCCCGGGCCAGTGCCGCCTCGACATCGAGCCAGGCCTGCCAGCGGTTCTCCAGCTTGTAGAGCGCGCGGATGCCGGGGTCCGAGACGCGCGCGGCGGTCGGCAGCTCGTCGCTCACGAGGCGTTCTCCCGCGCCGGTCCGGCGAGCATTTCCCGGATGTCGGGCAGGTGCTCGCGACCCCAGAACAGCTCGCCGTCGATGATAAAGCTCGGCACGCCGAAGACGCCCTTCTCCTCGGCTTCGCGGCAGATGCCGGCGAGTTCTTGTGGTGCATCCGCGGCGGCATAGGCTGCGAACCCGGCGGTATCGGCACTTGCCTCAGTCAGCACGGCGGCGATCACGGCGGGGTCCTCGATATCGAGCTCGCGCTTCCAGAAGCGCTCGAACACCATATCGAGATAGCGCCGCAACACCGCTTCGCCTTGCTGCTTGGCATAGAGCATGCCGTAGAACGCCACCCTCGAATCCCAGATCTTCTGCGTACCGCGGATCATCAGACCGCGCTTACGGGCTTGGCGACGGCAATCCATGTAGCTGTACTTGACCCGCCGCCATTGATGCGGCGTCCGCTCCGCCTCCAAAACCCGGCCGCTGTCGTCGACCCGCGCCGACCCCATGAAATCGGCGAGGTCGAGATCGTAGGGCAGCCAGTCGAGGCGGACCGGAAAATCGCGCTCCAGCTCGTAGGCGAGATCCTTCGCCAGGTAGGCGTAGGGGCTTTTGAAATCGGTATAAACAATAATTGGGCGCGGCTCGGCCATTCGGGGAGGCTCCTCGGTTTGCTCCGGAATTCTGCGCCGCGGCGACGCCTGAGCAACCTGTTTCTAGCGCGGCCGCACGACGTGCGGCTCCGCCGGTATCAATGCGCCATAAGCACCGGTAGAGGCGCCGCCGCAAGAACGCGCTGTGTGAAGCCGCCGAACACCCATTCCCTGAGCCGGCTATGCCCGTATCCGCCCATTACCAGAAGCTGCGCCCTCCGCGCCGCCGCTGAAAGCAGCGTCTCGGCGCCGTCCCGTCCGGCGGCGTCGAGCCGCTCGCTGCGGGCCTGTACCCCGTGCCGCGCCAGGTTTTGGAGCAGCCGCTCGGCGTCGTCATCACAGGTCTCCTGCCCGACCGTCATGACGATGACCTGTTTCGCTCGGGTCAGAAACGGCATCGCCGCCGAGACCGCACGGGAGGCCTGCGGGGTCGCCTTCCAGCCGATCGCCACCGTACCGCCCTTTGCCGGTAATGGTGCATCAGAGCTTGGGATTAATAACGGCCGACCGGTTTCCAGCAGGGCCGCTTCGAGGCTGGAGCGCCCCGCCGCTTCTGTCTCTGTTCGGCGGCTTACGACGATCAGGTCGGCGGCCAGGCCGTAGGCGGCGATCCATCGTGCTTCGTCGCCGGTTTCGATATGCCATTGGGCAGAGGCCGCTTTTTGTTCGGCCTGCGGCGTATTGATCACGACAAGTCGTCTGCGCACGCAAAAATGCTCGAACGCGTGCTTCGCTTTTGTCTCGCGCTCGCCGGCATCACGCTCAAGCTGGTTAATCAGCCCCTGAACCAGCACACCGCCCGCCGCATCGGACGTCATCGCGACCGCGGCCTCCACCGGATCCATGCGCACGTGCAGCGCGTCGATATGCGCGCGAAAATCCCGCGCGACGCGCAATGCCGCGTCGTATGAGGTGACATCGCTGTCCTCACCTCTCGCCGGGACAAGAATGGTTTTGATCATCCGGGGTCCCTTTTCCGGCGCGGCGGTTCGGCGGCCATCACGGTCGATACAAGCGGATCCTGTCCGTAGCCGCTTGAGGCACGTCAACCGATCGCAGCAGAACCTGTTGGCTGCGGCGGCGCAAGTGCGCTCGATCTATCGGCAGAGCGAGAGAACGACGACGTTAGCTTCTAGCGGTCGCGACTGCTGTCAGCGAGTGGTACGCAGAGCGCCGCGTTCGGCGGGGGCGCGCTCAATCCTGTCTGCCTCCGCGTCGAGATCGCCGGCCATGCGCAGGCGGCCCTCCCAGATCGCCGGATTGCCGGCCCGCTCGGCCAATTCGCGGTACCAGGAAGCGAGCTCGCGCAACCTGAGGGGGTTCTGCGTCTCGGCAGCATCCTTCGCGATGACGGTTTGCGCCGTAGGGCTCGGCATTGGGAAACCCGATCGAGCTGGACAAATCGTGAGAAACAAATGCGGCAAACGTTCGCGCAATACTATTCGCAGGAAGAGTTCGGCTCCAGCGTCATCGTTGTTACTGTTTGCGGACTGTGACTCCGGTGCGGTCGGGTCAGGTGATCTGGAAATTGTTTTGGTGGAGGGCGGCGGGGCTGACGGCGTTGAGCAGGATGGATTGGGCGGGGTTGAGGGTAATCAGGGTGCCGGCGCCGGTCGCGGCGGCATCGGAGAGGACGGTCGCGGCGTTGGCGGCCTGGGTGTGGCTCAGGACGATCGCGTCCTGAGAGGGATCGAAACCCTGGATGGTGTCCTGGCCGAGGCTGACCTCGCTGAAC
>DASYOB010000143.1:0-2387 GCA_036008175.1 Allostellaceae bacterium
GCGCTGTGGGACGAAGTCAAGGACAAGCTCGGCGCCAACGGCCAAAGCCTCTCGGGCGGCCAGCAGCAGCGGCTGTGCATCGCCCGCACCGTCGCGGTGCGACCCGAGGTGATCCTGTTCGACGAGCCGTGCTCGGCGCTCGATCCGATCTCGACCGCCAAGATCGAGGAATTGATCGACGAATTGACCGACGACTACACGATCGTGATCGTCACCCACAACATGCAGCAGGCGGCGCGCGTGTCCGAGTTCACCGCCTTCATGTACCTTGGCGAGCTGATCGAATTCGACTCGACCAGCAAAATGTTCACCGCGCCGCACGACCAGCGCACGCAGGATTACATCACAGGCCGCTTCGGATAAGCGCCGGGGAAAACACAATGACCGAATACACCACCAGGGTCGATCACACCGCCAAGGCGTTCGACACCGATCTCTTGGAGATCACCCGCAAGGTCGCCGAGATGGGCGGCCTCGTCGAGCGGCAGATCAGCGATTCCGTTCAGGCGCTGGTCGACCGCGATCTCGAGCTCGGCGAACGGGTGATGGCGACGGACCCCGGCATCGACGCCCTGCAGCGCGAGATCGAGGAAAAAGCCATCCTCACCATCGCGCGGCGGCAGCCGATGGCGGTCGATCTGCGTGAGATCGTCGGCGCCATGCGGGTCGCCAACGATCTCGAGCGGGTCGGCGATCACGCCAAGCATATCGGCAAGCGCGTGGTGGCGCTCGACGGCGATTTCTATCCGCAAAAGCTCATTCGCGGCGTCGAGCACATGGCCGCCTTGGTGTCGGTGCAGCTCAAGCAGGTGCTGGACGCCTATGCGGGCCGCGATCTGCAGGCCGCGCTCACGGTGTGGAAGGGCGATGAAGAAGTCGACGCCATGTGCACGTCGCTGTTCCGCGAGCTCCTCACCTATATGCTGGAGGACCCGCGCAACATCACCTTCTGCATGCACCTGATGTTCTGTGCCAAGGACATCGAGCGCATGGGCGACCACGCCACTAATATCGCCGAGACCGTGTATTACATGATTGAAGGCCGGCCTATCACTGACCAGCGTCCCAAGGGTGATCCGACAAATTTTGGCGCAGCGGTGCTGCAGAAATAGGAGACCGGGGATGGGAGCCAACATCCTGATCGTGGAAGACGAGGAGCCGTTGACCACGCTGTTGCGTTATAACCTCGAAGCCGAAGGCTACGAGGTCGATGCCGTGTCGCGGGGCGACGATGCCGACACCAGGCTGCGCGAGACCGCCCCCGATCTGATCGTGCTCGACTGGATGCTGCCGGGGCTCTCCGGCATCGAGCTGTGCCGGCGCCTGCGGACGCGGCCGCAGACCCAAGCTCTGCCGATCATCATGCTGACGGCGCGGGGCGAAGAAAGCGAGCGCATCCGCGGCCTCGCCACCGGCGCCGACGACTACATCGTCAAGCCGTTCTCGGTGCCGGAGCTGCTGGCGCGCATCCGCGCGCTGTTGCGCCGGGCAAGCCCCGAGCGCGTCGCCATGGTGCTCAACATCGGCGACCTCGAGCTCGATCGCGAAAAGAAGCGCGTGTCGCGCTCGGCCCGTCCGGTCGATCTCGGCCCGACCGAGTTCCGTCTGCTCGAATTCCTGATGGAACGTCCCGGCCGAGTGTTTTCCCGCGAGCAATTGCTCGACGGGGTGTGGGGCAGCGACGTCTATATCGACGAGCGCACCGTCGACGTCCATGTCGGCCGCCTGCGCAAAGCGCTCAACCGCGGCCACGCCGTCGACCCGATCCGCACCGTGCGCGGTGCCGGCTATTCGCTGGATGATCGTTTCGGCAAGGCGAGTTGAGCCGTCATTGTCAGTGTCATCATCCGCGAAAGCGGATGATCCAGTAATCACTGAGATTAGGCAGATTGACCGCGCTGGGCGCGGTGATTACTGGATGCCCCGCCTTCGCGGGGCATGACAACTTACCGCATCGGGCGCTTGTCGCGGCGGCGGTCGGTCGCCGGCTGATAGGCGACGCGGGAGTGATAGGAGCAATACGGCAGGGCCGTTATCGCCTGGCCGCCGCAGAAGAAGAAGTCAGTGCTGCTCGGGTCGCCAATGGGCCAGCGGCAGGTCTGCTCGTTGAGTTCCAACAGCGTGCGGCGCTGACCGATCGGGATGATGTTGTCGAGCAGTTCCGGCTCCGCCTCCTCGATCTCGTAGGCATGGGCCAGCGCGGTATTGCCGCGGATCGAGGCGCGGCCGATGCGCATCATCGACGGCGAGCGCGCCTTGCGCGGCCGCGGCGCGCCGGTCGAGGTGCTCTTGGCGCGGCCGGACAGGCCGAGACGATGCACCTTGCCGATCACGGCGTTGCGCGTGATGCCGCCGAGCTCGGCGGCGATCTGGCTCGCCGACAGGCC
>DASYOB010000144.1:0-15315 GCA_036008175.1 Allostellaceae bacterium
CGGGGGTTATCATTGCCCGGCCTCCATACCGAGGAGGCGGCGCAACTCAGTGTCGGCGATCTTCACTCTGCCGGCGCCGCGGATCAGCCGAACCTTGCCGGCTTTCTCCAGTCTGTAGAGCGTGGCGCGGGACGGGCCGCCGACTTCGGGGCGAACGTCATTTAGATCCCACGCGAGGCGCGGGGTCGTAGTGGGGGTTGTGGCGGGCATAGGACAGCACTCCTGATGAGTGCGGTCAGCTCAGATGGGGAGTGGCGCTCCCGGCATGCAGAAACCGACCGCGAGTTGCGGGGTTTCTGGTGTCATGGTCCTTTGGCCCTTTCCTATTGCGGGCGCGCGCCTAGTTGCGCGAGGCGGCGCGGCTTATCTCACACTGTGCCGGGCCGCGTCTCGAAAGAAGATGGTTAACTGACGGATCGGATCGCCACAACCTCGCCGGCCGCCGCCGGGCTCGCGCAGAACCGACCCCAATCGTCCATGAGCCGGCGCCGCTTCTCGAATAGATCGGATCGCCGATAGGCGCGCTCGACCGCGGAGCCGACCTGATGGGCAAGCGCCATCTCGGCGATTTCGCTCGGGTAGGCCGTCCGCTCAGCGGCCCAATCGCGGAACGTCGAGCGGAAGCCGTGAATTGTGAGCTTGCGGCCCATGCGCTCCAACAATCGGAGGAACGTCTTGTGATCGAGCGGCCCGGCAAAACCGGGAAATACGAAGTCGCTGGTGCGGATCTCGGCCATCTCCCGAAGGATCTCAACCGCCCGATCGCTGAGCGGTACTCGGTGCTCGCGCCCGGCCTTCATTCGGCTGCCGGGGATCGTCCAAGTCCGGTTTTGTAAATCGATTTCGTCCCATTGGCCGCCGCGTACCTCCCCGCTCCTCGCCGCCGTCAGAATGCAGAACTCCAAGCCTCTCGCGCCGACGGCCTGCCGCTGCCGTAGCTCGGCTATGAATGCGCCAATCTCGGGATACGGCAGCGCGGCGTGTTGCTCGACGGGCTTCACCTTATTGCGCGCCGGAAGCAAGTTTTCCAGATGACCGCGCCAGCGCGCCGGGTTCTCGCCGCTGCGATAGCCGTGCGTCGCCGCCCAATCGAGAACGCTTTCGACCCGACTACGAACGCGGGTCGCGGTGTCCGTCTTTGTGTTCCAGATCGCTTCCAATACCTTCAGCACCAGCGGGAGGTCGATGCTGGCAACCGTGAGATCCCCGAGCACGGGATAGGCATGGGCGGTTAAGCTCTGTTCCCACAATCGGGCATGCCGTTCTGACCAGCCGGCCTGATGCGCGGCAACGTACTTTTCGGCGCATTCCTTGAAGGTAATTGCCTTGGCCGCTGCCGCCTTCTGTGTCGCCCGCTGGCCGTGCTTTTGGTCCAGCGGGTCGATGCCGTGGAACAGAAGCTCGCGGCATTCATTTGCCAGCCGGCGGGCATCGGCGAGCCCGACAAGCGGATAAGGGCCGAGCCCCATATCCCGGCGCCGGGCGTGCCGCTGATAGCGGAAAATCCATGATCGCGACCCAGACGGGCTGACTTGCAGATACAGTTTGCCACCGTCCGCATGGTAGCCGGGACCGAGCGTCTCGACCGTCTTGGCCGTCAGTCCGAATGCCCGCAGCGGCATCAGCTGCTCCCATTTTCAGGTCATCTCAACCCATCACCTACCCATCATAAGAGCCGCGATGCTGGGATGCAAGCGGAGACGGCGCGAGACGACCAACCCGCCAGATAGCGCAGAAAAGCTAGGGTTTTGAGACAGGCTGAGACAGCTAGGTACTGGGCTGTCTCTGCAAGGGCAGCTGTTCCCAAACATCGAGGAGCCCGGTGGCCAGGGCCTCGATATCTTCGTCGCTGTGCAGCGGCGTCGGCGTCACCCGCAGCCGCTCGGTGCCCCGCGGCACGGTCGGGTAGTTGATCGGCTGAACATAGATGTGGTGTTGCCGCAGCAGCATGTCGGATGCGGCCCGGCACAGCACGGCATCGCCGATCATCACCGGAACGATATGGCTTTCCGTCGCCATCATCGGGATTCTGGCTGCGGTGAGCCGGCGCTTGACTGCGGCGACCCGCTCCTGGTGGCGCAGGCGCTCGGCCTGGCTCTCGCGCAGGTGGCGGACGCCCGCCAGCGCCCCGGCCGCCAGCAATGGCGGCAGCGCACTGGTGAAGATGAAGCCGGGCGCATGGCCGCGCAAGAAATCGACCATCAGCGCCGAACCGGCGACGTAGCCGCCCATCACACCGAATGCCTTCGCCAATGTACCCTGAATGACCGTCAGCCGCTGCGAGACGCCGTCGCGCTCGGAAATGCCGCCGCCATGGTCGCCGTAGAGCCCCACCGCGTGCACCTCGTCGAGATAGGTCATCGCGCCGAACCGATCGGCTACATCGCAAATCGCGCTGATTGGTGCGATGTCGCCATCCATTGAATAGACCGATTCGAAGCACACCAATTTCGGCCGATCCGCGGGCACCCCGGCGAGGAGCTCCGCCAGGTGTTCGGTGTCGTTGTGGCGGAAGATCAGCCGCTCTGCCCGACTGTTGCGGATACCGGCGATCATCGAGGCATGGTTCATCGCGTCCGACAACACGACCATGCCGGGCATGCTGCCCGCCAACGTCGATAAGGCTGCCTCGTTGGCGACAAAGCCCGAGGTAAAGACTAAGGCCGCCTCGCGTCCGTGCAACTCCGCGAGTTCGCGTTCGAGCAGCACATAGGCGTGGCTGGTGCCCGAGATGTTGCGGGTGCCGCCGGCGCCGGCTCCGGTTTGGTTCAGCTCCCCCGACATTGCCGCCAACACCTTGGGGTGCTGGCCCATGCCGAGATAATCGTTGGAGCACCACACCGTTACTTCGGCGCCGATGCGGTGATCGAAGGCACGCGGAAATCGGCCGCAACGCCGCTCCAGATCGGCAAATACGCGGTACCGTCCCTCGGCGTGGAGCGCGTCCACGCGGGTCTTGAAGAAACTGTCAAAGTTCATCGCAACGACCGCTCCCCCGGAGAACCTGGACGATAGCACATCGGTGGGATACCGCCACCTGACGGTGTGTCGCGCCGCTAGTAATACTACCTGAAACCTTGCGGACCTATTTCTTCGGCGTGCATAAAAACGTGGCGCGGGCCGGCACCAACAGCGGGCAGGTCTGCACGTGGTAATCGGTATCGGTTGGCTCGGCGACGGTATTCGCTGGGCATTCCTGCTGCGCCGCGGCCTCCACCTCCGCGAGTGTCGCGCTGAGCGTGTTGTAGCAGATCGCGACGCGCTGGCCTGGGGGCGCGCCAGGCGGCGGTGCCAGGGGGTTCGTTGGAAACGGGTCGAGTGCACCGCAGGCCGCGACCAAGCCAAGGCCAAGCGCCGCGGCTACGATCTGACGGTGGCTCATACCGCCTCGACGAGCGCGCGCTCGAGAAACAGCGCCGTTGCGATCAGCTTGACATCGTCGCCGATCCGGCCGACGAGCTGGACCCCGGTCGGCAGGCCGCTCTCGCCCCAGATCGACGGCAAGGTAATGCAAGATGTCCCGAGCAGGGTCCACATGCGGTTGAACACCGGATTGCCGGTATAGCCGAGACCCTGCGGCGCCTCTCCCGGCGCGGCCGGCACCAGCATCGCGTCGCACGGCCCGAAAAAGCCGTCGAGCCGCGCCCGTGCGGTCTTCGTTTCGGCTACGGCAGCGTCGTACTCCTCGGCGCCGACCGTCATCCCGGCATCAAGCATCTGCGTGAGACGCGGCGACAACTCGGCGCTGTGCAGCAGCCGCTCGTGCGCGAGGCTGCGCACCAGCTCGAAGCCCATGATCGCTTCCTGGGCGGCCGTCAGGCCTTGATGCTCGGCTGGAACGACGATTTCCGCGGTCCAGGCGCCGGCTCGTTCGAGCGCGGCACGGGCGTGGTCAAGCGCGGCGATCGCGCTCGGCTCGCCCTCGCCCCACATCGGCGTGCGGTAGAGCCCGACCCGCGGCGCCGTTTCCGGCATCTCGGCATAGCACAGGGCCGGGCGGCTCGAGAGCACGCCGGCGAAGAACGCCGCGTCGCCGACGTCGCGCGCCATGACGCCGATCGTGTCGAGGCTGTCGGCGAGCATCTTGACCCCGGCGCGCGGGATCATGCCGAAGCTCGGCTTGTAGCCGACGCAGCCGCAATACGCCGCCGGTCGGATTACCGAGCCTGCGGTCTGGGTTCCGAAGCCCAGCGGCACCATGCCATCGGCGACCGCCGCGGCCGAGCCGCTCGATGAACCCCCCGGCGTATGGGCCGGGTTTTTCGGGTTCGCGGTCTTGCCCGGGGTGAAGCAGGCGAACTCGGTCGTCACCGTTTTCCCGAGTACGATCGCGCCCGCCCCCCGAGCCAGCGAAACGCAGGCGGCGTCGGCTGCCGGACGATGGCCGTCGTAGATCGCCGAGCCATAGCCGGTCGGCATGTCGGCCGTATCGATCAGATCCTTGACCGCGATCGGGATGCCGTGCAGCGGTCCGCTCGGTGGCGAAGCGTCGCAGCGCCGCGCGGCTGCCATTGCAGCCTCGGGATCGAGATGGTGCCAGGCGCCGACCATAGTCTCACGCGCGGCGATGCGGTCGAGGCAGGCCACGGTCAGCGCCTCGGCGGTGAGCCGGCCGGCGGCGATCTCCCGCGCGGCAACGCGGGCGGAGAGGGACAGCGGATCGGGCATTGCGACCTCCGAACGCGGGATGGCCGCACCCTAGCGCCGCCTCGGCGGGTGGGAAAGCGGCTACGCCGCCGCGCTTGCCGAGCACGCGCGCTCCCGGCAGTGTGCGGCCATGGATCCGAGCGAGAGCGGCCCCGAGAACGATAACGAGCACGACAGCCGCCGGCCGGCGGTGATCGGCCTCATCGTCGTCGCCGTACTGGTGGTCGTCGCCTATTTCCTCGTCACCGCTCTGCGTCGCAATTCCCAGATGGAAGATTGCCTGATGTCGGGTCGCACCAATTGCGCGCCAATCGAGGCGCCGTCCGGCGGGCGATAGCCGAGGCTACTCCGCATCGGGCTGTTTCGCGGGATGCGCGCCGGCGAAAGCGGGGATCGCCATGCAGCTGTCGTAGACCCTCATGACCCGCGGATAAGGCGCCAGATCGCCGCCAAAAGTCTTCGCCGGGGTCACCTGGGTCACGAGGCCGATATCGGCAATGGTGGGTACGTCGCCATGGCAGAACGGGCCGCTCTCGCGATGCTCGGCCAACAGCGCCTCCATCGCCGCGAGACCGGCTCCCATCCAATGGCGGATCCAGCCGAGCAGCTGTTCCTCGCTGAACCCCAGATCGTCGGTCAGGTAATGCCGGATGCGCGGCACGATCAGCGGATGCGAGTCGGCGATGTTTATCAGGGCCAGCCCGCGCACCCAGGCGCGCGCCGCGTAGTCGGCCGGCAATAGCGGTGGCTCCGGGTATTTTTCGTTGAGATATTCGAGGATCGCCAGCGACTGGAACAGCTTGGTGTCGCCGTCGATCAGCGTCGGCACCACCATCTGCGGGTTGAGCGCCTGGTATTCCGCCGCGAACTGATCGCCCTTCTCCAGATGCAGGAACACATCCTCTCGCTGGAGCCCTTTCAGGTTGAGCGCTATACGCACGCGGAAACTCGCCTGCGAGCGGTAATAGGTATAAAGCTTCATAATTCCTCTCCCCTCGGCGGCCATAAGCAGCAACGTGCCTTCGGTCGCGTTTGCCGGTGAGTAGCGGCCCAAAACGGCATTCTCACAGGACGGATATTCTTAGATGCTTGACCTACCGCGCGACCAGCCGCCGCAACCGACTCGTCTCGCCGATTACCAGCCACCTGATTTCCTGATCGACAAGGTCGAGCTCGAATTCTATCTCGCCGAGACCGGAACGACAGTAACCTCGCACCTTCAGCTGCGACGAAATCCCGATGCTGCCGCACCCGGTGCGCCGCTGCGGCTCGACGGCGAGGAGCTGGAGCCGGTGAGCCTGGCGCTCGACGGGGTGCCGCTCGCGCCCGGCGATTACCTCGTCGAGTCCGACGGCACGCTGGTCATTGCCGAGGTCCCCGCCTCCTTCATCCTCGACGTCGAGAACCGCATCGCGCCCGAGCGCAATACCGCGCTGTCCGGCCTCTACATATCGGGCGGCAATTTCTGCACCCAATGCGAGCCCGAGGGCTTTCGGCGCATTACCTGGTTCCTCGATCGGCCGGACGTGATGTCGCGCTTCACGGTGATGATCCGCGCCGACAAGGCGCGTTACCCGGTGCTGTTGTCGAACGGCAACCCAGCCGGGAGTGGCGACCTGGCGAATGGGCGGCACTGGGCCAAATGGGTCGATCCGCACCCGAAGCCCTCCTACCTGTTCGCGCTGGTCGCCGGCGACCTCGTCGCGGTCGAGGACAGGTTCACCACGCGCTCGGGCCGCGAGGTGCCGCTGGCGATCTGGGTGCGCCGCGGTGACGAGGACAAATGCGGCCACGCGATGGCCTCGCTGAAGAAGGCGATGCGCTGGGACGAGGAGGTGTTCGGCCTCGAATACGATCTCGACGTCTTCAACATCGTCGCGGTCAGCGACTTCAACATGGGGGCGATGGAAAACAAGGGCCTCAACATCTTCAACACACGATACGTCCTGGCCAAGCCGGAAACCGCGACCGACAGTGACTACCAAGGTATCGAGACGGTTATCGCCCACGAATACTTCCACAACTGGACCGGCGACCGGGTGACCTGCCGCGACTGGTTCCAGCTGTCGTTGAAGGAAGGGCTGACCGTGTTCCGCGATCAGCTGTTCTCGGCCGACCAGGGCAGCGCCGCCGTGTGCCGCATCGGCCAGGTCCGCACCCTGCGCGCGGCGCAATTCCCCGAGGATGCCGGCCCACTCGCCCATCCGGTGCAGCCGGAGACCTATCTGCGCATCGACAATTTCTACACCGCGACGGTTTACAACAAAGGCGCCGAAGTCATTCGGATGATGCATACCCTGCTCGGGCCGGAGGGATTTCGGAAGGGCATGGACGTATATATCCGGCGCAACGACAACCGAGCGGTGACGATCGACGATTTCGTCTCGGCGATCGAGTCCGGCAGCGGCGTCGATCTCGGCGCGCTGCGGCTGTGGTACCACCAGGCCGGCACCCCCGAGATCACGGTCGCAGACCGCTACGACCCCGCATCGCGAAGTTACGACCTGGAAGTGACGCAGCGCGTACCGCCGACCCCGGGACAGCCCGAGAAGCAGCCGATGCCGATTCCCATCGTGATGGGACTTCTCGGCCCCAATGGCGACGAGATGCCGACCCGGCTCGACGGTGAGAGCGAAGCGCATCCCGGCACCCGCGTGCTGGTGTGCAATACCGAGCGCCAGGTGTTCCGCTTCGCCGATGTGCCGGCGCCGCCGGTGCCGTCGCTGCTGCGCAACTTCTCGGCCCCGGTCAAGCTCCAGGGCGTGCCGCTCGACCGCCTCAAATTCTTGGCGATCCACGATACCGACCCGGTGGCGCGGTGGGATGCCGGGCAGCAGGCCGCAATCCGGGTGCTGCTCGATCGCGTGGCGGCGCACCAGCACGGCAAGGCGATGCTGCCGCTCGACCGGGACCTTGTCGCGGCAATGCGCCAGACCCTGGCCGATGCCGAGGGCGATCCTGCCTTCGCCGCCGAGGCGCTCTATCTGCCCAGCGAGGCGAGCCTCGCCGACGAGATGCAGGTCGTCGATGTCGTAGCGATCCATGCCGCGCGCGAAAGCGCCCGCGCCGGGCTTGGTGATGCTCTGCGCGCACCGTTCGAGGCCGCGTATCACGAGCTGGCCGACCCTGGCCCGTACCGGATCGACCCCGGCTCGATCGGACGCCGGGCGCTGCGCAATGTGTGCCTTTCCTACATCGCCGCCGGGGATCGGCACGAGGGCGCCCGCATCGCCAAGGCACAACTCGACGCCGGTGCCAACATGACCGATGTGCTGGCCGCGCTCGGTGTGCTGGTCGACATCGATTGCCCGGAGCGGACCGCGGCGCTCGCCGCCTTTTACGAGCGCTGGCAGGACGACCCGCTGGTCGCCGACAAATGGTTCGCGATGCAGGCGCGCTCGTCGCTGCCCGGCACGATCGAGGCAGTGCGGCGGCTGGCGCAGCACCCGGCCTTCACCCGCGCCAACCCGAACCGGGTGCGCGCGCTGGTCGGCGCCTTCGCGCAAGGGAACCAGCTCTATTTCCACGATGCCAGCGGTGAGGGCTACGCCTTCCTTGCCGACGAGGTCATCGCGCTCGACAAGCCGAACCCGACGACGGCGGCGCGGCTGGTGCAGCCCTTGGGGCAATGGTGCCGCTACGACGCCGCGCGACAGAGGCTGATGCGTGCCCAGCTCGACCGCATCCTCGCCACCCCCGGCCTCAGCCCCAACACCTACGAGATGGTGTCGAAAAGCGTCGGCGGCACTGCCTAGAGGTCCAGCACCAAGTCGTCGCTAGTGGCGCGCGAGCAGCAGATCAGCATATGGCTCTTGCGCGCGACCTCGCCGAGGATCTGGTCGCGGTGGTCGGGCTCGCCCTCCAGATAGCGGGTCAGGCAGGCGCCGCAATAGCCTAATTCGCAGGACGTGCGGGTCTCGACTCCATGGCGGCGCAAGACGTCGATGATGGCCTCGCCCGGCACCACCTCGTATTCGCCGCCGCTCCTTGCCAGCTTCACCCGAAACGGCCGATCTTCTTCCAATCGCGCCGGCGGCGCCGCGGCGGGGCCGGAGAAATATTCGCAATGCACGGTGCCCAGCGGCCAGTGCGCCGAGGCCGCGGCGGCCGCCGCCATCATGCCGGCCGGCCCGCAATAGTAGAGGTGCGTGTCCGGTTGCGGCTCGCGCAGCAGCGTGGCGATATCGAGCGCTTGCGCCGGGTCGCCGCCATCGTAATGAAACACGACGCGCCCCGTCGCCGCGAGCAGGTCCAGCTCCTCGCGGAACGCGGTCTTCTCGGGCGCGCGGGTGCAGTAATAGAGGCGGAAATCGGCTCGGCGCCGCTTCAATTCGGCGATCATCGCCATGATCGGGGTGATGCCGATCCCGCCGGCCAGTAACAGATGGCGCTGGGCCTCCTCCGACAGCGGGAAATGGTTCCGCGGCATCGACACCTCGACCGTGTCGCCGGCCCGCACCTGTTCATGCAGCCGGCGCGACCCCTCGCCGAGTTTTTCGCGCAGCACCGCGATGCAATAGCGCCGCCGCTCGGCCGGGTCGTTCCATAGCGAATAGTCGCGCCATACCTCGTCGGAATCGGCCGGGCCGAGCCGGACCCCGACATGCGACCCGGCGGCGAAACGCGGCAGGTCGCGCCCGTTCGGATCGACCAGCTCGTAGCCGTTGATGTCTTCGGCCAAGTAAGTGATCGAGCGGATGCGCAGCTGCATGGCCCGTTATCCGCCGAATATGGCGGGATGCAAAGCGCAATCCCTTATGGCGAGGGCCCGTTTGCCCAGGATTTCGCAACGCCGTAAAGACTGATCGTAATCCAGAAAATCTCGATCACCACCGATGGGAAGTTCCACTGGAAAAACAGTGAGACGAGGATCAGACCGGAGCCGACAAAATTGGCGAGAGGGTACCGCCAATCATCCGAACGCAACCAGCGTTGCTGGTTGGCAAAATACGCGACGACGATTACTGCCGCCCCGGCAAAGCCGATCACGTTGTAAACCGGGATCCCCATCACTAGCGTTGCGCCGCGGCTCAGCTACCGGGCAGGTCGTGCGCCTCAGGGACGAACAGCTCCGTCCAGGAGCCAGGCTGGCGCTTGAGACGGCCGACGCGGTGCATGAATTCGGTAAGCCGCATCAAGCCCGAGGGTGCCGCACGATAACCAAGATCCGGCTCGCCGATCATGTCGGTCAAATCCTCGACCGCGATGTCCTGGTCCTTGGTCAACGACGCGTACATCTCGGCAACCGAGCCCGGATTGCTCTTGATCGTATCGTCGGCCTGTTCCAGTGCGGAGAGGATCGCGACGCAAAGCTTTGGGTTGGCGTCGTGGAAGCGCGCCGTCACCACCAGCGCAGCGGCGCTGTGCGGTCCCGCGATGTCGAACGAATCCATGATCCGGTGGATCGCCGCGTTGACCAGCTCGTCATCGGCATAGGGCGCCTGCGAAAAGTGGGCGTCGAGATTGCCCTTGCCGGATTGCAGCGCCTCGGATGCCGCCTCGTCGGGGCGCGCCACGACGAGCGGGTCGAGCTTGTCGTAATGCTCGATCCCCCATTCCTGCGCCGCGGCCATCTCCAGCATCAGCGCTGGCCCCGAGGTCTTCAGCGCCGGTACGGCGATGTGGTCGCCGGCGCGGAAATCGCGGATCGTGTTGACCCCAGCCTTACGCGCCACCAGCACATACGGCCGCTCGGTCAGCGCCGCGAGGGCACGCACCTCGCCCGGAGTGCCCGCCGTGTTGTCCGCGGCGATCACGAACGAGGCAACATCGGTCGCCGCCAACTCGGCCTGCCCGGCGGAAAGCGCATCGATCGGGGCGGTCTTGCCCGGATTGATCCAATCGATCTTCACAGCGCCCAGGCCCATCTGCTCGGCGACGCGCTCTATCAGATGCTCGTGCTGCATGACGATCAGCGGCAGCGCGACCAGATCCACCGGCCGCGCGATCCGTAGCGCCGCAGTCTCGGCCGAGGCGGCGGGATTCACCGCCACTACCAAGCCGAACGATAACGCGCCGACACCAGCGCTCCAGCGGCAACGCATTCCCCTTCCCCTCGCCGAGCCAGTACGGCGCCATCATGGTAGCCGTTTGTGGCCGGAATTGGCCCAGGACACCATGCGACATTCGATATATCCGTGACTTGCGGGCCGCGGGCACGGGCGTTTGGCATGACGATTGCGGCGACCGGGCAAGAATCGCCCATTGTCGCGCAGGCTCATGCCGCAGAACGCCGGCTTTACCGAAGACCAGAAGCAGTATCTCGAAGGCTTCATTACCGCGCTTGCCCGCAAACGCGGCATTGGCTTGCCTAACAGCGCGGCAGGCGCGGCGTTGGCGTCGAACGGTGCCGTCGCGAGCCTGCCATCATCGGAGCCGAGCGCAATCCACATCGCGGCGCAGGACCGCGCCGTCGCGGCCGGCGGTAAGCTGGTGCCGGAAGAGCTGGCGAAACGCGAGAAGAACCCGTTCGACATGTGGGACGAGATGACGGCCAACGCCGCTGCCGGCCGCTTTCCCAAAGGCACCGACGTCTTTCTGCACAAATTCCACGGCCTCTTCTACGTCGCGCCGAACCAGGACGCCTTCATGCTGCGGCTGCGACTGCCGGGCGGCATCCTGTCGGCGCATCAGGCGGCGGGGGTGGCCGATATCGCCGAGCGCTTCGGCGGCGGCAACATCGACATCACGACTCGCGCCAATCTGCAGATCCGCGAGATCGGAGCCGCTCATCCGCTCGATGTCCTGACCGCCGTCGACGAGCTCGGCCTGACGTCGCGCGGCGCCGGCGCGGACAACATCCGCAACCTGACCGGCAGCCCGACCGCGGGTATCGACCCGCAAGAACTCATCGACACCCGCCCGCTAACCCGCGCGCTCTACCACTACATCCTGAACCATCGCGAGCTGTACGGCCTGCCGCGCAAATTCAACATCGCCCTCGACGGCGCCGGACGGGTCGGGGTGCTGGAGGACACCAACGATATCGGCTTCGCCGCCGTCACGGTCGGGGCGGGAAAGCCGGTGCCCGAGGGCATCTATTTCCGCATGCTGCTCGGCGGGCTGACCGGGCATGGCAGCTTTGCCTTGGACAGCGGCGTCTTGTTGGAGCCGCGGGAAGTCGTGCCGGCTGCCGCCGCGATCATTCGCGTCTTCATCGACCACGGCGACCGCACCGACCGCAAGACGGCGCGCCTCAAATACCTGATCGAGCGCTGGGGCATCGAGAAGGTGATAGAAGAGGCGGCGCGGCACGTGCCGGTGCCGTGGCGCTTCGTGCCGGCCGAGCTTTGCGGGCTGCGCGGCCCGATCGACCGGCTCGCGCATATCGGCATCCACCCGCAGGCGCAGCCCGGGCTCTTTTATATCGGCGTCACCGCAAGGGCCTCGCGGCTCGGCGCGGCACAGCTGCGCGGGCTGGCCCAGATTGCGGCGCGGCGCGGCTCCGGCACGCTGCGGCTCACGGTGTGGCAGAACCTGCTGCTCTCCGATATCCCCGAAGCGCAGATCGAGGCGACAGGCTCCGAGATTGAGGCGCTCGGGCTGGCGACCAACGCCAGCCCGCTACGCAGCGGGCTCGTCGCCTGCACCGGTAATGTCGGCTGCAAGTTCGCCCTCGCCGACACCAAGCGCCATGCACTCGCGCTCGCCGATTACCTGGAACCGCGGATCACCCTCGACGAACCCATCAACATCCACCTGGCCGGCTGCCCAAATTCCTGCGCGCAGCACTATGTCGGCGATATCGGGCTCCTCGCCACGAACGTCGATTTGGGCGGCGACGACGAGGTCGAGGGCTATCACCTCGTAGTCGGCGGCGGTAGCGGTGCCGAGATCGGTCTCGGCCGCGAGATCGCCCGCGACATCCCAGCAGATGCGCTACCCGAGCGCCTGGAGACGCTGCTGCGCGGATTTCTCGCCCGACGCGAGCCGGGCGAAAGCTTCCATGCATTTGCTAACCGGCACAGCCCCGAACAGCTCTGCGCGCTTTTATCGGAGGCGGCGTGAGATGAGCCTCATCGCGCCCCTACTGCCGGAAAACGCCCCGTTCTCGCCGCGGCAGCGCGCCTGGATCGACGGTTATCTCGCCGGGTTGTTCGGCGAGATGGTCGGTGCATCCGACGCTGCGAGCGCGCCAACCGTCGCCGAGGAGCTCCCGGACCCCGAGAATTTTCCGTGGCACGACCCGACCTTGCCGCTGGACGAGCGCCTCGCGCTGGCCGAGGGCCGGGCCCCGGCCCGCAGGCTGATGTCGGCGATGGCCCAGCTGGATTGCGGACAATGCGGCTATCTCTGCCAGACTTACGCCGAGGCAATCGCGCGCGGCGACGAAAAGCAGCTGACCCGCTGCGCCCCAGGCGGCAAGACGACCTCGCGCGCGCTCAAGGAGTTGCTCGCGAACCTAGATGCGCCTCCCGTAGCGCCCACCCAGCCTGCGGTTCCCGACACGTCGGCGGCAGTGCCAGCCGCGCCATCCACGGAGCCCACGGCGGCGCGCCTTGTCGCGGCGAGGCGGCTCAACCGCGATGGCTCGCAAAAGGACACAAGGCACATCGTCATCGCCGATGAGGCCGGCGCGCTCGGCTACGCGGTCGGCGACAGCCTCGGCGTCGTCGCACGCAACTGCCCCGAGCTTGTGCAAGCAGCCATCGAGCGCCTTGGCGTCCGGCCGGACACTCCGGTGATGTCGCCCGACGGCATCGAGCGGCCGCTCGCCGAGGCGTTGTCGAACCATTGCGAGATCCGCCGCCCCTCCGATCAGGCAATCGAGGTTCTATCCTCACGCGCTCACGACATCGACGAGTCGCGGCTGTTGCAGGCGATGGCCGAAGGCTACCCCGGCGCCGGCCCGGAAGATCCAGACCTCCTCGACCTGCTCGAATACTTCCGATCGGCGCGGCCCCCGCTCTCCGAGCTGATCTCGGCGCTCCATCCGCTGCAGCCGCGGCTTTATTCGATCGCCTCCTCGCCAAAAATAGCCGCTGGCCAGGTGCATCTGACGGTCGAACCGGTGCGCTACGAGAAGCGAGCGCGCCGACGCGGAGGCGTCGCCTCGACGTTTCTCTGCGACCGCCTCGCCGCCGGCGAGGCGGTCGCGGTGTTCGTGCGGCCGAGCGAGGCTTTCCGCCTAGCGCCGCCCGACCGGCCAATGATCATGATCGGTCCCGGCACCGGCATCGCGCCGTTTCGCGCCTTCCTGCAGGAGCGGCGTGCGACAGGGGCGCGCGGCCGCAACTGGCTGTTCTGCGGCAACCCGCACCGGCAGACCGACTTCCTCTACGAGGACGAACTGCTCGAATACAGCCGCGACGGCCTTCTCGCCCGGCTCGACACCGCGTTCTCGCGCGACCAGGAGCACAAGGTCTACGTCCAGCACCGAATGCTCGAAAACGCCGCCGAGCTGTGGGCCTGGCTCGAAGACGGTGCGCATTTCTACGTCTGCGGCGACGCCGAGCGGATGGCCCGCGATGTCGATCGCGGGTTGGCCTACATCGTCGCCAAGCAGGGCCGGATGGGGCCGGCCGCCGCCAAATCCTACCTCGTGCACCTCGCCAGCGAGGGCCGCTACCAGCGGGATGTCTATTGAACCCATAGGCGGCCGGGCCCCGCCACCGCCCTGAACCGCGTCGTTCCGCAACGGAGACAGTGCATGTTCCTGGAAACCGTCGACCAGTTCGCCGAGACAGCCGCCGCCAAATCGGCCTATCTGCGTCGCTCGCCGGCCGGCTTCACGATCAGTTCGATGATGGCCGGCTGCTACGTCGGGCTCGGCATCGTCCTGATCTTCTGCGTCGGCAACGCGGTCGATCCGAGCATCCGCCCGGTGGTGATGGGCGCCTCGTTCGGGATCGCGCTGACCCTGGTGATCTTTGCCGGCTCCGACCTGTTCACGGGCCACACGATGTTCATGACGCATGGCTGGTTGCAGGGGCGCGTCGGCCTGCGCGAGCTGGCGGCGAGCTGGGGCATGACCTGGGCCGGCAACCTGCTCGGCTGCGCGCTTCTGGCGGCGCTGTTCGTGGCCGGCGGCGGCGGGCCGGCGCTGCTCGGGCTCGGCGGCAAGGCGCCGCTGATCGTGACCGTCGCGGCGGCCAAGATGAACGCCCCCGCGCTCGAACTCGTTGCCCGCGCGATCCTGTGCAACTGGCTCGTCTGCCTCGCGATCTGGACCTCGGCGCGGATGACCAACGACACCGCCAGATGCATCGCGATCTTCTGGTGCCTTTATGCCTTCATCGCCAGCGGATTTGAGCACTCGGTCGCCAACATGACCTTGCTGTCGATCGCGCTGATCGCGCCGCACCCCGAAACCGTCACCCTCGGCGGGCTCGCCTGGAACCTGTTGTTGGTCACGATCGGCAACGCCATCGCCGGCGCCGGCATTATGGGAATCGGCTACTGGGCCGCCTCGCGCACCCCCGAAGCGACCACGGCTGCGGCGAGCCTCGCGGCCGCGGAATAGCGGATACCGCTCTGGCGGAGAATGTACCGGCAATGCCGGCCCTCGTGTTTGGTGTGGCGCGCCGGCTCACTGTTCGCCGACATTTCAGCGGAGCTGACGACAAGGGGCGCAGCGTGGTTCGCGAACGCGCCGATCTCCGCGAGCACGTTGCCGTCCGCTTCGTCAACATCCGGCCCGGGCGGCCGCTGCCCGCTGCCGCCGGGGAT
>DASYOB010000145.1:0-35777 GCA_036008175.1 Allostellaceae bacterium
ACGGGTCGATTGTGAAGGGGCGGGTCGATGGGTCCAACCGCTGGCGCCGCCGCGCGCCTTCTCGCGCGAGCGAGGGGAGAAGGGACGCAGAAGTCATGCTCGAGTTCGTCAACCAAGGACCGGCGCTATTCCGCCGCCACCCTCGCGCTCCCCGCCAGCCACCGTTCCAGGTCGGCGAGGGCGCGGACGCCCATGGCGCGCTTGCGGGCGCGTCCGCGCTCGCCGCGGCCTTTGCCGAGCACGGGCGCGTCGAGCGGCGGCAGAAGGCCGTAGTTGATGTTCATCGGCTGGAACGCCGCCCCGCCGAGGTGGCCGCCGGTGATGTGGCCGGCGAGGGCGCCGAGCGCGGTCGTCGCCGGCGGCGCATCGAGCGCCACCCCGAGCCGCTCGGCCGCGGCCAGGCGCCCGGCGATGAGGCCCATGGCGGCGCTCTCGACGTAGCCCTCGACGCCGGTGATCTGGCCGGCGAAGCGCAGGCGCGGATCGGCTTTCAGCCGCAGGGCGCCGTCGAGCAGGCGCGGGCTGTTGATGAAGGTGTTGCGGTGCAGCCCGCCGAGCCGGGCGAACTCGGCCCGCTCCAGCCCGGGGATCATGCGGAAGATGCGCTTCTGCTCGGCGTGCCGCAGCTTGGTCTGGAACCCGACCATGTTGTAGAGCGTGGCCAAGGCGTTGTCCTGGCGCAGCTGGACGACGGCATAGGGCCGCCGGCCGGTCTTCGGGTCGCGCAGCCCGACCGGCTTCATCGGGCCGAAGCGCAGCGTGTCGGGACCGCGCGCCGCCATCACCTCGACCGGCAGGCAGCCCTCGAAATAAGGGGTCGATTTTTCCCATTCGTGGAACTCGGTCTTGTCGCCGGCGAGCAGCGCCGCGACAAACGCCTCGTATTCGTCGCGCTCCAGCGGGCAGTTCACATAGTCGGCGCCATCACCCTTGTCATACCGAGACTGGAACCAGGCCTTCCCAAAATCGATCGTGTCGCGATGGACGATCGGCGCGATCGCATCGAAAAACGCCAGCGACTCTTCGCCGGTCAGCGCGGCGATGGCTTCGGCCAATGCCGGCGAGGTCAGGGGGCCGGTGGCGATGATGACCTCGTCCCATTCCGAGGGCGGCAGACCGGCCACTTCCTCGCGCCGGACCTCGATGAGCGGCTCGGCGATCAGCGCCGCCTCGACCGCCTCGGAAAATCCGACCCGGTCGACCGCCAGCGCGCCGCCCGCCGGCACCTTGTGCGCATCCGCGGCGGAGAGGATTAAGGAGCCGCATTGCCGCATCTCCTCGTGCAGCAGGCCGACCGCGTTGCGCTGCGGATCGTCGGAGCGGAACGAGTTCGAGCACACCAGCTCGGCGAGCCCCTGGCCCTGATGCGCCTCGGTGCCGCGCACCGGCCGCATCTCGTGCAGCACCATCGGCAGCCCCGCGCGCGCCAATTGCCATGCCGCCTCGCTGCCTGCCAGCCCGCCGCCGATGACGTGCACCGGGTTCATAGGGGTTACGTGTCGCTCGCCGCCGGCTGCTTCAAGACGGCACGCGCCGACATGGGTTGCCTCGGCTAAGAGCGGTGGGCTTCTCCCCCGCCTTGTGGGGGAGGTGGCGAGCGACGCGAGCCGGAGGGGGTTGCTGCGGCTTGTTCGATACCGACAAGAACCCCCTCCAGCCTCTCGTCGCGCAATACGTCGGCGGCGGTTATCCGCAAGACCCTGATGCCCCTTCCGGCCAAAAACCCATCACGGCGCTCGTCATGACCTACCTGCGCGACCGTGTCGTGCGCAAACCCGTCTACCTCAATCGCCAAACGCGCGGAGGGGCAATAGAAATCGAGGATGTACGGTCCGACTGGATGTTGCCGGCGAAAGCGAAAGCCCGCCAGTCGCCCCTTGCGCAGCGCTTGCCAGAGCACGACCTCCGGCAGGCTCATTTTCCGGCGGAGTTCGCGTGCTCGCCTAAGCGTTGCCTCTGGCGGCCGCATGCCCCCTCCACCATGCCTCGCATGGTTCCCCTCCCCCGCTTGGCGGGGGAGGAACAACTCTACCAGTTCCAACCGTTTGCGGCCTCGCTGCCGGCAAGCCCGCCGCCGATGACGTGCACCGGGTTCATGCAGGATTACGTGTTCTCGGCAGTCCGCTCCCGCAAGGCTCCGGGGTACCGATCGACCAGTGTTGGTTATCTCTGCCGAGTAGCTGCAGCAGCTGCCCTCTTTCGGGTAGGGCCGACAACGCCGCTAGGGAGCCGTCGTCTCGGGTGATATGGACTGTCCGGGTTTACATCGAGATCCACGACCTCCACGCAACCTGAGGGCTGCTTATGGCTTTTTCCGCTGTACCACGGCCCTTCGCGGAGCTGGACCTGGCTGACATCTGACAATGTCAGGCATCGCCAATCGCCGCCGAGCGGTAATTTCGAGGCGCTTCCGCCGGCAAACTGGTACGTGAGTGCCCTCTCCTCCCCTTGCGTATGACCCAGGATGATCGGGCAAAGTTCTCGGCGATGGTCGTCGTACACGCAGACAATCTGCTTCCGCTGCAACATCGCTTGCTCGAACAAGCGGTACGTCTCGCTTGAACCCGGCAGGTCGGTCTTCCGGGCGAGAGTGGACCCCTCCTCGAAGCGCAACCGCCCGGTCTTGAACTGCGAAAAATCGAGGTCGGACAAATCGGAGTCGAGAAACGCCTCCGCCTCTTCGTCCGTCGTCAGCCTAGGGACGCGTCGCTTCATATCGCTCGATCTCCTTGGCATGCATATAACGAGCGCTGATGGGCCGAACAAGGCGGGTCCCCTCTCGGACCCGCAGAGTGAAGGCTATGAATAAAGCTCGTCCTCCGGGTGTCCGGCCTATGGCTATAAACCGCTCCTCAGCAAATGATCGTCTCGGCGCCGGAGCGATTTGCGGATCGCCGCGCAAGACCGCCTCGATCTCTGCAATCGACACCCCGTGCGTCTGGCACTTCTCCCAATTCCCCACATCCCAATCGAAACCCGACGCGAGAAGTGCCGGCATCTTTGTTGCACAGGCCCGGTGGGCAGTACGTGATATTTATCGGTGGACGCGGGCGAGCGGGTCTCGGTCCGCCTGGGCGGCCTAGCCCGCCCGTCGCCTTGGGGCGGGGAGGCGCGCCGTCAGGTACGGCCGCAAATATTGGCCGGTGTGGCTCTCCTCGGCGCGGGCGACTTCCTCCGGGGTGCCGGTGGCGACGATGTGACCGCCGGCATCGCCCCCCTCGGGCCCCAAATCGATGATCCAGTCGGCGGTTTTGATGACTTCGAGATTGTGCTCGATGACCAGGACGGTGTTGCCGGCCTCGACCAGCGTATGCAGCACTTCGAGCAGCTTTTTCACATCCTCGAAATGCAGCCCAGTCGTGGGCTCATCCAGGATATACAAAGTTCGGCCGGTCGCTCGGCGCGACAATTCCTTCGACAATTTGACCCGCTGCGCCTCGCCGCCCGAGAGGGTCGTCGCCGGCTGGCCGATATGGATGTAGCCGAGCCCGACCCGCTGCAACGTCACCAGCTTGTCGCGGATCGCCGGCACCGCGCGGAAGAACTCGGCGCCCTCGTCGACGGTCATATCGAGCACCTCGGCGATGCTCTTGCCGCGGAACAACACCTCCAGGGTCTCGCGGTTGTAGCGCTTTCCTTTGCAGACGTCGCATTGCACATAGACGTCGGGCAGGAAGTGCATCTCGATCTTGATGACGCCGTCGCCCTGGCAGGCTTCGCAGCGCCCGCCCTTGACGTTGAACGAGAACCGCCCGGGCAGGTAGCCGCGCGCCTTCGCCTCGGGCAGGCCGGCGAACCAGTCGCGTATCGGAGTGAAGCAGCCGGTATAGGTCGCCGGGTTCGAGCGCGGCGTGCGGCCGATCGGCGACTGGTCGATATCGACGATCTTGTCGAGGAACTCGGCGCCTTCGAGCGCCTCGAACGGGGCGGGTGTCTCGCGCGCGTTGTTGAGCCGCTTGGCCAGCGCCTTGTAAAGGGTCTCGACGATCAGCGTCGACTTGCCGCCGCCCGACACGCCGGTCACGCAGCAGAAGGTGCCGAGCGGGATCTCGGCGGTGATGTTCTTCAAGTTGTTGCCGCGCGCGCCGGTGAGCCGGAGGATCTGCTTGTCGTGCCCGCGCCGGCGGCGCTCCGGCACCGGGATCTGCCGCATGCCCGTCAGGTACTGGCCGGTGATGCTCTCCGGCGCGCGCATGACCTCCTCGGGGGTGCCCTTGGCTACGAGGTGGCCGCCATGCACGCCGGCGCCCGGCCCCATATCGATAAGCCAGTCGGCATGGCGGATCGCCTCCTCGTCATGCTCGACGACGATGACCGTGTTGCCGAGGTCGCGCAGCCGCTTCAGCGTCTCCAACAGCCGCGCGTTGTCGCGCTGGTGCAGCCCGATCGACGGCTCATCGAGCACGTAGAGGACGCCGGTCAGCCCCGAGCCGATCTGCGACGCCAGCCGGATGCGCTGGCTCTCGCCGCCGGACAAGGTGCCGGAGGAGCGCATCAGGGTCAGGTACTCGAGCCCGACATTCTTCAGAAAGCCGAGCCGCTCGTTGATCTCCTTCAGGATGCGCTCGGCGATCTCGCGCTGGCTCGGGGTCAGCTCGGCCTCGATGCTTGAGAACCAGGCCGCCGCCTCGGAGATCGACAAAGCCGCCGCCTGGCTGATGTTCTTGCCGGCGACCTTGACCGCCAATGCCTCGGGCTTCAGCCGGTCGCCGCCGCACACCTCGCAGGTCTTCGCGTTCTGGTAGCGCCCCAGTTCCTCGCGCACCCACGCGCTGTCGGTCTCGCGGTAGCGCCGCTCCATGTTCGGCAGCACGCCCTCGAATGGCCGCTCGGTGGTGTATTGCCTGAGGCCATCATCATAGGTCATCCGCATCGGCTCGCCGCCCGAGCCATAGAGGATCGTCCGCCGCATCGGCTCCGGCAAATCATGCCACGGCGTGTGCATGCTCTGCTTGAAGTGGCGGGCGATACTTTCGAGGGTCTGCGTGTAATAGGGCGAGCTTGAGTGCGACCACGGGCTGACCGCGCCGTCAAAGAGGCTGCGGCGGTCATCGTGCACGACGAGGTCGGGGTCGAAATACAGCTTGGTGCCGAGCCCGTCGCAGGCCGGGCAGGCGCCGAACGGGTTGTTGAACGAGAACAGGCGCGGCTCGATCTCGGGGATCGTAAAGCCCGACACCGGGCAGGCGAATTTTGCCGAGAAGATCGTCTGCTCGCCCGAATCGGCGTCCTCGGTGATCGCGATCCCGTCGGCGAGCCCCAGCGCGGTCTCGAACGAATCGGCCAGCCGGTTGCCGAGATCGGGCGCGACGACCAGCCGGTCGACGACGATCTCGATGTCGTGCTTCAGCTTCTTGTTGAGCGCCGGCACCTCTTCGATGTCGCGCATCTTGCCGTCGACCTTGACCCGCTGAAACCCGCGTTTCTGCAGCTCGGCCAGTTCCTTCCTGTACTCGCCCTTGCGGCCGCGCACGATCGGCGCCAAGAGATAGAGGCGGGTCCCCTCCGGCATCGCCAGCACCCGGTCGACCATTTGCGACACGGTCTGGCTGACGATCGGCAGCCCGGTCGCCGGCGAATAGGGCACCCCGACCCGCGCCCAGAGGAGGCGCATGTAGTCGTAGATCTCGGTCACGGTGCCGACCGTCGAGCGCGGGTTGCGCGAGGTCGTCTTCTGCTCGATCGAAATGGCCGGCGACAGCCCCTCGATCGAATCGACGTCGGGCTTCTGCATCAGCTCGAGGAACTGCCGCGCATAGGCCGACAGACTCTCGACATAGCGGCGCTGGCCCTCGGCATAGACCGTATCGAAGGCGAGCGATGATTTGCCCGAGCCGGACAGGCCGGTGATCACCACCAGGCTGTCGCGCGGCAGGTCGACATCGATGTTCTTGAGGTTGTGTTCCCGCGCGCCGCGGATGCGGATGGATTGCATGGGCGTGAACTTAGCCTGCCGCTCCGAGGGATGCTACGGCCCACCCTCCGCGGCTGCGATGTTCGGCCTGTGGATTGCGGGGATAAGAATGAAGTAGGAACATCCGGCGGGCTTGATAAGATGCCCGATCCGAATCCGACTTCCAACTTCGACCAGAGGGACCCCATGGCTGGCAGCGTCAACAAGGTCATTCTCGTCGGCAATCTCGGCCGCGACCCCGAGATCCGCTCGACCCAGGACGGCACCCGCATCGCCAATCTGAACCTCGCCACCTCGGAGAGCTGGCGCGACCGGGTGTCGGGCGAGCGCAAGGAGCGCACCGAATGGCACCGCGTCGTGATCTTCAATGAGCGCCTCGTCGAGATCGCCGAGAAATACCTGCGCAAGGGCTCGAAGATCTACGTCGAGGGCGCCTTGCAGACGCGCAAATGGACCGATCAGCAGAACCAGGAGCGCTATTCGACCGAGGTGGTGTTGCAGCGCTTCCGCGGCGAATTGACCATGCTGGACGGCGCCGCGGGCGGGCGCGGCGCCGGTGGCGGCGCGGGCGAGGGCAGCTACGACGAAGGCTACGGCGCCGGCGGCTACGGCGAGACCCCGCGCGCCGCTGCGACTCCTACCGGTGGCCCCGCGCGCGGCCGCAGCAACGCCGACCTCGACGACGAAATCCCGTTCTAGATCGGTAACGAAGCCGATGAAAGCGCCGAGTCAAGACGCAAGCGCAACGGAAATCATGAGGAGTTCAGTTCGTCCTTGAGAAAGGCGTCGAGAGTTGTGCCAGGGAATGCCTGCTCAACGAGCTTGGCGCTATCTTTCGGCTTCTGCGCTGCGTAGTTTACTGCCATTCCGGCAATTTTGGGTGTGGCTTCAAATTGGTTGTTGCGAATACCTTCCGAGTGCCATGCACCCCACTTGGCAGCTTGCACTACCGCGATAACCAACTTCAATGCCTCCTTATCCGTCAGGTAGATCTCGGCGAAATTGTCCAACTGTGGCATTGCGTCTGCAAATGCGTTGGCGATGTCGAACGTCGAGGAACCTGCTCTTTCAACCCAGATGTTGACGAGCTTGCCGCGCAGAGACGGCGCATCATCAAGTCCTTCCAAAAGACCTGGTGTATAAGTGTAGCGCACTATGACTTTTTCAGCGAATGATGGATAATCGAAAAGAACAGAATTCTCGCCTAGACTGTTTACCATCGCGACAAATTGTTTTAGGGGATGATTCAGCTGGGTGATGGCTCGGCTCGTCGGATTATCTGCGCTGGCTTCGAGTAAAGCGTGCACGCGCAGGACTGCATCAGGTTTGAGTCCCTTGAGTACATTTGCATCAGCAGCGATAACCCGCCCGATTAAGTTGGCGTATTTGGAGTCGTGGGATTCGCCCTCCAGCAACGCTTTCTGAATTAGCCCTCGTATCGAGGCATCGCGAAAAGCAGCAAGCGCAACAATCATACGGCCCGCGTTCGTACTCAGGAGGGAATCCGGGTAGATGTGCGCCTCGATGAGCTTATTAAGGAGATACGGATAGGCTGCTGGGTGAATTTCTTCTAGTTCGGCGCGCGCGATGGCCACGACTTCTTCTAGATTAGTTGTCGGAAAGAGATTCGCTTTGTCTAGCCGGCCGAGAACCGCATCGACAGCGTGCGTAGTCTTTAGTAGCTGCTGGCTCAAAAAATTATCGATGACGGTTCGGTACACATAGCGCGCTTCTTCCGCCTTAGCATGGACGCCTGAGGGGTGTGCGGCCCGGTTCCGGATGTCGCGAATAATTTCTAGCTGTTTATGCTCAGCCTTCGTCAGGAGGGCAGACTTGAGAAGCTGGTCGGCCATGTAGGATTCAAACACCTCCTGCGCTCCGCTCCGTTTTTCGACTTCCTGCCAAAGCGCCTTAGCGGTTGAATTAACTCGTGCCAATTCGGCGAGCTTGAGGCGGATATCATCGAATAGAGCAAGGTAGCTCATCACGATGCAACCGCGATATGCCCCCGCGCCGTAACAAGTGAGAGCCTCACGCATGTAATCGACCATAAGCCGATTACTGATTGAGGCTAACAACTCTTCCATGTCGGCGAGCGCGGTCATGGGCTGCTGCTTCAGTGGGAGCGCTCTTCGTGGAGTAGCGGCGCGGCTTTGGCAAGCCTTGCCTCGCCGGCCTTCCCGTGGACCGGCTTAGGCGTGAGGCTTGACGTGAACGTACCAAGAACACACATAAAATCGGCCCACGTCCCCAAACTGGTCCGGACCGCGTCAAATGCCGGAAATGATTGCCGATTCACCCGATGAGCGCTGCTTTTCGCTGCATTCCGGAAGCGGAATCGAGGAAAATCAATCGCTTGCTCCTGATCCTTTTTCGCCTCGTGCGCCCGCGCGCGCGAGGGACGGGCGCGGCCGGTTCGCCAAGGGCCAATCCGGCAATCCCGCCGGCCGGCCGCGCGGCATCCGCAATCCGAAGCGGCGCGTTCTGACCCTTCAGGCCTGGCGGGCGAACCCGCAGGCCGCGTCGGCATTGCTCGACCGCAAGCCGCGCCTGTTGCGGCCGCTCCTCGCGCAGGCACTCCCGCCCGCGCGTCCGCGCCGCGTCGACCCGGCCGAGCGGCTCGGTATCAGCGTCCGATCACTGCACGATGCAGCGGATTTTCAGCGGGCGATGCAGGCGGTTTGCGCCGCTGTTGCCGCGGGCGAGATCGCGCCCCGCGAGGCCGGCCGCATCGCGCGGCAGGTGCGCGCCCGGATGCGCGCCCTCCGCCGTCTCGCCCGGGTGCAGCGCCGCCTCGGCCGCCTGTGTGCCCGGCTGCGCGCCGTGAGTATGGATATCCCCAGGGGCCGCGCCTATGCTTCGTTTTTGCGGACGGACGGGAGCTGACAGATGACCCAACTTTCCGATCTCGGCGTGCTCGGCCTCGCGGTCATGGGCGCCAATCTGGCCCGGAATGCGGCCCGCAAAGGGTTCGGCGTCGCGCTCTACAACCGGCATGGCGGGCGCACCGACGATCTCGTCAGCAATTTCGGTCACGAGGGACGCTTTACCCCTGCCAAGGATTTGAAATCGTTCGTGGCGGCGCTGGCGAAACCGCGCGTGGTCATCCTGATGGTGCAGGCCGGCAAACCGGTCGACGACGTGATCGACGAACTGCTGCCCTATCTCGACCCCGACGACATCGTGATCGACGGCGGCAACTCGCTGTTCACCGACACGGACCGCCGCTTCACCGCTCTGAAGGAGAAGAAGATCCGCTTTATCGGCATGGGCGTGTCGGGCGGCGAGGAGGGCGCGCTCGAGGGGCCGAGCATGATGCCGGGCGGCGAGAAGGCGGCTTATGCGCGCATCGAGCCGATGGTGACCAAGATGGCGGCCCAGGTCGATGGCACGCCGTGCTGCACCTACATCGGCATCGGCGGCGCCGGCCATTACGTCAAGATGGTGCATAACGGCATCGAATATGCCGACATGCAGTTGATCGCCGAGGCCTACGATCTGTTCAAGACCGTCTACGGGCTCGACGCCGCCGCGATCGCCAAGATCTTCGAGCAATGGAAGACGGGCGACCTCGATTCCTACCTGATCGAGATCACCGCGGCGGTGTTGAACAAGCGCGACGAGAAGACCGGCGGAGCGCTAGTCGATGCCATCCTGGACGAGGCCGAGCAGAAGGGCACCGGCCGCTGGACCGCCCGCAACGCACTCGATCTCGGAGTGCCGCTGACCGGGATTACCGAAGCCGTCTACGCCCGCGTCCTGTCGGCACAGCGGGCGTTGCGCGCCGAGGCGGAGAAGAAGCTGCCGCACAAGCCGGCGCCCGGCGGCAAGCCCGCGCAGGCCGACATCGACGCGATCCGCGACGCGCTCTACGCCTCGAAGATCGTCGCCTATGCCCAAGGCTTTCAGCAGATGACGGTCGCGTCGAAGGAATACGGCTGGGATCTGCGCCTGGGCGAGATCGCAAAGATCTGGCGCGGCGGCTGCATTATCCGCGCCCGCTTCCTCGACCGGATTGCCGACGCCTACAAAGCCGACGGCGCCATCCCCAACCTCGTGCTGCAGGACTATTTCCGTGACGCCGTGCTGAAGGCCGAGGAGCCCTGGCGGCGCGTCGTCACCCTGGCGGTCGAGCATGGCGTGCCGATCCCCGCCTTTTCGTCCTCGCTCAGCTATTACGACGGGCTGCGCCGCTCGCGCGGGCCGGCCAACCTGCTGCAGGGGCTGCGCGATTATTTCGGCGCCCACACCTACCGCCGTCTGGACGCGGAAGGCTCGTTCCACACGCGGTGGGGCCAGGACGGCAAGGAAGTCGCATTGAAATAAGGGGCCACTTCGTTCAACCGGAGACCATTTCGACTACTGGAAGTGCAGCCCCCCATTCCTGCTGTCGCTCTGTCGCCGTGCAGGACTCCGGTCTCCCGCAGGGCTAGCGAGCCCTCATAGGGCGCCGCCTGTGTGCCCGGCTGCGCGACGCCGGCGCCGCAAGCTGAAACATTGCCGCCTCGCTCTGGAGGCGAGACGCACGGCTTCGGTGCTATGATCGCATTGCCAACGACACGCCGGACGCAGCGCGGCCGCAGCCGGTGAACAGGGAGAGCCAATGCAATACCAGATTTCCGGGACCGTCATGCAGACGCTGGCGATCGATCTCCTGCCGGGCGAGATCGTCTACAGCCAGACCAATTGCATGTGCTGGATGAACGATGCGATCGAGATGAACACCAATACCGGCGGCGGCTTTCTCGCCGCGATCGGGCGCACGCTCGGCGGCGGCAGCCTGTTCATCACCGACTTCACCGCGCGCGGCAATGGGCACGTCGCCTTCGCGCCGCGCTTCCCCGGCGCGATCATGCCGGTCAACCTCGCCGCCGAAGAGGCGGTGATCTGCCGGAAGCAAACCTTTCTCTGCGCCGAGAAGTCGGTCGGCCTCGAAATCGCCTGGCAGCAGCGCATCGGCGCCGGCTTTTTCGGCGGCGAGGGCTTTATCCTGCAAAAGGTGAGCGGCCCCGGCACGGCGTTCCTCGATCTGTCGGGCGAGGTCGTCGAGCGCGATCTTGCCCCCGGCGAGCGGCTGCTCGTTCATGCCGGGCATGTCGGCGCGATCGACCCGACGATCCAGTTCGACATCCAGCGGGTGCCGGGGTTCAAGAACATGCTGTTCGGCGGCGAGGGCCTGTTCCTGGCCGCGTTGACCGGGCCGGGGCACGTCGTCTTGCAGAGCATGCCGATCCTCAACCTCGCCGAGGAAATCGCGCATTATCTGCCGACGCATGCCGAGGCGAGCAGCGTCTCGACCACCGGCGGCACGGTGGCGGCGGGGGCGATCGGCGGCATTCTCGGCGGCCTGCTGGGCGGCAACGACCGCAGCTGATCCCGGCCTGAGCGTATTCTCGGGCTGGGATTACAAGGAAGGGGGCAGAGATGACCAACCCGCCGTTCCGAGCCGATCATGTCGGCAGCCTGTTGCGGCCGAAGGCATTGCTGGCGGCGCGGGCCGAGCATGAGAAGGGCTGGATCATTGCCCAGACCCTGCGCCGGGTCGAGGACGATTGCATCGGGCAGGCGGCCAAGATGCAAGCTGAGCTCGGCCTGCACGGGGTCACCGACGGCGAGTTCCGCCGCGGCTCGTGGCACATGGATTTCCTTTACCAGATCGGCGGGGTCGCGAAGACCGACCGGGTCTTGAACATCCGGTTCAAGAACGAGGCCGGCACGATCGAGTTTTCGCCGGCGGCGCACCGGGTCGCCGGCAGATTGAGCCTCGACAAGACCATCTTCGGCGAGGATTTCGCCTATCTGAAATCGATCGCGCCGCCGGGCACCACACCAAAGCTGACGATCCCCTCGCCCTCGATGCTGCATTACCGCGGCGGCCGGGCGGCGATCGATGAGGCCGCCTATCCCGAGATGGAGGCGTTCTGGCACGATTTGGCCGAGGTCTATGCCCGGGAGATCGCCGGTCTGGCCGAGCTCGGCTGCACCTATCTGCAATTGGACGACACCAGCCTCGCCTATCTGAACGACCCGGCGCAGCGTGCCTATGTCGACTCGATCGGCGGCGACGGCGAGAAGCAGCACCTGACCAACATCCGCCTGATCAACCAGGCGCTCGCCAACAAGCCGGCCGGCATGACCGTGTGCACGCATATGTGCCGCGGCAATTTCCGCTCCTCCTGGATGGCCGAGGGCGGCTATGACCATGTCGCCGAGGCCTTGTTCGGCGAACTCGCGGTCGACGGCTTCTTCCTCGAATACGACGACGAGCGTTCGGGTGGGTTCGCGCCGCTGCGCTTTGTGCCGCGCGGGCCGAAGAAGATCGTGCTCGGCTTGGTCACGACCAAACGCGCTGCACTCGAGGATAAGGACGAGTTGAAGCACCGAATCGACGAGGCGGCCAAATACGTGCCGCTCGAACAGCTGTGCCTCAGCCCGCAATGCGGCTTTTCCTCGACCGTCGAGGGCAACGCGCTGTCGATCGAGGAGGAGAAGGCCAAGCTGCGCCTCGTCGTCGAGGTGGCGCGCGAGGTCTGGGGCTGAGGGCGCACCTGCCTTTTCGATTGCTGCTGGCCGAACTCGCCGGCGCGGCGGTCTATCTCGGGCTGGCGATCCTCGGCCGCGGCGGGTTCGCCGCGTTCTTCTCCGAGCCGGCATTGACCGCGGTCACGGTTGCGTTCTTGGTCATGTTGGCCGCGGCGTCCTTCACTGAGGGTAACATCAGCCCCGGGGTGCGCGAGGACCGGCGGAACCGCTGGGTCATTCCCGCCTTCTCGGTGATCGGGCTTCTGGACGCCTATCTGCCGGCCTACACCGACCGGACCGGGTTCTGGACCATCGAAGGCGACACCGTCCGCTGGCTTGGGGTCGCGCTGTTCGTTGTCGGCGGCGCGCTGAGGCTCTGGCCGGTCTTCGTCCTGGGCCGCCGGTTCAGCGGGCTGGTCGCAATCCAGCCCGGGCATACCCTGGTCACGTCAGGTATGTACGGCGTCATCCGACACCCAAGCTATCTCGGCCTGCTGATCAATTCGCTGGGCTGGGGACTCGCTTTTCGCTCGGCCATCGGCGCGCTGCTCGCGGCGCTGTTCGTGCTGCCGCTGCTCGCGCGTATCCAGGCGGAAGAGCGGCTGCTGCGCTCGCAATTCGGCGCCGAATACGAGGCCTACCGCGCGCGTACGTGGCGGCTGATCCCGGGCCTCTATTAGCTACCACTCGAAGCTGGCGGCAACAGGAACTCGACGAGCAGGCGGTTTACCTTGCCTGGCTCCTCGTGCTGCAGCCAATGGGTAGCGTCGGGCAGGTGAATGATTTCGGCATTATCGCAGAGCGCGGCGCCGGCTTCGGCGAGCCCGCGGTCGAGAAAAGCGTCGCGATCGCCCCAAATCACTCGTATTGGCACCCGGATACGGGCCGACGCTGGCGCTGCTGGGCGCAGGCGCAGCGCGCGATACCAGTTGAGCATCGCCGTCAAGGCGCCCGGCTGGGCCCAGGCGTCGCGGTAATGGCGGAAATCGTCGCCCGTGAAGGTGCCGGGGCGCGAGCTGCGGCGGAGCACTCGGCGCAAGACCCAGAACCCGCTCGCGCCGAGCGCCCGCTCGGGCAGGGAGGGCAGTTGGAAGAAGGCGACATACCAGCTTTTCAGCGCCTGGGTCGGATGCGCCCGCGCGTACCGCCGGAGTGTGGCCGGGTGCGGCGCGTTCAGGATCGCCGCCCGGGTGACCCGCTCAGGGTTGCGGGCGGCGAGATGCCAGGCGACGACCCCGCCCCAATCGTGGCCGACTACCGCGAAACGCTCGCGGCCGAGCGCATCGGCGAGACCGAGCACATCATCGGCGAGGCTATCGAGCATATAGGCGGCGATTCCGGCCGGCTTGGCGGAGCGGCTGTAACCGCGCTGGTCGGGCGCGGCGACCCGCAGCCCGGCCTCGGCAAGGACCGGGATCTGGCGCCGCCAGCCATAGGAGAATTCGGGAAATCCGTGCAGCAGGATGACGAGCGGCCCGTCCGCCGGTCCGGCGGACACCGCGGGGAATTCGAGGGCGTTGCTGACGAGGCGCAAATTCTCGACGGTCATCGGCGAGGCGCGCTTTGCGATCAGGTTCGAGGGCATTTAAGGCGATCGCCTGACGTAGTTAGCGAAATGTTATCCGCCCAGGCGACACCCTCGGCCCGGTAGCGCGCACCAAAGGAGACTGGCGTGGCCGAGGCGAGTGTTGCATCGTCGCTCCACGCTCTCGCGGTTCGCGACATCCGCGATGGGCTGCACCACGAGGGCCGGCGCGGCTGGGAATTCATAGAACTGGCGTCGCTCGGCAACAACCGGGTGCGATCCTATCTGATCGCGCTGCTGCGGATCCTCCTCTACCCGGTCGGCTTGGGTGTTATCGTCGGGGTGGTGGTTGGCGTTCAGAACGCGCTCGCGCACCGGCCGTTTTCGGGCATCGGCCCGGTCGGCGGCGTCATCCTTCAATTCGGCACGATCATCATGATTGGCATCGCCGTGTTGCGCACGGTGGCGCGGACCCACCGCCGGCCGTGGCTGTCGCTGATCACGCCGGATCGCCACCTCGATTGGGGCCGCCTGGGAATCGGCCTCGGTGTCGAGTTGGCCCTGAAAGTCGTGCTGTTGCTGGTGATCCTGACGCTGACGGGAAAGCGCTTTGGGCCGGTATCGGCCGGCGAGTTGACGACGATCGGCCTGGCGCTGCTGCTTGTACCATTTCAGGCCGCTAGCGAGGAGATCCTGTTCCGCGGCTACCTGACCCAGTCGCTCGGCCGCTTCGTGCCCAGCCGATGCGTGATCGCCGCGATAATCGGTCTGCTGTTCGGTTTGTTGCACCTCAACACTTATGGCCCGTTGACGGTGCCGTACTTTTTCGTGCTGTCGCTCTTGTATTCGCTGGTGTCTTTGCGCGACGGCCGGCTGGAGTTGGTGATCGGCGCACACACCGGCATGAACCTGTTCGCGATCGGCATTGGCCACGCAATATCCACCGGGACGGGCGGGGCCGCCGGTCACGGCGAGGTGCATGCCGCCGTCTTCAAGGATTGGCGGGTCGTGGCCGCTCTGATAATCCACAGCGTGCTGTTTTACGGGCTCAGTCGTCTGCTCGTCCGCTTCTTCTACGATCGGCCGCGCGTCGCCTGAACCCCAGTTTGGTGCTGAACGTGCTTGCCGTGCTCTCGGCTTGACGCTATATTGCAAGTGAACATTCACTCACTTCGTTCAAGCCAAGGAGGGCACCGGTGGCCAATCAATTCGCTCTCTTGGCCGCACGCCGCTTCCTGCCGCTGTTCACGACACAGACCCTCGGCGCCTTCAACGACAATCTGTTCAAGAGCGCCTTCGTCATGCTGGTCACCTACAGCCCGGCGATGCGCAGCAGCTTCGACCCGGCCGTTCTCTCGGCGATCGCCGGCGGCGCGCTGATCGCGCCGTATTTTCTGTTCTCGGCGCTGGCCGGCGAACTGGCCGACCGTTTCGAGCGGGCGCGGCTATTGCAGATCCTGAAGGCCGCCGAGCTTGTCGCCGTGCTAGGAGCCGCCGCGGCGCTGTTTGTCGACAGTCTGGCGCTGGCGTTCTTCACCCTGTTCATGCTCGGGACGCAGGCCGCGTTTTCCAGCCCGGTGCGCTATGCGCTGTTGCCGCAGCATCTGCCCGCCGACGAACTGGTCAACGGCAATGGGTTGCTGGAGGGCGGCACCTTCCTGTCGATCCTGCTTGGCACGATCGCCGGCGGCATCGCCGTGGCGGTCGATCATGGGACGCCCATCGCCGGCTTGATGCTGGTCGTTTGCGCCGTCGTTGGGTTCGCCGCGAGTCTGCTTTTGCCGCGCGCGCCGGCGCCCTCGCCGAATCTGCGCCTCAGCCGCAATCCGGTCGCCGCGACCGCCGCGATCCTGCACCAGGCGGCCGAGCGGCGCGACGTGCACCTGTCGATCCTTGGCGCCTCCTGGTTCTGGCTGGTCGGCGCCGTCTTCTTGTCGCAGCTCCCGGCTTTCGCCAAGAACACGCTCGGTGCCGGCAGCGGCGTGGTGACGCTGTTCCTGGCGGCGTTTTCGATCGGCGTCGGGGTCGGTTCGGTGGTCTGCGGCCGGCTGATGCGCGGCGAGATCAGCGCTCGCTATGTGCCGCTCGCCGCGTTGGGCATGGCGGTGTTTTCGCTGGATCTCGCGCTCGGCAGCGAAGGCGCGGTGCCAGCCGGCTCGGCCGAGCTTCTCGGCATTGTCGGTTTTCTGTCGCGCGGGATCGGGATCCGCATCTTCTTCGATCTTTTGGCGATCGCGATCTGCGGCGGCATCTTCGTCGTGCCGCTCTATGCGATCATTCAGGGGCGCAGCGACGAGGCGGCGCGGGCGCGCATCATCGCCGCCGGCAACATCTTCAACGCCCTGTTCATGACCGCCGCCGCGATTGTCAGCGCGGCGCTGTTGGCGGCCGGGCTGAAAACCCCGGATCTCTACCTCGTGCTCGGCATCATGAACGCCGGCGTCGCGCTGTGGATCTGCAAGCTGCTGCCGCAGGACACCTTGCGCATGCTGGCGCGCATCGTGCTGCGGCTTGCCTACCGGGTCGAGATGCGGGGGCTGGAAAACTTGGCTTTGGCCGACGAGCGCGTCGTCATCGTGCCCAACCACGTTTCCTTTCTTGACGGGCCGCTGATCGCCGCGTTTCTGCCGGGCTCCCCGATGTTCGCGATTGATACCGCGCAGGCCGCTCGCTGGTGGGCACGGCCGCTGCTCGCCGGCGCCGACGTCTATCCGATGGATCCAACTCGGCCGATGGCGACCAAATCGCTGGTGAAGGCGCTGCGCGCCGGCCGGCAATGCGTGATCTTCCCCGAAGGCCGGCTCAACGTCACCGGCGGCGCGCTGATGAAGGTTTATGACGGACCGGCGCTGATCGCCGACAAGGGCTACGCGATGGTGTTGCCGGTCCGTCTGGACGGGGTCGAGTTCACGCCCTTTTCGCGACTGGGCGGCCGATTGCGCCGGCGCTGGTTTCCGAAAATCACGATCACGCTCTACGAGCCGGGGCGCCTGGCGATCCCGGCGGAGCTGCGCGGCCGGGCGCGTCGCCAACGTGCCGGGTTGATGCTGTATGACATCATGTCGGAGATGATGGCGCGGCGCGGCGATCCGCCCGATTTGTTCGGCGCGTTGCTCGCCGCCCGCTCCGCGCATGGCGGCAAGCGCCCGATCCTAGCCGATCCGACCGCCGGGCCGCTTGCCTACGACCGCGTCGTCGCGGCGAGCCTGGTGCTCGGCCGCCGGCTCGCCCGGATGGCCGGAAAGGGCGAGGCGGTCGGGCTGATGGTGCCGAACGCGATCGGCGCCGCTGTCGCGTTCCTCGCCCTCCAGGCCTGGGGACGGGTGCCGGCGATGCTGAATCATACCGCCGGCGCCGATGCGGTGCTGTCGGCGTGCCGCACAGCGGGCTTGCGGGTTGTCGTGACCTCGCGGCGCTTTATCGAACTGGCCAAGCTCGAAAATCTCGCCGAGCGGCTCGCCGGCGCGGTCGAGATCGTCTGGCTCGAGGATTTACGCAGCCAGCTGGGCCTGATCGACAAGCTCTATGGCCTGTTCGCGTTGCGCTTTGCCGAGCGGCGGCATCGCCGACGCGGCATCGTCGCGGGCGATCCGGCCGCGATCCTCTTCACCTCGGGCTCCGAAGGGGCGCCGAAAGGCGTCGTGTTGAGCCACGCGAATTTGCTGGCGAACCGCCGCCAACTCGCCGCCCGCGTCGATTTCAGCCCGGCAGACCAGGTGCTGAACGCCCTGCCGATGTTCCACAGCTTTGGGCTCTCCGCCGGGTTCCTGCTGCCGCTGCTGTCGGGGGTACGGCTGTTCCTGTATCCGTCGCCGCTGCATTACCGGATCGTGCCGGAGCTAGCCTATCAGGTCGGCGCGACCGTGCTGTTCGGCACCGATACCTTCCTCGCGGGCTATGCGCGCGCCGCCAATCCCTATGACTTCTATGCGTTGCGCTATGTCTTCGCCGGCGCCGAGGCGGTTCGCGAGGAGACGCGGCGGGTTTGGGCCGAGCGGTTCGGCAAGCGCATCCTCGAAGGCTACGGCGTGACCGAATGTTCGCCGGTGATTGCCGTCAACACGCCGATGCATTTCAAGGCCGGCACGGTGGGCCGGCTGTTGCCGCTGATCGATTATCGGCTGGAGTCGGTTTCGGGGATCGCCGAAGGCGGGCGGCTGCTACTGCGGGGCCCAAACGTGATGTCCGGCTATTTGCGTTCGGAAGCGCCCGGAATCGTCGCCGCGCCGGAAGAGGGCTGGCACGACACCGGCGACATCGTGCGGATCGATGACGAGGGCTTTGTGATCATCGCCGGCCGAGCGAAGCGGTTCGCCAAGCTCGCCGGCGAGATGGTCTCGCTCGCGGTCGCCGAGCGCATCGCGGTGGCCGCCTATCCCGAATATCGGCATGCCGTGGTGGCGCTGCCCGATGCACATCGCGGGGAGCGGCTTGTCCTGATCACCGAGGCGCCCGAGATACGTCGCGATTCGCTCGTCGAGGCCGCGCGCCGGGAGGGTTTGCCCGAGATCGCCATCCCGCGCGACGTGGTCAGCGTCGCTTCCCTGCCGCTGCTCGGCTCGGGCAAGACCGACTATCCGGCGGCGCTGCGCCTTGCTGAGCAGGCGGATCGGAAGGGTTCGACCGAGGCTGAGCTCGCGCGGGTGGCTGCCGGGTAAATGCACCGGCGGGCTAGCCCTGCCGCGACATTGTTCGCACCTGCGAACTGCGGTAATATGACAGTGTCGTAACTATATTTAGAAGCGCGGCGGTCCCTTGGGCTCGGCCGCGTTTTTTGGTTGAAGACAGAGCAGGCACACCGCGTTGGCCGTTACCACCGCCCCGTCCGTTCCGCCGCCCAGCGGCCCCGACATCTCGAGCGTCACGATCGAAGACGAGATGCGCCGCTCGTACCTCGATTACGCGATGAGCGTGATCGTGGCGCGCGCCTTGCCCGATGTCCGCGACGGGCTGAAGCCGGTCCACCGCCGCATCCTCTATTCGATGCAGGTCAACGGCAATGTGTGGAACCGCGGCTACCGCAAATCGGCCCGTATCGTCGGCGACGTGATGGGCAAATACCACCCGCACGGCGAGCTGTCGATTTACGACGCCATGGTGCGGATGGCGCAGGATTTCTCGATGCGCCTGCCCTTGATCGACGGCCAGGGCAATTTCGGCTCGATGGATGGCGATTCGCCGGCGGCCAACAGGTACACCGAGGCACGCCTCGCCCGGGTCGCCGAGTCGCTGCTCGACGATCTCGACAACGACACCGTCGACTTCCAGCCCAATTACGACGAGGTCGAGACCGAACCCAAGGTTCTGCCGGCCGGCTTCCCGCACCTCTTGGTCAACGGCGCGCAGGGTATCGCGGTCGGCATGGCGACCAACATCCCGCCGCACAATCTCGGCGAAGTCATCGACGCCTGCTGCGCCTATCTCGACAATCCGGCGATCACGATCGACGAGCTGATGGAGCACGTGCCCGCGCCGGATTTCCCGACCGGCGGCATCATCATCGGCCGGGCCGGCACGCACGCCGCCTACAAGACCGGCCGCGGCGCGGTCGTGGTGCGCGCCAAGAGCCACGTCGAGGAGATCCGCAAGGACCGCGACGCGCTCGTCTTCACCGAAATGCCCTACCAGGTCAACAAGGCCAAGCTGCAGGAGCGCATCGCCGAATGCGTGCGCGAGAAGCTGGTCGAGGGCATTGCCGAACTGCGCGACGAGAGCGACCGCGACGGGGTGCGGCTCGTCGTCGAGTTGCGGCGCGACGCCGACCCCGACATCGTGCTGAACCAGCTGTACCGGCACACTGCGCTGCAGACGAGCTTCGGGGTCAACATGCTGGCCATAAACGGCGGCCGCCCCGAGCAGATGACGCTGCGCGACGTCATCGGCGCCTTCCTCGCGTTCCGCGAAGAGGTCATTACCCGGCGGACCACCTACCTGCTCAACAAGGCGCGCGAACGGGCGCATATCCTGGTCGGCCTGTTGATCGCGGTCGGCAGCATCGACGAGGTCATCGCGCTGATTCGCGCCGCCGCCGATCCGGCCGCTGCCCGTGCCGGCCTCGTCGGGCGGCGCTGGCCGGCCGGCGATGTCGGCCCGTTGCTCGCGCTGGTCGGCGAGGAGGGCAGGGGGCTCGGCGATGACGGCACCTACCAGCTCTCCGACGAGCAGGCCCGCGCGATCCTCGATCTGCGCCTGCAGCGCCTGACCGGGCTCGAGCGCGAGAAGATCTCGGACGAGCTGCAGGAGCTGGTGACCGAGATCGGGGGCCACCTGGAGATCCTTGGCTCGCGCGTCCGCCTGATAGACGTCCTGCGCGGCGAATTGCTGAAGATCAAGGAGCAGTTCGCCAACCCGCGCCGCACCGCGATCGAGGACGTCGAGTTCGAAGCCGATATCGAGGCCTTGATCCAGCGCGAGGACATGGTCGTCACGGTCAGCCATACCGGCTACATCAAGCGGGTACCGCTATCGACCTATCGCGCACAGCGCCGCGGCGGCCGCGGGCGCGCGGGCATGGCCATCCGCGAGGAGGATTTCCTCAGCCAGGTCTTTGTCGCTTCGACCCTGGCGCCGGTGCTGTTCTTCACCTCCTCGGGTAAGGTTTACAAGCTCAAGGTCTATCGCCTGCCGCTCGGCACTCCGCAGGCGCGCGGCCGGCCGATGGTCAATCTGCTGCCATTGGCTGAAGGCGAGCGAATCTCCACCGTCATGCCGCTGCCTGAGGACGAGGACAGCTGGGCCGATTTTACCGTGATGTTCGCTACCGCCAACGGCTACGTCCGCCGCAACGCGCTGTCGGATTTCACCGATGTCCGCGCCAACGGCAAGATCGCGATGAAATTCGAGGGCGAGGATGCCGACGACCGGCTGATCGCCGTCGCCACCTGCACCGAGGCCGACGACGTGCTGCTTGCCACCCGCAACGGCAAGGCGATCCGCTTTTCGGTCGAGGATGTGCGGATCTTCGTCGGGAGGAGCTCGGTCGGCGTGCGCGGCATCCGACTGCTGGGTGACGATTTCGTCATCTCGATGTCGATCCTGCGGCATGAGGAAGTCGCGCCCGAGATGCGCAATGCATACCTCAGCCTCGCGGCGCAGCGCCGCCGCCAAATGGGTGAAGAGAGCGAGGTCGCGGCGGCTGCGGTCACGAATGGCGATCAGCCTCCGGAACCAGATGAGGATGCGGGCGAGGCGCCGATCTCGGAGGAGCAGTTCCTCGATCTCGCGGCGCGTGAGGAATTCGTCCTGAGCGTCACCGAAAAGGGCTTTGGCGTGCGCAGCTCGGCCTACGATTACCGCATCACCGGGCGCGGCGGGCAGGGCATCAACAACATGGATCTGACCAAGCGCCAAGACGCCGTGGTAGCGGTGTTTCCGGTCGGGCATAAGGATCAAATCATGCTGGTGACCGATGGCGGCATGGTAATCCGCTGCCCGGTCAACGACATTCGCATCGCGCGGCGAGGCAGCCAGGGCGTGGTAATTTTCAAGGTCGGCGACGGCGAGCGGGTGGTGTCGGTGGCGCGCCTGCCCGAAACCGACGAGGAGAACGGCGGTCCCGACGCGGATGGGGCCGCCGAGGAGAATGGCGCGCCGAACGCGAACGGCGCCGGCGAGCCGGAACAGGAGGGGGACGAAACATGAGCGGGCGCGTCGGCATCTACCCCGGCACCTTCGATCCGATAACGAACGGCCATAGCGACATCATCCGCCGCGCCCTTCACGTCGTCGATCGTCTGGTGATCGGCGTCGCCCGCAATGACGGGAAGGGACCGCTGTTCTCGACCGACGAGCGGGTGGAGATCGTGCGCGGCGAAGTGGAGCACCTCGAAAACGGCGGTGCCGACCGCATCGAAGTGCGACCGTTTGAAAGCCTGTTGATGAGCTTCGCCGAGTCAGTAAACGCCAGCGTGATCCTGCGTGGCCTGCGCGCCGTGTCGGATTTCGAATACGAATTCCAGATGGCGGGGATGAATGCCCGGCTCAATCCGAACATCGAGACGGTGTTTCTGATGGCTTCCGACCGGTTCCAGTTCATCTCCTCGCGCTTCGTGAAGGAGATCGGCGCGCTCGGAGGCGACATCTCGCATTTCGTTAGCCCGCGCGTGGCTGAGCGTCTCTATGCCCGGTATGGCCGGACACAGCCGCAGCGCCGGGCCGGTTAGCTGCCATCCCGACGGATCGTAGAAGCCCAAATTGTCATCCCGGCTTTCGCCGGGCCGCGATTTAGAAATTGACGAGAACCAAGTGACCTTGCGCTCGGAAGACCTTGTGTCACGCGGCTTGGTTGCCCCCGACCGGCTCGGTGAACTGCGCCGGGTCGCCGAGGAGTTTTCCGTGGCGCTCACGGATGACGTAGCGGGCCTGATCGACCCATCCGATCCCAACGATCCGATTGCCGCCCAATTCGTGCCGAGTGGCGCCGAGCTCACAGACGCGCCGGAGGATCGGACGGATCCAATCGGCGACGAGCGCTGGTCGCCCCTGCCCGGCATCGTGCATCGCTATCCCGACCGGGTGCTCTTAAAGCCAATCCTCGTTTGCCCGGTGTATTGCCGCTTCTGCTTCCGGCGCGAGCAGGTCGGCAAGGATGATGGGGTGCTGCCGCCCGAGGCGCTCGAACGCGCTCTCGATTACATCCGCGAGCATCAGGAGATTTGGGAGGTCATCGTTACCGGCGGCGATCCGTTTCTGCTGTCGCCGCGGCGCATCGGCGTGATCGTGCGGGCGCTCGACGCGATCCCGCACGTTCAGGCCATCCGCTTTCATACCCGCGTGCCGATCGTAGAGCCGCGACGGGTTGGGCCAGTTCTCGTTGCTGCGCTCGCGGCAGAGAAAGCGGTCTATGTCGTGGTCCACGCCAATCATCCGCGCGAATTGACCCCGAAGGTACGTGAGGCTGTCGGGCGGCTCGTCCGTGCCGGGATTCCAGTCTTGTCGCAAAGCGTGCTGCTGCGCGGGGTCAATGATGACGCTGCCGTGCTGGAGGCGCTGTTCCGCGGTCTCGTCGCGATGCGGGTCAAACCCTATTACCTGCACCATCCCGATCTCGCCCGCGGCACCGGCCATTTCCGGCTCGGCATCGAGGAAGGGCGACGGCTCATCAAGGTCTTGCGCGGCAGGATCTCGGGGCTCTGTCAGCCCTCCTACGTGCTCGATATCCCGGGCGGCTATGGCAAGGTGCCGATCGCAGCGAGCGCTGCCGTACCAGGCAACGCGCCGGAACACTGGATCATTACGGACGCCGCCGGGGTGGAGCATCGATATCCGCCCGTTGAGCCTGCGGATGACTGACTAGCGCCGCCATGGCACCGCGCGGCGAACCCACCATGATCATCATCGGCGGCGATCAACTGGCGCTCAGCACCGCTCAGGAGCTGAGCCTGTTGCCCGGCCAACGCGTTGTCGTCCTTTGGCCGGCCGATCCCGATTTCGAGCGGGCGGTCGAAGGCGTCGGCGCCGTCTTCGTTCCTGGGCGTCCGGAGAGCGGCGAAGGACTCGAAGCCGCCGGTGTCAAGGACGCGTCGACAATTCTGGCACTGTCCCGCGACGACCAGCTCAATCTGCGGGCGGCGCTGCGCGCGCGCGACGCCAACGCGAAGATCCGCATCGTGCTACGCCAGTTCAATCGCACCCTGGCTACAAAAATCGAACAGAACCTGTCGAATTGTTCGGTGCTGTCGCTGGCCTGGCATTCGGCGGCGACTTATGCCGCGGTCGCGCTCGACCGCAGCTGTTTCCGCGGCGTGCAATTCCCCGAACCCGACGGGCCGCTGACCGGGTTTGCCACCCGGATTGCCGATCGCGATGACATTGCCGGAAACAGCATCGCCGAGGCCGAACGCATATTGAGTTTACGTGTTGTGGCGGTCAACGGCGCCACAGACATCAAACTCAACGAGACGATCGCACCCGGAGCGCGGCTCGTTGTTTACGGCGAGCTTGATAGCTTGCTCGCCTCGGCGCCGCGGCAGGTGCCGACAGAGAGGAACCCGCCATTATGGCGCCGGTTGCGTGGAGCGCTGCGCCACAGACGCTCGCGACTGCGCCACATCGATCCGATCGTCGGTGCCTTTGCCGCAGCTGCGCTGGGTCTTTTTGCGCTTGGGACGTGGCATTTTCGCGATTCCTTTGGCACTGGCTGGCTGATCGCGGCGTATTTCGTGGTCACGACGATGACGACGACAGGGTTTGGCGACATCCATCCCAATCATCAAGACACGCTCGATGTCGTGATGGCGATGACTCTTATGCTGCTGGGAACCGTGTTCACCGGCATCTTTATCGCCTTTCTCGCCTCGCGACTGACGCGCGTGCAATGGGTCCGCATACAGGGGTTGCGGCCGATCACCCGGCGCGGGCACATCGTTATTTGCGGCGCCGGCAGTATCGGCTCGGGAGTGATCGACCTGTTGCTCGACTTCGACAAGCCACTTGTCGTTGTTGAGCAACAGCCCGATCCGACGCTGGTTGAACGGGCACGGGATCGAGGTTTCGATCTGCTGACCGGCGATGCGGGCCGTGACGACACGCTGGATCTCTGCAACCTCAGCGCGGCGCACAGCCTCATCGCATTGACGAATGTCGATACGCTGAACCTCGAAATAGCCCTCGGGGCGCGCGTCCGCAGTCCGAGCCTGCCCGTTGTCCTCCGCATTGCGGAGGCGACCTTCGCCGCCTCGATCGCGCGGCATTTCGAGTTTGAGACAACATTTTCCGTGGCAGCGTTGGCGGGCCCGGTTTTCGCCGGACTGTCGCGGTTGCCGGGCGCGCGCGGTCGCATCGCCTTCGACGGCCAAGAATTCGGTATCGCCGAGATCGTGCTCGCGGAAAATGGTGAGCGTCAGTTCCCGGCGGGGGTGATTCCGCTTGCTGTCGGCAGCGACGGTGGCGACTTGTTGCTAATACACGACTTCGCCGGGCTTGACGCCGGCGCACGGGTATTGGTCCTCGTCGTGGTCGCCAAGGTGCGCGAAGATCCGGGGCCTTTTGTCGCTTTGGCCGAAGCCAGCGCCGAGGCGGAGCGCGCGCCGGCTCAGACCGCCAGCTCGCACCAGATCGGGGTGTGATCGGAGGCGCGATCCTTGCCGCGCGGCGATTTGTCGATCTCGCAGGCGGTGACCCGGTCGGCGGCATGCGGTGACAGCAGCAGATGGTCGATCCGCAAGCCCTCGTCGCGATTCCAGCGCCCTGCCTGGTAGTCCCAGAAGGTGTAGCGGTGCGGCTCGCGGTGAAAAGCGCGATAGGAATCGGTCAGGCCGAGATATAGCAACGCGCGGAATCGGGCGCGCGATTCCCTCTGGCACAGCGCGTCGTCGCGAAACGCGACCGGGTCGTAGACGTCCTCATCGGTCGGACAGATGTTGTAATCACCGGCCAGAACGAACGGAAGCTCGCGGCGGAGCAGCGCCTGGGCGTGGCCGAGTAGCCGGTCCATCCAGGCAAGCTTGTAGGTGAATTTGTCGGTGTCGATGGGATTGCCGTTCGGCAGGTAGATCGACGCGACGCGGACCTCGCCGCCGGCGGCGCCGGTGAAAGAGGCTTCGATGTACCGTGCCTGGTCGTCATCGCCCGGTTCGGGAAGGCCGCAAACGATGTCGCGCGCGGGCTCCTTCGAAATCAGCGCCACGCCGTTATAGGCGCGCTGCCCGATCGCCTCGACCCGGTAGCCGAGCGCCTGGACTTCGAGCTGGGGAAAGTCTTCCGCGGGACATTTGATTTCTTGCAGGCAAAGTACGTCAGGCTGCGCGCTCTTCAGGTAATCCAAGAGATGCGGCAGCCGTACTTTGACCGAGTTGACGTTCCAGCTGGCAATCTTCACGTCGAGGACGAACTAGGCTCAAGCAACCGAGAACGAATTGCCGCAGCCGCAGGACGAGGCAGCGTTCGGGTTCTTGATCTGGAACGAGGCACCCATCAGGTCCTCAACGAAATCGACCTCGGAGCCGCTAAGGAGGTCGAGCGATACGTCGTCGACCACCACCTGGATGCCATCGCGCTCGAAGACCACATCCTCAGGGCTTTTCTCGTCGTCGAAGGACAACCCATATTGAAAGCCGGAACAGCCGCCCCCGGAGACTGCGATGCGCAGAAACACATCGGTGGCGGCCTCTTCCTGCTGCTTCAAGGCGGCAATGCGGCGCGCCGCGCTCTCGGTGATGATGATGCCGCGTTCGCCGACGGCCTGTGTCGCGACCTCTGACATGTGCTCTCCGTGCTTCGTCTCGCCCGCATCGTCCCACGGGTGTATTTAAGCACGATCCGCCTCCTGTCAAAGCGCGTGAGTGCCGCGGCGCCGGATCGCGTGGAGGCGGATCAGGGAATTCAGAGGAGCTGGGGATGCTGCGGGCATTGCCGGGAGGACGCAGTCGCGAGCCTGAGACCGTGGCGGCCGACAAGCTCGCTTGCCTCGCGGCGCTCGAACGCAAGGTGCTGTGGCTCTCGACCTGGATGATCCACAACGCCAACCATCTGCGGCCGAGCCGCGACGGGCTCAAGGTCGGTGGCCATCAGGCATCGAGCGCCTCCGTCGCGACTCTGATGACCGCGCTCTATCTCGACGTCATGCGGCCGCAGGACCGGGTGGCGGTAAAGCCGCATGCCGCGCCGGTGTTTCATGCACTGCAATATCTTCTTGGCCAGCAAACCCGGGAAAAACTCGAAGGCTTCCGCGCTTACGGCGGCGCGCAATCCTACCCCTCCCGCACCAAGGACGGCGACATCGTCGATTTCTCGACCGGTTCGGTGGGCCTTGGAGTCGGCATGACCCTGTTTGCCTCCTTGGTGCAGGATTATCTGCGGCTGCATCGCCTGATCCCGGGTGACGCTCCGCCGGGACGGATGATCGCGCTGGCCGGCGACGCCGAGCTAGACGAGGGCAACATCTTCGAGGCGCTGCTCGAAGGCTGGAAGCATGATGTCCGCAATCTGTGGTGGATCATCGACTACAACCGACAGAGCCTCGACGCGGTCGTCTCCGACCGCCTGTTCGGCCGCATCGATGCGCTGTTCGAGATGTTCGGCTGGCGGGTCGTCAGCCTGAAATACGGTCGGCTGCTGCAAGCCGCCTTCGACCGGCCAGATGGCGAGCACCTGCGCGAGTGGATCGACGAATGTCCGAATTCGCTCTACTCAGCGCTGGTCTACAAGGGCGGGGAGGGGTGGCGCGAGCATTTGCGCCGCGATCTCAATCGCTATCCCGGGATCCGCGCGATCCTCGAAGAGCATGATGACGACGCGCTGGCGCGGCTGATGACCAATCTCGCCGGGCACGATCTGGGTTCCGTGCTCGACGCGCTGCACGCCGTTACCGACGACCAGCCGACCTGCTTTATCGCCTATACGATCAAGGGCTACGGGCTCCCCTTCGCCGGCCACAAGGACAATCACGCGGGGCTGATGAACCCGCAGCAGATGGCGATATTCCAGCGCAGCATGGCGGTCCGGCCGGGAGAGGAATGGGATGGCTTTACCGGCCTCGACATTCCGGCTGAAAAGCTCCAGGCGTTTCTCGCGGAGGTGCCGCTTGCCCGCGCCGGTATACGCAGTCACCGAACGCCGCCGATTCCGGTCCCAATCGAGCTGGCGGCACCAAAAGGGCAGCTGCTGTCTACCCAGGAGGCCTTCGGCCGTATCCTCGGCGCGCTGGCCGCCGGCGATAGCGACTTGGCCGGGCGCATCGTAACCACGTCACCCGACGTGACGGTTTCGACAAATCTCGGCGCCTGGGTCAATCGCCGCGGCATCTTCGACCGCACCGAGCGCGTCGACACCTTTCGCGAGGAGAAGGTCGTCTCAGCGCAGCGCTGGGGTATGACGCCAAAGGGGCAGCATATCGAACTCGGCATCGCCGAGCACAACCTGTTCCTTGAACTAGCAGCGCTCGGGCTTGCCGGCCCACTGTTCGGCGCGCGCCTCCTGCCGATCGGCACGATCTACGACCCGTTCATCAAGCGCGGGCTCGACGCCTTCAATTACGCGCTTTACCAGGATGCGCGCTTCATTCTCGTCGCGACCCCGTCGGGCATAACGCTGGCGCCCGAAGGTGGCGCGCATCAGTCGATTGCTGAGCCACTTATCGGTCTCGCGCAGCCGGGGTTGGTCGGCTTTGAGCCGGCTTATGCCGACGAGCTCGCCTGCCTGTTGCGCTGGGCTTTCGAGGAAATCCAGCGCGAGGACGGCCGATCCGTCTATTTCCGGCTATCGACGCGGCCGGTCGAGCAGCCCCGGCGCGAAATGGGCGCGGCGCTGGCCGAGGCGATCGTCGCCGGCGGCTATTGGCTGCGCGAGCCTGAACCCGATGCCGACCTGGCGATCGGCTATTGCGGTGCGGTCGCACCTGAGGCGCTCGGTGCTTACGAAGCGATTTGTGAGGATGTTCCCGGCGCCGGTCTGTTGGCGATCACCTCCCCAGACCGGCTGCATCGAGAATGGCGCGAAGCGTTAGCGCGGGGTGGTACCTGCACCGCGGAGCGGCTCTTGCGGCAGCTGCGGCCGGGCGCGGCACTCGTCACAGTCGGCGACAGCCACCCCGCGACCCTGTCTTGGCTCGGCAGCGTCGCCCGAAATGTCGTGGTTCCTCTCGGGGTAGACCGGTTTGGCCAATCGGGTGACATCCCGGACCTGTATCGGGTCCATGGTATCGATGCGGACGCGATCCTGGATGCGGCGGCGCGCGCCTGCGTGCGCGCGTCCTCGGAAATCGTGGGCTAGCTCAGAACATCAGCCATGCCGGCCGACATCAGGCCGGCATGGCTGCGTGGCAGGCTTACTGGTTTTTTGGCTGCGCGGTGTTCGGGATCTGACCGGTGATGCTGTTGCCGCCAGCGCTGTTCGGGAGCTGGTTGGTCTGCGGCGTCATCTGCGGATTTGGATTGCTGGATCCAACGCCGACCGGCTGCGTGCCCATCTGCTGACGGTGCAGCTTGGCCGTGCGCGTGCGCTGGTGGCTCAGAGCGGCGGTGCGGGTATGCTTCCGGGTGAGAGCCATCGCGTGCCGCGACTTGGTAATCTTGTGCCGGACCGCCACGCGTTTGGTGCCCTGGTGCATTTGCTGGGTGGATCTGGATTGCATCGTCGGCGACGACGTAGTGCTGGGCTGATTGATGCCCTGCGCCTGAGCGGCGGCGGCCAAGCCGATTCCCAAAACGAGAGCGATCACTGCTCCCCTTGTATGTTTCATCGAGTGTTTCTCCAATGGTTGAGGCACGACCACCCCGTGCCCCCACAGTTGAACGGGACGGTCCGCATCAAGTTACCCAGCCATCGCCAAAGCTGAATGCGTCGCTTGAGAGTCGCGCATTCTGAAATTCGTCCGAATGCCCATGTAGCGAAGCGCCAGAAAAAACGACGGCCTGCCGGCCATCGCTGGCCGGCAGGCCTGCCATGCGCAAAATCCGGATCGGAACAGTTCAGCGCGCGAAGAATTGGCCGCCGGTGCTGATGCCGCCTGCACCCAGCGGAGAAACCTGAGGGTTGTCCGGGCTCGTCATCGGCCCGTTGCCGAGGGGTGGCGCGCTGCTGCCATAGCCGACGGTGGGATTGCTATTCATCAGCCAGGCAAACGTCGTCCGGTCGAGCGTGTCGGTCCGCGGCAGCCCGTTCCGCTGCTGGAAGGCAGTGATCGCGGCCCGCGTGTTCGGATCCATCCTTCCGTCGATCGGTCCACGGTACAGGCCGAGCGTGCTCAGCTGCTGCTGTGCCTCTCGAACACTCGCGGTCGCCGCTACCGGAGCGGTGCCAGGAAGCGCGTTCCGCCAATCGGTGGGCGTCGGACCGCCAGTTGCCCACGATTGGGCTTCGGCCGCTCCGGCCAGTCCTATGGCGAAAGCGAGGGCGAGCGCTGCGGTGGCGGAATACTTCATCGGGTTCTCCACTGGTGAGCACGCGAATTTGCCGTGTCACACCGAACGGTCATCGCGCCGTGGCGTTCCCGGTTTATCCCCCAGTTGAAGCGGCTTGCGATATTCAACCGCTAAGCGTCAGCCTATTGCGGACCGGCCCGCACCGAGGCCGGGTGCCCCGGCAACTTGAAGCGTTGGCCGGTATCGCTCAGCTTATCGCCGTCAACTTTCAGCACCGACATGTCCTGATCGATAAAGTTGCCAATATAGAGATAGCCGCCGTCCGTGCTGAACGCACCGCCCTCCGGTAGCGCCCCGACCCCAACCTCGCCGGTCTTTGTCACCTTCTTTCCGTCGATCTTGAGCGCGGTGACCGCCCCGCCGGGGTGGTAGTACCAGGTATCCTTCGACCGGTTCGAGCCGCGCGCCTCGATCGTGACGACGAGATCGCCCTTCGGGCTGAGCACCAGCCCCTCGGGCGAATCGCCGACAGTGATGTGATCGATCACTCGCGGCGGATTGGCTTCGAGGTCGATCACGCTGACCGTGTCAACGTGACCGTCGGAGCTGCCGCCACTGCCGGTATCGGCGACAATTCCCAGCTTGCTGTCGGGCGTGATCACAACATTGTACGGATAGATCCCGACCGGCAAATCGGCGTTTTTGTCATAGCTAACTTTGTCGCCGTCGATCGCCAGCATCGCGATCTTGTTCGCCGCCGACTTGGTTGCCAGCGCGCGCTTGCCGTCCGGAGCAATCGCGACGGCGGAAACCTGGTCCGGTCCGGCGCCGACAGCGACCGAACCGACGGCTTTGACCTCCTTGCCCTTGATCGACAGCACCGAGACGGTGCCTTCGTCGCGGTTGGCAACGAGCGCCATGTCGCCCTTGGGCCCAATCGCCAAGCCCGACGGCTTCTTCCCGACCGCGATGGTGTCGATCTGTTTCGGCGGGTTCGCCTTCAGATCGATGACAAAAACCTTGTCGTCGGAGACCAGCGTGGGTTTCCCGTCCTTTTCGGGGCCGGGGATGACCGAATTAGCGACCAGCGCGATCTCGCCCGATTGGTGGATCGCCAGGTTGGTCGGCGGCCCTTGGATCGAGTTCATCAATGGGATCGTCGCCGCGATCCGTGGCGCCGCCGGCTTCGAGATATCGATAATCGACAGGGTGTCGTGACCGGCCTCGTGGATGTTCTGATCCATGCCCTGCTTCTCGTCATTGCCGACGATCATCAGCTGGGCCCCGGCCATCCCGCAGAAAAGGCCAGTAACGACCGCCGCCAATGCCGCGCAACCGCAGATGCGCCATCCAGGCATTTCCCCCTCCGATGTTATTTCGGCACAGTGACCGGCACCATTGCGGGAGATGCTGCCGCGATTGCCCGGCCACGGCAAGCGCTAGCCGGGCATCTCGGCGAAGTGCGCCATCTCCACGAATGCCTGTGCACGAGCCGGGGCTATACAGCTGGTACTGACCCGATGAAGGGCTGCCCGAAGCACAGATCGCATTCTTCAAGGAAGGCGAGCTCGGCGGCGGTTGAGGGCCGTCCGAGGATCGGGTTGCGATGCGGGAAGCGGCCGAAGCGTTCGATGATCTCGAGATGGCGCCGTGACATGTGCGAGTCCGTCGGTCGGCCGGGAACCGGTGGCAACGCCTGCAGCAGCGCGATCCCGCGTTCCTGGTCGGCGAGCACCTCGCTGTGTTCGAACGGCAGGTAAAAAAACAGGCGCCAGGCGGTGGGCACCTTCTGGTCGAAGCCGCAGACCAGCGCCCGGTTGGCAATGGCCAGCGCCTGAGGATCGCTGGCGAATGCGCGCGGCGTGCTGCGGAAGATGTTGCGGGGTACCTGATCGAGCAGCATCACCAGTGCCAGCGCGCTTTCCGGCATCGCCTCCCAAACCGCCAGCGCGCCGGCGATCGCCAACTCGTGATCCGCGGCGAAACCTGTTCGCACGGCCTCGTCGAATTCCGGCGTGCTGCGAAACCAGATCTGGCGATGGTGCAACCGCTCCGGGTCGCCGGGCGAGCCAAACCAGAAATCCAGCAATGCCCGCGCCCGTTCCGGGAGAGGGCTGGCCTCTTTCACGGAAGCGCCTGCGCGGCGAGGCTGCGGGCAGCCGTCGAGAGCGCGATCACCGGCTCTCCAGCGAGCGTCGTGCGGCGCACGTCGCGCACTTCGTTGCGATCGAAGCGACGGGCGCGATGCATTGTCGCGCGGTTGTCCCACACGACAAGATCGCCGACCCGCCATTTATGCGAGTAGACGAACTCGCGCTGGGTCGCGTGCTCGGTCAGGTCGCGCAGAAACATCCGTGCTTCCGGGATGGTCCAGCCAACGATCGCGCCGGCATGTGCTGCCAGAAACAGGGATTTCCGCCCGCTCTTTGGATGAATACGAACCAGCGGGTGCCGCACCGGTGCGAAGGCTTTGATCTCTTCCGGCGTCAGGCCGGTAAAACCGATCGCCTCGCGCGAATACAGCAGCGAATGCTCGCAGACAAGATCGGCGATTTCCGCCTTGGCACGCGCATCGAGCGCGTCGTAAGCGGCCCGCATGTCGGCGAATTCAGTATTTGCGCCCCAGGACGGGAGCACGCGACCGGAGAGCAGCGAGTACTTCGCCGGCACCGGACGGAACGAACTGTCGGAATGCCACAGCCGGTCGCCGAGCTTGAAGAACCACACCCGGTCGTCGGCGGACATGATGTTGCCGTGCCTGTCGAGGTTCGAGAAATCGATGATCCCCGGGCCGAGGCGCTGCTCCTCGTGGTGACGGATATGCCCCGGCGTCCCGTAGCTCTCGAGCTCGCCGAAATGGCGGGTAAAAGCGATCTGCTCCTCGTCGGTGAGCGGCTGCTCGCGGAATACCAGCACCGCATACCGATCCATGCCGTCCTCGATCGCGGTCACCTCCTCGGGATCGAGCGGCCTGCGGCAATCGATGCCGGTAACTTCGCCGGCAAAAACCGGCGTCAGCGGGCGGATCGACAAGGTCATCCGGGCTTCCCCTCAAATTATAGCAGGCCGCGGCCGGCGAGGTTGCGCATCAGCGCGAGCGCGCCGAACTCCCAGGGCGGGATCTTGTCGCTGCGCCCCACGCGATTGACGAGCGCGCCCAGTTTCGGCGAGGAGACCGTGACAATGTCGCCCGTCTTGTGGGTGAAGCCTTGGCCGGGTGCGCCGCGGTCGTCGATCGGCGCGAACATGGTACCGAGAAATAGCACGAAGCCATCGGGATACTGATGCGTCGGCCCGATCGCTTGCGCCACGATTTCGGCCGGGTCGCGGCTGATCATCGTCATCGAGCTGTGGCCGTTCAGCACGTAGCCCTCGGTTCCCCGCACTTCCAGCGCGACCTCGGCGCGGCGCGCGTCGTCGAGCAAGAAGGTGCCGTCGAAGAGTCGCAAAAATGGTCCGACCGCGCAGGAGCCATTGTTGTCCTTGGCCTTGGCGAGGAGGAGCGCGCTGCGCCCCTCGAAGTCGCGCAGATTGACGTCGTTGCCGAGCGTGGCGCCGACGATCCGGCCTGCGGCGTTGACCGCGAGCACGATCTCCGGTTCGGGGTTGTTCCATACCGAGGCCGGATGCAGCCCGATCTCGGCGCCGATGCCGATCGAGGCCATGGATTGGCATTTTGTGAAGATCTCGGCATCGGGGCCGATCCCGACCTCGAGATACTGCGACCACATGCCGCGCTTCTGCAGCGCTCCTTTCAGCCGCTCGGCCTCGGGCGAGCCCGGCTGGACCGCGGCGAGGTCGCCACCGATCTCGGCGGCGAGGCTGCTGCGCACTTCGGCCGCACGGGCCGGATTGCCGCGTGCCTGCTCCTCGACGACGCGTTCCAAGAGGCTGCGGATGAAGGTGACGCCGGCGGCCTTGACCGCCTGCAGATCAATCGGCGCGAGAAACCACGGGTGCGCCGCGTCGCGTGCCTCGGCCCTGCTATTCTCCAGGATTTCGGCGACGGCGCCAATGCGGCGGTCGCGCGGTGCGGTCGCGAGCGTCGCGACCGGATCCGGCTCGTTCAGTAGCCCGGCGACGGTCGGTGCGGTGCGGCTGATGTCGAACACACCGTCGTCCCGCACCAACACGACGGCTGGGCCCTCGTCCGGCAGCCAGACGCGGCCAACCAGTGTTCCGACGCAGCCGTCCTCCGGCAGGCATTCCTTTGGCCCGAGTTGCCGGGTCATGGTGCCCGCCCTTCGCCGAGTGGATGCTTGCGCAGGAAATCGAAATCACAACCGCGGTCGGCCTGCAGAATCTCGCGGCGGTAGAGGCGGGCGTAGCCGCGGTCGGGTATTGGCGGCGGCGCGGTCAGGCGGCGTGCTAGTTCCTCTGACGGAACGAGGAGGTCGAGCCGACGCATGCGGACGGAAAGCCGGATGCGGTCGCCGTTGCGGACCTTGGCGAGCGGGCCTCCCGATGCCGCGTCCGGGGTCACGTGCAGCACGATGGAGCCGTAGGCAGTGCCGCTCATCCGCGCGTCGGAGATGCGCACCATGTCCTTCACCCCGGCCCGCGCCAATTTGCCGGGGATCGGCAGATAGCCGGCCTCGGGCATGCCTGACGGCGACAGCGGGCCGGCGTTCTGCAACACCAGGAAATCATCCGGGGTGACATCGAGGTCCGGATCGTCGATCCGCGCCGACAAATCCTCAAGCGAGGCGAAGACGACGGCCCGGCCCTCGCGCTCGAACAGCTCGGGATCGGCGGCCGAGCGCTTGAAGATCGCGCCCTTTGGTGCCAGAGAGCCGAATAGCGCCACGAGACCGCCCTCGCTTTGCAGTGGCTCGCCGAGTGGTCGTACGACGTTGCGGTCGACCGGGCCGGGCGGCTGGGCGAGGCGTTCACCGACGGTCTCGCCGGCGACGGTCAGGCAATCGAGGTTGAGGAGGGGCTTCAGCTCACGCAGCACCCCGCCGATGCCGCCGGCGGCGAACAGGTCCTCCATGTAATGCGGCCCGGTCGGCTTCAGATCGACGATCACCGGCGTCGAGTCGCTGATCTCGTTGAGCCGCCGCAGATCGATATCGACGCCAGCGCGGCCGGCTATCGCGGTCAAGTGTAGCACCGCATTCGTCGAGCCGCCGATCGCCATCAGCACGCGCAGCGCATTCTCGATCGATTGAGGGGTCACGATGCGGTCCGGGGTCACGTGCTCGGCGGCGAGGCGCATCGCGGCGCGCCCTGTCGCCTCGGCGGCGCGCAGCCGGTCGGCATGGACGGCGGGGATCGCGGCGGTGCCGGGCAGGATCATGCCGAGCGCCTCGGCGATCGACGCCATCGTGCTCGCCGTGCCCATGACGGCACAGGTGCCGGCCGTGGTGGCGAGGTTGCCTTCGATCTCATGGATCTCGTCGGCGTCAATTTCGCCGGCGCGGTACTTCGCCCAGAAGCGGCGGCAGTCGGTGCAGGCGCCGAGCCGTTCGCCATGCCAGCGCGAGGTCAACATCGGGCCGGCGACGAGCCCAATCGCCGGCCGGTTGGCGGAAATGGCCCCCATCAGCTGCGCCGGCACTGTTTTGTCGCAGCCGCCGACCAGAACGACCGCGTCCATCGGCTGGGCGCGGATCATCTCCTCGGTGTCCATCGCCATCAGATTGCGGAACATCAGGCTGGTCGGAGCGAGAAAGACCTCGCCGAGCGAGATCGTCGGGAACACCAGCGGCAGGCCGCCGGCAGCAAGGACGCCGCGCTTCACCGCGTCGATCAGTTCGGGGAAATGGCGGTGGCAGTTGTTGAAGCCGCTCGCGGTGTTGGCGATGCCGATCACGGGCCGCGTCAGCATCTCGCGCGAATAGCCCATCGCCCGCGCGAACGAGCGCCGCAGATAGAGCGCGAAGTCGCGGTCGCCGTAATCGGTGACGCCGCGGGCGAGGCCAAGCGGATCGGACATGGGGGTCAGTGAAGCCGCGCCGCGCGTGTCGGTCAATCAGCCCCCACCCCGACCCTCCCCCGCTATCGCAGGGGAGGG
>DASYOB010000146.1:0-40636 GCA_036008175.1 Allostellaceae bacterium
CGTCGTCATGGACAACCTGCCGGCCCACAAGATCGCCGCGGTGCGTGCCGCAATCGAAGCCGCCGGGGCTCAGCTCTTTCTACTGCCGCCCTATTCGCCCGACATGAACCCGATCGAGATGGCTTTCGCCAAACTCAAGACGCTGTTGCGCCAGGCTCCAGAACGCACACGCGACGGGCTCTGGCGACGCATCGGTGCGCTTCTCGACCAGTTCACCCCAGAGGAGTGCACCAACTACTTCCAAGCCGCCGGCTGTCGCGACTCATTGTGAAATGCTCTAGCTGCGCTGACAACTTCGGGCATGGATTACAGCGATTATCTGATGTTGGCCGGGCTGGCACTGGCCATTATTGCGGGATTTCTCTGGCTCCGCCGGCCCAGAAAATGAACAGCCGCCCGCCGAGCGGCCCGAGCCCGGCTCGGCAACGGGCGGGGCTTTTTCTTACAAGCGGCGAGCCGCGACGAGGACGGCGACGACATAGAAGACTATCCCGCCGACGAGCATGATGCTGAGCATGCCGCGAGCGTACTGGCAATTCGTGTAAAATTGATTGCTCTTCTGGAATGGCGATCGCGACCCGCCAGTTCCACTTCTGGCAGATATCAGTGACGTTTTGGCAGCTTTCGGCAGGGATGAGGGATGGTGCCGTTCGGCCTTGCCGAATAATTTAATTAGGGAACCCGCGCAGAACGGGAACCGGCGAGGGAGGGGCGGGTTGCGTAGTGCGCCCGACGCGATTGATTGACGAGGACCGGCTGTCGCCAGGGCTCTCGGCTTTGGTTATCGCGGCACTTTCCGCCGTCTGCTGGGCGGACGTCATCGCGATCGCCAGGGCACTGGTCACATGCGCCGAGATTGCCGCGCAATGAGCGTATTTGGGCTCTTGCTGATGCTGGCGATCTGCGCGCTCGCGCTGATCGGTGCGGCTTGTCTTCACTTCCGGCGATAGCGCAGCGGACGGGCCGCACTGCTCCGCCACTTCGTTCGCGGGAACCCGCTCGGCGACGGGCGGGGCTACTTTTTCGGGATCAGCAGATCGCGCAGCCGGTCTCTTTCAGCCTCGAACTCCCTAGCCACACGGAGATAGTGTTTTCGAGTTTCGCGTGGCAGTTCTCGATCCTCCGCTTTCCGACGCGCCTCGCGCAAATCATGGGCGATTTCGCCCAGGGCATAGAGCGCCAATTCCTCCTTTGCGATCTTCTTTGTTATGTTCCCTTCGCCAACTTCCCTGCTCCTCGTTTTGTTGCGCTCCCGCGCTTTTAAATGCCGCTGTTGACCCAAGCCTTCGCCGGCGGATCGGTCTCGGGCGCCGGGCGCCGGGCGCGGTTGGCGTGTCACTATCCTGCCAAAATATGCCGCACGTTCTTGCGGCGTTCTGCACGATTTGGCGGTCGGCACTGGCAGTGCTCGTAGCCTAAGTCATTGAAAGGAATGGTGGGCGCGACAGGGATTGAACCTGTGACCCCTACGATGTCAACGTAGTGCTCTCCCGCTGAGCTACGCGCCCTCTTCACCGATGCCTGGGCCACGGCGAACGGCGCGAGGGTGTAGCGGAAATGCCGCTCGCCGGCAAGCGCGGAGGGCCGATGCCGGAGAGCAGAAAGCCTGAAATGGCGGTGCCGGCTGACATGATCATTGAGCGTGACATCATGGTGCCGGCACGCGACGGCATCGGGCTTGCGACCGATATCTACCGCCCGCCCGGCGCCGGGCCGTTTCCGGCGATCCTCGAGCGCACCCCTTACGACAAATCCGCGCCGAGCCGCTCCGAACGCACCGCCGCAGTCGCGACGCCGCGCTCGCGCGTCGAGGTCGCCGCCTATTTCGCTGCGCATGGTTATGCGGTGGTCTACCAGGATTGCCGCGGCCGCTACCGCTCGCAGGGCCGGTTCACGAAGTATCTGAGCGAGGCCGAGGACGGTTCCGACACGCTTCGCTGGCTCGTGGCGCAGCCCTGGTGCAACGGCCGGATCGCGACGATGGGACTGTCCTATGCGGCGCACGCGCAGATGGCGCTCGGTTGTCTCGATACGCCCGGGCTCGCCGCCCAGTTCATCGATTGCGGCGGCTTCTCCAACGCCTACCGCAGCGGCATTCGCCATGGCGGCGCCTTCGACCTGAAGCAGGCGACCTGGGCTTACCGCAACGCCCTGGCCGATGCGCGCGACCCGGCAGTCAGGGCGACGCTGGAGGCGCAGGACATCGCGGCATGGTTCGCCCGGATGCCGTCGCGGCCCTGGCATAAGGGCGACTCGCCGGTCAGCGCCGCGCCCGAATACGAGGACTACCTGTTCGAGCAATGGTCGCACGGCAGCTTCGACGAATTCTGGCAGCAGCCTGGGATCTATGCCGAGGGCTATTACGACCGCTACGCCGATGTGCCTGGCGTGCACCTTTCCGGCTGGTACGATCCTTACGCCCGCACCGCCGTCGAGAACTACCTCGGTCTGTCGCGGCGAAAGCGCGGGCCGATGCAGTTGATCCTCGGCCCCTGGACCCATGGCGACCGCTCGCTGACCTACGCGGGCAAGGTCGAGTTTGGCCCAACCGCGGCGATCGACGGCAATCTCGCAGGGGATTTTTTCGCGTTGCGGCTTCGCTGGTTCGACCGATGGGTCCGCGATGTCGATAACGGCGTCGAGCGCGAGCCGGCGGTGCGGGTCTTCGTGATGGGCGGCGGCTCGGGCCGGCGCAACCCGCAGGGCCGGCTCGATCATGGCGGGTTCTGGCGCAGCGCCGCCGAATGGCCGTTGCCGCAGACCGAATGGACGCGGCTCTATCTGCGCGCCGACCGCGGCCTCGGCCGAGAGCCGGGGCCGGAAGGTGCCGCGCCGCTCGCTCTCCTTGCCAACCCGCTCGATCCGGTGCCGACGAACGGCGGGGCGCTTTCCTCGGGGGAGCCGGTCATGCGCGGCGGCGCCTATGACCAGCGCACCGGTCCTGCGGTGTTCGGCGCTCGACCGCCCTATGGCGCGCTCGCCGAGCGGCCGGATGTGCTGTCCTTCGCGACCCTACCGCTGACCGCCGATTTTGAGATCGCCGGGCCGATCGAGCTGCGGCTGTGGTTAGCCTCCGACGCGCTCGACGCGGATATCCATGCGAAGCTCGTCGACGCCTATCCGCCGAGCGAGGATTACCCGCAGGGTTTCGCGATGAATTTGAGCGAGGGGCTGTTGCGCCTGCGCTACCGCGATTCCTGGGAAGAGCCGCGGTCGATGGCGTCCGGCGAGGTCTACGCGGTCACCATCGAGCTGTTCCCGACCGCCAATCGGTTCCAGCGCGGCCATCGGCTGCGCCTCGACCTCGCTGGCAGCAATTTCCCGCATTTCGACGTGAACCCCAATTCGGGCGAGCCGGAAGGCTCGGCCGCGCAGCCGCGGGTCGCGACGACCCGGATCTTCGTCGATCGGCTGCGCGCCTCGCACCTGGTGCTGCCGGTGATCCCGGCTGGCTGCTGATCCACGCTCACCAGCGCAACGGCTGCCGGCACAGCGAGTACCAGAGCCCGAGGTTCTGCTCCTTCCATTTCGGGTCGGCGCAATTCTTCTTGACGATTTCTTCCGAGGCCTCGCTCGTCGCTGTGACGGGCTTGTCGTCGGAGCATCCGCCGATCAAGATGGCCGCCGCCAGCACCACGAATACCGCTCTCACCTGCGCCTCTCCCCCCCGATCGTCCACCGCGCATGCACGGTCGGCGATCATATCATCGCCGCTGCGGCGAAATTCGGGCAACGCGGCTCAGTCGCCGGCTGCATTGAACTTGGCGGTGGCCGCGTCGGTCCCGGCGCCGGACAGCGCGGTAAAGCCCTGCCGGCGCAGCGCCGCTTCGAGCGCGGCGAGGCACAGCAGCACCGGCTCGCGCCGGGCGTTGTACCCCATCGTGCCGATGCGCCAGATGCGACCCTTGAGCGGCCCGAACGAGGTGCCGATCTCGACGCCGAAATCGACGAGCATGTCGTGCCGCACCCGGTCGCCGTCGATGCCTTCCGGAATGACGATTCCGGTGACGTTCGGCATGCGGTGGCGCTGGTCGCCATAGAGGGCGATCCCCATCGCCTCGATCCCGGCGGACAGCGCCATGCCGGCGAGGCGATGCCGCGCGAAGCAGGCGTCAAGCCCCTCGCCGAGCACGATGCGAGCACATTCCCGCGCCGCATACAGCATCGAGGTCGCCTCGGTGTGATGGTTGAGCCGCTCCGGACCCCAGTAATCCATCAGCATCGCCAGATCGAAATAGTTCGAACGGATGGCCGGCCCGTTGCCGGGGACAAAGCCCGGCGGAGCAATGCCTGCCTCGATATGCTTGCGCTCAAGGACCAGCTGCTCGACGCGCTCGTTGAAGGTGATCGGGGCCGAGCCCGGCGGCCCGGAGAGGCATTTCTGCAGGCCGGCGGAGATCGCGTCGATCTGCCATTCGTCGACCGCGATATTCATGCCGCCCAATGTGGCGGTGGCGTCGACATAGAGCAGCGCGTCATGCCCGCCGCAGGCGGCGCCGATGCCGTCGAGCGGTTGCGCCATCGTCGTCGAGGTGTCGCCATGCACCAGCGCCACCAGCCGCGGGCGGTGCTCGGCGATCGCCGCGATGATGCGTTCGGGCGGGAAGACCGCCCCCCATTCGGTCGCGATCGTGACGACTTCGGCGCCGCAACGCCGGGCGATCTCGGCGAGCAGATGACCAAACCGGCCGAAGATCGGCACCAGCACCCGGTCGCCAGGCACGATCGTCGACACCAGGATGGCCTCGATCCCGGCCCGGGCGCTGCCGTCGACGAGAAAGGCCCAGCGGTTCTTGGTCCGGAACAGCTGGCGCAACAGCGCCATGACCTCGTTCATATAGCGGGTGAAGGTTGGGTCGAACTGGCCGAGCAGGGGCATCGCCAGCGCCCGCAGCACCCGCGGATCGGCGGTGACCGGCCCCGGCCCCATCAGCAGCCGATGCGGCGGGTTCAGCTCGTCGAAGAGTTCCATGCCAGCGAGATTGCGTCGTCGGTGTGCCGCCTGCAATGGCGAGCTATTCTCTTTGCAGTCAGAAGCCTCGGTTCACCCGGCCGCCAGCACCTTTCGCACCAGCATTATGCTGGCGTCGTTCGGATCGCTCTCCATCGTAAAGCCAAACTCGCGGCACATCGCCAGCATCGGCCTGTTCTCGCGCAGCACCTGGCCGACGAGCTCCCCAATGCCCCATTCCCGCGCCACGGCGATCAGCCGGGTCATCAGCAAATAGCCCAGCCCGTGGCTTTTCCAGTCGCTGCGCACCGCGATCGCGTATTCGGCCTGGCGCCGGTTGGGATCGGCGAAGAAACGCGCGACTCCCAGTGCAACGCCGTCCCTCTCCGCCAGGAGCGCCATCGCGCGGTCGTAATCGATATGGCTCAGCCGCTCCGCGACGGCGTGGCTGAGCCCGCGCACCGCCGCGAAAAACCGCAGTCGCAAATCCTCGCGGCTCATATGCGCAACGAGGTCGTGCAGCAGCGGCTCGTCTTCCGGCCGCAGCGGCCGGAGATTGATTTCCGTCCCGTCGCGCAGCCGCTCGGTCGATTCGAGCCATGCCGGATATGGCTTATCACTATCGCGGACGGGTATCGGCATCAAAGGACATATAGGCGCCACTCAAGCAGGCGCTAGCAGCTCGGGTGGATGGCGGATCACCGTGCGCCGGCCGCGCTTCCACACCGCGAGCGGATGCCGGATCTCGGCGACAGCCTGTTCCGGCGTTGATGCGTCGATGACGACGAGGTCGGCGGGGTTGCCGGGCGCCAGCCCGTAATCGCTCAGCCGCAACAAGCGGGCCGAGCGTTCGGTCAGCATCAGAAACAATTCGCGCAGCTGCTCGGGCGCGGCGATCTGCAGCACATTGGCCTGCAGATTCGCCATGCGGATTAATGAGCAATCGCCATAGGGCGTCGCCGGGTTCAGCACATTGTTGCTGGACAGCGAGCAGGTGACGCCGTTGGCGCTGAGGAAATTCGCGTCGGCGACGCCGCGCCGCACGGCATGGTCCTGGTCGCGCCCCATCAGGTAGAGATCGGTCGCCGGCAGCACGGTGACCCCGATCCCGGCATCGGCGAGCCGGCGCGCCAGGGAAGCGGCCGCAGTGGGCACCAGCAGCGACAGCTTCGCCATATGCCCGGCGACGACGCGGCCGCCGCGCCGGTAGCGCTCGGTCAGCGCAAGCACCTGGTGGATGTACATGTCGTCGGCGCTGTCGCCGACATCGAGATGCAGGTCGAGATCGACGTCGAATTCGCGGGCGAGGGCGAAGATGCGCTCGATCTGCGTCGCCGGATCGCCGTCGTAGCGCGGGGCCGCGCCCAGCACCGGCGCGCCGCGTTTCAGCGTCTCGATCAGCAGTTCTTCGGTCCCTGGATAATTGGTCAGACCGTCCTGCGGAAAAACACAGATCTCGATATCGATCGCCCAGCGGTAGTCGGCGGCGAGCGCCCGTATCGCATCGAAGCCGCGGAGGCCGATCCCGGGGTCGATCTCGACCTGGGTGCGCATGCGGGTCGTGCCGTTGACGAGGCATTCGCGCAACGTCGCCTCGGCGCGCCGGTACACGTCTTCGACGGTCCAAGTGGGTTTCAGCGGCGCGACCATCGTCACTGGGTTGACCCGGCGTCCTTCAGGAGGCGCGCAACGGTCGATGATGCGCGACTTATCGAGATGGATGTGGCTCTCGATCAGCCCGGCGCAGATCAGCCGGCCAGCAGCATCGTAGGTCTCGCCCGGCGCCGCGAGATCGTGACCGATCGCGGCGATGTTGCCGCCTTCGACCGCGATGTCGAGCGGCCCCTCGGCCGGACGATCGACGACGCGGGCGTTCCTGACAATCAGATCCATCGACGCACGCTCCTAATGAGTTCCAGCCCGACGCTGACCGCAGCAGAGTTGCGATACAGCTGCTTGCGCTTTATGTAGTGCATTGCACTATCGACGGGCAAATCATGCGCGCAGTTTCGGCTCGCGAGGCTAACCAGGCGTTCTCGCGGATACTACAGGAGGCGGAGGGCGGCGAGTCCGTAGTCATCACCCGACGCGGCAAACCGGTCGCCGTGCTTGCGCCTTACGTCGCCTATCGTTCGCGCGATCGTGAGCAGGCGATCGAGCGGGCGGTGGAGCTCATGCGCAAGGGCTTGCCGATCGGCGGCCGACGGTTCACCCGCGATGAGATGCACGAGCGTTGATCAGCTTTGATTCCAACGTGCTGGTGTACGCTGCCGATCTCGCGGGCGGCGAGCGGCACGAACGTGCGGCCGACCTTGTTGAGCGCGCAATGCGCCGGCAAAATTGCACCCAGACACTTCAGTCATTCAGCGAGTTCTTCAACGTCGTCACTAGGAAGGCAGGCGTCGATCGGGCGGCGGCAGCAGAATTGGTAGGTCACTGGAGCGCGGCAATGGCTGTCGAGAACGCCACACTACAGGATCTCGCGCATGCAATGCGCGCGGTCGGCGAGCATGGCTTGTCATTTTGGGACGCACTGCTTTGGGCGACCGTACGGCGCGCCGGGGTCGGGCTGCTGATCAGTGAAGACTTTCAGGACGGCAGAACCATCGAAGGCGTGCGCGTCATCAACCCTTTTGCTCCGGGCAACACAGCGCTGATCGACAGGACGCTGGCCGATTGAGCCGTAAGTTGAGATGCAGGTCTACGAATTCGCAGAACGTCAGGCGTAGATCTTTACCAGCTCGGCATGCGTCGTCTTGACCGCGTCTTCGGCTGGCACGCCCTGCACCGCCTTCGCATACATGTCGGAAATGAGGTATTTCGAGATGACCTCGGCCGCCTTACGGGTGGCCGGCCCGGCATAGCCGGCGAACCGCCCGCTTTCCGCCGCGGTGCGGAAGGGCAGCATGATCGGGTCTTCCTTCCAGAGCTTGTGGTTCTCCCACATCTTGGTCGGGCCGACCGAGAATCCCTGCTGCGTGACCCACCATTGCTCGTAGATCTTCTCGGTGTGGAACCAGCGCAGGAAGTCCTTTGCCGCCTTTTGCTGCTTGCCATAGGCCATGACCATGTCGGCGAACGGTACATGCCAGCTGAGCTGGCCGGCCGGCCCCTTTGGCAGCGGCGTGTGGAAGATGTCGTCCTTTAAGGGTTTGCCGTCCTGGGTCTGATAGGTATCGGGTTTCTTTTTGGCCTCGAGATAGATCGAAGCGCCGTTGTTGGTGGCGCTGATCGTGCCGGCTAGGAAGGCGCGATTGTTGCCGGAATCGTCCCAGGCTAAGGCGCCCTCGTCGCATGAATCCTTCCACAACGCGACTGCGAATTTGACCGATTCGACGGTCTCCTTGCTGTTGAGCACGACGGTCTTGCCGTCGGCCTCGACCTCCTTGCCACCCCAGGACCAGAGATACGGGTACCAAAAGGCGTTGGCGTCACCGAAGGCGTGGGCAAGCGTCTGGCCGAGCGGATGCCCCTTGGCCTTCAGCTTCTTGCCGGCCTCGCGCCACTCCTCCCAGGTTGCCGGGTATTTTTCCGGCCCGTAACCGATTTCGTTCCACCAGGATGCGCGGTTGGCGATCTGCAACCCGACGATCGTATTGGGGACGGCAAGCCATTTCTTGCCGTCATACGCGATCGCCTTCGAGGTCTCGTAATAACCGCCCTGCGCCTTGCCGATCTCCTCGCAGATGTCGCTGACATCGACAACGCTGTCGCCGTAGAGCTGCGCCCAGTTGTTGATCGCGCTGATGATGTCGGGACCGGAGCCGGACGAGACGGCGGAAGTGACGCGCGCCTGGATCGTCAGCCCGTCCACCCCTTCGAGGTTGATCTTGATGCCGAGATCCTTTTGGGCCTGCTCATTGATCGTCGTTCGGAGCGTCTGGTCGGAAACCGGCACGTAGTCGGATCCCCTGACCCAGTGCAGCGTGGTGCCCTGGGCGAAGGCCGGCGCTCGGCCCGAGGCGAGAATCCCGGCCAGCCCGCCGGTCGCGGCCGAGACCGCTCCGGCGCCCGAAAGCTGCAATACGCGGCGGCGACCGATGTGTGTCATGCGCGACCTCCCTGAGTTTCTGCTTATGCGGAGTAGATCTTTACCAACTCGTCATGCGCCCATTTGACCGAATCCTCGGCGGCCATGCCTTGGATCGCCTTCGCGTACATGTCGACAACGATGTACTTGGTCTGCACCTCGGCGGCCTTCTGGCTGGGCGCCCCGGCAAAACCGAGCATCCGCCCGCCGCTCGGGATGTCCTTGAACGGCCGCATCACCGGGTCGATGTTCCACACCGGATCGTTCTCCCAATCCTTGGTGGCGCCGCAAGTGTAGCCCTGCTGCGAGTTGAACCATTCCTGAAACACCGGCTTGGTGTGGATCCAGCGCAGGAAGTCTTTGGCCATTTTCTGATTTTTCGAATAGCCCATCACCATGTCGATAAATGGCCCAGGCAGGTTGAACTGCCCGCCGGCGCCGCCCGGTATCCGGGCGTGCAGGATGTCGTCCTTCATCGGCGTGCCCTTGTCGGTCAAATACGAGTCAGGCTTCTTTTTCGCTTCGAGGTAGATCGAGGCGCCGTTGTTGGTGGCGCTGATGCCGCCCGAGAGGAAGGCGCGGTTGTTGCTGGTGTCGTCCCAGGCGAGCCCGCCCTCGTCCATCGTCTCCGTCCACAGCGGGACGGCAAACTTGACCGACTCGATCGTCTCCTTGCTGTTCAGCACGACGGTCTTGCCGTCGGCCTCGACCTCCTTGCCGCCCCAGGACCACAGATACGGATACCACCATCCCGGCGCATCGCCGAAGGTGTGCCCGGCGGTCTGGCCGTACGGATGTCCGGCAGCCTTGAGCTTCTTGCCGGCGGCGCGGTAATTGTCCCAATTCGCCGGGAACTTGCCGTCATAGCCGACCTCGGCCAGCCAGGATTTGCGATAGGCGACGAGCCCGCCGCCGATGCACCACGGCACCCCGATCCATTTTCCCTGGTAGGTGCCGACCACCTTGCAGAGGTCGTAATAGCCGCCCCCTGCCTTGCCGAGTTCTTCCGCCACGTCGCTGACATCGGCCAGGCTCGTGGCATAGAGCTGTGGCCAGTTGTTGAGTGCCATGATGATGTCGGGTCCCGTTCCCGACTGGATCGCCGAGGTGATCCGTGCCTGGATGTCATTGGCGTTGATGGTTTCGAGCTGGAGCTTGAAGCCAAGCGCCTTCTGGCATTCCTGGGTGATCGGTCCCTTCAGCAATACGTCGGAGGACGGCACGAAATCGGACCAGCGCACCCAGTGCAGCACGTTCTCCTGCGCGTAGGCCGGCGCGCGGCCGGAGGCGAGGATCCCGGCGAGACCGCCGGTGCTCGCGGCCAGCGCGCCGGCGCCGGACAGCTGCACGAACCTTCGTCGATCGATGCGCGTCATCGGCGTTTCCTTCCCTGTGGCATCACTATCGCATTGTTGGAGCGATGGTAGGATAGCGGTGCCGGATCGCACAAGCCGCTCCGGGGGAGGGGGTGGCACCGTCTTGGCGCGACCTATGGCGGAGTTACCGAAACCCGTGGCTCCGCGACGCGGCGGCTTGCGCTGCGCTCCACCCGCCCTACGATTTGCCCCGGTCAGATCGCGGCTTCGTTTTCCGCGTCGAAGAAGTGGAGGCGGTTTGGATTGACGGCGAGGCGCAACCTTTCGTGCATCTTGGCGGTGACCGTCGGCTCGACCGCGGCGACCATCGTCGCATCGCCGACCGCGACGTCGAGCAGGATCTGGGAGCCGAGCCGCTCGACCACCTCGACGGTAGCATCGAGGCTCATCTCGGCCGGATCGGCGTCGGAGGCGACGCGCAGATCCTCGGGCCTGACGCCGAGCGTCACCTCCTTGCCGGCATAATTTCCCATCCGGTTGGTCATCGGCGCCGGCACCTTGAGCCGGATGCCATCGCCCTCGGCCCAAATCCCGCCGTTTTGGCCGGTAATCCGAACATTGGCGAAGTTCATCGCCGGCGAGCCGATAAAACCGGCGACAAAGCGGTTGGCCGGCTCGTTATAAAGCTCCATCGGATCGCCGACCTGCTGCACCCAGCCGTCGCGCATGACCACAACCCGGTCGCCCAGGGTCATTGCCTCGACCTGGTCGTGCGTCACATAGATCGCGGTGGTGCCAAGCCGCTCGTGCAGCTTCTTCAATTCGACCCGCATCTGCACGCGCAGTTTCGCGTCGAGATTGGACAAGGGCTCGTCGAACAGAAACACCTGCGGATGGCGCACGATGGCGCGGCCGAGCGCGACGCGCTGGCGCTGTCCGCCGGAGAGCTGGCGAGGTTTGCGCTTCAGATAGTCGTGAATGCCGAGAATCTCGGCCGCCTCGTTGACGCGCTTGGCGATCTCGGCGCGGTCGAATTTCCGCATTTTGAGACCGAACGCCATGTTGTCGTAGACGCTCATATGCGGATAGAGCGCGTAATTCTGGAACACCATGGCGATGTCGCGGTCCATCGGCGCCAGGTCGTTGACCACCTTGTCGTCGATCAGGACGCGGCCCGAGCTGATGCTTTCCAGCCCCGCCACCATGCGCAACGTCGTCGTCTTGCCGCAGCCCGAGGGGCCGACCAGCACCATGAATTCCTTGTCTCGGATATCGAGGTTCACGTCCTTTACGGCGTGCACCTCGTCGTACATCTTGTTCAGGCCGCGCATCACGACTTGGGCCATGTTCTATCCCTTCACCGACCCGGTGATCCCCGAGACGTAATGTTCGACGAAGAACGAATAGACGAAAGCCACCGGGATCGAACCCAAGAGGGCGCCGGCCATCAGCTCGCCCCAATAGAACACATCGCCCCGCACCAGCTCTGAGGTGACGCCGACCGGCACCGTCTTTTCTTCCGGCGAGGAAAGGAAGACGAGGGCGTAGATGAACTCGTTCCACGACAAGGTGAAGGCGAAGATCCCGGCCGACAGAATGCCGGGGATGGCGATCGGGAAGATGATGTAGGCCATCGCCTTCCAGCGCGGCGCCCCGTCGATGCGGGCGCATTCCTCCAATTCCTTAGGAATGGATTTGAAGTAACCCATCATCAGCCAGGTGCAGAACGGGATCAGGAAGGTCGGATAGGTCAGGATCAGCGCCCAGGGCGTGTCGCCCAGATGGAAGTTGCGGATGATGTCGGCGAGCGGAATGAAGAGGAGCGTCTGCGGCACCAGATAGGTGATGAAGATGCCGGTGCCGATGCTGCCGGCGAACGGGAATTTGAGGCGCGACAGCGCATAACCGGCGAACAGACCGCAGATCAGTGAGATCACGGTCGAGACGCTGGCGATCAGCATCGTGTTCAGCATCCACGTGCTGAACAGGGTCTCGGTCAGCAGATCGCGGACGTGCTCCAAGGTCGGATGCAGCGTCCAGAACGGCATGTAGTTGGGCGCGTTCCACGGCCGGTACAGCTCGCTGTCCGGCCGCACCGTCGTCACGATCATCCAGTAGAACGGGAACAGCAGCGCGACGATGAACAGCACCAGCGGGATGTTGAAGAATACCCAGCGGCGCCACCTGGCTCCTTCGATCATGGCTCAGAGGGTCTCCACCCGGCGGATGTAAACGAGCTGAATGATGACCACGAGCAGCAGCACCGGGAAGATCGCCAGCGACACCGCCGCGCCTTCCGAAAGCAACCCGGTGCCGACGCCGATCTGGTAGGCGTAGGTGGCGAACAGCTGGGTCGCGTTCGCCGGTCCGCCGCCGGTCAGCACATAGACCAATTGGAAATCGGCGAAGGTCTGGATCACAGAAAACAACACGACCACCATCGTCACCGGCAGCAGCAGCGGCCAGGTCACGTACCAGAAACGGTACCAGGGCCGGGCGCCGTCGATCGCCGCCGCCTCGTGCAATTCGGGGCTTATCGTTTGCAGCCCGGCTAGAAGGCTGATCGCGTAGAACGGCACGCCGCGCCAGACATTGACGATAATGACCGAGATCAGCGCCAGATCTGGGTCGCCCAGCCAGTTGATCCGGCCGGTCATCAGGTCGAGGCGGAACAGCATCCAGTTGATGACGCTGAAGGTGGGGTCGAACATCCACTTCCAGGCGAAGGTCGACAGCACCGTCGGAATGATAAACGGTAACAGGATGAAGGCGCGGACAAACGCCTTCCCCCGGAAATGGCGGTTGAGCAGCAGCGCCAGCCACAGGCCGAGCGCGAGCTTAAACACCGTCGTCACGAAGGTATAAACGCAGGTGTTGTAGACTGCGGTGCGGAAGATGTCGTCGTGCCAGAGCTTTTCGAAATTGGCAAAACCGACGAAGTGGCCGGGGATGCCGACCCGTGTGTCGGTGACCGACAGCAACACGCCTTTGACAAAGGGATAGGCGATGAACAGGCCGAGCAGCAGGATCGTCGGAAACAACAGGCAGGAGGCAAGCCAGCGCTCGTCCTCCAGCAACCGGGTGATCGGCCCGCGCCGCGGGGCGGCGACATAGGCGCGTGGGGTTACGGCTTCAATCGTGGCCATAGTGCTGATCTTTCCGGCTGCGCCTCACGCGTTACGTGTAGATCTTTTGCAGTTCGCCATGCGCCCATTTGACCGCTTCTTCCGGTGCGGTTCCCTGGATCGCCTTCGCGTACATGTCGGTGATGATGTATTTGGTGACCGTCTCGGCGGCAGGACGGCCGGAGGGTCCGGGGTATCCCGCGTAGCGCGTCGAGATCCGGCCGACATCCTTGAACGGCAGCATCACCGGGTCGGCGTTCCACACCGGGTCCTTCTCCCGATCCGTCGTCGCGCCGGTGCAGAAACCCTGTTGTGAGGTGAACCATTCCTCGAACGCCGGCTTCGAGTTGACCCAGCGCAGGAAGCCCTTCGCGGCTTTCTGGTTCTTCGAATAGCCCATGACCATGTCGGTCATCGGCGTCGGATAGATGAACTGGCCCGCTGGACCGGAGGGTAGCCGGGTGTGGAAGATGTCCTTCCACATCGGCGTCCCCTTATCGGTCTGATACGAGTCGGGCTTGCGCTTCGATTCGATGTAGATCGACGCGCCGTTGTTGGTCGAGCTGATCGTGCCGGCGAGAAAGGCGCGGTTGTTGCTGGTATCGTCCCAGGCCAGCCCGCCCGAGTCGCAGCAATCGCTCCAGAAAGCGACCGCGAACTTAACCGACTCGAGCGTCTCCTTGCTGTCGAGCGCCACCGTCTTTTTGTCGTCGGCGATTTCCCGGCCACCGAACGACCACAGAAACGGATACCAGAACGAGGGCGCGTCGCCGAAGGTGTGGCCGGCGGTCTGGCCGAAGGGATGGCCGGCCGCCTTCAGCTTTTTGCCGGCGGCGCGGTACTCGTCCCAGGTGCCCGGCACCTTGTCGGCGGCATAGCCGATTTCATCGAACCAGGATTTGCGGTTGGTGAGCAGCCCGGCGACGATGGTCCACGGCACCCCGAGCCACCTGCCGTTATTTTGCGCGACGATCTTGAACAAATCGTAATAGCCGCCCTGCGCCTTGCCGATTTCCTCGGCGACATCGCTGACGTCCGTGACGCTGTCGGCGTAAAGCTGGGGCCAATTGCTGACCGCGCAGACAATGTCGGCGCCGGTGCCTGACTGGATAGCCGAGGTGATCCGTGCCTGGAGGTCATTGGCGTTGATGGTCTCGACGGTGAGCTTGATGCCGAGGTCCTTTTGGCATTGCTCGACCAGTTTGCTCTTCAGGTATTGATCCGAGGCGGGAACGAAATCGGCCCAGCGCAGCCAGTGGATCGCCGACTGCTGGGCGTAGGCGGGGGCGCGCCCGGCCGCGAGAATGCCGGCGATTCCACCGGCCTGAGCTGCCGCCGCTCCGGCTCCGGACAGCTGCAGAAATCGCCGGCGAGAGACGCCACCACGCACCATAAGGTTCCCTCCCAAACTCTATGCGGTACAACCGATTGCCCCGATTTTTAGAGGCAACCGCGTTGCAGCACAAGGGGCGCAGCCCCGCGCCCATGTGTCGATCCGGCGCACCCGGCGATCCTGGGCCCCGCCACCATGGATTTGCCCCGCGGCAGTCGCTATCGTGCGATCGCCATGCGCTATCGCATCGAACTTTCGAGCAACCGCAACGGCTTTGCCCGGATCAATATCCCGGGCCGCGTCATCGAGGTCGAGGCTGCCCAGCGCATGGGCGCAGTCTGGCAGGTCAAGCTGACCGAGCCGTCGACGGATGGACCCGGCGCCGTAGGGTCCGGCGCGGTCACGGTGCGGGCCGACAACGCCCACGACGCGGTATGGCGGGTGGCCCGGGCGGCGGTCCGCGCCGTCTCTGAGCTGACCGGTAGCCCGATCGAAGGCGACCTCAGCGCCGATCCAGAGAAATCCCCCAGCAACTTGCGATAGGAGAGCGCAATGCCCCAGAGCGCCACGGCCAACGGCAGCGACTCACTGGTCTGGAATTTTCGCGTGCTCGGGCACAACGCGCTCGACGGTTTCGGCGGCATGGGTGAGGGCATGTCGATGCAGCTGGCCAAGGATGGTCGGCGCATCCTGTGGCTCGCCCACGAAAGCGCGCCGAAGAACTTCACCGCGGTCGATGTCAGCGATCCGAAGGCGCCGAAGATCGTCGCCCGCGCCGACCTGCCGCACGCTCAGATGCGGTCGAACTCGCTGGAGACGGTCGGCGACATCCTTGCCGTCGCTTACCAGACCTCGCAGCCGGGGCTGCAGCCCGCCGGGTTCGAATTATTCGACATCTCAGTCCCGGAGAACCCGCGCAGCATCGCCTTCTTCGACCGCTCCGGACCGTTTTCGCGCGGGGTGCATCAGCTCTGGTTCGCCGATGGCGAATACATCCATATGAGCTCGGGGTCGGGCGATTTCCGGCCGCGCAACCAGAAGGACGACCAGTTCTACCAGTGCATCGATGTGCGCAACCCGTCGAAGCCGGTGGAGGTCGGCCGCTGGTGGCTGCCCGGCGTCGCCGAAAGCGACAACGAGCCGCCGCCGAAGCGCCACGAGCCAGCCAAGGACACCGGTTTCCGCCCGCACAACACCAATGTCTATCCCGAGCGACCCGATCGCGTGTACATGGGCTATATCGACGGCGGCATGATCATCCTCGATATCGCCGACAAGGCGCATCCGAAGATGATCTCGCGCTGGGACTACCACCCGCCCAATTTCGGCTTTACCCACACCGTCGTGCCGCTGTTCGAGCGCGAGCTGCTGGTGGTCAGCGACGAATGTACTCGCAACGACGGCGCCGACTGGCCAAAGCTGGTGTGGATTGTCGACGGCCGCGCCGAGGAGAACCCGGTGCCGATATCGACCTGCCCGCTGCCGCCGGTCGAGACCTTCGCTCGTCGCGGCGGCCGCTTCGGTGCGCACAATCTGTGGGAGAATTTGCCTAAGGCGAATTGCTGGAAGTCCGACCGCATCGTGTTCGGCACCTTCTTCAATGGCGGGCTGCGCGCCTACGATTTGTCGAACCCGTACCAGCCGCAGGAAGTCGGCTATTTCGTGCCGCAGGTGGCCGGGGCGCCGACCGGCGCCTGCCAGATCAATGATGTGTTCATCGACGACCGCGAGATCGTCTACGCCGTCGACCGCCATGTTGGCGGCCTCTACACGCTCGAAATGGAGTTCTGACCGATTTGCTAGCCGTCATTCCCGCGAAAGCGGGAATCCAGGGGCTAAAGTTCCGTCGCCTGCCCTGGACCCCCGCTTTTGCGGGGGTGACGTCTTGGTCGAAGCTGGATGAGTGCGATTGAAGCAGCGGTAACAGAGCTGTTCGCCGGCGCCGATGCGAGCCCGTTCGGGCGGCGCCAGCGCCGACCGCGCGGCGCCCGCATCCCGGTCACCGTCGTCACCGGGTTTCTCGGCTCGGGCAAGACGACGCTGATCCGCGAGCTGCTCGGCAAACCGGAAGGCGCCGACACCGCTGTTGTCGTCAACGAATATGGTGAGGCCGGCATCGACAATGCCCTCTTGCGCGCATCAAGCGACGCGACGGTGCTGCTCGGCAACGGCTGCATCTGCTGCACCGTCCGCACCGATCTGCAGGAGAGCCTGCGCACATTGTTCGCCGACCGCGCCCGCGGCGCGGTGCCGAGCTTCCGCCGCGTCATCATCGAAACCAGCGGCCTCGCCGATCCCGGGCCTGTGTTGCAGACCTTCGCCAGCGACCGCGCGCTCGGCCAGGAATTCCATTTGCAGTCGCTGGTCACGGTCGTCGACGCGGTCGCCGGCGCCGGCAATCTCGACCGCATGCCCGAGGCGCGCCATCAGGCGGCGCTGGCCGACCGCGTCGTGCTGACAAAGACCGATCTCGCCGATCAGAGCGCTGTCGCCGCGCTTACCGCACGCATCCGCGGGCTGACGGCGGCGCCGATCGCGACCGCGATCAACGGCGCGATCGATGCGGATTTCCTGCTCGACGAACCGAGCGACCTGCCGGCGCGCGATTTGAGCCACGACCATGCGCATGCGCATAGCGACGGCATCGACAGCTTTGTGCTGCAGTTTCCGGCGCCGCTGCCCTGGCCGATTTTCGAACAGGCGATGGCGGTGCTGACTGCGTTGCGCGGTCCCGATCTGTTGCGGGTCAAGGGCTTCGTCGCGGTCGAGGGCTGCCGCGGCCCGGTCGTCGTGCATGCGGTGCAGCACATCGCCCACCGCCCTGTCGAGCTGGAAGACTGGCCCGATCGCGACCGCCGCTCGCGTCTCGTCTTCATCACCCGCAACCTCGGCCGCGAGCCGGTCGAGCAGCTGTTTGCGGCCGTCGGTGCTATTACAGCGAATCCCAAAGCTGGCGGATCTGTTGGCGCTGCTGCGGATTGGGGAGGCGGCCGAAGCCGCCCTTGAGATCGTCCGCCATGTGCTCGGGGCTGGCGGTTGCCGGGATGACGCAGGTCACCGCCGGCTCGGCGATAATGTATTTGAGGAAAAGCTGCGCCCAGCTGGTGCAGTCGAATTCGGCCGCCCATTCCGGCAAGGCACGCCCGCGCACCCGGCTGAACATGCTGCCGGTCTCGAAGGGCTGGTTGACGATCGTCGCGACCCGGCGCGCGGCGGCGACCGGCAGCAGCCGCGTTTCGGCCTCGCGACTGGCCAGCGAATAGCCGAACTGGACAAAATCGATGCCGGGTTCGCTCTCCAGGATGCGTGCCAACTCGGGGAGCGACCCGGTCGTGTAGTGGGTGATGCCGATATAGCGGACCTGGCCCGCCTCTTTCATCTGCCGCAAGGTGGTGAGGTGGGTTTGCCAGTCGAGCAGATTGTGGATCTGGATCAGGTCGAGCACCGGGCTCTTCAGCAGCTCGGCCGAGCGCCGCATCTGCGCGATCCCCTGCTCGCGCCCGCTGGTCCATACCTTGGTGGCGAGAAACACGCGCGGCCGCAGCCCAAGTTTGCGACGAGATCGCCGGTTACTGCCTCGGCGCGGCCGTACATCGGCGAGGTATCGATCATCCGGCCGCCGGCATCGACCAGCTCGCGCAGCACCGTCCGCAGTGGTTGCCGCGCCCGGTCGTCGGCGCCGACATCGAAAACCTGCCAGGTGCCGAGCCCGATGACCGGCATCGCCTCGCCGGAGGACGGTATCGGGCGCGTGATCATCGGTTCAGCAGCCATCGCTCTCGTCGTTCTGGCTAGCTCCAACAGCGCGATTGCGGAAGCGATGCCGGAAAATAAACTTCGCCGAAGCATCAGCTGCGTTTGGCTTACATGAATTTGCACGATCCATCGCACTCGTCGGGGAACAGGCTCACGCCGCAGGCACAACGGCCACGGTGACCCGCGGTCCCGGTGTCGGTTGTCGCGGCGGGTTGCTCGCACAGCCGCTCCCGCTGCAACTCTTCCATCCGGGCGCGGATTGTTTCGAAATCGTCGGCTGCTCGGGATTTTGGCATCAAACCCTCCGCACACTGGACTCGTTCTTGTCCAATCCAAGCATCAGTTCGAGGTTCTGCACCGCCGCACCCGAGGCGCCTTTGCCGAGATTGTCGAGCCGGGCGACCAGCACCGCCTGCCGCTGTTTCTCGTTGGCATACACATAGAGTTCGAGGCGGTTCGTATCGCTGAGCGCTTCCGGCTCGAGCTTGCCATCGGCTGCGGGCTCGGCGATGCGAACATAATCGCAGCCGTCATAATAGGCGGCGAGCGTCTGCCTCAAATCCGCGCCGCTCGGTTTTCCCGGCAGATCGTCGAGGTAGAGCGGGATCGACACCAGCATGCCCTGCCGGAAATGCCCAACCGAGGGCACGAAGATCGGCCGCCGGCTGAGCCCGGCATAAAGCTGCGTCTCCGGCACGTGCTTGTGTTCGAGGCCGAGCGCGTAGAGCTCGAAGGCCGGACCGCCCTCCCTGTCATGCGCCTCGATCAGCGAGCGGCCGCCGCCGGAATAGCCGCTGACCGCGGTGATCGCGATCGGGTAGTCGGCGGGGATCAGCCCGGCCATGACCAGTGGGCGCAACAGACCGATCGCGCCGGTCGGGTAGCAGCCCGGATTGGCGACCTTCTGCGCCGCGGCGATGCGTTCGGCCTGACCGCCGGTCATCTCGGGAAAGCCGTAGGCCCAGTCCGGGTCGATCCGATGCGCGGTGCTGGCGTCGAGCAATTTCGGCGCGTCGCCGCCGAGCCCATCGGCCATCGCCGCCGCCTCGCGGGCGGCGTCGTCAGGCAAACACAGGATCACCGCATCCACCTCGGCCATCAGGTCGCGCCGCGCGGCGGGGTCCTTGCGTAGGTCCGACGGCAGGCTTTTCAGCGCGATGTCGGGCCGGCTTTTGAGCCGCGCGCGGATGCCGAGCCCGGTGGTGCCAGCTTCGCCGTCGATAAACACGCTCGGTTTGTTGCTCGCCATATTCTGCTCCGAGACTTAGGTAGGTAGAGGTGAGCACGAAAAACCCCGCCGGCGGCGGGGCAGGGTCTGGCTATTGCCGGAACCGGGTACTGGTCAGCGCGGCATCGCGCCGTTGCGCCGACCGACCCGGCTCGCGCAACGCGCACGAACCCCGCCGTTGCTACGGCGTCGGAATCGTTCAGTGCGGAGGGAGACCGGCAGCATCGCGTGGAGGCTAAGGGCTTTGCCGAGAAGCGTCAACTTTGTCCTAAGCTAACGCCATAGCCAGTAAGCGACGGCGGCGACGACCGCGACAAAAATCACGACGACGACGATTGTGGCAGCGGTGGCCCAGTCCATGCGAATTAGTCGCAAATGTCATGTGGCCAAAACCTTAATGAAACCGCTCCAAAGCTTAACGCGACAACATGCCCCTGTATGAACCCGCCTAGGCGCCGAACTCGGCCATCAACGCGTCGCGCACGGTATCGAGGTCGAGGCGGTGCGCCTCGATCAAAGGCGCGGTCTCGGCGATGATCTCGTCGATATCGCGAATCTGTTTGAGGCGCTTATACAGATCCTGGCTGTCGAGGCCGAGGCCTTCGCCGAGCAGCTCCATGAAATTGACCACCTCAAAGCTGCGGCCGTCTCCGGCGTCGCAGATCTCGCGGTGACACGCATGATAGATCGTTGCCAGCGTCGTCACTCCGGCATCGGCGACGGCGGCCAGCTCGCGCTGCACCAGCCCGCGCTTGAATTCCGGCAGTTGCGCAAGGCTGTTGGCCTGGGTTCCGACGCGCTGCACCTCGATGTCGACGAGCTCGGCGCCCGGGATGATCGAAATGAGCTTTCTGGCCGCCGCGACGATCTCGGGAAACACCGGCCGCTCGTGCAAGGCGATGCGTTTCTCGACCCGGCGCTGCATCAAGGCGGCGAGCTGGTCGGCGCGGTCGGCGAGAAAGGTCAGGAACGGGTTCAGGTCGAAGGGTTTGGTGCCGAACTGCATCTGATAATTTGGCAGCGACACCTCGCCGATCGAGATCTGGCAGCTCGGGCACCAGGACAGGACGGTCGAGGCGCCGGCCGAGGCGAGTCCGTCGATGGTCGCGTAGGCCATTTTGTTGTTGCTGACGAAATCGCCGGCGCGGAATTGATAGACGCCGCAGCACTGTCCGACCCCGCCCATCACCTCGTAATCGACCCCCAGTAGGTCGAGGATATCGAGGCATAAGAGCGCGATGTGCGGCGTCTTCAACACGTTGCAGCCGGTATAGAAGACGATTTCGGGCGGGCTGGCGCGTTCCTGCCGCGGCGGCGCGAAGCGGGCGAGGGTCTCCGGCGGCAATTGCAGACGCGAGAGCACCCGCACGCCGCGGCTCATCGTCTGGAAGTCTTTGCGCCAGCGGGTCGCAAGCGGTGCCGCCCCGCTGTTCCGCCGGGCAAAGCCGCGCGCCAGCTGCACCATGAAGCGCGGGTTGATGCCGTGCTGGCAGGCCGGGATGCAGTAGCCGCTGCCGCTGCAGACCTCGGTCCAGCGGATGGCATCGGCGTTGCCTTCGCCGCCGGTGATCAGATCGACGATGGCGCCGGCAGTCGCGCCCGGATCGGCCTCGCCGATCCCGGCCGGCTCGGTCATCGGGCAGGCGCGAAAGCAGTCGCCGCAGCGGGTGCAGGCCTCGGCGATTTCGCCACTGCGCGCGCGAAACGTGTCGAGAAGCCCCGCCGTCTCGATCGCTTCGCCCATTCCCTGACCTCGCTGGAGCTTCCCGCCGCAATCATAACCGAAGCAGGCGGAAAGTCGCCGGGGCATTGAAACTGCCGTGCCTGGAGGAGGCCCGGCGGGATAACCATGAACGTGAGAATGATGACAGATCGTAACATTAAGGCGCGGGTGGCACAGGTCGATTTGGGCGTTCAACCGGCGTGACCGCCGCAGCAACTCGGATCAGGGGGTGGTTTTGGCCAGTGAAACCGCCATATTCATCCCAAATCTTCGGGCAATTCGTTCCATGCGGTCCTTGCATAGGCGAAATGCATATTCGCATGGGACCCTCGCGTGTTACAAACTGTTAGCGTTTCGTCATCAGTGAGACACCCGGCGTGACCAAATCCGGAGAACCGGGTCCTAATGTGACAAGGAAGTTCAGGAAAAGAGGAACGCGCATCATGAACCTCGCCGTCAGACGCCTTCCGGTGCAGCCGCAAATTCAGTTCTGCTCGACCGACAGCCGCATCCGCGCCTTTCTGGCCGGCGAAACCGATGGCGAGGACGTTCTGCATCAGATCTATGATCACGTTCTTGACGAGCCCGTGCCCGATCGGTTGCTCGCCGTGTTGCGGCGCTGATTCGCCGCCGAGTTCGGTCAAGAGGCCCGACCCTGTGCCGGGCCTTTTGCTTTTTTCCGCCCTATTCCGCAGGCGATTAGCGACCGCCGAGACAGCGGATATTCCGTTTTTATCACAACACTGTAACATCATCCGGGTGCGAGCTAGGCTGAACGGCTTGCTCAAGGGGAGGAAGACCGGATGACGACAACCGCAGGGGTGCATTACCCGGCCGTCGCGCAGCGCCCCAATCTGCCATTCATCATCGGCGCGTCGTCGGTCGGCACGCTGATCGAATGGTACGATTTCTATCTCTACGGCGTCCTTGCCGTGTTCTTCAGCAAGCATTTCTTCTCGCCGACGCTCGACCCCAACCTCGCCCTCATCTTAAGCCTGTTCGTGTTCTGGACCGGGTTTCTGGTACGGCCGTTCGGCGCCATCGTGTTCGGCCATTTGGGCGACCTGATCGGCCGCAAATTCACCTTCATGCTGACGCTCCTGCTGATGGGCGCCTCGACCTTCGTCGTCGGCCTGCTGCCGGGGTATGACGCAATCGGCGTCTTGGCGCCGGTGCTGCTGGTCGCGATGCGGGTTCTGCAGGGGCTGGCGCTCGGTGGCGAATACGGCGGGGCGGCGACCTACATCGCCGAGCATTCGCCCGACGGCAAGCGCGGCTTCTATACCTCCTGGATCCAGACCACGGCGACTCTCGGCATCGTTCTGGCGCTGTTGGTCATCCTGGTCTGCCGGCTCGGCTTTGGCGAGCAGGCGTTCGGCGACTGGGGATGGCGCGTGCCGTTCCTGATCTCGGCGGTGTTGGTCGGCCTGTCGATCTACATCCGGCTCAAGCTCGAGGAGTCGCCGCTGTTCGCGCGTCTCAAGGAGCAGGGCAAGGCGTCGGCCAACCCGGCGCTCGAAAGCTTTTCGAGCGGCAAGAACTGGGGGTTGATCCTGCTGGCGCTGTTCGGCGCCACCGCGCCGGAAGGAGTGGTCTGGTACACTGGCCAGTTTTACGCGCTGTTCTACATGACCACCGTGCTGAAGATTAACTACGTCACCGTCTACGTCATCATGATGGTGGTTCTGACCTTGGCGGCGCCTTTCTTCATCGTGTTCGGCGCGCTGTCGGATCGGATCGGCCGGCGCAACATCATGACTCTCGGCTTCGCGCTGGCGGTCGTCAGCTATTGGCCGGTTTTCACCTGGATGGGCACGTTTAAGGACAACCCGTTCATGCTGGGGGTCCTGGTGTTCTACATGGTCATCCTGGTGACCATGGTGTACGGGCCGATCGCCGCCTTCCTGGTCGAGCTGTTCCCGGCGCGGATCCGCTACACCTCAATGTCGCTGCCCTACCATGTCGGCAATGGCGTCTTTGGCGGCCTCGTGCCGGCAGCCGGGGCCTCGATCGCCGCATTGACCGGGATCCCTCTCGGCGGCTTGTTCTATCCGATGGGGATCGCCGCGCTCGGCGTCGTCGTCAGCCTTGCCGGGCTGCGGCCCCGCACCGACGAGGTGAAGATTTGGGAGGAGGTCGGCGGCGCGCCGCCCTTGGTGCCCGACCAGCCCTGAAACTCATCGCGCGCGGCAACGGGCCGGGCTCCCCGGCCCGTTCGCTTTTCTGAGCTGCGGTGGTCGACTAGCGGGCGCGGCGCAGCATCGGCCCGAGATCCCGGCCGCCGAACAGGTGCACGTGGAAATGCGGCACCTCCTGGTGCGCCGCCGGCCCGTGGTTCGACAGGATGCGATAGCCGCTCTCGCTGACCCCGGCATCGTGGGCGAGGCGCGCGATCGCGCGCATGAAGGCGGCGAGCTCGCCATCCGAGGCCTTCTCGGAAAAATCGTCGACCGAGACGTATTCGCCCTTCGGGATCAGGATTATGTGGACCGGCGCCTGCGGGTGGATGTCGTGAAAGGCGAGAACGTGGTCGTCCTCATACGCCTTGTTGCAGGGCAGCTCGCCGCGCAGGATCAGAGCGAAGACATTGTTGCGGTCGTAGGCCATCGCCCCTCCTGCAGCGGCTTCCCTTGTTGCGGTGTTTCCGGGGCAATAACATCACGCGGGGCGGCGATATCATAGGGGGTATCAAGAGCATCGGGAGCGGGAGCAGCGACCGGAGCGGCCATCTCAACGGAGGGGGCCGCGGCCGGAGGGGCGACACCGCCGCCGGCAACCTGGAACCCGCCATACTCGTTCTTGGCTTCGTTCGAATCGTGGTCGAACGACAGCACGGAAAAATGGCCGCCCTGCCTGATGTTCCAGTCGTCGTAATTGAGCGTGCCGGCCCATGAGGTCGAGCCTGTCAGCCAGGTATACTGCGCCAGCCCGGCGCGCTTGATCGCATCGCAGACGGCACCGGAGCCGTAGACGCCCACCCTGTACTCCGGTCTGCCTCCGCCCGCCGCGGCCAGCCCCGCCGCGACGCCCTGGAAATATTGCTGAATCGGACCGGCGATGTCGCTGCCCGGTGCGTTGTAATCCACCGCGAAATAGATGGCGCTGCCTGGCGGCTGGCCAATCGTCTTCGCCTGAGTGTAGGCGCTGGTCGCGTCGGAATAGCCGGAGTTGTAGGAAAAATACCCCGGGTCATGGGAATGCCATTCCCAGACGGCGACGATCTTCACGCCGAGCGAGGACAGCCGCTGCGCCTCGCCGGCCGAAAGCGTCGGCCAGCGGGATGTCGGGCTGCGATAATAGCGCGCGACAAAGTCGATCTTGCTGTCCCTGATCTCGTTCAGCGCGTCGCTGGCATCGGTCGGCAGATCGATGCCCTGCGCCGAGAGGTTACGCGGCTGAAGGGTCACGGTGGGGGGCGGCGCGCTGTGACATGCCGCCAACAGCAGCACCGGAAGCACAAGCGCCAGTTTCCGCAGCTTCAACGTTCTTGCTCCCCCGCGTGCAATGCCGATGGAATGGATTGAACGGTATATAGGCTAGACGATTGTGCGCCGAGATTTGACAACGCCCGATGCGACAATCTCGCCGGAGCATCAGGCCAGTGTCAATATTGGCGATCGAGCAACCGCCGTTTTATTAAACCTTCAGCCGATCTCGGCCCGCAGCTGCTGGCGGAACTCGTCGATCAGTTTTGGCCGGCCGCCCCGCTCGACATACCAGAAGGCCCAACCGTTGCAGGCCGGCGCGCCTTGCACCTGGGCGCCGACGAAATGAATGGAGCCGCGGTGCTCGGCCGAGATCAGGGTGCCGTCGGCGCGCACCCGCGCACTCCACCGACGGCTGGCGTCGAACAGCACCTCGCCCGGCCGCAGCAACCCGCGCTCCACCAGGCTGCCGAACGGGATGCGCGGCGCCTCGCGCCGCGATTCGACCGCGACCGCCTCCTCCGGCGCCGGCTTGACCGCGGCGATGCGCCGCCCGGCCAGCTTGGCGTAGGCCGAATCGCGCTCGATGCCGATAAAGCGCCGGCCGAGCCGCTTGGCCACGGCGCCGGTGGTGCCGGTGCCGAAAAACGGGTCGAGCACGAGGTCGCCCGGCCGGGTCGAGGCGAGCAATACCCGGTGTAGCAGCGCCTCGGGCTTCTGCGTCGGATGCGCCTTCTTGCCATCCTCCTCGCGTAGCCGCTCCGGCCCGCCGCACAGCGGGATCAGCCAGTCGCTGCGCATTTGCAGATCCTCGTTGAGCGCCTTCATCGCCTCATAATTGAAGGTGTAGCGCGCCTCCCGCGAGTGCGCGCACCACAACAGCGTCTCGTGCGCATTGGTAAACCGACGGCCGCGGAAATTCGGCATCGGGTTGGATTTGCGCCAGACCAGATCGTTGAGGATCCAGAACCCCAGATCCTGCACGATCGCGCCGATGCGGAAGATGTTGTGATAGGTGCCGATCACCCAGAGGCCGCCCGCGGGCTTCAGCACGCGCCGGCAGGCCGCGAGCCAGGCGCGGGTGAAATCGTCGTATTCGGCGAAGCCGGCGAATTTGTCCCAGGCTTCTTCGACCCCGTCGACCCGGCTGTTGTCCGGGCGGTGCAATTCGCCCGAAAGTTGAAGATTGTAGGGTGGATCGGCGAAGACGAGGTCGACCGAGGCCGCCGGCAGCCGCGCCATTTCGGCCAGGCAATCGCCTTCCAGGATCGCGTTTTCTCGTAGTGTTGGCGCCTCGCCCATGGCGAGAACTGTGAGCGCGGTCGCGGAATCCGTCAATTCTGCGCTGGCGACGATCCCTCGACCGGCGCAAAAGCCTCGACCTGAAGCATCGCGAACAAATCGTCCGGGGCCGAAACCGCAAGGCGAACCGGCTCAAACGAGCGGCGGTGATGCGGCGTCACCCCGAGCCGGCGAATCGCCGCGCCGTGCTCGGGGGTCGAATAGCCGACATTGGTCTCCCAGCCGTAGCCCGGATAGCGCTGCGCCAGGCCGCGCATGATTCGGTCGCGGGTGACCTTGGCGACGACCGAGGCGGCGGCGATCGAGAAGCTCAGCGCATCGCCCTGCACGACGGTCCGCACCGGGCAGGGCAGCGCGGGCGCGACATTGCCGTCAACCAGCGCGATGTCCGGCCTCAGCCCGAGCGCCGCCACCGCCCGGCCCATCGCCATGAGGCTCGCGCGCAGGATGTTGATCCGGTCGACCTCGCGCGCACTGGCGGCGCCGACGCCGATGCTGGCCATCCCTGCCCGGGCGAGCGCGAGCAGCGCGTCGTAACAGATTTCGCGCGTCTCGCGCGAGAGCGCCTTCGAATCGTCGAGCTCGCGGCGCAAGGCTCCGCGGAAGCGGCGCCGGTCGATGACCACCGCCGCGGCGACGACCGGGCCGGCGAGCGGGCCCCGCCCAGCCTCGTCGACCCCGCACACCACCCCGTCGCAGCCCCGCTCGATGACAAAATCCGGCATGGCTTCTCCCCCGGCGCTTTTGCCATGTCGGAGGTGGAGTGACAAGCGGCTGAACGGCAGCCCGGGCGGCAACGCGCCCACTGCATACCCAGGATCAAATCAGGAACATCCGGCTTGACCGCTTATGATGTTCATATTATGTTCGGCGCGGATACAGAGGAGGGATCGAATGCGATGGGTACTTCTGGCGGCCTCCGCCATCATCGCCGCGAATCTGTGGCTGCCCGGTCAGGCCGCCGAGCCGGTGGCGCAAGCGGCCGGCGAGGAGGCGATCACCTTCGATCAGTATCGCGACTGGCGTATGCATTTTATCGAACGCCGGCAGACGCGGCTGGCGATACAGCTGTCCGCAACCGATCTGCAGGCCCGACAGAAAACGCGGCTCGAAGAGGTCAAGGCGTATTACGATTGGCTTGCCGGCCTTCCCGAAGCCGACCGCGACCGCCGCTTCCGCGAACGGTTCGACCAGATCGACGCCAATCACGACGGCAAGATCGATCAGGGCGAGCGCGCCGCCTGGCGGCAAAAGCAGCGCGCCTTCTATCGCCGCGACGCGACCGCGCGACAGCCGGCGGAGGCCGAGCCGGAGGCGCATTAGCTCTTAGCCCCACTCGTCGCCACTCCTGTTTGCACCTGCAAAAACAGGCAGAACAGGAGGGGCGGGAGGCCGCCCGCCGGTGTTCTGTGTTATGCTTTGACCCGGCATCGCAGCAGGAGGCAAGGCACATGACCACATTCAAGGATTGGATGCCGCAGGGCGTCATTCCGGCGGTGCTGCTGCCGTTCAAGCCGGATTTTTCGATCGACGAAGCGGCCTATCGCGGGCATCTGCGCGATGTCGCCGCGGTCGCCGGCATCACCGCGCTAACCGTCAACGGCCATTCCTCGGAAGTGCACGCCTGCACTCTCGCCGAGCAGCGCGAGGTGCTGCGGATCAGCCTGGAGGAGGCCGGCGACCGTCTGCCGGTGATCGCCGGGATCTATGCCGATGGCAGCCTTGAAGCCGCCCGCATCGCCCGCGTGGCCGAACAAGATGGCGCCTCCGCGCTCCTCGTGTTTCCGCCGCAGGGCATGAGCATGGGCGGGCAATTGCGCCCCGAGATGGCGCTCGCGCATTTCTCGACGATCGCCGCGGCGACCGACCTGCCGCTCATCTGCTTCAACTATTCGCTCGTCGGCGGCCTCGGCTATCCGCACGACACCTTGCTGCGCCTCGTCGACTCGGTACCGTCGATCCGCGCGATCAAGGACTGGTCCGGCGATCCGATGACGCACGAGCGCAACATCCGCGCGCTGCAAAGCCTGCCGCGGCCGGTCACCGTGCTGACGACGCACAGCGCCTGGCTGATGAGTTCCTTGGTGTTGGGCTGCAACGGGCTCCTTTCCGGGGCCGGCAGCGTCATCGCCGATCTGCAGGTGGCGCTGTTCGAGGCGGTGCGCGCCGACGATCTCGCCCGCGCCCGGAGCATCAACGACCGCATCTATCCGCTGGCCCAGGCCTTCTACGCGCCGCCGTTTCTCGACATGCACAACCGCATGAAGGAGGTGCTGGCGTTGTTGGGCCGGCTGCCGCCCGCGGTGGTCCGCCCGCCGCTCGTCAAGCTGCCGGCGGCGGAGATCGAGCGGCTGAAGCAGGCAATCGCCGCTGCCGGGCTGGATCGGGCCGCACCCGACTGGACCACGCCGGCCGCGATCGCCGCGGAATAGCGCGGCTTCTTCCGCTCGGGGTTTCGCCGCCCCATATGCACGCGTTGAGACTTTCTCCGGCGCGAACGGACTTGGCCATGTCGAGACGATTGCTATCCTGGCACATTCTGCTGTCGCTGTTTTTCTGCCTGGCCTTGGCGCTGGCGCCGAGCCTGGCGGAGGCACGGGCCGGCAGCTCCTATTCCGGCTTTGGCAGATCGGCGCCATCGAGCATGGGCAGCCGCGGCACGCGCACCTTCGAGGACAATGGCGGCACCGCGATCACCCGCAGCGCCAACCCAACCCCGCAATCCACCAGCCCGTTCGGCGGGGTCGGGGCGCCGGCCTTCGGCGGCGGCAGCTTTTTCCAGCGGCACCCGTTCCTGACCGGCCTCGCCGGCGGTTTTCTCGGCTCCTGGCTGTTTCACGGGATGGGCGGCTTCGGGAATATGTTCGGCGGCCTCCTGACGGTCTTGATCATCGGCCTCCTGATCTGGTTCGCGTTCCGCCTCTTTTCCGGGCGCGGTTTTTCGTTTGCCGGGGCGGGCGGCATGCCGCGCTCGATCGGCGCTGCGGCCGCGCCGGCGTCGCGCTATCGCGGCGAGGACACAACCGTCGGCGACGACGACCTCAACGCTTTCCAGATGACTCATGCCGCGGTGCAGGAGGCGTGGAGCCGCGGCGATCTCGGCCGCATGCGCCAGCTGATGACGCCGGAGATGGTCGGCTATTTCTCCGAGGAGCTGACCCGCAACGCCAGCCAAGGGGTGCAGAATATCGTCACCGATGTCCGGCTGTTGAAGGGCGAGGTGACCGAGAGCTGGACCGAGGGCGACCTGCAATACGCCACCGCCTATATGCGCTGGAGCGCGATCGATTACGACGCGCGCATCGGCCGCGCACCCGGCCAGCCCGATTATCTGGTCAGCGGCGACCCGAAGACGCCGACCGAAGCCGAGGAGCTATGGACCTTTGTCCGCCGCCGCGGCGCTCAGTGGCTGCTTTCGGCGATCCAGCAGGTCTGAGGTGCCGCGCTCGAGTCGGCGGGTTTGCTAGCCCGGGAGCTTGTCGCCCTCGGGTGGAGCGGGCACCTCGAACGCGTTGACCACGCCGGACAGCATGCCGAAATAACCGGCGGCGGCGGTCAGCTCCACGAGCCACTGCGTCCCGTGCCGCTTCTGCAAGCGGTCGAAGACCGCCTGGTCGACCCGGTTGTTGCGCACCAGCTGTCGCGTATAGGTGACGATGTCGCGCTCGTCCTCGCCGAGCGACGCGGGATCGCCCTTGGCGCGCAAGATGTCGATCGTCGCCTCCGCCACCCCGGCGCGACGGGCGGCGCCGACCTGCGCGGCCCAGACATAATGCGCGTCGCGCTCGCGCACCGAGGCGAGGATCGCATGCGAGAGCAGCCTCGGCTCGACTACCGTGCCGCCTCGATTGAATTTGACGAACTGCAGCATCCGCTCGGCGAGCGGTGGGCTGTGCAACAGCATGCTGAACGGCCCCCGGACCTGGCCGAAGACGCTCAAAACATCGTCAACGACATTGTGGTATTGGGCTGGAACGTCATTCTTTCCGGTAATCGGCGGAACGCGCGGCATGGATTTCCTCCGGTTTCTCAGAGCCCGTGATAGGGCTGACCCCACCGGTCGCCATAGACGACATCCTTGAGCGGCCCGCGGCCCAACGGCCCGAATTTGCCCATCGGCCAGCCGATCGGCAGAATTGCGTAGGAGTGGGCGTCCGGCGGCAGGCCGAAAATCGCATCGACCTCCTTGCCGTAACCTGTATGGCGCGTGGTCAGGGTCGTGCCGAGGCCGAGCGCACGCGTCGCCAGGCACATGTTCTGCACCGCCCCATAGATCGACGAGCCGGCGGTTCGGCCCGGGTTCTCGCCGTCTTCGAGGCAGGCGACGATCCATACCGGCGCCTCATGGTAATGGTCGGTCAGGTATTCCACCGCGGCGTGCTGGCGCTTGTAGCGTTCGGGGTCGGAGCCCGGCGGCGGTGCGCTCGACGCGTACCGCGGCCCGACCGTCTCGTCGAACAGGCGCTTATAGTACACCTGCACCTTCTTCTTGATTTCCGGGTCCTTGACCACCAGGAAGCGCCAGCGCTGGGTGTTGCCGCCGGAGGGCGCCCATTGCCCGGCCTGCAGGATCTTGTGAATCAGCTCGTCCGGCACCGGGTCGGGCTTCAGCCGGCGCATCGCCCGCATCGTGCTCATCGTCTCGAAAATGTCGGGCATCCCGTCCTCCTGTCGCTGGTTTGAGGTGAGTCTATTGGGCGCGAAGCCGGGTTCACAAGCTCCTTCTGCCGCTCAGCTATGGCGCTCAGCTCGGCACCAGGCCGCCATCGACATTGTAGGATTGCCCGGTAATGTTCCGCGCGCCGGGCGAGGCAAGGAATACCGCCATCGCCGCGATGTCTTCCGGGGTGTTGGCCCGGCCGATCGGGATCCCCTTCTCCTGCTCGGCCATCAGCTCTTCGACCGTGATGCCGCGTTCGGCGGCACGCCCGACCGCGTTGCGGGCGCCGAGCTCGGTGCGGGTCACGCCCGGGCAGATCGCGTTGACGTTGATGTTGTAGCGGCCGAGCTGCTGGGCGGCCATCTTGGTCAGCGCGATGACGGCGCCCTTGCTCGCGGCGTAGGCGGCGTTCGACGCGCCGGCATAGCCGCGTCCGCTGATCGAGGCCATGTTGATGATGCGCCCGCCGCCGCTACTCATCATCTCCCGGGCGGCGCGCTGCAGGCAGAAGAAGACGCCCTTCGCATTGACCCGGTGGATGCGGTCCCAATCCGCCTCGGTCAAATCCATGATGTAGGCGTAGCGGGTCACGCCGGCGTTGTTGACGATGATGTCGAGCCGGCCGAGATCGGCAACGGCGCGCGTCACCATCGCATCGATGCTGGCGACATCGCCGCAATCGGCCTCGACTGCGATCGCCCGGCGGGCATTGCCGGCCGCCTGATCGGCGGTGCGTTGCGCCGCGGCAAGATCGATATCGGCGGCGGCGACCGTCGCGCCTTCCGCCGCCATCGCCAGCGCTATGGCGCGCCCAATTCCGCTACCGGCTCCGGTGACCAAGGCGACCTTGTCTTGCAGCATTGGCATGTATCCCTCCCGCAACTTGTCGGCCTATTCGAGCGCCGACAATCGCCGATGCGCAAGCACCTCTGCTTGTTCGATTGCGCCGTGTGCGCAGCCTCTGTCCGGCAAAATTTTGCGAAAATCCTCCTTAATCGGAACCACTTTGTTTCCCAATCGTTTGTGGGCGCTTGAACGGGAGGAACCGGCGCGCTCGCGTCCCGGTTTTCTCGTCTCGGGACGACGTTGGGGGACGGCATCGTAGCTTCTGGAATCGCGCGCGAACTCGACCGCAACAGACGGTCGTGCTGATGGCGCACTTGATTGATATGGTTAAAATTTCGATTAATCCCCGCATGCTCTTGCGCAAATCAGGGAAAACTGCTGTCCTGTTCCGAAAGTACCTTGAATTTGAGAAGATCATTCCGCCTCGCGCCGGGGCGGGTGCGCCTTGCACGAAACGTTCGTGCGAGGGCTGAAGGAGTCGAGCATGGAGCCTACCGCTGACGGTCTCGGCGAAGTTGTAACGGATACTCTGCCAAGTGGGCGGACTGTCGAGGAAGGGGTCGGTGAACTCCATTCGAACGGGCGCGATGTCAGCGGTGCGAATGGCGAAACCTTCGATGAGAACCAACTGCTCCATGCCCTGCAGGCTGTCCGGTTCGGTGATTTCTCGGTTCGGCTGCCGGTAGACGGAACCGGGCTTGCCGGCAAGATTGCCGATGCCTTCAACGAGATTGTCGCCGCCAACCAGCGGATGGCGCAGCAGCTGGAACATGTCGGCCAGGTTGTGGGCCGCGAGGGCAAGACCCGGCAGCGCGTCAAGCTCTCCCTGTCGCACGGTGCCTGGTCGGATATGGAGAGCTCGGTCAACACGCTGATCGACGACCTGTTGTGGCCGACGACGGCGGTCACCCAGGCGATTACCGCGGTGGCGCGCGGCGATCTGCTGCAGACCGTGCGGCTCGATGTCGAGGGCCGACCGCTGCAGGGCGAGTTCCTGCGGCTGGCGACCATCGTCAATACGATGATCGAGCAGCTGAGCGTCTTTACGTCTGAGGTTACGCGCGTCGCGCGCGAGGTCGGCACCGACGGCAAGCTCGGCGGCCAGGCCCAGGTGCGCGAGGTGACCGGCGTGTGGCGCGACCTGACGGAAAGCGTCAACTCGATGGCCTCGAACCTGACGGCGCAGGTGCGCAATATCGCGGAGGTCACGATCGCGGTCGCCAATGGCGACCTGTCGAAAAAGATCACGGTCGACGTGCGCGGCGAGATTCTGCAGCTGAAGGAAGCCATCAACACGATGGTCGACCAGTTACGCTCCTTCGCCTCGGAGGTGACCCGCGTCGCGCGCGAGGTCGGCACCGAGGGCAAGCTCGGCGGCCAGGCGATCGTCCCCGGCGTCGCCGGAACCTGGAAGGATTTGACCGACTCGGTGAACGCGATGTGCGGCAACCTGACCGCGCAGGTGCGCAACATCGCCCAGGTGACGACGGCGGTCGCGCGCGGCGACCTGTCGCGCAAGATCACGGTGGATGTATCGGGCGAAATCCTAGAGCTGAAAGATACCATCAACACGATGGTCGATCAGCTCAACGCGTTCGCCTCGGAAGTGACGCGCGTCGCGCGCGAGGTCGGTACCGAAGGCCGCTTGGGCGGCCAGGCGCAGGTGCCCGGCGTCGCCGGCACCTGGAAGGATCTCACCGACAACGTCAACTCGATGGCGTCGAACTTGACGGCGCAGGTGCGCAACATCGCCGAGGTGGCGACCGCGATCGCCGGCGGCGATCTATCGAAGAAGATCACCGTCAACGTCTCGGGCGAGATCCTGCAGCTGAAAGAGACCGTCAACACGATGGTCGATCAGCTGAACGCCTTCGCCGGCGAAGTGACGCGCGTCGCCCGTGAGGTCGGCACCGAAGGCAAGCTCGGCGGTCAGGCCAATGTGCTCGGCGTTGCCGGCACTTGGAAGGATCTGACTGAGAGCGTCAATTCTATGGCGTCGAATCTGACCAATCAGGTGCGCAACATCGCCGCCGTGTCGACCGCCATCGCCAATGGCGACTTGTCGAAAAAGATCACCGTCGATGTCTCGGGCGAAATTCTCGAGTTGAAGAACACGATCAACACGATGGTCGATCAGCTCAACGCCTTCGCCTCCGAGGTGACGCGCGTCGCGCGCGAGGTCGGCACCGAAGGCAAGCTCGGCGGCCAGGCCGAGGTGAAGGGTGTCGCCGGTACCTGGAAGGATCTGACCGACTCGGTCAACTCGATGGCGTCGAACCTGACCGGCCAGGTCCGCAACATCGCCGAGGTCACCACCGCCGTGGCGGAAGGCGATTTGTCGAAGAAGATTACCGTCAACGTTTCGGGCGAGATATTGCAGCTGAAGGAGACCATCAACACGATGGTCGATCAGCTCAACGCGTTTGCCGGCGAGGTGACGCGCGTGGCGCGCGAGGTCGGCACCGAAGGCCGGCTCGGCGGCCAGGCGCAGGTGCCCGGCGTCGCCGGCACCGGGAAGGATTTGACCGACTCGGTCAACTCGATGGCCTCGAACCTGACCGGCCAGGTTCGCAACATCACCGAGGTCGCGACCGCGATCGCCAACGGCGATCTGTCGAAAAAGATTACCGTCGATGTGCGCGGCGAGATCCTGCTGCTGAAGGAAACCCTCAACACGATGGTCGATCAGCTGCGCTCCTTCGCGGCCGAGGTGACGCGCGTGGCGCGCGAGGTCGGCACCGAAGGCAAGCTCGGCGGCCAGGCGCAGGTGCCCGGTGTCGCCGGCACCTGGAAAGATTTGACCGACAGCGTCAATTTCATGGCGGGCAACCTGACCAACCAGGTGCGCAACATCGCCGAGGTGACGACCGCGGTGGCGCGCGGCGACCTGTCGCGCAAAATCACCGTCGACGTGAAGGGCGAGATCCTCGAGCTGAAGAACACCATCAACACCATGGTCGACCAGCTCAACGCCTTTGCCGGCGAAGTGACGCGCGTCGCGCGCGAGGTCGGCACCGAAGGCAAGCTCGGTGGCCAGGCGCAGGTGCCCGGCGTCGCCGGCACCTGGAAGGACCTGACCGACAGCGTCAATTTCATGGCCGGCAACCTGACGGCGCAGGTCCGCAACATCACCGAGGTGGCGACCGCGATCGCCAATGGCGACCTGTCGAAGAAGATCACCGTCGATGTGCGCGGCGAGATCCTGTTCCTGAAAGATACCCTCAACACGATGATCGATCAGCTGCGCTCCTTCGCGGCCGAGGTGACGCGCGTGGCGCGCGAAGTCGGCACCGAAGGCCGGCTCGGCGGCCAGGCGGTCGTGCCCGACGTCGCCGGCACCTGGAAGGATCTGACCGACAGCGTTAATTCGATGGCCGGCAACCTGACGGCGCAGGTGCGCAACATCGCCGAGGTGACGACGGCGGTCGCGCGTGGCGACCTGTCGCGCAAGATCACCGTCGATGTGAAGGGCGAGATCCTGGAGCTGAAGAACACGATCAACACCATGGTCGATCAGCTCAACGCCTTCGCCTCGGAAGTGACGCGCGTCGCGCGCGAGGTCGGCACCGAAGGCAAGCTCGGTGGTCAGGCGGTGGTGCCCGGCGTCGCCGGTACCTGGAAGGATTTGACCGACACCGTCAACGTCATGGCCGCCAACCTGACCGAGCAGGTGCGTGGCATCGTCAAGGTGGTGACCGCAGTCGCCAACGGCGACCTGAAGCAGAACCTGACCGTCAAGTCGATGGGCGAGGTGGCGGCGCTCGCCGAGACGATCAACTACATGACCGACACGCTCGCCACTTTCGCCGACCAGGTCACGACCGTCGCGCGCGAGGTCGGCGTCGAGGGGCGGCTCGGCGGGCAAGCAAACGTGCCCGGCGCGGCCGGCACCTGGAAGGATTTGACCGGGAACGTCAATCTGCTGGCGGCGAACCTGACGACCCAGGTGCGCGCGATCGCCGAGGTCGCGACCGCGGTGACGCAAGGCGATTTGACCCGGTCGATCCAAGTCGAGGCGCGTGGCGAGGTCGCCGAGCTCAAAGACAACATCAACACGATGATCGACAATCTACGCCTGACCACCGAGCGCAACACCGAACAGGACTGGCTCAAGACCAACCTGGCGCGGTTCACCAACATGCTTCAGGGCCAGCGCGATCTGACCACGGTCGGGCGGATGCTGCTGTCAGAGCTTGCCCCGCTCGTCAGCGCGCAGAACGGCGTGATCTACTTGGTCGAGGCAGATGGCGGCCTGCAGCTGCTCTCCAGCTTCGCTGACCCGGCGGAAGGCGGTCACCCCGATCGCCTGCGGTCGGGTCAGGGCCTCGTCGGGCAATCCGCCAAGGATGCCCGCCGCATGCTGATCAGCCAGATACCGGACGGCGTGGTGCCGATCACCTCGGGCCTGTTCCAGGCGATGCCGAATAACCTCGTCGTCCTGCCGGTTCTGTTCGAGGGCCAGGTCAAGGCGGTTATCGAGCTTGCCTCGCTGGGCAGCTTCACCGACTTGCAGATCTCGCTGCTCGATCAGCTGACCGCGAATATCGGCATCGTGCTGAACAGCATCGAAGCGACGATGCAGACTGAAGGTCTGTTGACGCAGTCGCAACAGCTCGCCGCCGAGCTGCAGGCGCAGCAGCGCGAGCTGCAGCAGACCAACGAGCAACTCGAGCTGAAGGCGCAACAGCTCGCCGAGCGTAATGTCGAGGTCGAGGCGAAGAATCAGGAGATCGAGCAGGCTCGCCGCGCGCTCGAGGAGAAGGCGACCGAACTGGCGCTGACGTCGAAGTACAAGTCCGACTTCCTCGCCAACATGTCGCATGAGTTGCGCACCCCGCTGAACAGCATTCTGATCCTGGGTCAGCAGCTCTCCGACAACCCGGACGGCAATCTGACGGCGAAGCAGGTCGAGTTCGCCCGGACGATCCACAGCGCCGGCACCGACCTGCTGAACCTGATCAGCGATATTCTCGATCTGTCGAAGATCGAGTCCGGCACCGTGTCGGTCGATATCGAGGAGATATTCTTCGGCAATCTGGTCGACGTGGTCGCGCGACCGTTCCGGCACGAGGCGGAGAACCGCAACCTCGGTTTCGAGGTGCAGATCGATGCGAAGCTCGACCGCAGCATCACGACCGATTCGAAGCGCCTGCAGCAAGTCTTGAAGAACCTGCTGTCGAACGCCTTCAAGTTCACCGACCAGGGCGGCGTAAAGCTCAGCATCTATCCGACGACGGGTGGGTGGAGCTCGGAGCATCCGGTCCTCAACAGCGTGCCCTCGGTTGTCGCCTTCGAGGTGTCGGATACCGGTATCGGCATCCCGGCCGAGAAGCAGCGGATCATCTTCGAGGCGTTCCAGCAGGCCGATGCCAGCACCAACCGCCGATATGGCGGAACCGGACTGGGCCTGGCGATCAGCCGCGAGCTGTCCAACCTGCTGGGCGGCGAGATCCAACTGCGCAGCACGCCCATGGTGGGCAGCACCTTCACCCTATACCTGCCGCAGCGCTATGCCGGTTCGCCGACGGTCAATCGTCCGCTGCCGCCGGTGCCGGAAACCCCGGCTATCGCCAGCAGCTTCGCTCCGACGCGGCTCGCCGATCTGCCGGTCGAGGCTGTACCGGACGACCGCGACACGATCGAGCCGGGCGAAGCGGTGCTGCTGATCGTCGAGGACGATCCGCATTACGCCCGCATCATCGCCGATCTGGCGCACGACCAGGGGCTCAAGGTTCTGGTTGCAATGCGCGGCGCCGACGCGTTGGCGCTGGCGCGCGAGTATCGGCCGACGGCCGTCTCGCTCGACGTTTTCCTGCCCGACATGCTCGGCTGGAGCGTGCTGAACCAGCTGAAGCAGGACCCGGTGACGCGTCACATCCCGGTACAGGTCGTCACGCTCGACGAAGACCGCCAGCACGGGCTTGCCCGCGGCGCCTTCTCCTTCGTCAACAAGCCGACCTCGACGCAGGACCTCGAAGCGGCGCTGACGCGGATCAAGGATTTCGTCCAGCCGCGCCGCAAGCGCCTGTTGATCGTCGAGGACAATCCAGCCGAGCAGCTGGGCATTGCCGAGTTGCTCGGGCATGACGATATCGACCTGGTGACCGTCGGCACCGGCGCCGCGGCGATGGAGGCGCTGCGGGACGAGTCCCCCGACTGCATCGTGCTCGATCTGCGGCTGCCCGACATGTCCGGCTTTGACTTGCTCGAAGCGGTTCGCGACACCCCGGAACTCGCCGACATCCCGGTCGTCGTGTTTACCGGGCGCGAGCTCTCAGCCGAGGAGGACGCCCAGCTGCACACGATGGCGCGCAGCGTCGTCGTGAAGGGAGTAGAATCGCCGGAGCGGCTGCTTGATGAGACGGCGCTGTTCCTGCATCGGGTCGTCGCCGACTTGCCCGACGACAAGCAGCGCATGATCGAACGGCTGCACAGCTCGGACGAGGACATCGTCGGCAAGACGGTGCTGCTCGTCGACGACGACGCGCGCAACATCTTCGCGCTCTCCAGCGTGCTCGAGCGTCGGGGCATGAAGGTGCTGACCGCGACAACGGGTAGCGAAGCGATCGCGCTCGTCGAGTCGACGCCGGGCTTGGCCATCGTGCTGATGGACATCATGATGCCTGAGATGGATGGGTATCAGACCATCGAGGTCATCCGAGGAAATCCGTCGTTCCGGCGTCTTCCGATCATTGCCTTGACGGCGAAGGCGATGAAGGGCGACCGTGAGAAGTGCCTCGATGCCGGCGCGTCGGACTACCTGGCGAAGCCGGTCAACACCGAGCAGCTCCTTTCGGCGCTGCGGATGTGGCTGCACCGGTGAACGACGCGTAACGACGAGGCAAACAAAGGAAAGAAAGCCCCGTGGGCGGCGAAGAACAGGTCAATATTCTGCTGGTCGACGATCAGCCTGGGAAGCTGCTCGGCTACGAGGTGATCCTCAGCGAGCTCGGGGAGAACCTCATCAAGGCGGGCTCGGCGAACGAGGCGCTGGAACAGCTCCTCAAAAACGAGGTCGCGGTCGTCTTGATCGATGTCTGCATGCCGGAGCTCGACGGTTTCGAGCTGGCGGCGATGATCCGCGAACACCCGCGCTTTCAGAAAACCGCGATCATCTTCGTCTCGGCGATCCAGGTTACCGATCTCGACCTGTTGCGCGGCTACGCGGCGGGCGCGGTCGATTACGTGCCGGTGCCGGTCGTTGCGGATTTGCTGCGCGCCAAGGTGCGGGTCTTCGCCGAGCTCTATCGCAAGACCCGCCAGCTCGAAACGCTGAACGCGGAACTTGAGCGGCGCGTCGCCGAGCGCACCGCGGAGCTAGCCCATGCCAATGCCGATCTGGAGCAACGGGTCGAGGAGCGCACCCGCGAGCGCGAGGCGGCGCTGGCGCAGGTGCACGAGATGCAGAAGGTGGAGAGCCTGGGCCAGCTGACCGGCGGCGTGGCGCACGATTTCAACAATCTTCTGATGGCGGTGCTCGGCAACCTCGATCTCTTGCGCAAGCACGTTCCTGATGATCCGAAGGCGCGTCGCCTGATCGACGGTGCGATCCAGGGCGCCGAACGCGGCGCGACCCTGACAAAGCGCATGCTCGCCTTCGCTCGCCGGCAAGAGCTGAAGCCGGAAACCGTCGATGTTCCGAGCCTCGTCGACAGCATGGTCGAAATGCTCGGCCGCTCTCTGGGGCCGGGCGTTCGGATCACGACCGACTTCGAACCGGACCTACCGCCGACCCGGGTCGATCCCAACCAGCTGGAGCTGGCGCTGTTGAACCTCGCGCTCAATGGGCGCGATGCGATGCCGCTCGGTGGCAAGCTGGTCATCTCGGCGCATCGCGAGCACGTGCTCGCCGGCGATGTGCCCGGGCTCGCGCCCGGGGATTACGTCTGTATCGCCGAGCAGGACACCGGTCACGGTATGGACGAGGTAACGCTGAAACGCGCGACCGAACCTTTCTTTACGAGCAAGGGCGCGGGGCGTGGCACCGGGCTCGGCCTCTCCATGGTCGATGGGCTTGTCGCGCAATCCGGCGGGGCCATGCGCATCACCAGCCGGCCGGGGCTTGGCACCACCGTTGAGATGTGGCTGCCGGTCTCGCAGGTCACGGAGGCAACAAGACCGCGGCCGGCACCCATGCCTTCCGTCGAAGACACCCGCTCCTGCCGGGTGTTGGTTGTCGACGACGACCCGATCGTGCTGTCCGGAACCGCGGCGATGTTGGAGGATCTCGGACACGCCGCGATCGAAGCCGCGTCGGCGGAACAGGCGCTGGAGCTGCTGCGCGCTGAGCCGACATTCGACCTGATCATCACCGATCACGCGATGCCGGGGATGACCGGAACCGAGCTTGCCGCGCAGATCCGGCTGGCTTGGCCGAAGCTGCCGGTGGTGATCGCCACCGGCTACGCCGACCTGCCGGCCGAGGTCCAGCTCGGTTTGCCGCGGCTGTCGAAACCGTATCGTCAGCAGGAACTCGCCGAACTCGTGGGGCGCATGATCGGCGACCAGCCGGTCGGACGCCGTGCCGCAATAGGTGCCGCCGGCCGCTGATCCGGCCCCTTGGCAATATCCAGCCGGCTTGTTGATACGGCCCTTCGTAAATTAGCTGGATCCGCCGCGCGTTAGCGGCGCTACTCTTGCAAAACAGCGCAAAATCGACGGATACTCGCACGCAGCACCCCAGCCTCTGAAGTCAGATGCTTGCCGGATGCGGTTAGGGCCGCAACCGAGAGGGTACCGATCAGGAATTTAACTTGAGCGAACTTTATCGTCCGGCGGCAACCGAATCTTCGCCGGACCACGCCCAACTGCCGCTGCATTTGCGGCGGCTCGAGGCGGAGTCGATCACGATCTTGCGCGAGGTGGCGGCCGAGTTTCGCCGGCCGGTGCTGCTTTATTCGATCGGCAAGGATTCGAGCGTCCTGCTGCATCTCGCGCTTAA
>DASYOB010000147.1:0-153732 GCA_036008175.1 Allostellaceae bacterium
TCTTGCGCCGGCACAAGCGTTGTCTGCGCTGCCGCAGTGCCAAGCGATAGGGGCGCCGCCACGGCAACCGCAGCCGTGAAAAGGAGCATGCGAGGAAGGCGAAGCAACATTGTCAGCTGCCCAATCGCCGGCGATCGGACGCGTGATCGCCTGCGAGAAGACTCGGCGATCGCGACGTTTATTCTCGCTGCTCTGGTGAAGCAGCGGCGAGCCGGCGCGAGATGACCTCGATCTCTCAGAACAGTGCTTTCGGCTCGGGTCCACACCACCGAAACACGCGGCCGCCGACGATGCGATCCATTCCGGAAACATCGGAATAGAAGCAGGAAGTGCCGACGTACGCGGGGACAATCCTCTGCGCCGCCTGGGGAGAATAGCCGCTGCTTGAGACATCGCTCGGGCTACAGCCGGCGGTGGCGCCGGCCAATAAGCCCAGCGCAAGAATAAGCGGGACGGTTTTTCTTGGCATCGCTGCTCGCCTTTGTTGTCACGGAAAATCCCATGATGGTTTGGGTGCCGACCATCCACGGCGTTTCAGCCCAACAGCCGGCATCCGAATTCTCCAGCCTAGACCCGGCGCAACCACGCTTTATTCAAACAACTCACCTATCGATTTTTAGTGCGTCGCCGCGCAACAGGCGCAGGCGCGGACACACGCATCGGAGAATTTTCCACAGGTGTTCACGATCTCCAGACGGGATACGGAATTATGCCCAAAGGAGTTTCCGATGCACATGCCAAGAAGTCATTCCTTACGGGGCGACAAGCTGGATGCGGCACTGCCCCTCGCCGGAACATTGGCCGCGTTCATCATCCTGATGGGGATACTGGTCCTTTAGGTGCAACAATCATTCGACACGCCTTGCGCAAATCCGAGACAGCGAAGCCCCACTGGTATTCCGGAATAAAAGCTTCGCCGCAGTGATCTTGGAAAGCGACGGCTGGCGATTGTGCGAGCCGCCACGAGCGGCCGGTCCAACGGGATCGCCGCGGCAATTCGGCCGGTCCGAGCGACGCAGCCGTACCGGATCTTAGAAGCAAGGAGCTCTCGATGAAATCAATGTTTTTCGCGATGACAATACTGGCAGTCGGGGTCGCGACTGGCCCGAACTCCATCTCGAGCGCATTCGCGGCCGAGCAGGTTACCGCTGCTTCGAGCCAATCGGCGCATTACGAGTTGCGGTACGGCTACGAGCATGGTGGCAAGTGGCGTGCCCACTGGGTACTGGTGAGATAAAGCATGGCTGTAGCCGCTTCTTCTTCTTGGAGACAGGCCGCCACTCGCTTCCAGTGGCGGCCTGTCGGCCTTCTATGAAGCCATGTCAGATCGAACCGACCAGATCGAAACGAGAATGTGTCACTCTATTTGTCACCGCCCTTGTACTGAGACCGCGCCGACCCCGATGCCCACAGCACCCGATCCGCGCGCTCACATCGTCATCGTGGGCGGCGGTTTTGGCGGACTGACGGCCGCCCTCGCACTGCGCAACGTGCCGGTGCGGGTGACCCTGATCGACCGCCGCAATTACCATCTCTTCCAGCCGCTGCTCTACCAGGTCGCAACCGCAGGGCTGTCGCCAGCCGATATCGCCTCGCCGATCCGTGGGATCCTGAGAAAGCAGCGCAACACGACTGTTCTGCTGGGAAAGGTCACCGGGATCGACGTCGCCGGTAAGGCGGTGCTGAGCGCCGAGCGGTGGGTGACCTATGACCAGCTGGTCATCGCCACCGGGGCACGGCACGCCTATTTCAATCACGACGAATGGGAATGCTTCGCGCCCGGCCTCAAAAAGATCGACGACGCGACCGATATCCGAAGCCGCATCCTGGTTGCTTTCGAGCGCGCCGAGAACAGCACCGACGATCGCGAGCGGCGACGACTGCTGACCTTCGTGATCGTCGGCGGCGGACCCACGGGCGTCGAGATGGCCGGAGCCATCGCCGAGCTCGCGCGCAGGGCGCTGTCGACCGACTTCCGCAACATCGACCCGAGATCGGCGCGGATTGTCCTCATCGACAGCGGGCCGCGCGTACTTGCCGCCTTTCCCGAGACGTTGTCGGCCGCCGCCAAGCGCGCGCTCGAACGGCTCGGCGTCGAAGTTGTCCTCGGGACCCGCGTCAGCCGCTGCAGCTTGGACGGCGTCATCGTCGGGAACGCCGAGATCGAGGCCGACACGATTATCTGGGCGGCCGGCGTCATGGCGTCACCCGCCGCGAAATGGCTCGGCGCCGAACAGGATCGCGCCGGCCGCGTCGTGGTCGAATGCGATCTGACGCTCATCGGCCACCCTGAGATCTTTGTGATCGGCGACACGGCACTGAGCAAAGCAGCGAACGGTAAGCCGTTGCCCGGCATTGCCCCGGTTGCGAAGCAGCAGGGCGCTTACGTGGCGCGGGTCATCGCCGCGCGCGTCGGTGGCAGGCCAGCCCCGGCGCCATTCCGCTATCGCCATCTCGGCACTATGGCGACGATCGGGCGCAAATCGGCGGTCGCAGATTTTGGCAGGGTCCGCCTCAGCGGGTTCATTGCCTGGCTGCTCTGGGGCATCGTTCACATCTACTTCCTGGTCGGCTTTCGTAACCGGCTTGCTGTGCTGGTGGGTTGGCTCTGGGCCTATCTGACCTTCGAGCGTGGCGCCCGGCTGATCACCGGGCACGACCTATGATCGCGTGCTTCACGGCACTGCTGCGGGAGATCAGAGCACCGCGCCCACACCGGGTGATGGCAGTGGTGCGGTGCCTACTGAAAATCTCTCGCGTCGCGACGAATACCGCAACTCGTAGTCACGTTCAGCCCGAGGGGAACGATGAAAAAGCTCATCTTCGCCGTCCTCTGCTTCGCAATAATATTCACTGGTCACAGGCTTGAGGTCGGGACCGGACCAATCGAGCGGGATCGCAGCCAAGATTTGCACACCACCGCGAATAGCCCCGATCCATCGACGCGCATCCCGGCTTCGTCTGACCGAACGGAGGAAGCAAGCTCGGCAGCGGACGCGCAGGTACTCCTGGTCGGTACACTGATAACCCTCGCCATTGTCGCGGATGCGGTGCCGCTCCAGAACGATGCACGGCACCGGTCATTGCCATAGACCCGGATGGCCGTCCTAGATCACCGGCGGCCCCGACATCGCTGTTGGCCCATTTGATATAGCACCCCTAACCGACAACAAACCTCGTGATCTTGATCGCTCGGGGACTTTCGCGTGCGCCGGGTTTCTGTCACCTATAGACACTGTGGCGGATGTCGGCAAACCGGGCGGAGAGGGATCGGGCGGTGGACCGATCGTGCCTCTATCAGCGGCGGCATCGGTCTTGAGGGGAGAGGCCGGTGGTTAGGCGCTTGCGGTTGGTATCGGGCCTTATCCTCTTTGCCTATGTCGTAACCCACTTCATCAATCACAGCCTCGGCATCGCCTCTATCGCCAGCATGGAGGCGATGCTTAGGGTCGTCTATCCGTTCTGGTCCTATCCGCCCGTCACAGCGGTTCTCTACGGCGCCCTGATCGTTCACATGACGCTGGCGCTCTACGCGCTGTGGCAACGCCGCTCGCTCAAGATCCCGCTCAACGAGGCCGCGCAATACATCCTCGGCTTCAGCGTGCCCCTGCTTCTCGCGGTGCATGTGACCTACACGCGAATCGACGCGGCGTTTTACGGCGGTGATTTCAGTCATTACCGATACCTGTTGAGCGTGCTCTGGTACGGCAATCCCGACGGGGCGTACCTGCAGATGGCCGTGCTTGTCGCCGCCTGGATCCATGCCTGCATCGGATTGCGCTTCTGGCTTCGCGTGCAGCCTTGGTACGAGCCGATGCAGCCGCTGCTCTTTGCCGGCGCTCTTCTGCTGCCCGTCCTGGCGTTGCTCGGCTTCTTTGCGGGCGGACGCGAGATCGGCGTCATCCTGGCGCGGGACCCCGGCTATGTTGCCCGATTGCTGGCCGCCGAGCCGCCGCCCGCGGCGCGGGGAGCACTCGAAGCGATTGCCTGGTCAATTCGTTTACTTCTCGTCGGCGCAATCGTCCTCCTGCTCGTCGCGCGCCAGGTGCGGCACGAATGGTGGCGAAGGCGCGGCGTGGCTAGGATCACCTATTCGGACGGCCGCGCGATCGAGGTCGTGCAAGGCTTTACCGTGCTCGAGGCGAGCAGGCTTCTCGGCGTGCTCCATCCCGCGATCTGCGGCGGCAAGGGACGCTGCACGACGTGCCGGGTCAGGGTTCGCGCTCAGCCCGGAGCGCTGCCGGAGCCAGCCGCGGAAGAGCTGGCCGTTCTGCGTCGAATCCACGCGCCGCCGAACGTCCGCCTCGCATGCCAGCTGCGGCCGCACGGCGCGGTCGAGGTGACGCTGTTGCTGTCGCCGTTTGCCATCGGCCGCGAAACGCAGATGCGCCCGGACGACGCCCAAGGTCGCGAACAACACATCGCCGTGCTGTTCGCCGATCTGCGCGACTTCACACAGGTCACCGAAAGCAAGCTCCCCTACGATGTGGTCTTCCTGCTCAACCGGTATTGCCATGCGATGGGCGACGCAATCGAGCGCGCTGGAGGACAAGTCGACAAGTTCATGGGCGACGGCGTGATGGCGCTGTTTGGTCTTGGGTGCGACGGCCCGCAGGCGTGCCGGCAGGCGCTGAATGCGGCGCGGCTGATGTCGACGGCGCTTGTAGGGCTCAACAAAGTGCTCGCCCCGGATCTCGATGCGCCGCTCGCCATGGGGCTCGGACTTCACTTCGGCCCGGCTATCGTCGGCGAAATGGGTTATGGCGGGAGAAGATCGCTCACGGCGATCGGCGATACGATCAATATCGCGAGCCGGCTCGAGGAGCTGTGCAAAACGTACGAGTGCGAACTCGTCTTGTCGGACGAGGTCCTCGCCTGCGCCGGCTTGTCCCTGGCGTCGGCGGATCGGCGACACATCGAGATCCGTGGCCACTCGACGGCGCTGACCATCCATACGATCAAGAGCGCGCGCGATCTGCCGCTCGAGAGCGCCGCCGGAACGATGCTGCCACACACGGTGGCGGGCACCGCCTCGCCCGCAAGATAACGATTCTCCTTGTTGACGACCGAAGGGCTCAGTCGATCGCGTGGGCCCATAAAACTCGGCGACACCATGAATAAAGCGGGTTCCAAGGCGGTCATTGATTTCGACGCCGGACTTGACGGAGTATACGGGTCCGTAGCGTTTCTGATCCGTGCAACAGCCAGGAGCAGATCATGCGAACCGAGGTAATTCTGGCGGCGTTGGGCCTTTGTTTGGCAACAAGCGTGCCGGCCCTTGCCGACGGCGGCGGAGGCGGCGGAAGTTCGGACAGGCAGACCTGTCCTAGCGGTTACGTATACGATTCCAGTACCAGCAAATGCGTCAGACAGCAGGCCGGCGTGCTGCCCGACAAGACGCTCACCGACTATGCCTACGCGCTGGCCAAGGCCGGGCGCTATGCCGAGGCAATCGGCGTGCTCGACCTGCTGAAGGACCCGAATACGCCGGTCGCGCTCAATTATCGCGGCTATGCGACGCGGAAACTGGGGCGGGTCGACGAGGGGATCGGCTACTACCTGAAATCGGTGACGCTCGATCCGCATTACGCGCAGGTCCGGGAATACCTCGGCGAGGCCTATCTCATCAAAGGCGACGCGGCGAGCGCCAAGGCCCAGCTGCAGGCGATCAAGGGGATCTGCGGGACGGTTTGCGAGGAATATCAACACCTCGCGGTCGCCATCGCCGACCCCTCGGATATCTGACGCCTGGCGTCGCGTTCGACGGCTCGGGGACCGGCTTGACGGCGGTGGGGTCGACGTGACCTCGCTGCCGGTGGCCAAGCGATGACCGGGAGAAGCGGGGACGGGCTACGACCGACCCGGCGCGGCCTGGTCCGCGCCGCGGCCGGGCTCGCCGCCGTCGGTACAGGTTTGGGTGCGCGAGGCATCGCCCTTGCCGAGCCCAAGCCCTCCGGCGGCGCCGCTGAGAGCGACCGGAGCCAGATAGAGCCATTCTGGGGAACACGCCAGGCCGGCATCACGACACCGGCGCAAAGTCACACTTATGCCGCCGCGTTCGACCTCGTTACGACCAAACGCGACGATGTAATCGGCATGCTCCGCGCCTGGACCGCCGCTGCGGCCAGGATGAGTCGCGGCCAGCCGGCGCAAGCGGTGGAGCAGGACAGGGCGACACCCGCGCCTGATAGCGGCGAGGCGCTGGACCTGCCGCCGGCTCGGCTGACCTTGACCTTCGGGTTCGGCGCCGGATTGTTTGTCAAGGACGGGAAGGATCCGCACGGCCTCGCAGCCCACCGGCCGCAGGCCCTCGTCGATCTTCCCGTTTTCAATGGGGACGAGCTGATCGAGACGCGTACCGGCGGCGATTTGTCGGTCCAGGCTTGCGCCGACGACCCGCAGGTTGCCTTCCATGCCGTCCGCCAATTGGCGCGGCTCGGCTATGGCATCGCCAAGCTGCGTTGGACGCAGACCGGCTTCATCCCCGGCGTCGGCCCAGAGCAGACCCCGCGCAACCTGACCGGGTTCAAGGATGGGACAAACAATCCTTCGATCCATGACCCCGCGGTGATGGATAAATTTGTCTGGGTTGGCGACGAAGGCCCGGAGTGGATGCGCGGCGGCAGCTATGTCGTCCTGCGCCGGATCCGCATCGCGCTGGAGCACTGGGACCGCATGCCGCTCGATTTCCAGGAGCAGACCGTCGGGCGGTATAAATACTCCGGTGCGCCGCTGGGTCTCAAAAACGAGTTCGATCCGCCCGACCTTGATGCGGTCGGCAAGGACGGCGACCCGGTCATTCCCGAAAGCGCCCATATCCGGCTCGCCGCGGCGGCGAGCAACGACGGCGCGCAGATCTTGCGGCGGCCCTACTCGTACAATGACGGGGTGGATTTCATCACCGAACGCTGGCCGCCGTGGCGCCAGGGTATGGAATATGACACTGGGCTTTTTTTCGTGTGCTATCAGCGCGATCCGCGGACCGGCTTCATCAAGATTTTCGACAAGACGTCGAAACTCGACATGCTCAACCAGTTTGTCACGCACACCGGCGGCGGGCTGTTCGCCTGTCCCGGCGGCGTCGCAGAGGGCGAGTTCGTCGGACAGCGCCTGTTCGAAGTCTCCTAGCCGCTCTAGGTATGCTCCGAGGGCGGCGGATCGAACGCCTTGATCGGCGGCAAGTCGCCCTCAAAACGCTCGATCTCGATCAGGCTGAGCTGGCCAGTGCAGCCTTGCGCGAGGCGGGATGTCCCGGCATCGCGCGTCAGCACGTTCGGGTTACCGTGCACGCAGAAGGGCTCCGCGGCAGCCGGGTCTTGCGGGTCGTACCAGGCGCCGGTCGAAAGCTGCGCCACGCCAGGGCGCAACGCATGGCTCAGCACTGCGCCGGCCAGGCAGGCGCCGCGGTCGTTGTAAAGGCGCACGATGTCGCCGTCGCGGATGCCGCGCGCCGCGGCGTCCCGCGGATGGATGCGCACCGGCTCTCGCCCGTTGATCTTCGACGCAAGACTGATGGCGCCGAAATCGAGCTGGCTGTGCAGCCGGGTCGCCGGCTGATTGGCGATCAGCTGCAGCGGGTAACGCGCCGCGGCTTCCGACCCGGCGCCCTCGACCGGGGGCAGCCAGGTCGGATGGCCGGGACAATCCGGGTAGCCGAAACCGGCGATCGTCGCCGAGGCGATCTCCACCTTGCCGCTCGGCGTCGGTAAGGGTGCGCGCTCGGGATCGCGGCGAAATGCGCGGGTGATGCCGCCATCCCAGGCCATGACCGGCAGGACCAGTTCGCCGTCTTCCCAGAACTGATCGAAATCCGGCGCATTGATGCCGCGCTCGGCAAGGGCGCGGCGGGTCGGTTCATAGATGTGCGCGAGCCACTGTCGGGCCGAACGGTTTTCGGTGAACGCCTCGGCAAAGCCGAGCCGCTCGGCCAGGCCGGTGAAGATGTCGTGATCGTCGCGCGCCTGCTGGTAGGGATCAACCGCCCGATGCATCGCGGTCAATAGTGGGTCCCCGGCGGAGGCGCCGATATCATCGCGCTCCAGCGTTATCGTCGCCGGCAGGACGATATCGGCGTGGCGGGCGGTCGCGGTCCATGCCGATTCATGCACGATCACCGTATCGGGACGGGCGAACGCGAGGCGCAGCCGTGCAAGGTCCTGGTGATGGTGGAACGGGTTGCCGCCGGCCCAGTAGACGAGCCGGATGTCGGGATAGGTCAGATGCTGGCCGTCATAGTCAAACGCCTCGCCGGGGTGCAGCAGCATGTCGGCGACCCGCGCCACCGGGATGAATTCGGAGATGCTGTTACGCCCTGCCGGCAAAGTCGGCAGCGGCACCTCTAGCGGCGGCTTGCCGGTGTTCGAGGTCGATCCCAGCGCGTAGGCGAACCCGCCGCCCGGCAGCCCGATCTGGCCGAGCATCGCGGACAGCACCACGCCCATCCACACCGGCTGCTCGCCATGCTCGGCGCGCTGCAAAGATTGCGAGCAGGTGATCAATGTGCGTCGCCCGAGGCAGCGCCGCGCCAGCTCGGCGATCTCGCTTGCCGGAATGCCACAGATCGCGGCGGCCCAGCCGGCATCCTTCGGCTGACCGTCGTTGCGCCCCAGCAGATACGCCTCGAAAGTCTCCCAGCCGACGCAATAGCGGTCGAGAAAAGCGCGGTCGTGCAATTCTTCGCGGACCAGCGTGTGCGCCATCCCGAGCATCAGCGCAACATCGCTGCCGGGGCGGATCGGGTGCCAGACCGAGTCGACCGATCCGGGCAGATCGTCGCGCAGCGGGCCGATCAGGTGAAATTCGACGCCGCGCCGGCGCGCTGAGTTGAGATGGTCGCGAGCGATGTGCTGGCTGGTACCGCCGCCGCCGACATCGTTGTTCTTCGGTGCCATGCCGCCAAAGGCAAGGACCAGCGTGCTTTCACCAGCCAGTTCGGCCCAGCTGACATTGTTGCCGGCGACCGCCGCTTGCGGGCCGATGACATGCGGCAGGATCACCGCCGCCGCGCCCGAACTGTAGCTGTTGACCGAGCGGACATAGCCGCCGGCGAGGTTCAGAAAGCGATGGATCTGGCTCTGCGCATGATGAAAGCGTCCGGCGCTGGCCCAGCCATAGGACCCGCCGTAGACCGCGCGCGGCCCGTGCGCCGCATAAATTCGGCGCAGTTCCGCGGCTGCCCGGTCGAGGACTTCCGGCCAGGAGACCGGCACGAATTCATCACAACCCCGGCGCTCATCCGGTCCCGGTCCGCCCTCCAGCCAGCCACGCCGAATCATCGGATGGGCGATCCGCGCCGGGTGGGATACCGAAGCAGCGATATTGCCGAGCAAGGCCGAGGGATCGGGATCGCGCGGGTGGGGAACGATCTCGACGCCGCGATCCCGCACCAGCACCGAAAAGGCCCCCCAATGGGAGCTGTGCGGCAAGCTTCGAATTGCAGTCATCAGCGCGTTATCGCACAGACCACTTCGGGCGCTCCGCAAAAATCACCGTTGCGAGCGAAGCTCGGGGGTCATCGCGCCGTGCACATCCGCCACGATCTCGAACGACCGTTTGCGTTTGCCGTGATCGAAGATGTTCGCGGTCACCATCAGCTCGTCGGCGCCGGTGCGGCGGATGAACTCTTCGAGCTCCCGCCGCACCGTGTTCGGCCCGCCAACGATAGCGGCGCCCAGCGCATCCGCCAGGATGGCACGGGGGTAGGGATCGAGTTGCGCCTCGAAATCCGCAACCGGCGCGGGCACCCGGCTCGGCCGCCCGGTCCGGTTGTTCAGCGAGGCTTGCTGCAATGACGAGAACAGGAAGCGCGCTTCCTCATCCGATTCCGCGGCGACCACGGTGACCCCGAGCATGAGGTTGGGCGCGGCAAGCTGCGCGGACGGACGGAACCGCTCGCGATAGATCGCGATCGCCTCCATCATCATCGCCGGCGCGAAATGCGAGGCGAAGGCGAAAGGCAGGCCCAGATAGGCCGCCAGCTGCGCGCCGAAGGTGCTCGAACCGAGGATCCAGATCGGTACCCGGAGACCGGCGCCGGGAACTGCCTGCACGGCCTGACCCGGCTCGGCCGGCTCGAAATAGCCCATCAATTCGACGACATCCTGGGGGAAGTTATCGGCGCCGCCGAGCATGGCGCGGCGCACCGCGCGGGCGGTGGCCTGATCCGAACCCGGCGCGCGGCCGAGGCCCAGCTCCACGCGGCCAGGATGCAGCGCGGCGAGTGTGCCGAATTGTTCGGCGATCAAGAGCGGCGCGTGGTTCGGCAACATGATGCCGCCGGCGCCGATCCGGATATGGCGCGTGCCGGCGGCAACGTGGGCGAGCGCTACCGCTGTCGCGGCGCTGGCGATGCCCGGTAGGTTGTGATGTTCGGCCATCCAGTAGCGCCGGTATCCGAGCGCCTCGACATGGCGCGCGAGGTCGAGCGAATTGCGCAGCGCCTGGCCGGCATCGCTGCCTTCGGTAATCGGCGAGAGATCGAGAACGGACAGTGGAACCATCGGGCCACCATCGCACTTGAAGCAGTCGCGGGAAAGTCCGGTACTGCCTCAGTTTGAATTTCGGCTTTGGCTGTAATGCCGTCGTTGGCTCATGCGCGTGCCAATGGCGAAGATGCGCCGATAGCGGACGCCACGTCACCGATAATCAAAGAGCGTCAAGAAGGGTCTTTGCCGCTCTCAGATCGGCCGTGGCGAAGCCCTCGGTGAAGCGATCGTAGACCGATTGGAGGAGCGTCAGCGCGTCGGCCGAACGGCTTTGATCCTGCAGCAGCCGAGCCAGGCTGGTAGCCGTGCGCAGTTCCCAAGACAAGGCACCTTGCCGGCGGGCCCAATCGAGCGCTTGCTCGTAGAGATCTGTCGCAATCCGGGTTCCGTCTGGATGGCCTTGGAGGCGCGTTATATTGCCTCGAATATGCAGCAATTCCGGCATGCACCACAGCTCTTCCGAAGCCGTCGCGCGCCTAACCGCTTCCTCGATCGCCGCGGCTGCATCGGCGATCTGCCCTCCGCGTGCCAAGATCTCAGCAAAAGAAGCAAGAAAAGTCGTGAAGTGGAAGTCGAACTGGGTTTCCCGGAATTCGGCGATCGCGGCACCCATCAGCGCAATCGCTGTTTCTCGGTCTCCCTCCCTTTCGCGCAGCCAGCCGCGCCACGCGAGGGTGTGAGCGTGCCATACCCTCAGCCCAAACTTCTCGCCGCGCTCGATCAGCATGGTGACATACCGCGTTGTCGCCGCGTCGTCGCCGACCCAGGCTGACACGAGACAAGCGCCGTCGGCCAGAGCGAAGCAGAGCGAAGTCGTATGATCGAGGGCCACCGCCTCGTCCACGCCGGCAGCGGCGGTGCTGACCGCCTGGTCGGGAAAGCCTTGCACCCAGAGGATACGAGCGAGGTGAAATAACGCCGCGACCCTCTGGTCGAGACCAAACCGCACTGCCTGCAAGCGCGATCTGATCGCGGGAGACCGCGCGAGCAATCGCTCTATCCGTTCTCGGGCGCCGCGCGGATCGCCAAGCAGAAACAGCGACACGCCCACGATTCGGTCCGCCTGCAGCAGATCCGACGGATCAGCTTTCTTCTGGGCGGCCGCGCGAAACCGGTGCGCACAAGTCAGGCCTTTGCGGTATTCGCCGACTCGGAAATGATAGAGAAAGAGCCCGTAAAGGGCCCGTAACTGCTGGTCGAGGTCGTCGAGTTCCTCGGCCAATTCGAGCGCCCGGTTCCACGCGCTTCCGACCGCATCCACGGTTCCGGCGGTACCAAGTAGGGCGCTTGCCCTGGCCGCCTGCAGAAACATTTCGCGGGAGCGATCGGGTTTTCCCGAGCGTGCCAGGGCGTCGAGCGCGCGATCGACCCAGCCGCGACACTCCGTCAACAGCGACAGTTGTACCCACAAGGGCACTGCCGCAGCTGTCGACGCCACACCGATCGACGCATCGCCGGGGTCGGCGAACGCCCAGTCGAGGGCCGCGCGCAAATTGTCGATTTCCCGGCCGTAGTCGGCCAGCCATTCGGCCGCGGGTCGGCTTTCCCATTCTGCTCCCGCGTGCTCGAACAGATCCTGGTAATACGCCGCGTGGCACCGCGCGAGCGTGTCGCGCTCGCCGCTTTCGGTCAGCTTCTCAAGCGCATAGGCTCGGGTGGTGTCGAGAAGCCGATAGCGCCTGATACTGCCGCCGGCATCCACGGTAACGAGTGACTTTGCCAGCAGACTGGAAAGTCCGTCGGCGACCTCTGACGGCGCGTTCTCAGGGTTCGCTGCTACCGCAGTGGCTGCTTGGAGACCAAAGGGTCCTGCGAAGACCGCCAACCGCCGTAGGATCACACGCTCCGGCTCGGTCAGCAACGCGTAGCTCCAGTCGAGCGTCGCCCGCAAGGTCTGATGTCGCGGTAATGCCGTCCGCCTTCCACCGGACATCAGCCCGAGGCGATCGTCGAGACGCCTTGCGACTTCGTCGACCCCGAGCGCGGCGACGCGCGCCGCCGCTAGTTCGATCGCGAGCGGGATGCCGTCGAGCCGCCGGCAGATCGCCGCGATCGTCGTCATGAGGTTCCGATCAGAAGCAAAATGCGCCCCTGCCGCCCGCGCGCGCTCAATGAACAGCCGAACGGCGCCGTACCGCAAAGGCTGATCGTCGTCAGCGGCGTCATCCAACGGCACGGCGAGCGGTCGTAGCGCATAGACCCATTCGCCCTCCGCTCGCAGCGGCTCGCGACTGGTGGCGATAATATGCAGTGTCGGGCTGGTTCTCAGAAGGACCTCCGCGAAGGCCGCGGCGTCATCGATCACGTGCTCGCAGGTGTCCAACACCAGCAACAAGCGCCGATTGGCGAGCGCCTGCGCCACGCGCTGGACCGACGCCTCGCCACCGCCGAGCTCCAGCCCCAGCGCCGCTGCCACCGCGGCAGGCACCAGAGCCGGATCGGCAAGGCCGGAGAACTCGGCCAGCCAGACGCCGTCGGCCGAGTGCGGCCGCAACTCGCGCGCCAGGACGAGCGCCAGCGCCGTCTTCCCGATGCCCCCGGCGCCGGTCAGCGTAACCAGCCGATGTTCGGTTGCGAGGTTCAGGATTTCGCTGAGTTCCTCTTCGCGGCCGATCAGCTCGGACACCGCTTCCGGTACGTTGGTCAATGGCAGGACCGACGCGGATGGCGCCACTATCGGGCGAACGGCCGAGCTCGGGCCCGCGGAGAGCTCGCGAACGTCGCCGGTAAACTGATAACCGCGTCCGGCTACGGTGCGAATGAGCCCGCGCTCCGAACCGAAGGCCTTGCGCAATGTCGTGATCTGAGCGTGGAGATTGTTTTCCTCGACGACCCGGTCCGCCCAGACGCGCGCCATCAGCACGTCCTTAGGAACGACCGCTCCAGGTGTCTCAATGAGCGCCAACAACACTTCAAAAGCGCGACCGCCAAGCTTGATCGGCCGGTCGTCGGAAAGTAGCTCGCGCAGATGCGGCAATAGCCGGAACCGACCGAATGCCACGGATGTACGTTGCATGAGTTTCGTATCTTTTCGAGGCCGGTGCGCTGTTGCTAAGCGCCTCCGAACGCGCGCCAATCCGTTTTCCGAGCTACGGGCCGAAGGCGCCGAAAAAACTGGATCCCGGTCACCAAGGCAGCGTCTTGTCGAACCGGTCGACGTAGCGCAGGCCCGCCTTCCCGTGATTCTTCACCAGCATGTCGGCGACCAGAGGGATGCACTCTTCGACCGTGAATGTGGCGCCGGGCCCCCCCATCTCGGTCTGGATAAAGCCAGGCGCGACGACGAGCTTGGCGCGGCGATCATCGGGGCGATGAGCCGCGTAGCACTTCATCAGCATGTCGAGCGCGGCCTTGCTCGAAGCGTAGAGGTCCCAATGGCCTGGGTTGTTGGTGATACTGCCTAGTTCGGAGGACATGGCGGCGATCGTGCCGTTCGGCGCGACGATATCCTCGAAGATCTCGATCAGCCGCACCGGGCTGAAAGCGTTGACGAGCATCATGTCGAGGAAGTCCTGAACCGGCGCCGTGCCGGGCGTCGCTGTGATCGACTTTGCGATCCCGGCATTGACGAACAGCATATCTATCGTGCGGCCGTCGAGACGCCGGCGCAGCGCGCGGACGCTGCCCTCGTCAGCGATGTCTGCGAGTTCGTCTTCAAGGCTCGCGGGGAAGCGCGCCTTCAGGGCGTCAAGCGCTGGGGACTTGCCACGCATGGTCGCGATGACACGCCAGTCGCGGCTGCAGAATTGCTCGGCGAGCGCGAGGCCGAGGCCGCGCGAGGCCCCGACGATGAGGATGGTCGACTTGGTGGCCATTGTCGTTCTCCAAAACCAAATTTCCATGGATGCCGGTGCAGCGGGTCAGGCGCGTCCGCGAGAGCTTCGCGCCGTGTCCGGCAAGGGGAGTGTGTGGCCCTAACGGCGCAACATCCGCACAGGCCGGCGCCGCAGCCGAAGCGTGTTCCGGCGAGCCCAAGCTCGCCGCGCAGAACCCATAAGAGCGAAGTGTCAGCCGCGCTCTCGACCGTGAATCGAGCACCGTTGCAGATGATCTCGTCATGGCCGTGCTCGCGACGAGCGCTTCGCCGCCGCGCTGTTACGCCTGTCGCTCAGAAGCATCCGAGGCAAGGATCCCGGACAGTATCGTCCTGACCAACGTGGCGGCCAAGTCATCAGTGAGCGGGGCGTGGCCGACCAGCAGTCTGAGGTAGATCGGACCGTAGATTTGGTCGAGGACCATCGTCGGATCGAGATCCGGTCGCACGTGTCCGGCGGCTTGGGCCGCTTCCAGGATGGCGACGCCGCACCGCCGGCGCGGCTCCAGCCAGCGTTCGCGGATCGCAGCGGCGAGTTCCGGATCACGTTGCGCCTCGCCGATAAGGCCCGCGAGGATCGGACCGATGGTGGTGTCGCGGAATAGCGCCAGCACTGCGCTGACCTGGGTCACGAGATCCTGCTTCACGTCGCCGGTGAGGGTCGTGTCGATGGACGGCGAGACAAGCGTGTAGAAGCCGTCCAGCGCGAGCGCACCCTTCGAGGGCCACCATTTGTAAATGGTCACCTTGCTGGCGCCGGACAGTCTGGCGACGCCTTCGATTGAAAACCCTTTGATGCCGGCCTGCAGCAATAACTGACCAGCGCCGGCGAGCACCGCATCCCTAACGGACAGCTGGCGAGGCCTGCCACGTTTGACGTCGGGGTTGGCTTTCGTGTCGGCCATGGCGTTTATCCAATAATGAACGCATCGTGCAGGAATTTAATACACTGTACGCATCGTTCAATATCAAGGGGTCGCGCAAATTCCCAGCGCCACGTTCATCTCGCTGCCGGGGTTCGATCACGCCGCCGCGTTCACGCGCACCGACCGAGTGGTACCGCTCATCACCAAATTCTTACAAGGTTGAGGTCGGCGGCGTCGAAGCGTGGTCCGGCGTCGCGCCGCATCAATGACGGAACTGATAATGCATCAATCTCCGGGCGATGGCAGCTTTGGGGGCAACAGCCGAAGATCGTTCGCGTCCCACTCTCGGCGGGTCAGCGTCCGACAGCGGACATTCAAACTGAGGCACTACCGAAAGTCCGCTTCTGGCAACGGCTTGGCGCGGCTCGGCGGCGCTCAGCGGCCCTGCTTCAATGCAGCCGCTTCTCCTCCCCCAACCACGCGCTGGGCATCTGCGCGTAATTGGGCTGCGCGAGGCAATGTCCCAAGAACGCGGATGCCAGCAGACAACGCCGTACAAGGGTGAGCATTTGCGCGATGTCGCCCGGTATTCTCGCAAGATCTTCGATCAAGCGCAGCGGGCTCTCTTCGCTTTGCTCGCGCGTCAGTTCGTCCAGGCGCTTCAGCAGCACCTCGTCTTCCTTTTTGACCTTGGCAAGATTTACCAGCGCTTGCCTGGTCAAATCCGGCCCGGTTTGATTGATGAGCTGCGTTCCATAGAAACTGATATTGTTCACGAGCACGCCCAACCTTTCCCGTTCGGTTGGCGTAAAAAGCATCTTTAGCGGCATCGGGCAGACCCTTTGCGATACGGCAACACCCCAGGCACCAATTGGTGCGATGCGGGCGGTTGCATCCCGAACGGGCTCATCAACCAACTTTTAAACGGCACCAGCGCGAGCTCGGATGCATTAACGCGAAGAACCGCCATTCAAGCCAAAATCTCACGCGGCGCGTTGTCCCGAGCTTTCTTCGCCGTCACTGATCTGCTGCCATAGCCGCTCGACGAACCGCAACGTGACGGCGGTGGTCTGCAAGTCGCGTACTCGGACCATATCCTGAACCAGCATGCCTACGTGGCGGCGATGTTGTTGGCTCAGGCGGTCCCCCAGCTCTCGGCCCTTCGCGGTCGCCTGAACGTAGAATAAGCGCCGGTCCTCCGACGAGCGCTCCTGCGACAGATACCCGTTCTGGATCATCTTCTTGACGTTGTAGGAGAGGTTTGAGCCGAGATAGAAGCCGCGCGCGAGCAGCTCGCCTACCGTCATCCTCGCGTCACCGATGGTCAACAGCAACACGCTTTGCACGTTATTGATGTCGCGTATTCCCATTAAATCGAGCTCTTGCTTCACGAGATCGAGGAAGCTTCGATGAAGTCGCTCGATTAGCGAGATCATATCAATATAATTGTTCTTCATTTTCTTCCCCTCTCGATGCAGCAGTCAGTATCTCGTAGTCTCCTATATCCTGTCATGTTGCCGGTTAGTAAATGACCTTCGGGACGTTATATAAAAAACAAGACAAAGCCCAATGTCCAAAAAAACACTCTCGCATACTGTAGTAGTCTTTAGCCGATGGCAGCGCTCTTCGCCTAACTGTCGTGATCTGCCATTTCGAGCGACTGCTTGGCCGCGTCGGCGGCGGAGGCTTGCGGCAGGCGCACGATGACGCGCGTGCCGCGCCCGGTCTCGCTTTCGATGCGCAGACTGCCCCCATGGATCCCGGCAAGGCGCTCTGCCAGCGGTAAGCCGAGGCCCGCGCCCCCATGGCAGCGGGCGAGACGATTGTCGATTTGGCTGAACGGCTCGAGCGCGATGCGGGCCTCTTCCACCGCCATACCTGGTCCGTTATCGGTGACGATAAACTCCACCGCTTCCGCGTCGGCTACACGGACGGTCAACGTCACCGCCCCGCCGGTCGGCGAGAATTTGATGGCATTGTCGAGCAGGTTGAGCAGGATCTGCTTGACCCGTGCGGCATCCGCGGCGATCGGCGGCAGATCTGATTTTGCGTCCAGAGAAACGTCCACCAGCCGCGCCCTGGCATTCTCGCGTAGAAGGTCGACGCAGCTCCGTGCGAGATCTTCCGGGCGCAGGCGCTCTACCAGGCGAAGCTCGAACTTACCTGCCTCGATCTTCGCCAGGTCGAGGACGTCGTTGATAACCGTCAGCAGATGCGTTCCGCTCTGCTGGACGCCTTCGACGTATTCTCGCTGCTTTGGCGGCAGAATGCCGGCATGGCCGCCCATCAGCATTTCCGAGAAGCCAATGATGACATTGAGCGGCGTTCGCAGTTCATGGCTCATATTCGCGAGGAACGTCGATTTGGCGCGGCTCGCCGCCTCCGCGCGCTCCTTGCTCTCCCGGAGCTCGACATTGGTCGCGCGCAGTTTGCGGCGCTCATCCGCCAGCTCGATCTCATGCGCGGCGCGGAGCCGATTCTGGCGGATCAGGTAAAAGGCAAGGGCCGACAACAGTACCGTTGCAACCGCCGCCATCGAGATGATCATGAATGCGTCGGCACGAGCGACGACAAGCGCTGCGTCAAGACCCAGCCCGACGGTAACCACCAGCGAATAGCTCCCGATCCGGCGATAACTGAAGAGCCGGTGCACACCATCGACCATACCTGCACGGATGTATGAGCCTTCGCCGTTCTCCGGAATGACGGATGGGCGCGGGCCGCCCGATAGGGATGTGCCTACCCCTGTCGTTCCATCGGGACTATGGCGACTGAAGTCAGCGCGAATGACATTGTCAGTTCCGGCGAGGTCGATGATGTCGCGCGGTCCTAAGTCGATGAGGTTGTGAAGCCGGGTGAGCGAGCTAGGGTCGATCATGAACACCAGCACGCCAAGAAAGCTGCCGTCATCCGCATCGACGCGGCGGGTGACCGGTATGATCGGCTGGCGCCACAGCCGCCCGAATACGGTCTTGCCGATAAACAGCCCCTGAAACTTCCCGTCGAGATGGATCTGGAAATGCTCCCGGTCGGCCAGATCGATTGGTTCCGGATTCGGCTCGACGGTGCTCGATACAACCTTGCCATCCGGGCCGATAAACGTTGCCTGGATCATCCCCCAGGGCAGAGCGGCGTCGCGGGACCAATCGTAAAGATCGAAATGGCCGTGGGTCTCGCGCAGACGAATGGCCAACACGTCTCCTGCGTGAACAATGTCGTCCAGAATTCGGGCCGCCTCTGCCTCAAAGGCAACGGCCAGGTTGCGCCCCTCGGCGCGCGTGCGATCCATCGCCGCCTGTCTGGCCGCAAATATCGAGTGGGCAACCAGCGTCCACATCAGCAGGAGCACCGCCCCGCCGATGAGAATTATGGTCGCAGTGATCGATTTACCGCGTGGTCCCGGAGCTACCGTGACGCTCGACAATATACGGCCCCTCATGCCGGAATATTGCGAATCTTTGCGCGATACCGTTGAAAATTGGTAAAAACGAGAGGTTTTCGATCTAGTTCGTTTGCGCAACGCACCGCGTATTGCCGCGAGAACAAGCGGCAAGTTTCAAAGCGCCAGCAGGCGGTCGCGTAGTGCCGGGTCGTCGCGCAGCTCGGCGGCGGGACCGCTGTGGCGGATGCTGCCTTTCTCCAGCACATAGACCCGGTCGGCAAGAGCGAGGGAGAAATCGACCCCCTGCTCGGCCAGCAGGATCGTGAGCCCCTGCGCCTTCAACTCGCGGGTTTTTTCTAGCAGCGTTTCGACGACCAATGGCGCCAGCCCCTCGGAGGGCTCGTCGAGCAGAAGCAGTTCCGGGTTTCCCATCAAGGTGCGGGCGATGGTCAGCATCTGCTGCTCGCCGCCGGAGAGAAAACCGGCGGCCCGGTTGCGCAGCTCGCGCACCGCCGGAAACAGCTCGTAGACGGTGGCGATCTCCCAGCGGCCGGGCCGGCGCGCAGCGCGGGCGGCGATGTCGAGATTTTCCCATACCGTCAGCTCGGCGAAGACGCGGCGGTCCTCGGGGACGAAGCCGATCCCGGCGCGGGCGATCCGGTGCGGGCTCCAGCCGGCGATGTTCGCGCCCTTCCACAGCACCCGGCCGCTGGACGGCCGCAGCAACCCCATCACCGAGCGGATCGTCGTCGTCTTGCCGACGCCGTTGCGGCCGAGGAGGCATACGCATTCGCCGGCCGCGACCTCGAGCGAGATGCCGAACAGCACCCGGCTGAGCCCGTAGGCGGAGTGGATGTCTTCGAGCGCCAGCAGGGGAGCGGCTGTCATTGCGACAAGCCGGGGGCGACGAAGCAATCTCGGGGTGTCATCACGGCGCGAGATTGCTTCGCTGCGCTCGCAATGACGGTCATCAATGGCCGTGCCCCAGATAGACGCGCCGGACCTCGGGATCGGCGCGCACCTCCTGGGGCGTCCCCTCGGCGATCAGCCGGCCCTGATGCAACACTGCGATCTTCTGCGCGATACCGAACACGACCTCCATGTCGTGCTCGGTGAACAGCAAGGTCAGGCTGCGCTCGCCGGCGATGCGCTCCAGAAGACGGATGGTTTCGTGCGTCTCCGTCGCCGACATGCCGGCGGTCGGCTCGTCGAGCAGCAACACCCGCGGTTCGCTGGCCAGGGCCAGCCCCAGCTCAAGCTGCTTCTGATTGCCGTAGCTCAAGGTGCCGCCGAGCGTGCTCGCCTGGTCGCGCAAACCGATCGAGGCGAGCAGCGCCTCGGTCTCGTCGCGATAGAGGGCGTCGGAGCGCGCCCAGAAATTGGCGCCCCGACCCTTATGCACCAGAAACGCCGCCTGCAAATTCTGGAACACGGTCAGCTTTGGGAAGATGTTGGTGCGCTGGAACGAGCGGCCGAGCCCCAAGCGGCAGGCTTCGTGCGGCGCCACCCCGGTAATGTCGCGGCCATCGAGCCGAACCTCGCCGCAATCGGGCCGCAGATGCCCGGTGATCAGGTTGAACAGCGTCGATTTGCCGGCGCCGTTCGGGCCGATGACGGCGGCGATCTGCCGGGTCTCGACCTGGAGCGACACGTCGGAAACCGCGACGAAGCCGGAGAACGACTTGCGCAGCCCGAATATCTCAAGCATCGCGATCTGAAGTATCGCGCCGCGGCCAAAATCGCCCCATGGCGCTGTCGAGCGCGCCGAGGATGCCACCGGGAAAGGCGAACAGGAGCAGGACCAGGATGGTCCCGAGCACAAACGGCCAATATTCGGTGTAGGCGGTGATCTGCTGGTTGAGCAGCGTCAACACCAGCGCGCCGACCGCCGGGCCCCAGAAATGATGCATGCCGCCGAGGATGGTCATGATCATCACATCGGCCGATTTCGACCAGAACACGAAATCGGCGTAGACGCCGCGGTTGAAGATGCCGAACAGCGCGCCAGACAGCCCGGCAAAACCGCCGGCGATCGCGAAGGCGGCGAGCTCGTAGCCGCGCACATTGACGCCGATAAAGGCAGCGCGCTCGGGGTTCTCGCGGATCGCCGTCAACACCCGGCCGAACGGCGACAAGGTCAAGCGGCGCAGCGCGGCGATGCACAGCGCCACCAGTACCAGCGTCAGGACATAGAACTGCTCGCTGATCCGCATGTGCCCGAAGCCGGGCAATGAGGACATCCAGTCGAGATCGGGGAAGGGCACATCGGACAGACCCTGATCGCCGCCGGTCACATCATTCCATTTGAAGCAGATGGCCCAGACGATCTGCGCAAACGCCAGGGTCAGCATCGCGAAATAGATCTTGGTCAGCCGCACGCAGAAAAAGCCGAATATCAGCGCAAAGCCCGCCGCCATCAGCCCCGCCGCCGGAAACGCGACCCAGAACGGCACGCCAAGGGTCTTCATCAGGATGCCGCAAGCATAGGAGCCGATGCCGAAATAGGCGGCGTGGCCGAATGACACCAGCCCGGTAGTGCCGAGCAGCAGGTTGAGGCTCATCGCGAACAGCGCGTAGATCGCGATCTGGGTGCCGAGAAACGTGTCGTAGCGCGAGCCGATCCAGGGCAGCGTCAGCGCCCCTAGGAAGACGATCAGCGTCCACGGCACCCGCCAACGGACGCCTTCGCCCGGCCCGAGCGCTACCTCGACCCGCTCGGTCACCGCCCAGCGCTCATCTTAAGGGCCGGCCGAGGAGACCCCACGGGCGCAGGATCAACAGCACCGCCATCAGCGCGAAAACCGAGAACAGCGAGAAGCCGGGAAAGATCAGGATGCCGAAGCTCAGCACCTGACCGTAGATGACCGAGCCGAGAAACGTGCCCCAGAACGAGCCGAGCCCACCGATCACGACAACGATGAAGGCCTGGACGATGATCTCGACATCCATGCCGGGGACGATGCTCTGGATCGGCGTTACCAGCGCGCCGGAGAGCCCGGCCAGAAACGAGGCGAGCGCGAACATGCCGGTGTAGAGCCAGCCGACATTGGCGCCGAGGGCGCCCAGCATCTCGCGGTCGAGCGCGGCGGCGCGGATCATCCGCCCCATCGTCGTGCGGGTCAGCATCAGCCAGACGAGAATGGCGATGACCGGCCCGAACAGCATGATGAACAGGTTGTAGTCGGGGATGATGGCGCCGAAGAGTACGATGCCGCCCGCCAGCACTGGCGGGCGCGACACCGACAGCTGCTGCGTGCCCCAGACGAATTTGGCGGCGTCGCCGAGGATCAGCACCAGCGCATAGGTGAAGAGCAGCTGATAGAGCTCTTCGCGGTCGTAGAGAAAGCGCAACAGAAAGCGCTCGACGATCGCGCCGAGCAGCGCGATGCCGAGCGCCGCCGCGAGCGCCGCCGGCCAGAACCGCTCCGGGGTCGGCTCCAGCCAGGTCACCACCTGCCAGGCGAGATAGGCGCCGATCATGTAGAACGAGCCGTGCGCGAAGTTGAGCACGCGCATCACGCCGAATACCAGCGACAGCCCCGAGGCAATCAGAAACAGAAACATCGCCGCGGTGAGCCCGCCCAGAAACTGGCTGAACAGAAAAGAAGGGTCCATTGGATCTAGGCGAAGAAAAGCCCCTCTCCCGCAGTGCGGGAGAGGGTGGCGAGCGCAGCGAGCCGGGTGAGGGTATCAGCGTGCCGAATAACCCTCACCCACTCGTCGCTGGCGCGACGGGTCCCCCCTCTCCCGCGATGCGGGAGAGGGCTTTCGGCTGGCCAGGCGGTTCTCACTGCAGATACGGCTTCGCGTCGACGTAGTCGGCGTTTTTCATGACCGCGAACGGCGCATTCGGGTTCTTGACCATCTCGCTCCAGAACTCGCCGGCATCGGTCTCATGGTTCTGCGGGTTGATCGTGCGCTTGCCGACCGGGGTATCGAAGGTAAGGCCGAGCAAGGCCTTGGACACCTTGTCAGAATCGGTGCTGCCGGCCTTGGTGACGCCGTCGGCGATAGCCGTGATCCCCATGTAGCCCATGATCGCCCAGCCCGAGCCGTACTGGTTGTTCATCGCCTTTTTGAGCTTCTCGACATAAGCCTTGTGCTCCGGCGGCTCGCCCTCGCCCCAGATCACCGGGTCGTAGGCATCGGACAGAATGCCATAGGGGTAATCGGCGCCGAGCGCCTGCGCCTCGTCGACCGTGCCGACCTCGCCGCCGTCGATCAGCCGGTTCTGGATCGCCTTGAAATAACCGAGCGGCCCCGCCTCCTTGGCCAGGGTCACGAAGTCGCCGCCGAAGACGTCGCAGAATACCGCATCGGGCTTCTTGCCCATTTGCGCGGTGATGAAGGCGGTGAAGTCAGGCTCGCCGAGCTTCGGCCATTGCTGGTCGACGATCTCGATGTCCGGCCGCAGCTTCTTCAGGTACTCGACGAACGACGCGACCGCGTCGCGGCCATAGGCATAGTCTGGGGCGATCGTCGCGACCTTCTTTACGTCCGTCCACTTCGCCATGAACGCCGCGGCGGTGCGGCCTTCGATCGTGGTGTTCGAGGCGAGCCGGAAGATGTAGGGATGCAAATTCTCCGGCGCGGTGAGACGGGTTGTCTTCGCCACCGGGGCGACGAACACGATCTTGTTTTCCTTGGCGATCGTCGAGACCGCCGGCGCCTCGGCCGAGGTCAGCGTGCCGGAAAGGAAATCCGCATTGTCCTTGATGATCAGCTCGCGCGCGAGCCGCACCGCCTCGTCGGCATTGGCCTTGCTGTCGCGCGAGAGAAGTTCGAGTTTGCGGCCGAGCACGCCGCCCTTGGCGTTGATGTCGGCGATCGCCATCTCGGCGCCCTTGGTGACCGGGACACCATAAACCGCGGCCGGGCCCGACAGCGGCATCGGAAAGCCGATCTTGATATTGTCGGCCGCTGCCGCGGCGAGCGGCCACAGCGCGGCTGCGGCCAAAGCCAGCCCCAGATTGCGGCGGTGATGCATGCGTGACCTCCCGTTGCGCCGCTCACGACCCGGCGGCGTGGCGCGAAGATGACGTTTTGCGCCGGGCTGTCAACCACTCGACCGAGTGCAATATACTTGAGGGCGCAATGCCGCACCTGTTGTGCTTCGGGCTCGGCTACAGCGCGCGGGCCCTTGCCGGCCGGGTCGCGACCGACGGATGGCGCGTCACCGGAACCAGCCGCAGCCCTAGCGATACAGCGCGATATCCGTGCCATCGCTTCGACCGCGACCATCCGCTCCCGGTCTCCGCGTTCGCCGAGGTGACACATATTCTGCTCTCGGTGCCGCCGGACGCGGTGGGCGATCCGGTGGGCGACCTGCACGGCGATGACATCGCCGCGCTGCCGGATCTCAATTGGCTCGGCTATCTGTCGACCACCGGCGTCTACGGCGATCGCGATGGCGGCTGGGTCGATGAAACCTCGGAACTGCGCCCGACCGCTGAGCGCGGCCGGCGCCGCGCCGCGGCCGAGGCGGGCTGGCTCGATCTCTGGCGTCAGCGCGGCGTGCCGGTCCATATCTTTCGCTTGGCCGCGATTTACGGACCGGGCCGCAGCCCGTTCGACGCGCTGCGCGTCGGCACCGCCAAGCGCATCGACAAGCCGGGGCAGGTGTTCTCGCGCATCCATGTCGAGGATCTGGCGAGCGTGCTGTTGGCGTCGATCGCCCGGCCGCGACCGGGCGCCCTATACAATGTCTGCGACGACGAGCCGGCCGCGCCCGCCGAAATCGTCGACCATGCCGCCGCGCTGCTCGGAGTGCCGGCGCCGCCGCTGGTCTCTTTTGATGAAGCCGAGCTGTCGCCGATGGCGCGCAGCTTCTACGACGACAACAAGCGGGTATCGAACGCGCTGATCAAGACGGAGCTTGGGGTCGCGCTGCGCTACCCGGATTATCGCGCCGGCCACGCCGCGATCCTTGCGGCCGAGCGCCGCTGAAAAGGCCGGGAGGCTTGCCGAAAGGCGCCGCGTCCGGCATCGTCCGCCCAATTTTGTGTCACTCGCCCTTGGAGGAGACCAATGCCCGCTTACAACGTCCTGATCCTGGGCGCGTCCTACGGTTCGCTCTTGGCGACCAAGCTGCTGTTCGGCGGTCACAAGATCACAATGGTCTGCCTCCCGGCAGAGATCGAGGCTTTCAACGGCGAGGGCGCTCGCGTGCGCCTGCCGATCCGCGGCCGCAAGGAGCCGGTCGAGCTCGACTCGCGCAAATTGCCGGGCAGCCTGCGCGCCGCCGGACCCGGCGACGTCAAGCCGTCCGATTTCGATCTCGTCGCCTTGGCGATGCAGGAGCCGCAATACCGCTCGCCCGGCGTGCGCGAATTGCTCGACGCGGTGGCCAGGAGCCGGGTGCCGTGCATGTCGATCATGAACATGCCGCCGCTCCCTTATCTGAAACGCATCCCCGGTCTCAACGCCGAGCCGTTGAAGGCCGCCTTCACCGATGCCAGCGTCTGGGACAATTTCGAGCCCGGCCACCTTACCCTGTGCAGCCCGGACCCGCAGGCGGTCCGCCCGCCGGGAGAGAAGATCAACGTGCTGCAAGTCACCCTGCCGACCAATTTCAAAGTCGCCCGCTTCGACTCCGACAAGGCGACGGCGATCCTGCGCCAGATGGAAAACGATATCGACGCGGCTCGCTACAATCCGGGCGACGGCGAGATCCAGCTGCCGGTGAAGCTTCGGGTGCACGATTCGATTTTCGTGCCGCTCGCCAAATGGGCGATGCTGCTGACCGGCAACTACCGCTGCGTGACCAAGGACGGGGCGATCGACATCAAAGATGCCGTGCACAGCGATTTGGAGACCTCGCGCTCGGTCTACAACTGGGTGTGCGGAGTCTGCGAGCGGCTCGGCGCCTCGCCCAACGATCTCGTGCCATTCGAGAAATACGCCGCCGCAGCCAACGATCTGGTGCGGCCATCCTCGGCCGCGCGCGCGCTCAACAATGGCGTGCCCAATATCGAGCGGACCGACCGGCTGGTGCAGCTGATCGCGGCGCAATACGGCATGAAGCATCCGGTTGTCGACCAGACCGTCGAGCTCGTCGATGCGCGGCTGGCGGCCAACCGCAAGAAGGCCGCTTAGCCTTCCCGCTTCTGTAGCGCGACCGGCGGCCGATGAAGGGCAACGTCATCGGTTTCGACCCGGACGGCAATACCGGCGCGATCAGCGGTCACGACGGCAAGCGTTACGATTTCGTTCGGCTCGAGTGGCGCGGCCCGAATGCGCCGGAGCGAGGGGCCGTCGTCGATTTTGTCGCCGCGAACGGGACCGCGACCCAGATCTATCCGGTGGCGCCCCGGTACGATCAGGCCGAGGGGGAGACGGCAAGGGTCATCTACATCCTCTATCTTGTCAGTCTGCTGGTCGGCGTAACCAGCATCGTCGGCGTGATCATGGCCTATGTGAACCGGGGCGACGCGCCGGATTGGGTCAGAAGCCACTATCGCTTTCAGATCCGCACCTTCTGGATCGGCCTGCTCTACACGGCGCTGAGCCTCCTAACCTTCATCGTCATCATCGGTATTTTCCTCGGCATGTTCGGCTTCGTCTGGTGGGTCGTGCGCTGCGCCAAAGGTTTGAAGCTGCTCGCGCGCGGCGAGCCATACGAGAACGCCGCCACCTGGCTGTGGTAGCCGCATCTAGCGCCAATTTCCCTTAGCCGAATTTCGTTGCTTCTTCCGGATGGCGCGAATTTCCGGTTAGAATAAGCTACCAGAAGGCTAGGGGGACGCCGAAAATGAAGGGAAATGTTATCGGGTTCGATCCGGACACCAATACCGGTGCGATCAGCGGTCACGACGGCAAGCGCTATGACTTCGTAAACGCAGACTGGCATGACCGGCGCCATCCGGCGCATGGCGACCTTGTCGACTTTGTTGCTGCCGATCAGCGGGCAATCCAGGTTTACCTTATCGAGCAGGAATACGTGCAGCCTTCGCTCGGCGAGTTTCTCTTCTCGATTCGGGGGCGGATCTCGCGCTCGCAGCTTTGGCTGAAATGGATTCTCCCGGTCACGATCGTCTATGTCGTTCTTTCGCTGATTGCCCGGATCGGCGCCGCGAGTGACAGCACGGCCATTGCCCTCGTCGCTTCTTTAATAATGGCGATTTTCGCGCTGTTCACAATCTGGCCGGGTATCGCGATCAATGTGAAGCGAGCGCACGACCGCGACCGGTCGGGATGGTTCATCCTGCTGTTGTTCGTGCCGATATTGAATATTTGGCCGATGATCGAGCTCTTGTTCCTGCGCGGCACGATCGGCAGCAACCGTTTCGGACCCGATCCCGTTCCGCCTATTTGAGATCCCTCGTTCCCTCGGTTTTGGCAGCCACGAATGAAGGGAAACATCATCGGCTTCGACCCCGACACCAATACCGGCGCGGTCAATGGCCACGACGGGAAGCGCTATGATTTCGCCACGCTCGACTGGCACAGCCATCACCGGCCGAAGCACGGCGATCTGGTCGATTTCGTTCCCGAGGGCCAGCGGGCCACGCAGGTCTATCTGCTGGAGCCGGAATACGTGCGACCGAGCTTTGGCGAGTTTTATTTCTCGCCTCGGGGACGAATCGGTCGATCGCAATATTGGCTCCGCTTCTTCCTTCCGATGTTCGTGATTGGGATCGTCTTTTCCATCATTGGCACAGTTGGAGGCGATGGAGCAAAATTATTGGAGAATGTTTGGCAACTCTTGGTCCTGTGGCCAAGTATTGCGATTCTGATTAAGAGAATACACGACCGCAACAAGTCGGGCGCGCTGGTGTGGGCGCTTTACGGGCCGATGATCCCGGCGGTCGCCCTTACGATCGCGGCGGTGGTCGCGGTTGCCTTGGGGAGCGGCGACGCGGCCTGGGGCTGGGGGATTGTCGCGGGCATATTCTGGGTCGCCGTACTGGGTGTCGGGATCTGGTTCTTTATCGAGTTCGGCTGCATGCGGGGCACCATCGGTGCCAATCGATACGGGCCCGACCCGGTGCCGCCGGCATAACGCCAACGGGCCAGGCTTTCGCCTGGCCCTCGCAGCTGCTCGCGGAGAGCGGCAGATCAGCAGGACGGGTCGCCGCCCCCGCCGAAATCGCCACCGCCGGAATCATCACCGCCGCCGCCGCCATAGTCTCCGCCGCCGCCGTAATCGCCACCGCCGCCGGAATCGGCGCCGCCGCCGGTATAGCCGGAATCACTGCCACCGCCGTAATCGCCGCCGCCGGACCCGCTATCGCCGTAATAATTATTGATGACGGTCTCGCCGAGGCCAGGACTCATGCCGCCGGTCAGGCTGTTGGCGTAGCCGTGCCCGAACATCGACGAGATGCCCTCGAACAACAAGGCGCCGCCGGCCACGCCGGCCGCGGTCGCCGCGGCCGAGCGGAGGAAACCGCCGCCACCGGCGCCGCCGCCCAGCATATTGCCCATTCCACCCATCATGCCGCCGCCGGGCGCACCGTAGCCGGGCTGAGCGTATCCCGGCTGCTGGGGATAACCTCCCTGCGGGTAGCCTGCCTGCGGATAGCCGGGCCCCGGCTGCGGAGGCGACGGCGCTACCTGCGGGCCGCGGGTCCAGGGACCGGCCGTCGGCGCGGGTGGCGGCGCCGCGGGCTGGTTGCGCCCGAACAGGCCGCCGAGAAAACCGCCGCCGGCGCCCTGTTTCGCTTCGGCCAGCTGCCTTTCGAGGTCGGCGATCCGGTCCTGGGCGTTGTGGAGGCTCAGATCTTGAATCACCACCGTCTGCACAAGGTAGTAGGGCATGTCCGGCTGCTGCGCCACGGCCTGGCGAATCAGCGCGTCGGCCTCCGGATCCTTCGGCTGCGTGGCCGCGCTCTTGAGCCGATCGAGCAGGGTGGTGATCAGATCGCGTTCCTGGGGGGTCATGAGTACCTTCCAGAAAGGAATGGCTGGCTTCGGATGAAGCCGGCGGCGCTGCCCCGTTCGGCGCGCCGTGGTAGATGTGGGGAGCGGCTAGCGTCCCTGTCAATGAGGGGCGCCAAGGGGTACTGCCTCAGTTTGAATTTCGGCTTTGGCTGTAATGCCGTCGTTGGCTCATACGCGTGCCAATGGTGAAGATCCGCCGATAGCCGACGTTGCATGAAGGAGGTCGCCAATTGAGGCGGCCTCAAGCTTCTCGGCTTTTCATCGCACCGGGATCAATCGGTGTTTCGACCCAATTAAACCTGCGGCAATCGACACATTCAAAGATGTCCCACCACTTGGCCCGCGGGATCAGGAAGGTGCAGCCGATGACTGGTCGGCCCATGACAGCGCGGAGGGAGCCGCGCGCCTTGCGCCGGACCTGCTTGCCGTGCTGCCCTGGTTCCGGGACGAGCTTGCGTCTCGTGTTGATGCTGATCCTGTTGCTGTCCAGGCGGCGCGGGGTTACCGCTCTGGCACGCAGCTAAAGTGCGAACGGATGGATACGCCTCGCAACCTTCAAGCAGGCGCTTTTGCGGGAACTGCCGAAGCATATCTTCGCTATCGACCGCCTTATCCCAAGGCACTCTTGGCGAGCCTTGTCGCTCAAGCGCACCTGCCGGGGTCGGCCGTCCTTCTTGACCTGGCCTGCGGGCCGGGCCGGGTTACGCTGGACATCGCAGCCTCCTTTGAGCATGTGCACGCGATCGACCTTGAAGCCGAGATGATCGAAGCAGGCCGGCGCGAAGCCGCGCGCCGAGGAGTTCGAAACGTTGAGTGGCGTGTCGGGAGGGCGGAGGAGGCTTCCCTTGCGGCAGGGTCGGTTGACCTCGTCACCATAGGCGAAGCTTTCCATCGCCTGGACCAAGTGGCGATCATCGAGAAGGTGCTTGACTGGCTGAAGCCCGGCGGCTCCATCGCCATTCTTGGAACATATAGCATCCTCGCCGGTGGCGAGGCGTGGAAGGAGGCGGTGCGAGCGGTGGCCCGGCACTGGATGACGCGAGCATTTCCGGCTGGCTGGGCGGATGCTCGGGCAGGGGCGGCGGTCGGACCGGATGCATTCAAACGCCTTCTGATCGGCGCAAGCTTCATGGACGTGGAGGTCAGGTCCTTCGCGGAGCCACGTGATTGGACGTTCGACGAGATCGTCGGTTATCTGCGATCAACCTCTGTTTGCTCCGAGGGGGCGCTCGGCGATCTGTTTTCGGGCTTCGAAGCGGGCTTGAAGGACGCGCTCAGACCCGCCGAAGGACACTTGTTCCATGAGCAGCTGCGATGCGGCTTTACGATGGGGCGAAAAGCAGACTGATCCACATCCATAGTCGAGCCAGACCGGGAAGGAGCCCACGTGAACCGAGCAGGTGGGCGATCAGGATCGCTGCGAAATATAGGCCGGATTGAACAGTGGAATGTCGGCTCCGGGGGCAACAGCCGAAGATCGTTCGCGTCCCACTCTCGGCGGGTCAGCATCCGACAGCGGACATTCAAACTGAGGCACTACCCGCCAAGGACCGATCCGTGGGGGGTCAACCCGCCAGGTTCGTTCCCATCGCGAGGAATTTGCGCCGTCGCTCGGCCCGCAAACTGTCTCCGTCCCGGCCGAGCAGCGGGCGCAAGGCCACATCGAGCGCGTCGCCGAGCTGCGCGATCGCCTCTTTCGGCACACGGTGGGCGCCGCCGAGCGGCTCCGGCACAATTCGGTCGATGACTCCGAGCCGCGCCAGGTCCTGCGCGGTCAGGCGCAAGGCCTCGGCCGCCTCCTGGGCGTGCGCGGCGTCGCGCCACAGGATCGAGGCGCAGCCCTCGGGCGAGATCACCGAATAAATCGCGTGCTCCAGCATCAGGACCGCGTTGCCGGTGGCCAGCGCGATGGCGCCGCCCGAGCCGCCTTCGCCGATGATCGCCGCCACGACCGGAATCCGGATATCGAGGCAGGTCTCGATCGCGCGGGCGATCGCCTCGCTCTGGCCGCGCGCCTCGGCATCGACCCCGGGATAGGCGCCGGCGGTATCGACGAGGGTTAAGAGCGGCAGGCCGAAGCGCTCGGCCAGCCGCATCAGCCGACGCGCCTTGCGGTAGCCCTCCGGGCGCGCCATGCCGAAATTGTGCTTCACCCGCGCGTCGGTATCGGCGCCCTTCTCGGTGCCGAGCACCATGACGCTGCGCCCGCGGAAGCGGCCGATACCGCCGATGACCGCGGCGTCCTCGCCAAAGACCCGGTCCCCGGCGAGGGATACAAACTCGGTGATCAGTCCGGCGATATAGTCGAGGCAATGCGGCCGATCGGGATGGCGCGCCACCAGCACTTTCTGCCAGGGCGTGAGGCGCGCATAGCTCTGCCGCAACAGGCGGCTGGCCTGAGCTTCGAGCCGCCCGACCTCCTCGGCGATGTTGAGGCCGCTGTCGGACGACAGGTGCCGCAGCTCGGCGATCTTGCCTTCGAGCTCCGCGATTGGCCGTTCGAAATCGAGAAAATGACGCATTATTTCCGCCGGGCGAGCGGGTGCGCGGTCTCGACCAGCCGCCGCAACCGCTCGCCCTGGACATGGGTATAGATCTGCGTCGTCGCGATATCGGCGTGACCCAGCATCTGCTGCACGCTTCTGAGATCGGCGCCGTGATCGAGCAGGTGGCTGGCGAAGGCATGCCGCAGCACATGCGGCGAGAGACGCGCCGGGTCGAGGCCGGCGGCGAGCGCCAGCTCCTTCAACAGCTGGCCGCAGCGCTGCCGCGTCAGGTGCCCCTCGGCGCCGCGCGACGGGAACAGCCAGCGTGAAGGCCGGGTCTTCGGCAACGACCGGCTGCGGTATTCGAGCCAGGCGGCGAGCGCCTGCCGGGCCGGCGGGCTCAGCGGCACGATCCGCTCCTTGCCGCCCTTGCCGCGCACCAGCATCAAGCGCGGGTCGCGCTGCGCCGCGGCGAGCGGCAGCCCCACCAGCTCCGATACCCGCAACCCGCTCGCATAAAGCAGCTCAAGCAAGCAGCGCAGCCGCACCCCTTCTTCGCCGGGCCAGGCGGCGGCCGTCGCGATCAGCCGCTCGACCTCAGCCTCGCTCAGCACCTTTGGCAGCGGCCGGCCGAGTCGCGGCGAATCGAGCCCGGAGGTGGGGTCATCCGTCCGCGCGCCGTCACTCAGCAGAAAGCGGTAGAACTGGCGCATCGCCGACAGCCGGCGCGCGAGGGTGCGCGGCGCCAGGTGGCGGGTTGCAGCTGCGGTGAGATAGTCGTGCAGCGCGGCGCTGTCGGCGGACTCAAGCCCCTGTCCGCGCCCGGCAAGAAACCCGGCCAGATCCAGGAGATCGTTGCGGTAGGCGGCCAAGGTCAACCGCGCCGCACCGCGCTCCGCCGCCAGCATTTCGAGAAAGGCCCCGAGCCGGCGAGAGACGGGCATGGGCGGCCGTTCACTTCGGGAAGCGCGCATCGGGCAGCACTTTTTCGACCGGCGCCCGCTGCGCCGGAAAATCCGAATAAGCCAGAAACAGGCAGCCCACGACGATCACCAGGGCGATGACGATTCCGAGAAGCAAGGTCACCTTTCCCATCCGCGACTCGCAATTCACCCGCCGGCCCGACAGCAGCGCCGATTGGCGAAGAGGCCGCGCGATATGCTAGTACCCTCCGCAGCGGCCGCGCGAAAGTGCGGCAAGGGACGCAGAGGCACAGGGTGGAGTTGCAGACCCGGCAGGCGAGCGGACAAGCCGCGGCGGCGCAGGGCTTTGCGCCGAGCCGCACGATCGTGCTCGTCGGGCTGATGGGCGCCGGCAAGACCAAGATCGGCCGCCGTCTGGCGGCCCGGCTTAATCTGCCGTTCTTCGATTCGGATACCGAGATCGAGACCGCCGCCGGCGAGACCATCGAGGAGATTTTCCGCAATCGCGGCGAAGCGGTGTTCCGCGACGGCGAGCGCCGCGTGATCGCGCGACTGCTGGCGCAGCCGGCGCATGTGCTGGCCACCGGCGGCGGCGCCTTCCTGGATCCGGCGACGAGGGCGATAATTGCCCGCTCCGGCGTCTCGGTATGGCTGCGCGCCGACCTCGGCGTGCTGCTGGCGCGGGTATCCCGCCGCACCAACCGACCGCTATTGCAGGAACGCGACCCGCGCGCCGTGCTGGCCGATCTGATCGAGCGACGGCATCCGGTCTATGCCGAGGCCGATTTGACCATCGACAGCGGCGAGGGGCCGCCTGAAGCGACGGTCACGCGGACCATCGCGGCGCTGGCCAGCTGTGCGAAGGCCCTGTTGCCGCCTGAAGCGGAGGACGGACGATGACGGGGATAACTGGAGGGTGCCTGTGCGGCGCGGTGCGTTATGAATCCGAGGGCGAGCCGGTATTCGCGCTGCAATGTCATTGCCGAGATTGCCAGCGCAGCAGCGGAACGGCCTATATCGCGGCAATTCGCGTGCCCAGCGCCGGGTTCCGCATCAGCAAGGGCACGCCGAAACGCTATGTCGCCAAAGCGGACAGCGGCAACGAGATCACCCGCGTGTTCTGCGGCGATTGCGGCTCGCCCCTTTATGTTCAAGTTTCAACACGGCCGGATCTTGTCGGGTTGCGCGTTGGGACGCTTGATGACCCGAGCTGGTTTCGCGCTGAGGCTGATATTTTCGTAAGAAGCGCAATGCCTTGGCACCACATGGACCCGGCGATCCCCAAATACGACACCTATCCGCCAGGTAAGAGCTACTGACCATTGGTTGGCTAGGTTTCTGCGGGGATCGCTGGCCCGTATCAACACTGTGTCAACATTGCCAACTTCGCCCATATTTCCGTCGCGATGCCTCAGAACCTAACCGACGCCGACCACGCCGAGCTGGCGGGCCTTCTGCGCAAACTCATCGACGCCGATCGCTTCCCGCTGTCGCCGCGGGTGCGCCGGTGGAAGGATTTGCTGGCGAAGCTCGACCCGGCCAAGACGCCGGTGGTGGAACCGTACCCGCCGCTCGCACCGTTGCCGCCGCCATGGGTTAACAGCAGCATCGGACAGCGGAAGCGGCGGCGTTGATGAGCAACAGCGGCGCGTTCGCACGAGAGCTAAGGGGTGCCCCGTATTGAACCGCTGTAGCCGAGCCGCCATATCGGGAGTTGTTGCCCCGAGCGCAATAAGTCTGGTCCGTCCCCCGGACCACGGCTCCGCATGGCTCCCCCCCGCCCTGCGAGGCGGCGCTCGGGGCGGCAGAAATCCTCGCCCTTTTTGCTGCCGCTGTCCAGCCACAAGCCCGGTTGACCAGCTTCCCCGGATGCAGTATCCGAGAACAAATCAGCAACCGAGCGGCGCCGATGCGGCCTCTCTACGATGCACGGATTAAGGACCTTGGCCCCGGCGATTTCGTCCGCGTCGAGTGCATCTGCGGCCATAGCGAGCTGATACCGTCGAGCGGCTTGCAACAGGGCGTAGGGCTGCCGCCGACCTGCCCGTCCTCGACCTGCAATACCGGCTCCGCTGCCGCGAATGCGATCGGCGCGGTAGGGTGGGTGGGCCGGTCAGTAGCTGGCTCTTTGATGCGTTGGACGCCTGGATTATCTTTTATAGACCATGAGCACACCTATCGATGATCCCCGCCGCCGTTGGTGGATTGTTATCGAATACGAAGTTTGGATGCTTCAAGAGTTAAATAAAATCCTACCTACCGACCCGATACTAAGCAATTTGTTACTCCGCAATAACATCACCGAAGGTGTCGTTTTACATACTCGCAACTTGTGCGACTTCTGTACTTCTAGACGTCTGAATGACATTAAACCTTCTGACCTGTTCGACAACTACGATACAGCCCCAAGGTACGACACACTCAAAGAGCTGATGAAACGCCTGGATCAGCAGTATGGGAAGGGCAAAGAAGGTGATGTCAAATGGGCTTTCAATAAAAAGCTGGCGCATCCGACCAAGGAAAGAGGAGAAAGTTTCGACTACACTGGTTTCTTAAACCGGGTCAATCCGGTCCTTCGAGACATCATTGGCGAATTGGAGGCCTTGCGAGGACGCCCGTTTGTACCACGGGTTTGAGCGGCAAGATTTCATTTGGCTGCTCCCCTCCGCTTCCCATTTTGTGGAGCGGGACGCAAAGGAGCGCGGGGCCATGTATAAAATTCGGCTGCTCAGAGGCGGGTACGTCATCGTGACGATCGATGCGAATACGATCGACATCGCCGAAATCGCGGACAAGGCATCCAAGCTGGAACCGCAGCACGGGGCGGACGATTGGGAAATCGTCAACGAAATGGGGCAACGAGTTGTGACCAAAACGCGGTGGAACAGGATGCGGCATGCGGCACTGATCCGGCATGAGTGAGCCCGAACTTTCCGACGAAGAAACCCGCACCCTCATCGACTACGCGCGCCGCAAATTCGCGGAGGAGCGCTGGCCTATGTCGCCGGCGTTGCGGCCGGTGCGGGCGATCATGGAAAAGCTGGACCCGAAACCGGAGCCTCAGCCGTTGCCCGCGCAAGGAAAGCGGGTCGAGCCGAGCTGGCGCCTAACTAGGAAGCGGCGTTGACCCGGTAGGATGCGGGTTATCGAGGATCGGAGGTGCGCCGCCGCGAAATCGGAGGTTCAGGATTTCCCGAACCTGGCTCTTGCTCATCCCCTGGCGCCGCAATTCGGCGGCTAGGATCTCTAAAGCAAGGATGAGGTTCCATTCGGCGTCGTCGGTCATGCAGAACATTATCAGCGTTTTTGTCTTAATAAAGAGCTTACAGGCCGCGCGCCGAGCTGTGGGCCAAAGGCGGAGCGCGTTCGATCGTTGGCATTCTCCAAGACAACTGATGCGCGAACCATTAATCCATATTAACGTCGCCGAATAGGGGGGGCGTGTTGGGGGTTCTATCTCCCAGAAAAGAGAGTTGAAATGCCCTCAAGCTCGGTTCGCACCTTCGACGATCCCGACGAATACGCCCTGGAGATGCGGCAAGGGACGGTAGGGCTCACGGTCAAGCAACGCGGAAGTTTTGGCGCGAAGCTTACGCGTATAGACCTGCATAGTCTTTGGATGCAGCGCCTGTCCGAAGATCTTGCGCGGACATCTCATGTGGACGGTTTAAGCAGAGCCCGTGCCACCATCGTATTCCGGACGCAACCTGGATCGAGCGTAATCCGGAACGGTGTTGAATTGGGCTTGACCAGCATGGCACGAATTGGCTCCGGCCAGGGCTATTACACGCATACGTCTGGGCACGTTTCGTATGGCGGGATGTCTCTGCCGCTGGAGGAAATGGCCGATCTTGGCGCAACGGTTGCCGGGCTCGATCTGACGCCGCCAAATGATGACCTGACCGTTACCCCTTCGCCCGGTGCGATGGGAAGGCTGCAGCGGCTGCATGCATCTGCCGGGGTACTAGCGGAAGACGCCCCCGCCGTCCTCGCGCATCCCGAAGCCGCGCGTGGTCTGGAGCAGGCACTGATCGAAGCCATGGTTGACTGCCTTGGCGGCGGCAAGGTTGAGGAGGACAGAGCAGCCCTCAGGCAGCACGCCGCGATCATGCAGAGGTTTCATCGGGTCATCGAAAAAAATTTAGATGAACCGCTTTACATTACGGAAATCTGCAAGCAGGTCGGGGCATCAGAGCGGACCCTGAACGTCTGTTGCCAGGAACACCTCGGCATGGCTCCCAAGCACTATCTGTTGCTGCGGCGCATGCACATGGTCCGGCGGGCGTTGCGCGAGAGCACCCCGACCGAGACAACGGTTACCGAGATCGCCACCCGCTACGGGTTTTGGCAATTCGGACGGCTCGCCGGCGAATACAGGTCGCTGTTTGGCGAATTGCCGTCCGCCACGCTCGCTCGCCCGCCGCACCACTAACGCGTCGGGCGCAGGCTCGGGTGCTGTCGGTTTATGTCGGTTTCTGTGTTTCGTCCAAGGGCGGCATGTTCGCTACGGCCATGTACGTCTCGTCCGGCGCGGTCGCGATCAGCAGATAAAGATTATCGCGCAGGCGGTCGCGTTGCTGAGCGTCGAGCTTGTTGTAGCGGCCGGCGGAATAGGCGCGTAGCTGGCGCAGCTCTTGAGGCTTCAGGGTTGCAATCTGGTTCGGCGTAAGCGTCGTCGAGCCTTTCCCGGTCAGGGCGCGGCGCATTTTGAGCACAGCGTTACGACGGCGATCGTCACCCCGTTTCTTCGCCTGGAGCTGCTGGCCCGATCTCGTCGGCTTGCGGGTCGGGACGCTCGACGATCCGAGTTGGTTCCGGGCCGAAGCGGACATCTTCACGAAGAGCGCCCAGCCCTGGGACCACATGGACCCGGCGATCCCCAAATACGACACCTACCCGTCAGGGAAGTCGTATTAGCCGCCTCCTAGACTTGCTAGCCGACCTATGACAATCTATGTCATATGCTGCGGGCAAGGCGCATCTTCTACCGCAAGCGGCATGACGATGACGGCACGATCTCGGAACTCAGCCTGTGGCTCGTTCCGCGGCCCGTGCGAGGATCGAAGCACCCGTTCAAATACAGCCTGTTTTATGGCCGTCCGGGCGAACGCTTAATCCTATACGATAATGAACCGGGTAAGGGTGATCACCGGCACTACGGGGACCGAGAAGAACCATACCAGTTCACGACGGCGGAACAGCTAATCCGGGATTTCCTCTCAGATGTCCGCCGAGCGCGTAGGTACCCCCTATCGGATAATGACCATGGCTGAAACCAAAATAATTGTCGGCGGCGGGTTGGAAGAAGACGCCGCGGCGTTTCTGGATGCCTGGCATCGCGCCGAGCGCGGCGAGCACGTCGATGAACACGTTCTGGCTTTCGAAAGCTGGGAAGCGCTGGCATCGATTCTGACAGGCGAGCGCTACCGGCTTTTGCGTCACGTCCATGCCCATCCGGAACCATCGATTTCGGCCCTGGCGCGCGCACTGGGTCGTCAATATCGCCGCGTACACGCCGATGTCGCCGCGCTCGAAGAGGCCGGTCTGCTCGACCGGAGCGAGGGTGAGGTGCGCGCCAGCGTAGACAAGATTACCGCCGAAATTCGGCTCTGACCTCAGGCTGCGGGGGTCGAGGCCTCGTCGAGGATGCGGACGATGTGGCGGGCCTGGCGGCCGGTGCCGTCGGCGATCTGATGGCGACAGCTGGTGCCGCAAGCGGCAAGCAATGTCTCGGGCGCGGCGGCGCGCAGCTTCGGCAACACACCGAGCTCGCCGATCTTCAGCGACATCTCGTAATGCTCGGCTTCGAGGCCGAACGCGCCGGCCATGCCGCAGCAGGTCGAGTCGAAGGTTTCGACCTTCAGCTCCGGGACCAGCTTTAACGCGTCGGCCGCCGCACCGGCGGTGTTGAACGCCTTCTGGTGGCAATGGCCGTGCAGCAGCGCGGTCTTGCCGGGCATCGGCGCCAATGGAAGGTCGAAGCGGCCGGCGGCGCGCTCGCTGGCGACGAATTCCTCGAACAGCTGCGCATGCGCGGCGAGCGCAGCGGTTTCGGCGCCCGGCAGCATCGCCGGGAATTCGTCGCGCAGGGTCAACAGGCAGGAGGGTTCGAGGCCGATGATCGGCGTGCCGGCTGCGACGTGTGGCCCGAGCACATCGATCATCCGTCGTGCCTCTTTCCGCGCCTCGTCAACCAGGCCGGCGGCGAGAAAGGTGCGGCCGCAGCATAGGGGCCGCCCGACCGCCGGCTCGGGCGTGTTGACCCGGTACCCGGCGCGCGCCAGCACCCGCTCGGCGGCCCAGGCATTCTCCGGCTCGAAGTAGCGGTTGAAGGTATCGACCAGCAGGACGATGTTGCGGCCGCCGGCCGGCCCGGTATCGGTGCTTCCGCGGTAATACTCGCTCGACCATTCCGGCAGACTGCGGCGCGCACTGAGGCCGAACAACTTTTCGCCGAGCGCGGCCAACGCCGGCACCCGGTTGCGCAGGTTCAACAGCGGCGCGAGCCGAGCGGCATAAGGGGCATAACGCGGCAGATAGGCGATGGCGCGGTCGCGCGCGGAGAGGCCGTGGCGCTTCTTGTAGTGATGCAGGAACTCGACCTTCATCTTCGCCATGTCGACGCCGGTCGGGCATTCGCGCTTGCAGCCCTTGCAGGAGAGGCACAGCGCCATCGTCTCGCGCATCTCATCGGAGGTCAGCGCGTCCGGACCGAGCTGGCCCGATAAGGCGAGGCGCAGCGTATTGGCGCGGCCGCGCGTCAGATGCTGCTCGTCGCCGGTGGCGCGATAGGACGGGCACATCACGCCCGGGTCGGATTTGCGGCAGGCGCCGTTGTTGTTGCACATCTCGGCGGCGCTGGCGAAGCCGCCCCATTCCGACCAATCGAGCACGCTGTCGAGCGGCACTTGCCGGTAATCCGGCTTGAAGCGGAAGAGGCTGCGGTCGTCCATCTTCGGCGGTCGCACGATCTTGCCGGGGTTGAACAGCCCCGCCGGGTCGAAGCTGTCCTTGACCTCCTCGAAGGCGCGCACGAGGCGCGGTCCGAACATCGCCTCGTGGTGCTCGGAGCGCACCAGCCCGTCGCCGTGCTCGCCGGAATGCGAGCCCTTGTATTCGCGGACCATCGCGAAGGCTTCCTCGGCGATTGCCCGCATCTTCTTGACGTCGAGCTCCTGCTTGACGTTCAGCACCGGCCGCACATGCAGGCAGCCGACCGAGGCGTGCGCGTACCAGGTGCCGTAGGTGCCGTGCTTATGGAACACCTGGGTCAGCCGCTCGGTATATTCGGCCAGGTCCTCGAGCCGGACCGCGCAGTCCTCGATAAAGGAGATCGGCTTCCCGTCGCCCTTCATCGACATCATGATGTTGAGGCCTTCCTTGCGCACGTTCCACACCGCGCTCTGGAAGGCTGGGTCGGTCGCCTCGACGACGCCGCCCGGAAAACCGAGATCGCCCATCAATTCGACGAGCTGCTTCAGGCGGCGCTGATTGTCGTCGGCATCCTCGCCGGCGAATTCGGTCAACAGGATCGCGGCCGGATCGCCCTGCACAAAGCGATCGACGATCGGGCGGAACATCGCGATGTCGCGCGCCAATTCGATCATCGTGCGGTCGACCAGCTCGCAGGCGCTGGGGCCGAGCTTGACGATGTGCTGGGTCGCATCCATCGCCTGGTAGAAGCTTGGGAAATGGCAGATGCCGAGCACCCGGTGCGGCGGAATCGGCTGCAGATCCAGCTCGATCTCGGTGAAAAACCCGAGCGTGCCCTCGGAGCCGACCAGCAGATGCGCCATGTTGTGGCCGCTGCCAGGTCCATCTGGCTCGATCATGTCGATGTTGTAGCCGCCGACCCGGCGCAGCAGCTTCGGGAAGCGGCGGTCGATCTCGTCGGCCTCGCGGCGGTGCAGGTCGCGCATCTCGCGGACGAGGTCGCGATAACGATCGGGCTCGATATCCTCGCCGAAATTGCCGGGCACCTCGGCGAAGCGCGCGGCGGTGCCGTCGGCCAGGATCGCGTCGATCGCGCGCACGTTGTGGACCATGTTGCCATAGCGGATCGAGCGCGAACCGCAGCTGTTGTTGGCGGTCATGCCGCCGATCGTCGCGCGGTCGCCGGTCGAGACATCGACCGGAAACCAAAGTTTGTGCCGGCGCAGCCGCTGATTGAGCCGCTCCATGACGACCCCGGGCTGCACCCGGACCCGCCGCGCCTCAGGGTCGAGCGCGACGAGCTGGTCCATGTATTTGCTGCAATCGAGGACGAGGGCGCGCGCGACGGTCTGGCCGCATTGCGAGGTGCCGCCGCCCCGCGGCAGCACCGGCACGCCTCCCTCGCGCGCGATCTGGAGGGCCGCGGCGACATCCTCGCGGTCCTTCGGCACGACGACGCCCAAGGGCTCGATCTGGTAGATCGACGCGTCCGTCGAATAGCGGCCGCGGCTGAAGGCATCGAATAGCACCTCGCCGCGAAGCTCGCGGCGCAGGCGGGCTTCCAGAGTAGAGCCCAGGACATTGTCGAGCGGCATGCGCTTTCTCGGAACGTGTAGCTGTCCAATCAGAGGCGGGTCCGTAGAGATGCGTCAATTGGCTATCGCCGTCAAACCGGTCAACAGCATCCATGCCGGGCTCTTCCGGGGAGTTCAAAGACAGGGAGATCCGTCATGATCCCGGGGGTCCATTTTACATTGTTGCCTATTTGTTCTTGATCGACAAGCAAATGCGCTTATATGTTTCACGAAACGCAATACGGATTGATGCAAGATCGTCTGGAGGAGGAGTGCAGATGCCTGCCGAGGGCCAGGAGGCGGGCGCCGAAACCGTGCTGGACGGGGCGGCGCCGGAGGGTTGTGAGCCTGCAAATTCCCTGCAGATGCAGGTTCTGAGTAATGCCGAGGGTCAATTTCTGAGGGGCCAGTCGGGCAATCCGGCGGGGAGACTGCCGGGCACCCGCAATCGCGCAACGATGATCGCCGAGCAATTGTTCGATAACGCCAGCGGTGAGGTATCGCGGGAGGCGATCGCCAAGGCGATGAACGGCGATAGCGCGGTTTTGCGGCTTATCGTCCGGAGCATCATCGGACCGCGCCGCCATCGGGCTTCGAGCTTTGCCCTGCCGGCGCTGCGCGGCGCCGCCGACGTCGCGCCGGCCATCGCGGCAATCGCCGCGGCCGCGGCCGATGGCGCGATCTCGACCGCCGAGGCATCCGAGATGTCGCAGGTTATCGAGCGGTATATGCGCGCGCTCGAAGTGGGCGAGATCGAAGCGCGGCTGCAACGGCTGGAAAGCGTCAATGGCCTCGCTTCATAGCGGTTCGCTGCGCCGCCGGCTTTCAGCGTTGACCGAGGCCACCCGACGGGCGGTCCAGTATCGCGAAGAGCTGCGCGAGAAGGCACAGGCCTGCGCCACGATCCGCTCGGCGCCCGCCGAGGCGAGTATCGACCCGGCAGGGATCTCGGCTCTGCGCAGCCTCGATTATGCCGAACGCGAGCTTGCGCGGCGAGGCGAGTGTCCGGAATTGCAGCGGGCCGACGCCGCCTTTGCCGCGCAGGACCCACAGCTGGCGTCGCGCGAGAGCTTCACGATGAAGAACGCCAAGCGCGCGCCGGAGTTTGTCGGCCAGCCGCCGCCGAGCTTCGGTGCCTCGTTCTCCGACTGGTACGCCTGGTCGCTTGCCGCCCGCTCCGGTCCAACATCGGCGCCGTGACCAGGCCCGGCTGTGAGTGTGAGCTTCGAGATGCGGTGTACGCGGATGCTTGATGGAGGCCGGGAAACATGCCGCCAATCGCTTGCGGGGCGAATCGAGTCGGCGGGACGGCGGCGGCAATCATCTAGGCACCGCCTCGAAGCGCGCGCCGTTCATTGGTATTTAGCGGTTTGCGCCCTATTTTCTCCTACTTTGCCTTATAGAAGGAACGCGGGTCGGCCGCCGCGCCGGCCTCGTTTTGCAAGCATTTCCCAGCAGCATGCCCAACGACATACCGTATCTCGGCTTTATCCTCGGCAAATTCGGTCGCAGCGGCCCGCCCACGATCCTTGAGGCGCCCGCCGGCGAGGCGGAAATCGAAGCCTTCAAGGAGAGCGTCCTGGCCAAGCTGGCGCTCATGGTCGGCAAGGACGGCGATGCCGCGACCGCGCGCGACTGGTTCGTCGCCACGGCGCTCGCCTTGCGCGACCGGGTGGTCCATTGCTGGCTCGCGGTCGACCGCGCCAGCCATGCCGCCGGCCGCAAGCACGTCTATTACCTGTCGCTCGAATTCCTGATCGGGCGCCTCTTCGCCGATGTGGTCGAGAATTTGCAGCTGACCGAGACGGTCAGGGCCGCACTCGGCGATCTCGGCGTCGATCTCGACCGCATGCGGCGCGCCGAGCCCGACGCCGCCCTCGGCAATGGCGGCTTGGGCAGGCTCGCAGCCTGTCTGATGGAGAGCATGGCGAGCCTCGGAATACCGGCCTGCGGCTATGGCATCCGCTATGACCACGGCCTGTTCCGACAGGTAATCCGCGACGGCTGGCAGCAGGAATACGCCGAGGACTGGCTGTCCTTCGGCAATCCCTGGGAGTTCGCGCGGCCCGAGGTGGTGTACGACATCCAGTACGGCGGCCGGGTCGAGATGGTGGCCGGGCGGTCGGGACGGGCGCGGCCGGTCTGGCAACCGGAAGAAACGATCGAGGCGGTCGCCTACGACACCCCGGTGGTCGGCTGGCGCGGCCGTCACGTCAACCCGTTGCGGCTGTGGTCGGCGCGCGCCGTCGATCCGCTGCGCCTCGAAATCTTCAACGACGGCGACCATGTCGGCGCCCTGTCGGCGCAGTCTCGGGCCGAGGCGATCTCGAAGATCCTCTATCCGAGCGACAGCACGGCCGCCGGCCGCGAATTGCGGCTGCGGCAGGAGTATTTCTTTGTCTCGGCGTCGCTGCAGGACATCGTGCACCGGCACCTGCGCTACTACAGCGATCTCCCTTCCCTGCCCGACCGCGCGGCGATCCAGCTCAACGACACGCATCCGAGCATCGCCATCCCCGAGTTGATGCGGCTCCTGATCGATGTCTACAACCTGCCGTGGGATGTGGCGTGGCGGACGACGGTCGGGACGTTTTCCTACACCAACCACACGCTGCTGCCGGAGGCGCTGGAAACCTGGCCGGTGGCGTTATTCGAGCAGGTGTTGCCCCGCCACCTCGAAATCATCTACCGCATCAACGCGCAGCACCTCGAAGCGGCCCGCGTCAGTGGTGTTGCTGCCGAGGACGGTCACGACGCGGCGATCTCGATCATCGACGAGCGGCACGGCCGGACCCTGCGCATGGGGCATCTCGCCTTTATCGGGTCGCATCGAATCAACGGCGTCTCGGCGCTGCATACGCGACTGATGCAGGAGAGCGTGTTCGCCGATCTGCACCGGCTCTATCCCGATCGAATCGTCAACAAGACCAACGGCATCACCTTCCGCCGCTGGCTGCATCAGGCCAATCCGGGGCTGACGCGGCTGTTGCGCGAGGTGTGCGGGGACGAGGTGCTCGACGATACAGCCGCGCTCGCCCGCCTGGCCGAACTCGCCGATGACCCCGATACGATCCAGCGGCTTGCCGCGGTCAAGCGCGTCAACAAGAAGGGGCTCGGCCGTTTCATCTATGAGCAGACCGGAATACCGGTAGAACCGGGCGCGCTGTTCGACGTGCACATCAAGCGCGTCCACGAATACAAGCGGCAACTGCTCAACCTGCTTGACACGATCGCGCGATACCAAGCGATCCGCGCCAATCCGGGCGCCGGCTGGGTGCCCCGGGTCAAGATTTTCGCCGGCAAGGCGGCGGCCAGCTATGCCCGCGCCAAGTTGATCATCAAACTGGCGAACGATATCGCCGCGGTCGTCAACAACGACCCGGCGACGCGCGATCTGCTGCGCCTCGTTTTCCTGCCGAACTACAATGTCAGCCTCGCCGAAAGGATCATCCCGGCCGCCGATCTGTCGGAGCAGATCTCCACCGCCGGCATGGAGGCCTCCGGCACCGGCAACATGAAGCTGGCGCTGAACGGCGCCCTGACTATCGGCACGTTCGACGGCGCCAATATCGAGATCCGCGAGCATGTCGGCGCGGAGAACATCGTGATCTTTGGCCTGAAGGCCGAGGAGGTCGAGGCACGCCGGCGCCAACATGGGCTCGACGCCGCCGACGCGATCGCCGCCTCGCCCGAGCTAGCCGAAATTCTGGATGCGATCGAGAGCGGCGCCTTCTCGTCCGACGATCCCGGGCGCTTCCGGGGCCTCGTCGACAGCCTGCGCTACGGCGACCCGTATATGGTCGCGGCCGATTTCACCGCCTACCGCGCGGCCCAGGCGGAGATCGACGCCCTGTGGCGCCGGCCACTGGCATGGGGCCGCGCTGCTATGCTCAACATTGCCCGAGTCGGCTGGTTTTCGGCCGACCGGACAATCGCGGAGTATGCCGCGGATATCTGGCACGTCCCGCTGACGAGCGGCTGACCGTTTTCGACACGCAATGCATCGGCGCGGCGCTCATTTCAGCGTGTAGAGATAGGCTGCGATGTCGCGTGCCTGCTCCTGCGTGAGGTTCATGTCGGGCATCGCATTGCCCGGCACGATGCGCTGCGGATAGCGCAGCCATGAGATCATGTTGTCGGGCGTGTTGCGCAGCAGGCCGGCGAGGTAGATGCGCCGGCCCATCTTGTCGAGCGGCGGCCCGACCAGCGCGTCGGCGCCGCCGATTCCGGGGATCGTGTGGCACGCGCCGCATCCGGTCTCGGCGATCTGCTTGGCGCCGCGCTGGGGATCGCCGCCAAAGCTCGTCGCCGCCGCGCCGGCGTTCGATTGCTCGCCGCTCTTGCCGCAGCCGGGCAATGCCAGCAACACCAACCCGAGCGTCGCCGCTGCCGCCGCGCCCCGACGCAGCCGCGCCTCGGAACGCCGCTCGGCGGCGCGAAGCCAGAGAACCAACAGCGTCAGGATCGCGACGATGTACGCAAAGCCTGCCGGGATCCACATGATCAACCCGGCGAGCTGCTGGTCGTCGATCAGGCTCAAGCCCCAGCGCGCTGCTCCGGCCGCGTGGATGGGATAGAGCGGCCGCGACGTCAGCACCATCAGCGCGCCCGGCAGGCCGCTCAACACCGCTGCGGTGGCGACAAACATCAGGCTCGCGCCGTAATCGAGCCGCCGCCGGCCGGAAGGCTCGATGACCACCGACCAGAAGGCAAAAGCGCTGACGAAAAAGCACAGGTGTTCGAGCACATGGACCGGCTCGTGCCGCAACGCCCAGCCGTACGGACCCGGGATGTGCCAGAAAGCAAAGAGGCCGCAAAACCACAGCCACACCGATATCGGCGAAGTCAGGATGCCGAACACCCTGCCGATGGGCCCACCCCACCACCGCCCGAACCAGCGACGCAGGCCGCGCGGCATCGCCCAGAGAAAAACGATCAGCGGGCGGGCGCGGACAAAGAGCGGCGCTGAAACCAGCATCAGCGTCAGATGCTGCGCCATATGCGCCGAGAACAAATCCTCGCCGATCGCATCGAGCGGCGATTCCAATGCCAGGATCAGCGACAGGATGCCGGCGGCAAAGCAGAACACCTCGATCCGCCCGATCGCCCGCGCCCGCATACGCCGCCAGCCCCGGGCATAGGCCAGCGCGGCGATCGCCAGGCTGATCGTGACCCAGGCCTCGAAATGCCAGCGCAACGCCGCCTCCTCGTGGCCGGCATCCGCGCAGGCCGGCTGCGTCGCGAGAAACAACATCATGGCCAAGAGCATCAGCCACCGCATGCCGACACCTCAATAAAACCGATCGCGCCGAACAAGATGTCGAGGGCAAACCAGGCCCCGGTCCAGACGCCCCACACGGCCAGGAATTGCGGCCGGCCCTCTGCGCCTTCGACGAGGCCGTAAGCGTTCGACACCTCGTGCCGCGGCCGCCGCCAGATCCAGAACGATACGCCGCTTGCCGCACAGGCAATGACCAGCGTGCCGACGATCACGGCCAGCGAGCCGGGCCACACCGCCGGCGAAGTCGTCAGCCCGGTCGGCAGTGGCTCGTCGCGCGGGAAGCAGGCCTGGCTCGCCAAGCCGTAATCGACGTAGAGCTGGATAAGCCAGGCAAACGGGGCGGCGAGCAGCGCCGCGAACAGGAGCCAGCCCGGCACCGCGCCGGCAAGCGGCGCCGGATGCTCAACGCCATAACCGGCCATGATGGTCTTCCCCATTCGCCTAGCCCAGACGCGGCGTGATGTAGATGGTGAAGAACACGGCAAGCCAGACGGCAGTGACGAAATACCAATAGACGGCGCCGATCGACACCGCCGCATACCGCCTTGCGTCGAAATAGTTCAACAGCGACCAGATCAGCAGAACCACGAGAATGATCAGGCCGATGGCGAGATGCACGAAATGCAGGCCGGAGATCGAGAAATACAGCGAGCCGTAGGGGGTCGACGACATGGTGAATGGACGGCCCGACCACTCGATCGCCTGCAGCACGACGTAGATCACTGCGAGGCCGATCGCGATCGCCAGTCCCCACACCAGATCCCGCCTGATCCCGCGCCGCACGCCACGCTCGGCGAACCACAGCGCGGCGCTACTGGCCAGCAGGAGGATCGTGTTCGGTACCGAGAACCAGAATTCCGGCAGTTGCGGCGGCAGCCACTCGCGCCCGTACTGCACGGCGAAGTAGTAGTAGCTGAATAGCAGATACGCGAACAGCGCCCCTTCCGTCATGATCACGGTAAGCATGCCGTACCAGCCGTTGGTGCGGCGTTCGATGCTGCCGACCGGCAGCATGTCGCCCTGGATTGTTGCGTCAGTCATTGGCAGCAACCGCGATTTGCCCCAACGCCGGCTCCGGCCACAACCAGACGACAAGGCTCGCCAATGTCACTACGGCGCACAGCCCGGCGAGCCACCACCATGCGACGAGCAAGCCGGCAAATAAGCCGGTCAGCGCGATCGCGACGACCAGCGGCGCAAGCGAATCCTGCGGCATCTTCAGGATCGCATCGGGCTCGGCGTCGAGCGGTGTCGTCGCCAGCACTTCCTTGCCCTGATCGAGCACGAGACCGCGGCCGACGGAGGAGTGACCCAGCCCTTCCTGAAGCCGCCCCTCCCATAACGGGTTCTGGCTGGCTACGGCCGGAATCACCGCGAAGTTGTAGGACGGTGGCGGCGAGGGCGTCGTCCATTCGAGGGTCGGTCCGTCCCACGGGTTCGGACCGGCGAGGGCGCCGCGTGCGCGGCTGACCGCAATATTGATCAGCAGAACCAGCACGCCGATCGCGAGAATGAACGCGCCAATCGTGGTCAGCATGTTGACCGTGTTCCAGCCCAGCCCGTCGGGGTAGGTGTAGATCCGCCGCGGCATACCGGCGAGGCCGGTCCAGTGCATCGGCAGGAAAGCGACATTGAGCCCGATAAAGACAAGCCAGAAATTCCAACGGCCGATCCGCTCGTCCAACAGGCGTCCGGTCATCTTCGGGAACCATACGTAGAGCGCTCCCATGACCGGAAACAGGTTGATGCCGATCAGCACGTAATGGATGTGGGCGACGACAAAGTAGGTGTCGGTCATCTGCCGGTCCGACGGCACCGCGGCGGTCATAAAGCCGCTGACGCCGCCGATCACGAACATCGCGATGAAGCCGGCAAAGAACAGCAATGCCGTGGTGACTACCGGGCGGCCGGTCCAGATCGTCGCGACCCAGGCGAACACCGCGACAGCGCTCGGAATGACGATGACCATCGACGCGCCGCTGAAGAACGACAGCGCCAGGAACGGCAGCCCGGTCGCGAACATGTGATGCAACCAGACGCCAAAGCCCATCACCATCGTCGCGACGGTCGCGAGCACCACCACGGTGTAGCCGACCAGCGGGCGGCGGCAGAAAATCGGCAGCGCCTCCGACACAAAGCCCATCGCCGGCAGCACCACGATGTAGACCCAAGGATGGGCGAACATCCAGAACAAGTGCTGCCAAAGGAGTGGCTGGCCGCGACCGGCCGGGTCGAAAAAATGCGTGCCGAATTGCCGGTCGAGCCACAACATCAAAAAGGCGAGGCTTACCGCCGGGACCGAGAACAATATGCCGACCGAGGTCGTGGTCGTGCTCCAGGTCAAAATCGGCAGCCGGTTGATCGACATCCCCGGCGCGCGCAGCCGCAGCCAGGTGACCAGGAAATTCGCCGCCCCAACCGTGGTCGAGATCCCGAGCAGGATCATCCCGAGCGCGTAAAAATCGATGTTCGGACCGGGGTTGTACAGCTTCAGCGCGTTGGGCGGATAGTTGAACCAGCCATCATTGGGGACGGCGCCGACCAGAAAGCTCGCATAGAGGAACAGGCCGGCGAACAAATAGACGTAGTAGGAAAACGAGTTGAGCCGCGGGAAGGCAAGATCGCGGGTCCCCAGAAACAATGGAAACAGAAACACGCTGAAGCCCGACAGCACCGGCTGGGCGTACAAAAAAATCATCGTGATGCCGTGCATCGAGAACAGCTCGTTGTACTGCTCCGGCGTCAGCAGGTGCTGGTTCGGCCGCGCCAGCTGCAGCCGCATGACGAGCGCCTCGATGCCGCCGGCGATCAGGAAGCAGAACGCAGTGATCAGATAGCGCTTGCCGAGCTGTTTGTGGTCGACCGTGCCGAGCCAGCCGAAGAGACCCGGCTTCGTCTTCCACAGCTGCTCCAGCTTCGATGTCGCCGGCGAATCATAGCCGGCGGTTTCCAGTGCGGCGGACCGCTCGTAGGCGATGCTGCTCAAGCCGGTCTCCTCACTTGCCTATCTCTCACTTCAAACCGGCGAGGAAGCCGCGGATCTGTTCCAGCTCCGGCCCGGAGATATCGAGTGTCGGCATCAGATTGCCGGGTTTGATCCGCTGCGGATCGGAGATCCAGCCCGAGAGGTAGGCGATCTTGTTCGGCAGGGTCGCCGCGGCGATCGTCTGCCGACTCATCACATGGGTCAGATCGGGCCCGAGCCGTCCGCCGGCGCGAGTCCCGCGCACGGTATGGCAGGCGCCGCAACGCACGGTGAACAGCGTTTCCCCCAGCGCGGCTTGCGGCGCCGAAACCGCCGGTTTCAGCTGATCGTCCCACCAGCGCTGAAAATCGTCGGGTTTATCGGCGACGGCGAGGAGCGCCATGTGCGCGTGCTGCTGACCGCAGAACTCCGCGCACTGACCGCGATAGGTGCCGGGCTCGCCCGCCTCGAGCCAGGTGACATTGGTCTGACTCGGGATCAGGTCGATCTTGTCGCCGAGCGGCGGGACCCAGAACGAGTGGATCACGTCTTCGGTGCGGACCTTGAACTGCACAGGTTCGCCGACCGGAATGTGGATCTCATTAGCGGTATCGAAGACCCGCGAACTGTCGCCGCTGAGATAGCGGACCTGCCACCACCACTGATGACCAATGATTTCGACCGTCAGCTTCGGGGCGCGCGGCGGCCGCTGGATCACCGCCATCGTGTAGCCTGTCCACACCATCGCGCCGAGGAGCGCCAGCGTCGACAATCCGACGCCAATATAGATCCATAAGACGCCGCTGCCGCTGCCACGACTGATCGGTTCGAGGCGCACTTCGCGGTCTGGCGGGAGCACGCGTCGCCGCATCGCGCCGACCACAACCAGCGCGCTGATGATCGCGACAACGAGGATCGACAGGATCAACAAGGCCCAGGTAAGGTTGGCGATCTCGTGCGCCTTCGGGCCGAAGGATTGCAGATAGTTCATCGGCGCGTTGGCGTGCGCCGTCGCCGGCGCGAATAGCGCGCCAGCAGCAATGAGCGGCGCCCGGCTAAGGAGCCTTGTTCGGCTTTTGCCCATGGCTGAAAGCCTCGGTCTGGCTCCACGGATTGGCCGACTGGAAGTATTCCGCCGGCACCTGCTCGATCTTCGGCTGCTGCGCCGAAACGGTCTCGCCCCAGCTCTGATTCGGCTGGCGGCCGAGATTGCGCACATAGGCAACCAAGTCCCAGATGATGCCGTCGGGCAGCATAGCACCCCAGGCCGGCATGCCGAGCGGTCGGCCCTGATAAATCGTCAGGTAAATCTGTGCCGGCTCGGCACCGTAAATCAGCGGGCGCCCGCTCAGCGACGGCCCCATGCCGCCGGCGCCGTTTGGGGCGTGACAGCCGACGCAATTGAAGGTGGTGAAGTATTGCATGCCGCGCTGGATCGCCTGCGGATCGTCGCCGACCGGGCTTTTGACTTGCGGATTGACCTGCACGTTGCCGGGAAACAGACCCGATACCGGGGTGCCAAGGAGCTCTCCCGCCGTGGTGCCGCCGGCATAGGATTCGACCCCGACGGTCTGGTTGTTCGGGCTCTCCGGTTGCCCCGCCGGCGGCGTTCCCGACAGCGCCGACTGGTTCGGCGACTGCGACTGCGCCGACGCTGCAGTCGCGAGCATCAATGCCGCAAGACCCACCGCGCCGAGGCGAGCCGCTGCACACGCTCTGTGCGCCATCCCGCTCACTGCGCGGCGTCGTGCTGGGCGTCGACCCCCAGCGGCACGCCGTAGGAGACGAGCAGTTCGCGGATCTCGGCGCGCTTGCGGGCGATCACGTCATCGAGTTGCTGATGAAGGGTGTGGTCGCCGTGGCGAACGCCCATGGCGATGGCGAATTGGAATTTGAGCGGTGCGAATTTCGCCTCGTCGCCGATCGGGGTGAGCCGCAGCGGCACCGGCGAAGATTTGGCCGCGTAACCGGCGAGCGGCCCCCAGGCCGCCGCCAGGTCGATCTCGCCGTTTTCGACCGCCTCGATCAGCCGCGACGGCGGGCTCGACTGGCGATAGTCGCCGTAGATCATGTAACCCTTGACGTTGCCGGTGATGCCGCGATGGGCGAGCGCGTCGGCGGGCGGCGTATTGGCGCCGTCGTCGCCGATCATGTGCACCCCGACCGACAACTGCCGCAGGCGCTCGTCACTGAGCGAGCCGACGTCGAGATCGCGGTCCTGCCGCGATACGAAGACATAAGTCGAGCGGTAATAGGGGCGCGTCGTCTCGACCAGATCGTACCCGACAGGCACTCCCATGATTACGTCGCACGCCTGTGCCTTCAGCGTGTTGCGGACAAAGCCGCGGCGCTGCGCCCACCAGGTGTAGGACACCGTCTTACCCAGCGCCTGCGCGACAAGCTCGGCGAGCTTGTTCTCGAACCCGCTTTGCTGTGCGTCCGAGAACGGCAAATTGTTCGGATCGGCGCAGACGCGCAGCTCGCCCGCGTGGCCGGGCCGTGGCGAGGCCGCAATCAACAGCGCAGCCGCAATGGCCAGCCACAGCCGCGGCATCATTGCTTCTCTTTCGGCTGTTCCGCCGCCGGTGTCGCCGGCTTCGGCAGCGAGAACACCAGGAGGCTGCTGCCGCCGACCGTGTAGGCCGGCAGGTCCTGCACCGCCCCGGTGAAGCCGAGCGCGCCATTCCGCAAGCGCGGATCGAGCGCGGCGTTGGCGATGACCCCGGGCCAGCCGCCGACGCCCGACATGATGGCGACGTACTGCATGCCGTCGGAGCCCTTATAGGTCACCGGCTGACCGACAAAGCCGGACCCAGCGCGGAACTGCCACAGCACCTTGCCATCCTTGGCGTCGACCGCCTTGAACAGCCGGTCCATCGTTCCGTAGAACGCGACATCGCCCGCGGTGACCAGCGCGCCGGACCAGACCGGCAGCTCTTCCTTGATGCGCCAGACCTTGTTCCGCGCGACCGGGTCCCAGGCCATGAACTCGCCGCGATAGCCGCCCGGCCCGGCATACATGTCGACGGTCGCGCCGACATAGGGCGTCCCCGCGATATAACCGACCTCGGAGGTCTTCATGTTCATACACAGATGCTGGTGCGGCACGTAAAGGAGGTGTGTCTTTGGCGACCAGGCCGTCGGTTGCCAGTCCTTCGCGCCGGGCGCGGCGGGGCAGATATCCTCGACCGTGCGATTAAGGCTCGGCTGTTTCAGCTCGTTCGGCTGCAGGCGCCCCGTCTCGAGGTCGACCCCATTGACGGCATTGACCGTATCGTAGGGTTCGGCCGAAAGCACCTCGCCGTTGGTCCGATCCATTACATACATCAGCCCGTTACGCCCGGGATGGATCAGCGCCTTGCGGTCCTGCCCGCTAATGTTCAGGTCGACGAGAACATTCTCGTTGATCTCGTCGTGGTCGAACAAATCGTGCGGGTTGACCTGATATCCCCATTTGGCGGAGCCGTCATCGGGATTGCGGGCGAAAATCGTCGTCGTCCAAAGATTGTCGCCGGGACGCTGGTTCGAGTTCCAAGGGCCCGGGTTAGCGGTGCCGTAAAAGATCAGGTTCTGGTCCGGATCGTAGGAAATCCAGCCCCAAACCGTACCGCCGCCTAGCTTCCAGGCGTCGGCCGGCCAGCTCTTGACCCCGAGATCCTGGCCTTTCATCCAATCGTAATGCGGCTTGAAATCGGCCCCGATCAGCACGTCCTTGTCGGGGCCCGTCGAAAAGGCGCGCCAGGCGATCCTGCCCGAATTCTCGTCGAGCGCGGTCAGCGAGCCGCGCACCCCCATCTCGCCGCCGCTGTCGCCGACGAGGACCTTTCCTTTGACGACAAGCGGCGCCATCGTGATGGTCTCGCCGAGATTGACCTCGGCGACCTTGACGACCCACAGCTCCCGCCCGTCGTTGGCGTCGAGCGCGACGGTGTAGCCGTCCAGCGTGTTCAGGAACACCTTGCCGTCATCATAGGCGAGGCCGCGATTGACGACATCGCAGCAGGCGACGCCTTCGGCCGCCAGGTTGGGCTTTGGCGCATACGACCATTTCAGCGCGCCGGTCGTGGCATCGAGCGCAAAGACCTGGTTCGGATGCACCCCGGCATAGGGCGCGACGATGTAGAGCGTACCGTTGATGATGATCGGCGCGGCTTCCTGACCGCGATCGGCGCCGACCGAAAAAGCCCAGGCGAGCTTCAACTGCGCAACATTGCCGGCATTGATCTGATCAAGGCCGCTGAACCGCGTATTCGTGTAGTCCTTGGGCGCCATGACCCATTGATTGTCGTCAGCCGACAGCTGCTTCAAATCCTGCGCCGCGACCGGGGCAAGCGAGAAGCCGGTCGAGAACAGGAACGCCAGCAGCCAGCCTCGCGATCGCAGCACAGTATCGGCGACTATTCGGAGCATCGACCCGTCTTCCCCCTCGATCCGCCATGGCTCCTATGACGGATGCGCGCCGGCTGTCACGCCGTTCGACCGTGGGTTGAACGCAACACGAGCCGACCGGTTCCCGAACGATACGAAATCGGAGAACAGGCGGGAACTAAACTCTCCGTATTCCGGGCCAATTCATCTTCTCGATTAACTTGGTTTATTATTCCTCCGACGTTGCGCCGAATGTGGCGCGAGCACTCCTCTCGCCCGGTGTGCGTTGACACCGGGCCGGCATCTACCTAATTTCGATCCGCCTGAAGACGAACCGGGGAGTTGGGCATGAAAAAATGGGTCAAGCCGCGGATCGTTGAGATCGCGATCGGCCTCGAAATCAACGCCTACGCCTGCGCCGAGGTCGAATAGGCCCGACTGACACCTTCTCGGCCGCGCGTTGAGGATCATCGTCCTCGGTTCGGCCGCGGGTGGCGGGTTTCCGCAATGGAATTCGAACGCACCGGGCTGTCGCCGGGCGCGTAATCGTGACCCGGGCGCGCCCCCGCGGTCGCAGGCGTCGCTCGCGGTCTCGGCCAACGATCGGGACTGGCTTATCCTCAACGCTCCGCCCGATCTGCGTCTGCAGATCGAAGCGACCCCGGCGCTTCACCCGCGACATGGCCTGCGCTCATCGCCGATCGCCGGGGTCATTCTGACCGGCGGGGATGTCGATGCGGTCGCCGGGTTGTTGCATCTGCGCGAGCGCCACTATTTTTCCGTTTACGCGCCCGAGCGCGTCCTCGCGGTGCTGGCCGAAAACCCGATCTTCGGGGTGCTGTCGCCGGATTGCGTCGCGCGGGTGGTGCTGTCGCTCGACCGCCCGATCCCGCTCGCCGGCGCCGCCGGCGCGTCCGGGCTCGCGGTCGAGGCCTATGCCGTGCCAGGCAAGGTGCCGCTTTATCGCGAGGGCGAGGATTTCGACCCCCGCCCGAGTGAAGCCGGCGACACGATCGGCCTCACGATCTCCGAGACAATGAACGGCAAGAGCTTTCATTTCATACCCGGCTGCGCGCTCGTGAATGGGCGACTGCGGGAGCGTCTCGCGAACAGCGCTCTCGTGTTCTTCGACGGCACCTTGTGGCAGGATGACGAGATGATCCGGATGGGCATCGGCGTGAAAACCGGCCGGCGCATGGGACATATCTCCATGACCGGCGAGGACGGCGCGATCGCCGGCTTCGCCGATCTCGACGTGCGTCGCCATATATTCATCCACATCAACAATTCGAATCCGGTGCTGCTGACGGACTCGCCGGAGCGGCGCGAGGCCGAAGCCGCCGGCTGGGAGATCGCGTACGACGGCATGGAGGTGCGCTTGTGACGGACGAGCTGCTGTCGCCGGCAGCGCTTGAAGCGCGGTTGCGCGAAATCGGCGCCGAGCGCTACCACGACCGGCACCCGTTCCACCATTTGATGCGCGACGGCAAGCTGACCCGCGGCCAGGTGCAGGCCTGGGCGCTCAACCGCTACTACTACCAGGCTCGCATCCCGGCGAAGGACGCCTATCTGGTGGCCCGGCTGCCGACCCCGGAATTGCGGCGCGAATGGCGCCGGCGGCTCGTTGACCATGACGGCGACAGCGAAGGCACCGGCGGCATCGCCCGTTGGCTCAGGCTGTGCGACGGGCTCGGCCTCGACCGGGAATACGTGATCTCGACCGCCGGGCTCCTGCCTGCCACCCGGTTCGCGGTCGACGCCTATATCAATTTCGTGCGCGACCGCTCCTTGCTCGAAGCCGTCGCCTCGTGCCTCACAGAGATGTTCTCGCCGCAGATTATCGCCGAGCGGGTCGAGGGCATGCTGCGCAATTACGACTTCATCACCCGCGACACGCTGGCTTATTTCACCCCGCGGCTGACCCAAGCGCCGACCGATGTCGCCTTCGCGCTCGGCTATGTGAAAGAGCACGCCGATACCACGGAGAAACAGGCGCAGGTGCTCGACACGCTGCGGTTCAAATGCGACGTACTGTGGACGCAGCTCGACGCGCTGCATTTCGCCTATGTCGAGCCGGGGTTGGTTTTGCCCGGCGCGTTTGTGCCGGCGGACCACGTCAGGTGAGCGAATTGGACGGCGGCGCGGTCCTGCGCTTTCCGCCGCACGTGAAGTTCCGTTTCGATGAGCGGCGCCAGGCCTGGATCGTGCTGGCGCCCGAACGCTTGTTGCTCCCCGACGAGCAGGCGGTCGAGATCCTGAAGCTGGTCGATGGCGCTCGCACGATCGACAGGATCATTGACGATCTTGCCGGCCGGTTCGACGCGCCGAATGCCGAGATCGCCGGCGATGTGCTCGCGATGCTGCGAGACCTTCTGGACAAGAAGGTGTTGCAGCAATGATCGACGCCGACCCGCCACTAGCACTTCTCGCCGAGCTGACGCATCGCTGCCCGCTCGGTTGTCCTTATTGCTCCAACCCGCTGACGCTGGAACGGTCGAGCGCCGAGCTCGATACCGCGAGCTGGGGCCGGGTCATGACCGAGGCGGCCGAGCTGGGCGTGCTGCAGGTGCATTTCTCCGGTGGCGAGCCGCTCGCCCGCAGGGATCTTGTCGAGATCGTCGCCGATGCCGCTGCGGCGGGGCTCTACGGCAATCTGATCACCTCGGGCATCGGCCTCGACCGCACGCGGATGATGGCACTGAAGCATGCGGGGCTCGAACATGTGCAGCTCAGCATCCAGGATGCCGATCCGGCTGTGGGCGACCGCGTCGCCCACCGTACTGGCGCGCAAATCGAAAAGCGCCGCGCCGCCGGCCTTGTGCGCGAGGCAGGGTTGCCGCTCACCGTCAACGCCGTAGTGCATCGTCAGAACCTCTCCCGGCTCGAAGAAATGATCGCGCTCGCGGTCGAACTCGGGGCGGAGCGGCTTGAAGTCGCGCATGTCCAGTATTACGGCTGGGCCTTACGCAACCGCGCTGCTTTGCTGCCGAGCCGCGACCAGCTTGCCGCTGCGACCGCGACCGTCGAGGCGGCGCGCGCCCGGCTCGCCGGGCAGCTCGTCATCGACTATGTCGTCCCGGATTACTACGCACACCGGCCAAAGGCCTGCATGGGCGGCTGGGCGCGGCGGTTCCTGAACGTCACCCCGGCCGGCCGGGTGTTGCCGTGCCACGCCGCCGAGACATTGCCCGGGCTGAAGTTCCCGACCGTTTCCGAGGCGAGCCTTTCCGAGATCTGGTACGGCTCGCCGGCTTTCGCGCGATTCCGCGGCACCGATTGGATGCCGGAGCCATGTCGCTCCTGCGACCGGCGCGAGATCGATTGGGGCGGTTGCCGCTGCCAGGCCTTTGCCCTTACCGGCGATGCCGCCCGCACCGACCCCGCCTGCGCGCTGTCACCCGACCATGCGCTGCTGATCGAAGCGCGGGAGGAGGCGGCCACGGCATCGCTCGATTTCGTCTACCGGAGCTTTGCGGCTGCCGCGTCGGCCGAAGTCTGAAGCTGCGAGCGTGTATTGGGCAGCTCTGCTGATGGTGCTGGTCGGTTTGGTGGCGGCACGGCCAGCAGGCGCCGACAACAGCGCGCCGGCCAAAGGCGAGATCGAGATCGTCTATCTTTCCACGCCGGGGCACGATCAGGCGATTGCCGGGGTCCGGGTCGGCATCGCCGACGACAACGGTACCGGCCGGTTTCTCGGCCAGAGCTTTCGACTGAATGAGGTCGCGGTCTCGGACGAGAAGGTCGAGACCGACCCGTCCTGGTCGCTGATCGTCGCCGACCTGTTGGCGCCGCAATTACTGGCGCTCGCCGATCTGCCGGCGATGCACGATGCGACGATCCTCGATGTCGCCACGGCGGACGATGCGCTACGGCAGCAATCGTGCCGGGCGAATGTTCTGCACATCTTGCCAAGCCGGGCGATGCTGGCCGACGCGCTGATGCAGTACCTCGTCGTGAAAAATTGGCGGCGGATCATGCTGCTCGTCGGCAATGAGCCCGGAGATGCCCTCTACGCCGAAGCGATACGGCGCGCCGCGAAGAAATTCCCCGTGTCGATCGTCGCCGACCGGAAATGGTCGTTCAATCCGGCCGCGCAACAGGCCGATACCGGGCATTTCCAGGTCAATGCGGAGGTGGCGGAGGCGACCCGGGGCGAGGATTACGACGTCCTGGTCGTCGCCGACGAGGCCGGCAATTTCGGCGGCCAGCTCGCCTACCGCACCGACAAGCCGCGCCCGATCGCCGGGACGCAAGGCATGACCCCGACCGCCTGGTCGCCGGTCTTCGACGAATACGCCAGCACGCAATTGCAAAACCGCTTCCAGCGCGAGGCGCACCGGCCGATGACAGCGCGCGATTACGCCGGCTGGCTGGCCGCGCGGGCGATCGGCGAGGCGGCGACCCGCTCCGGCAAAACCGATCCGCAGGCGATCGGCACATATATGCGAAGCAGCGGTTTCGAGCTGGCTGGATACAAGGGCGCGCCGCTCAGCTTCCGACCGTGGGATGGGCAGCTGCGGCAGCCGGTGCTGCTGGTCGACGACCGCTCGCTGGTGTCGATCTCCCCGCAGCCGGGCTTCCTGCACCAGTTCGACGAGCTGGATACCCTGGGTGTCGATCAGCCCGAAACCCAATGCCGCCTCAAATGAAGTCCTTGCGAGATTGCTTCGCTTCGCTCGCAATGACGGCCCGTGAGTTGTCATTGCGAGGAGCGCCGCGACGAAGCAATCTCGTTCAGACCGCGGCCGTTATCTTTGTTGCGCTGCTCGCGCCTGGACCGGCCGAGGCGTACCGGCTGCTGGTATCGAACGAGAAGGACAACACCGTCACCGTGGTCGCCGGCGATACGCTCGAGATCGTCAAGACGATACCGGTCGGCGCCCGGCCGCGCGGCATGGCGCTGTCGCCTGACGGCGGCACGGCGTATGTCTGCACGAGCGATGCGAATCACATCGAAGTGCTTGATCTCGCCAACCTGTCCCTTTCCGGTACGCTGCCGAGCGGACCGGACCCGGAATTCTTCGCGCTGAGCCCTGACGGCCACACCCTCTACATCGCGAACGAGGACAACAATCTCGTATCGGTGGTGGATGTCCCCTCGGCAAAGGTGATTGCGGAAATCCCGACCGGGGTCGAGCCGGAGGGCATGGCGGTGAGTCCAGACGGCGCCACCGTCGTCAACACCTCCGAGACGACCAGCATGGCGCATTTCATCGACACCGCGGAAAAGAAGGTCGTCGCCAATGTGCTGGTCGGCAGCCGGCCGCGCTTTGCTGCCTTCACCGGGGACGGCAAGCAGGTCTGGGTGTCGTCCGAGGTCGGCGGCACCGTCGCGGTCATCGATGCCGCGTCACATAAGATCGAGCATACGATCTCGTTCGAGGTGCCCGGTGTGCGGCGCGAGACGATCCAGCCGGTCGGGATCAATCTCAGCCGCGACGGGAAGCTCGCCTTTGTGGCGCTGGGACCCGCGAACCGCGTCGCGGTGATCGACCAGAAGAGCTTCGAGGTCGTGAAATATCTTCTGGTCGGGCAGCGGGTATGGCACATGGATTTTTCGCCTGACCAGAAGGTCCTCTACACCGCGAACGGCATCAGCAACGACATGTCGGTCATTGACGTCACTGCATTGAAGGTGACCAAATCGGTGCCGGTCGGGCATCTGCCCTGGGGCGTGCTCGCGGTGCCATGACGTGAGCGCGATCGAAGCCGCGACGGTTTATACACCCGCTGCCGATACCGCGCCCGTCCCGGCGCTGTCGGTTGAAAGCGTCAGCCATGCCTTCAGTAGTCGCCAGGTGCTCGCCGATGTGACGTTCTCGGTGCCGCCCGGCGGCTTCACGCTGCTGCTAGGCCTCAACGGTGCCGGCAAGACGACGCTGTTTTCGCTGATCACCCGGCTCTATTACAGCGCCAGCGGCACGATCAGCGTCTACGGGCACGAGATCAGGCGGGAGCCGCTCGCCGCGCTGGCCTTGATCGGCGTCGTATTTCAGCAGCCGACGCTCGATCTCGATCTCAGCGTCGAGCAGAATCTGTTCTATCACGCCTCCTTGCACGGAATGTCGCGCCACGCCGCCCGGCCGCGCATCGAGGAGGAGTTAGCCCGCGCGGGTCTGGCGGATCGACGGCGCGACAAGGTGCGCCAATTGTCGGGAGGGTTGCGCCGCCGGGTCGAGCTGGTGCGCGCCCTGATCCACAACCCGCCGCTCCTTTTGCTCGACGAGCCGACGGTCGGGTTGGATGTTCAGAGCCGCCGCTTTCTGCTCGAGCATGTGCGCGGCCTTTGCGCCGAGCGCGGCACCGGCGTCTTATGGGCGACGCATCTCGTCGACGAGGCGTCGCCCGATTGCCAGATCGTGCTGTTGCGCCACGGCTGTGTGGAGACCGCGGCGCCGGCCGCCGAGCTCGTGCGCCAAGCCGGCAACCGGAATCTCGCCGCGGTGCTCGAGGGCCTCTTGCGCGAGGGCAAGCCATGATCCGGCTCGCCCAATACGGCCGCTGCCTCGCCGGCGTGATCCGTCGCGAGGCGCTGCGCTGGGTGCACCAGCATGGCCGCTTCGTCTCGGCACTGGTGCGGCCGTTGGTATGGCTGCTGATCTTCGCGACCGGTTTTCACTTCGTCCTCGGCGTCTCGATCATTCCGCCTTACGAGACCTACATTCCCTACGAGGTCTACATCGCGCCTGGCCTGGTCGCGATGATCCAGCTGTTCAACGGCATGACCAGCTCGCTGTCGATCGTCTATGACCGCGAGATGGGCAGCATGCGGTTGCTGATGGTCAGTCCGTTTCCGCGCGGGTTTCTGTTGAGCGCCAAGCTTCTGGCCGGGGTCGCCGTGTCGATCGTACAGGTCTACATGTTTCTGGCGATCGCCTGGTTCTGGGACATCGCGCCGCCCCCCGTGGGCTATCTCGCGGTGCTGCCGGCGCTGGTGATATCGGGATTGATGCTTGGCGCGCTCGGCCTGGTGCTGTCGTCGTTCATCAGCCAGCTGGAGAATTTTGCCAGCGTGATGAATTTCGTGATCTTCCCGATGTTCTTCGCCTCCTCCGCGCTGTACCCGTTGTGGCGAGTCAAGGAGGCGAGCCCCAGCGTCTATTGGATCAGCGAAGTAAACCCGTTCACCCACGCGACCGAGCTGATCCGCTTTGCGCTGTACGGCCGGCTGAATGCGCCATCGCTTGCGATCGTGGCGGCCTATACCGCGCTGTTCTGGATTATCGCGATCCGGGCCTACGATCCCGGTCGCGGCCTGGCGGTCCGCCGTCCCGTAGCCGAGTAAATTAACGTCAGCCAGCGGCCGTCGAGGCCGCCGCCCGGACGAGCTGTTCCGGCCTGACCGGCGTCGCATTGACCTCGACCCCGAACGGCGCCAACGCGTCGCACACCGCATTGGCGATCGCCGCGGGTGGCGCCACCGCACCGCCCTCGCCGACGCCCTTGACCCCGAGCGGGTTCAGCGGCGAGGGGGAATGCAGATGCACCACCTGCATCGCCGGGATGTCGGTCGAGGTCGGCAGCGCATAGTCCATCAACGACCCGCTGAGCAATTGCCCGCTTTCGTCGTAGGCGATGCCTTCGCATAGGATGCCGCCAAGCCCCTGCGCAGTGCCGCCCATGACCTGGCCCTCGACCAGCATCGGGTTGATCACGACCCCGCAATCATGGGCGATCGCGTATTTCTCGATCGCCAACCGGCCGGTGTCGCGGTCGACCTCGACGATCGCGACATGCACCGCATAGCTCCAGGTGACGGTCGGCGGCTCCCAATAGCAAATCTCCTCCAGCCCGGCCTCGACACCCTCCGGGCGCCCGTGATCCCAGCCGGGCCGCGCGGCGCGCGCGACCTCTGCGAGGCTCACGGTCTTGCCCGGCACGCCGACGATACCGACGCCGCCGTCGCGCAATTCGAGATCGGCCGGGGCGCATTCGAGCAGGTTGGCGGCAATCGCGAACACTTTTTCGCGCACCCGGCCGCTGGCCATGTGGATCGCGCCCGAGAAGGTCACCGTGCTGCGGCTCGCCATCGTGCCGAAGCCGGCCGCGATCGCCGAGGTGTCGGCGAGCGAGACGACCACATCGTCGGGCGCGACCTTCCAGATATCGGCGGCGATCTGCGCGAAAATCGTCTCCATGCCCTGGCCTTGCGGCGTGGCGCCGCCGGTGATGTAGATCTTGCCGGTCGGCTCGATGCGCACCAGCGCGCTCTCGAACGGCCCGACGCCGGTCCCCTCGATGTAGCAGCCGATGCCGAGCCCGAGATAGCGGCCGTCGCGCCGCGCCTCCTCCTGCCGGTGGCGGAACGGGGCGACGCCGCCGACCGCCTCCAGCGCCAATTCCAGCGCGCGCGGGTAATCGCCGCTGTCGTAGACGATCGGCTCGCCGTCCCGATAAAGCAGGCCGACGCTGTACGGCATTTCATCGGCGCGGATCATATTGCGGCGGCGGACCTCGGCCGGCTCCAGCCCCAATGTGCGCGCCACCAGATCGACCGTCCGCTCCATCGCGAAGGCGGCCTCCGGGCGCCCGGCGCCGCGATAGGGCGCGTTCGGAGCCTTGTTGGTGACCGCGATCCTACCGCGCGCCGCCAGGTTCTCGATCTTGTAGGGGCCGGTCAGATGGACCGCGGTGTTGTAGGCGACCCCCGAGCCGATCGGGTTCCAGGCGCCGCAATCGACGAGGTAGTCGTCGTGCAGCGCCACGATGCGCCCGTCATTGTCAAAGCCGATTTCGACATCGTGCCACTGGTCGCGCGAATGGGTCGCCGACAACAGGTGCTCGCGCCGGTCCTCGATCCAGCGCACCGGCCGCCCGAGCCGACGCGCCAGAAACGGCATCAGCAGATCCTCGGGATAGACATGCCCCTTGCCGCCAAACCCGCCGCCGACATCCGGGGCGATGACGCGCACCCGCGCTTCCGGCAGACCGAGAATGCCGGCGGCCTCACGTCGCACCCAATGCACGACCTGGGTCGAGGACCAGATCGTTGCTGAATCTGTGCGGGAATCGTACGCGGCCACGACACCGCGGCATTCCATCGGCACCGCGGCGTAGCGGTGATGATAAAACCGGCGCTTCAGCCGGTGCGGAGCGCGGGCGAGCGCACCGGTGACATCACCGCGCTCGATCGCGAACTCGCCGATCAGATTCGTGCCGTAGCGCTCGTGAATGATCGGCGCGCCGGCATCGAGCGCCGCCATCGGATCGACAAGCGCCGGCAGCTCCTCGAAGTCCGGGACGACCAGCTCGGCCGCGTCCTCGGCCTGATAGCGGGTCTCGGAGACGATGACGGCGATCGCTTCGCCGACATGCCGGACTTTGTCATGCGCCAGCAGCGGCTCGCTCGGGCCGAGGAATTTGTGTTGGACCACGTTCTGCCATTTGCGCGGCAGGGAGATCTGCCCCTCGGGCACCGGCGGCAGCATCTGCAAAAGCTCGGCGCCGTTCAGCGCCGCCAAAACCCCCGGAGCGGCCAGGGCGCGCGACAGATCGACCGCGCGGATCCGGGCATGCGCGAGCGGGCTGCGCACAAAGACCACGTGCGCCATTCGCGGCAGCACAAGGTCGGCGACGAACTGCCCCTGCCCGGTCAACAGGCGGCGATCTTCCCGCCGCAACAGCGAGCGTCCGATGTAGGAAGCCGGGTTGTCGTTCATCGCCTGATCCCCAGAGCACCGCACCGCGAGATCATAATGCGCGAGGCCGCGTGGCTTCCGCTACCGGCTGATAGCCGCAAGCCCCAGGCGCCGGGGAAAAATCGGACAGCAAAAGGCCGGCGCGAGATCGCTCCCGGCCGGCCTCTTCGCCTCCGCAGCGCCGGCTAGCGGGTCGCCATCATCGCGGCAGACTGCCGTTGTTCATCAGCACCTGCTGGTTCAGCGACTCGGCCATGCAGTCGGTCGGGCCGAAGGTCGGGAAGTCCGAATTCGCGCGGGCGTCGTCTTGCGGCCACTGCCACCCGCAACGCGAATGCGCATAGGCCGGCATGCTGAGCGCGAGGATGGCGGCGGCGAGGGCTGTCATCGTGAGGTATTTCATCGGCGTCATACCTTGCTTGGTCTGCGGGGGGGGGCCGCTATTCGAGCGGACCTGCAAATCGAACGGAGGCCTTGATCGCCTGTTCCCTTATGCGCCGAGGACGCTAGAGCGCCAGCTCCTCGATCGCCGGATGCGCGATCAGAGGCTGCGAAAACTCCCGTTTCCGGGCGGCCGCGATGTCCGGCCGGGACCTATCCGCCCGGCGCCAGCATCGCCAAGAGCTTTTCGTCGGGCCGGCGCGAACCATCCGGATTGATCGTCTGGATGCAGACATGGTCGGCGCCGGCGTCCCAATGCTCCTGGATGCGCTTGCGGATCGCCGCCTCGTCGCCCCAGGCGACATTGGCGTCGATAAACCGGTCGGAACCGCCGCCGAGGAGGTCGTCGCTAAAGCCAAGCCGCTTCCAGTTGTTGACGTAATTGTCGAGCTGCATGTAAGGCGCCAGCGCCTGCCGCGCCGCCGAACGCGCTTTCTCCGGATCGATTTCGAGCAGCACCCAGACCTCGGGGCAGAGCAACTTGCCGGTGCCAAGGATGCGGCGCGCCTCGGCGGTGTGCTCGGGCGGCACATTGTAGGGGTGGGCGCCGTCGGCCAGTTCGGCCGAAAGCGCCAGCATGCGCGGCCCAAGCGCAGCAAGGATCGTCAGCGGCCGCTCCGGCGGGTCCGGAGCGAGATACGGCGCCAGCTGCATCTCGCGCAGATAGGACCGCATCGTCGCGACTGGCTTCCCGTATTCGTGGCCGCGCAGCCCGGTCACCATCGGCACGTGCGATACGCCGATGCCGAGCAGAAAACGGCCACCCGACTGCTCGTTGAGCCCACGCTGCCCGTTGGCCATCGCCATCGGGTCGCGGGCGTAGATGTTGGCGATACCCGGCGCGATGATCAGCGATTTGGTGTTGGCGAGCAGCCAGCTGGAATGTGCCAGCACGTTGCGGCCGCGGCTTTCGGGCAGCCACAGCGCGGCATAGCCCCAGTCTTCGACCCGCTGCGCGAAGAGGGCTCCCTCCGCCGCGGTCAGCACATCCATCGGCGCCCAGACGCCGAGCTTTCCGAGCTCCATCGGTACAACTCCTCGATCGCCGCGCCCGTCTGCGGGCGCATTCTATCTCGATCCGGCTAGCGCCGTTCCGCCCGTTCCACAACCCGGAGCGGACGGCGCATGGTAAGCTAACGGCGGCGACCCTCAACAATCCAGGGGACCATGTCTACCCGCCTCATCCTGCTCGGCACCAAGGGTGGGCCGCGGCCGACCCCGCAATTCCGCGGCGCGCCGGCGCAGGTCGTCGTAATCGACAAGGTGCCGTATGTGGTCGATTGCGGCAGCGGCGTCGCCGACAAACTGGTGCTGGCCGGGGTCAAGCTCCCGGATTTGCGACACGTCTTCATCACCCATCATCACTCCGACCATGTGCTCGATTACGGCAATTTGCTGCTGCTCGCCTGGGCCGCCGGACTGAAGACGCGAGTGGACACATGGGGACCGCCGCCGCTGGTCGGCATCACCCGGCTCGCCTTCGCGCTGAACCAGGTCGATATCGAGGTGCGCATCGCCGATGAAGGCCGACCCGACCCGCGTCCGCTCGTCGTCGCTCATGAATTCGCCGAGCCGGGACTGGTGATGGAGGATGAGCGGGTGCGGGTCACCGCCGCGATCGTGCCGCACGGCCCGATAAAGCCGGCCTTTGCTTACCGCTTCGATAGCGCCGACCGGTCGATCGTGATTTCCGGCGACACTGCCTATTCGGAGGCGCTGATCGAACTCTCCCGGGGCGCCGATGTGCTGGTGCACGAGGCGATCTACGCGCCGGCGATCGAGCGGCTGCTGGCGCGCAATCCGAATGCCGCAAATCTGCGCCAGCACCTGCTGCTCGGGCACACGACGCCGGAGGATGCCGGCCGGGTCGCAACCGCCGCAGGGGTCAAGATGCTGGTGCTGTCGCACCTCGTGCCCGGCGACGACCCGGCAGTCACCGACGAGATTTGGCTCGCCGAGGCGCGGCGAACCTATGCCGGACCGATTGTCGTCGGCCGCGACCTGATGGAGGTGTGAGCGGCGTCAGCCGAGGCATTTCTCCAGGAGATCCAGCGCCGCCACCGAGAACGCGCGCATGTTGCCGACGCGATCGGCCTTGCCGGTCTCGACCGTGATCGCCCGCTCGACCCGGCCAAGGACGGCGATGCAGGAATGCCCGGGATTGTGGCCGTAGCGGCTGCCGGTCGGCCCGGCGGTGCCGGTCTCGCCCAGGGACCAGGTCGTGCCGAGCCGCTCCTTGATCTTGCGCGCGAACAGCATCGCGTAAGGCTCGGTCGATGGCGTGATGCCGGTCAGCGCGGCGAATTCTTCTTCGGTGACGCGCAGCAACTCGGTGCGCGAGGCGCGCGTGTAGACGACCGCGCCGCCCATGAAGTAGGCCGAGGCGCCGGCGACCGCGAGCAATGCCGCCGAAACAAGCCCGGCGGTCGAGGATTCGGCGATCGAGATGGTTTCGCCGCGCGCCTTCAGAATGGCGCCGATGCGTTCCGCCTGGGGCAACAGTTCCTGTATCATCCCGCGCCTCCGTGTTGGGCCGGGGCGGAACCTTCTCAGGTCAGCCCACCGTTTAGCAAGGCCCGGAACTCTGATACCCGCGAAAGGACGCCGGTGATGGGCTACGAGACCATCTTGTACGAGGAGGACGGCCCGGTCGGGACCCTGACGCTAAACCGGCCCGATGACGGCAACATGTTCACCGCCGCCATGTGCCACGAGGTGCGCGACTGCATCAACGAGATCAGGCGCGAGACCCGAACCCGAATCCTGGTCATCACCGGCGCCGGCGACCGCTTCTTCTGCATCGGCGGGCGCAAGGAAGGGATGGAGGACACGCTGCTTTACCCCGGCGTGCTGCCGACCCTCGACATGTATGAGAGCATCGAGCGGTTGCAGAAGCCGGTCATCGCCTCGGTCAACGGCTACGCGGTCGGCGGCGGCAACGTCTTGCAGGTCATGTGCGACATCACCATCGCCAAGGAAAGCGCCATTTTCCGCCAGGTCGGGCCGATGATGGGCAGCTTCGACGCCGGCTTCGGCACCTGGTATCTCGAAGACCTGGTCGGCAAGAAGAAGGCGAAGGAGCTCTGGTTCCGCAACCCGCGCATGACCGCACGCGAGGCGTTGGAATTGGGCATGATCAACCAGGTCGTGCCGGATGCGGAGCTGGCCGCGGCGACGCGGGAGATGGCGCTGGAGATCGCCGAGCGCGGCGCCTTCGCGCTGGCGGCGATCAAGACCGCGTTCAGCGCCCGGCATGGCGGGGTCGGCGGCCTCGCCCGCCTGGCGCACGACCTCCTCCTGCGCGGCTATCTCGACAGCGAGGAGTCGCACGAGCTGGGAGAGGCGTTCCGGGAGCGCCGCAAACCCGACCCGAGCAAATTCGGGCATTAAGACCAGCGGCGCCGCACCCAAATTCCATGCTAGGTGCACCAGTGAACGGGTTGCCGTGCCGTCCGATACGCTGCTGACGTTTCTAGATCAGGATCAGAGCGGCAGGACCAGAGCAGCCGGGAGCCCGCCCTGGACAGGAGGAACCCCCATGCAGGACCCGGTCGCCGTTTGGCCCGATCTGCCGTATTCCAGCTGGAGCGATACCGCGCGGACATTGCAGCTCTGGACCCAGATCGTTGGCAAGGTGCGGCTGACGCTGACGCCCTGGCTCAACCATGGCTGGCAGGTCCCGCTCTACGTTACCGCCCGCGGGCTCGGCACGTCACCGATCCCGGTCGGCAACGAAATCCTTGAGCTCGAATTCGATTTCCTCAGCCACCAGCTCGTCGGGCGGACCAGCCAAGGCAAGAAAGAGAGCGTTCCCCTCCAGCCGCAAGCAGTCGCCGAGTTCTATCGCCGAGCCATGGACCTGCTGAGCGGCCTGGGCATCGCGGTCCGCGTTCATGAAATGCCGAACGAGATGCCGAACCCAATCCGGTTTTCGCAGGACCGTAGCCATGCAAGCTATGATGCCGAAGCGGCCCACAGCTTCTGGCGCGCGCTCATCCAGGTCGATCGCCTCTTCAAGCTCTTCCGCACCGGCTTTCTGGGGAAGGCGAGCCCCGTCCATTTCTTCTGGGGCAGCTTCGATCTCGCGGTGACCCGTTTCTCGGGGCGGACAGCCCCGCCTCACCCGGGCGGCGTGCCCGGGCTGCCCGATGCGGTCACCCGCGAGGCTTATTCGCACGAGGTGAGCAGCGCCGGGTTCTGGCCTGGAAACGAGGGCTTCCCGCACGCTGCGTTTTACTCCTACGCCTACCCCGAGCTGGCTGACTTTCGTCACCAATCGGTAACGCCGGGCGCCCGCTTCGATGCGACGCTCGGCGAGTTCATCCTGCCTTACGACGTGGTCCGCGCAGCCGCGGATCCCGACGCTTTGTTGCTGGATTTTCTGTCCACGACCTATGCGGCCGCAGCCGAGACCGGCGGCTGGGACCGCGCGGCGCTCGAATGTCCTATTGGCGTTCCGGGCCAGGCGCGGCGGGTCTAAAAGATTGCCGACGGCAGGGGTTGGGGACAGAAAAGAGCATGACCGATGCCCTCCTCTCCCCGCATAACCGGATGCAGCGCTCTCGCAAAGCTTCAGGGGAAACGGTCCGACCACCGTTGGGCGCTGTGCAGCACGGTGATGATCTGGACGACATCGCTTTTGACCCGATAGGGAATGATGTACGGCGTACTGGGAATCACGAGTTCGCGCGTGTCCGCTACGCGACCCGGGCGACCGATGGCGGGAGACGCCGCCAAACGCTCTACCGCCGTTCGAATGCGCTCGATCATGCACGCTGCCGCGGCTGGGTTGTCCGCGGCGATCCGCTCGCGGATGTCCTCAAGCCGGCGAAAATATCTCGCAGAATATTGGAGGCGGCGAGGCGTCACAGCGGCTGCAACAGCCGCCTATACCGCTCCTCGGCCTCTTCCTCGGACAGCACTTCGCCGGCATCGAGCTCGGCGATGCCGGCCTCGAGCTCGGCGATCTGCCATTCGTTCAGCTCGACATACGCGGCAATGGCTTCTGCCGCGAGGTACGACTTCGAGCGCTTGGTGGTACGAGACAGCGCTTCGAGCTTCGCCTTCAGCGCCGCATCAATCCGCGCCGTTACGACTGTGCTATCGGCTGCGCTCACGCGACGATGCTCCGGCTGATTTGATTCGTGTGTATACATTTGCTCCAGAATGGTCAAGGAACGGATGACCAACACGATCCTGACCCTGCATGACCCGGAGGCAGCCGCGCGCTATTACGCCGAGGGGCTGTGGTGCCGGGACACGCTCTACACGCTGCTGACGGAGCACGCGGCGCGACGGCCGGAGGCGTTCGCGCTGCGCGACGGGGCGCAGCGGCTCTCCCGGGCGGCGCTCTTGAAGCTGGTCGATGCGGTCGCCGCCGATCTCGATGCCGCCGGGCTGAAGCGGGGCGAGCGGGTCGCGGTGTGGCTGCCGAGCTGTGTCGAAGCCGTCGCGGTGCTGCTCGCCTGCTCGCGCAATGGCTACGTCTGCAACCCGTCCTTGCACCGCAACTATACGGTCGCCGAGATCGTCGAATTGCTGGCCCGCACCCGCGCTACCGCGCTGTTCGCGCAGCGAGGCTACGGTGCCGACGCGAATACCGCCGACATTTTCACCGCGGTCGCCGAACTGCCCAACCTGCGCCGGGTCTACGCGCGCGGCGATGCCGGACCAGCGACAAAGGCGGAGCCGTTCCCCGACCCGGACAGCGCGCGACCTTTGCCGGCCATTGAGACCAACCCGGACAAGGTCACCTATCTCGCGTTCACCTCCGGCACCACCGGCACGCCGAAGGGCGTTATGCATTCGGACAACACTTTGCTCGCCAATGCCCGCGCGATGGTCGAGGACTGGCAGCACGACGAGACGACGATCCTCTTATCGCTCAGCCCGATGAGCCATCACATCGCCGCCGTCGCGCTGGCGCAGGCGATCGCGGCCGGCATGGAATTGGTGGTCAACGACCCGCCGCCAAATGGTAAGGATGGCGGCAAGACACCGCTCGACTGGCTCCTCGAAACCGGCGCGACCTATGTGATGGGCGTGCCGACCCACGCGATGGACATCCTCGCCGAGATGCGCCAGCGCCGACTCGACAAGCTGGGCGCCGTAAAAACGTTCTACATGGCCGGCTCGCCGATCCCGCGCGAGGTCGCGCAGGCGTTTCTCGATCGCGGCGTCACCCCGCAAAACGTCTACGGCATGAGCGAGAACAGCTCGCACCAATACACCTTGCCCACCGACATTCCGGAAACGATCGTCGCCACCTGCGGCCGCGCTTGCCGTGCGTATGAGATCCAACTGTGGAACCAGGAAAACCCCGATCAGGAAGTGGCGCCCGGCGAGATCGGCGATATCGGCGGGCGCGGCGCCTGCCTGATGCTCGGCTATTTCGACAACCAGCAGGCGACCGAGGAGTCGTTCAACCGTTCCGGCTGGTTCATGTCCGGCGATCTCGGCCGGGTCGATGCGAACGGCAATCTGGAGATCGTCGGCCGCAAGAAGGATCTGATCATCCGCGGCGGCCACAACATTCACCCGGCGCGGATCGAGGACCTGGCGATGCGTCATCCGGCGGTGGCGCGCTGCGCCGCGTTTCCGGTGGCGGACTACCGGCTCGGCGAAAAGGTCTGCCTGTCGGTGATCTTTCACGATGGCGACGGCGCCGAGCCCGACGAACTCTTGGCGCATCTGCACGCATCCGGGCTGTCGCGCTACGACATGCCGGAGTATTTCATTGCGATGACCGCCTATCCGTTGACCGCGAGCGGCAAGATCCTGAAGCGCGAGCTGGTCGAATGGGCGCGAGCCGGGCGCATCCGGCCATTGCCGGTGCGCTGGACCGACCCGGCGGCTGATCGCGGGGCGCGCCAGCACGTTGAGGAGGCTTGAGCCATGGCGATCCATATGAGCCGCATCGACGAGCTGGCGCTGATCACGCTCGACCGACCGGAAGCGCTGAACGCGCTAAGCTTCGGGCAATTGCACGATCTGAACCGTCTGCTCGATACGATCGCCGACAGCGATGCGCGGGCGCTGCTGGTCACCGGATCCGGCGACCGCGCCTTCTCCGCCGGCGCCGACATCAAGGAGCTGATGGACCGCACCCTCGTCGAGCAGCGCGCCGGCGCGACGCTCGGCCAGTCGGTGCTGGCCAAGCTCGATCAGTTGCCAATGCCGTCGATTGCGCTGATCAACGGCTACGCCTTCGGCGGCGGCCTCGAACTGGCGCTCGCCTGCACCTTCCGCCTGGCCGCGCCGAGCGCCAAGCTCGGCTTCCCCGAGATCAAGCTCGGCCTCATCCCCGGCTATGGCGGGACGCAGCGGCTGCCGCGCCTCGTCGGCGAGGCGCGCGCCACCGAGCTGATCCTGACCGGCCGCACGGTCGAGGCCGACGAGGCCGAGCGCATCGGCCTCGTCAACAAGGTGGTCGAGGGCGATCTGTTCGAGGCCGGCCAGGCCTTTGCCCGCGAGATGACCGGCTACAGCCTGCCGGTCTTGGGGCTGGCGCGCGACGCGATCCGCCGGGCGCATGATCTGCCATTGCATGACGGGCTCAAGATCGAGGCCGATCTCTCGACCCTCGCCTTCCAGACCGCCGACGCCGTCGAGGGCATGACCGCCTTTATCGAGAAGCGCAAAGCCGTGTTCAAGGATGGGTGAGGCTGCGACTATCGGCGAATGACCATTCTGTTTGACCGGCTCGATGCGCTGCCGCCACTGTCGGCGGAGGAGCGGCAGCTGCTGGACAACGTCAGGGCGCTGGCGCGCGACCAGATCGCGCCGCGCGCCGCCGGATACGACCGCAGCGGCGAATTTCCGTGGGACAATATCCACGCGATCAACGCGCTCGGGCTCAACGCGATGTTCGTGCCCGAGGCCTATGGCGGCGCTGGGCTCTCCTATGCCGCCTATCTCGCCTGCGTACGCGAGATCTCGGCCGCCTGCGCTTCGACCGGGATTATCTGGGCGACCAATTTTCACGCGACAAAGCCGCTCATCGATTTCGGCGGCGAGGCGCAGAAACAACGCCTGCTGCCGCGGGTCGCCGGAGGCGCGCTCGCCGCGCTGGCGATCACCGAGCCGGCCGCCGGCTCCGACGCGACCCATATGGCCACCCGCTTTACCCCGGATGGCGACGACATCGTTGTCTCGGGCGGCAAGACCTTTATCACCAATGGCGATGTCGCCGATCTCCTGCTGGTGTTCGGCAAATGGGCCGCGGTCGCGGACGACCGCGCGGCGATATCGGCGATCGTTATCGAGAAGGGCAGCCCGGGCCTCGTCGTTCTGCGCAAGGAGGACAAGATGGGTCACCGCGCCTCCTCGACCGCCGCTCTTGCCTTTGAGGATTTGCGGGTGCCACGAGACAATCTCCTGCGCGGGCCGGGCGAGGGGCTGCGATTGCTGCTCGCCGCGCTCAACAAGTCGCGGCCGAGCGTCGCCGCGCATGCGCTCGGCATTGCCCGCGCCGCCTTCGAGGACGCGGTCGCCTACATCAACGAACGCCGTCAATCCGGCCGCCGCATCGTCGAGTTTCAGGGGATCCAGTTCCTGCTCGCCGACCTCGCCACCGATCTGGCGATGTGCGAAGCCTGGCTGTGGCATGTCGCGCGCCTGGTCGATGCCGGCGAAAGCGACATCGCGGCCGAGGCCTCGATGCTGAAATTGCGCGCGTCGGATCTGGCGATGCGCATCGCCACCGAAGCGGTGCAGCTGCACGGCGGCTACGGCTATATCAAGGAATACCGGGTCGAGCGGCTGTTGCGCGACGCCAAGATCACGCAAATCTGGGAGGGTACCAACCAGATCCACCGCCAGCTGATCGGCCGCGGCTTCATCGACCGACGCTGAGCGCAATTGCCGCGGGAACCGGAGCCCGATCTTTTTGGTTCTAGGAGCGGCGGCCACAAAACCGGATTCCCACGACCATGCGCCGCATCGCACCCCCCTTCCTCGCACTTACCCTGATCGCCACGGTCCCGGCCTTCGCTCAGGAGGAACCGCCAGCGCGTGTCGGTCGTGTGGCCTTTGTCCAGGGCACCCTCGCCTTTCACGAGAAGGGCGAGACCGCCTGGTCGGCGGCCGCGGTCAACTATCCGGTCGCAACCGGCGGCGCGTTCTGGGTCGATCCGAAGTCGCGCGCCGAGATCCGCATCGGGGCGCAGAGCATCGACATGGCGGGCGGTACCGAGATCGATATTACCCAGCTCGATCAGCAGGTCATGCAGATCGCGGTCCCGCAAGGCCGCGTCGAGGTGCATCTGCGCCAGCTCGGTGAAGGCGAGAGCGCCGAGATCGATATTCCGCGCGGCAGCGTGTGGCTGCTTCAAACCGGCGTTTACGACATCGACGCTGGGACGGCTGACCAGCCCTCTCGGGTCGCGGTCTACGAAGGCAGCGCCCGTTTCGTCGGCGGCACGGTGGACCTGGCAATCAAACCAGGTGATGTCGCGATGCTGAGCGGCAACAACCCGGTGGTCGCGAATGTCGAGCGTGCGGCGCAGGACGAGTTCGCGCAATGGTGTCGGTCGCGCGACTACCGTGCCGACCGGCTCGCTGCGCCCTATTACGTCTCGCCGCGCATGACGGGCTATGAAGAGCTCGACCAGTACGGCGCCTGGCGCACGGCTGCCGATTACGGCGAGGTCTGGTTTCCGAGCTCGCTGCCGGCCGATTGGGTACCCTATCGCGACGGGTATTGGGTCTGGGCCGAGCCGTGGGGCTGGAACTGGGTCGATGCCGAGCCGTGGGGCTTTGCGCCGTTCCATTACGGGCGCTGGGCCTTTATCGATAACAACTGGGGCTGGGTGCCGGGCGGCTTTGAAGCGAACCCGGTCTATGTGCCGGCGCTGGTCGGGTTTATTGCCGACCCAGCCGCGATCCTAGCCTCGGCCGTCGCCGGTGCAACGGTCGGCTGGTTCCCGCTCGGCCCCGGCGAGGCGTATTGGCCGGGCTATACCAACGATCCGAGTTATATCCGGGCCATCAACACCGGCGCGGTGCGCGATCCCGCCAATCTCGGCCCGAGGCCGGCCGGCGATCCGGCGACCGCCGATCAGAACTTCGCCAATCGCCGCTTCGCAACGGTCGTGCCGCAGCGGGCTTTTGCCACAACGCAGCGCGTCGGCCGCGCGGCTTTGCCGGTGTCCGCGACGGCGGTGCAGCACGCGGCGGTGACCGCCCAAGCACCGGCGCTGCAGCGGGGCGGTGGCCGTGCCGGACCAGCGGTCGCGGGAGCTGGCGGACGCGGCACACCGCAACCGGGAGCTGCGGTTGTGGGTCGCGATGCGACGGCTGCGGCTGGCGCGGTTGCAGGTGCGCGCGGAGCTGGCCGCTTTGCCGGCGCCGCACCGGGCCGTTTCGCAGCCCCTCAACGCTTCGCCCGAACGGCCGCGCCGCGTTTCGCGGCGCCGAGGCGCACCGTGCATATGGCGGCTCCGCGATTCGCCGCGGCACCGCGGATGGCGCGTATGGTAGCGCCGCACTTCGCTGCACCGCATTTTGCCGGCCCCCGTTTCAGCGGCGGCGGCATGCCGCATGGCGGCGGCGGGATACCGCATCTGGGCGGCGGTGGTGGTGGTCCCCCACATGGAGGCGGCGGTGGTGGCCCACATGGCGGAGGCGGCGGACCGCATGGCGGCGTTGGGGGCGGCGGCAAGGGCCATCATTAGCTCTCGGATGAGCCGACCGCGCACTGCGCCGCGCGCCGGGATTCTCAGCCGGACATCACAAAGCTGCCCCATTTGACCCGTTGTCGCTCCAGCACCCCGTCCTTCGAGTGTCTGTGATGCGCCGCCTTGCCGCTTTGCTCCCGGTCCTGACGTTCGTCTTGATTGCCGCCTCTCCAGCCTTCGCACAGGAGGAACCGCCGGCGCGGGTCGGACGCGTCAGCTTCGTCTCCGGCCAGCTCGCCTTTCATATGCCTGGAGAGACCATCTGGTCCGCCGCCGCGCTCAATTACCCGGTCGCCACCGGCGGCTCGTTCTGGACCGATCCGCAGTCGCGCGCGGAGATCCGCGTCGGATCGCAAACCATCGACATGGCGGGCAATACCGAAATCGACATCGTCCAGCTCGACGAGCAGGTGATGCAGATCGCCGTTCCGCGGGGCCGGGTCGACGTGCATCTGCGCAGCCTCGATGAGGGCAACACGGTCGAAATCGACATGCCGCGCGGCGGCGTCTGGCTGCTGGAGCCCGGCGTCTACGATGTCGATACCGGCACCCAAGTCCAGCCCTCCCGCGTCGCGGTGTTCGACGGCAGCGCCCATTTCGTCGGCGGCAGCGTCGATCTCGGCATCAAGGCGGGCGATGTCGCCGTATTGACTGGCAACAATCCGGTGGTGGCGGCGATCGAACACGCCGCCCCGGACCCTTTTGTCCAATGGTGCCGTTCCCGCGACTACCACCCACAGCGGCTCGCCGCGCCGTACTATCTTTCGCCGCGGATGACCGGATACGAGGACCTCGACGAATACGGCGCCTGGCGCACCGTGCCGGATTACGGCGAGGTTTGGATTCCGAGTTCGGTGCCGACAGATTGGGCGCCCTACCGAGACGGACATTGGGTCTGGATCGAGCCTTGGGGTTGGAGCTGGGTCGATGCCGAGCCTTGGGGCTTTGCGCCCTTCCATTACGGCCGCTGGGCCCGGATCGAGGATCGTTGGGCCTGGATCCCCGGCCGCTTCGTGCCACAGCCGGTATACGCGCCGGCACTGGTCGCGTTTATCGACGATCCCGGCGCCGGAACCCCACGCACGGCAGGACCGGCGGTCGGCTGGTTTCCGCTCGGCCCGGACGAGGTCTACTGGCCGAGCTATACGCGCGACCCGGCGTATATCCGCAACCTGAACATTACCAACGTCGAGGAAACCAAGCTCGTCAACATAACCAAGGTCATCGAAGAGCGAAGGGCGGACGACCCGCCGCCGCAAGTCGCAAGTCAAAGCTTTGTCAACCGACCCGCGGCGACCGTGGTGCCGGCGCGCGTCTTCGCCAACGCCGGCAATGTGGCGACCGCGACGTTGCGCGTCCCGCCGCAGGCGCTGCAGCAGGCTCAGGTCAGCCTGCGACCGCCGCAGCTGCCGGCGCCGCCCGGCCATGCCGCACTGACTCGCCCACCCGGCGCCGCAACCGCAACCGCTCCGGTTCCTCACCCGCCGGTCACCGCTACCGCCCCAGCACCCGCGGCCGGTCAAGGCATCCGGCCCGCGACGGAGGCGGCGCTGCCGCCACCGACCCAGCACCGCCCACCGGCTCAGGCGATGCATGCACCGGCTGCACCGCAACATCCCGCAGGACCGCCACCCGCCCTACATCAGGCGGCTGCACCTGCCCCGCAATCACAGATATTGCGTGCCCCAGCACGGCCTGCCGGACCACCGCCGGCTGCGCACCCGGTCGCCGCACCACCGCGTCCCGCTGCACCACATCCGGGCCCGACCCCCGCAGCCGCTCGGCCTAACGCGCCGCCTGCGCAAGCGGGTAAGCCGCCTCCACGTGGCGGCAAGCCGGCTCCAAAACCGGTAGAAGATGTAAGATAAATCAACGAGTTAATTAGGAAGTTCGGAGATCGTGTCCAACAAACGGCCAATATACAGGGTTGGACAGAGCTAAAAGCGCGCCCCGCCCGAGCTGGCGGACGGCGAGGAAGCGGCGCTAGCGTCTGGCGCGCTTTCGCCCGACACCCTCAATTCTTAGGAAAGATTTAGAATAGGCCAATCTGCTCGTTGTTAAAGCCAGCATGGAACGTGATCTCGAATTACGAGAGCGGGCAGAGCGGGTAAGGTGGTGGGCCACCTCTATCCCCGATCCGAGGGATCGCGAGCGATTAGAGGGCGTGGCGCGGGATTACGAGGAAATGGCCGAGGCCGCGGGACGCGACAGGCATACCGCTCACAACCGCTAGGTCCGCGCTCTCCCCCGGCGCGCTCGGTTGCTCCCCGCCCTCGCCGGGCGTACCGTGTCTCTCGGTCGCCAGTCTCCCTGACTGCGACCCCTTGCAGCGATTCTGTGCTTTGCAGGGTCTCCCTATCACTTATGGCCGCCCCTGCCTCCCTGGTGGGGCGGCCGTTTCTTTTTGGGGGCGCGGGAGCGAGGCAGGCGTGGGGCGACACATTAACCCCACGCCTGCAGGCGGCAGCATGCGGGCTCGACTGGCTGGGTAGACCGCCGCAAGCGCCGCCGCTGTCATCCTACCACCGCACAAAGAAAACCCCCGCCCGGTTTGCGGCCGAGCGGGGCTGTAAGGGTGTGACGGGGCGCGAGGAAGGGTTTACTCAGCCGCCATATTGAAGCTCGACCTCGCGGCGTAGCTCCTTTCTGTACTCGACGAGCACGACGGCCTTCGCTTCCCGAAGCGTCGCCATCAGCGCGTCGATGCGCCGGAGCTCGGTGTCGAGCGCGGCCAACCGGCTTGGGCAATCCAGGCCAAGCCTTGCCAGGACGCGGCGGCGCGTCGGGAACTTGACCAGCTCGCCGACGGCGCTCATGACCGGCCCTCCTGCGCCGCGATCTCGCGGAGACCTTCGATCGCCTCGGCGGGCCAGTAATGCGGATCGTCGATCAGGGACCCGAGATCGAGCACCGCCAGCACGCCGCGGAGAGTAACTGGGCGCACCTTGTTGAGTTTGTAGCGAACCGCCCGCAACTCGGCGGAAAGGCGGGTGACCACCTCGTCGGATGGGTCCTTGAGCGTATTCACCTCATGATGTTGCCGCCGGAACTCGGCGATCAGCGCGAACAGGTCGGCGTCGCGGCCCGCCGCTTTGACGAGATCGATCGCCTCGCCGAGACTGCTTCCGGCAAGCTTGGCCCGCTCCTCCTTGATCAGCTCGTCCACGTCCTGATCGTTGAGCCAGCGGCGGACGCTGGCCAGCAATTCGAGCGCGTAGCCGAAATCAAGCTCGACCGAAAGGACCGATCCGCCTTCCTCTCCGCGTTGCTCCGAACGCTCGCCATCGATGATGGCGGCGACGAGATCGAGATATGCCATCGCGCCGGAAATTGTGACGGGCCTCTCGCTCGCAAATTCCCAGAGCAGCTTGCCGTACCGATCGCTCAGGGCCTCAAAGGTTGGCGGGTCGTACTCAGCCGATACGTCTGCGCCGCTGTTCCTGGCAGCGTCACGGGCGGTCCGGTACGCGTGCAGCGCGCGGATCATCATCGCCTCGGTCGCGAAGGCGCAGCGGCGGTTGGTGTTGGTGTTGGTAGGCATAGCGAGGTTGCTCCCATTCGATCAGCCAGCAATCGGGCTGGTGCCGGGAGCCTAGAAACCCGCTGTTAGACGGGCGCGCTTCTTCCCCTTGCGGGTATTGTATCCGCGGCACTCCCGGCCGAAGTCGGGCATAACAAAGCCGCCAATATCCGGGGCGGGTCCGGCCAACAGAGGGCGTTTCTAGGCGCCGGTTGAGATGCTGCGCCTCCCGCGCGCCATGCGCAAGCCTCCCATGCACAGGAACCGCCAAGTTTTTGGTCGTGTTCTTGATGTTGTTCCTGTGGGGAGCGGCCGCGATGACGCAGGCACGAGCGGAGCGGCTTCGGGAACAAGCGCAGCGTTGTCGTCGACTCGCCGAGAGCATTACAGACCAGGACGTATGCCGGCGTTTGCTAGACCTTGCCAACCAATTTGATGAGCAAGCAGAACTAACAGAAAGGCAAAATCCATGTGACCGAGAACCGACGAGGTGAGAACGCATCTATCCGAAAGAGGACTCCCCATCAGACGTTTTGTGCGGCACCGTAGACCATTGGTGCGCCCAGCCAGAGACGCGGCACCAACTGAGAGACCAGCGCTCCCGCCTCATAGGCAAAGGAAGGAGCGCAACATGGCGCTCAATCCCCAGATGCATAATGAGCATTCTGAAGGCCCGAAGTTCCTGCACAGGGTCGCGGAGGAAATGCGCAGCCTGGCCGATCGCGATCCGAACCTTGCGCTTGAGCTTTGGCAGATCGCGGCGGAGCTAGAAAGCACAGCCGCCAAAATCCCGGAACACGCAGCGTAAGCAGCTCAGCCACCGCCGCGCCGCGGCCGTTCGATGCTGTCGGCGAGATGGTCGAATTCGTCCGCGGCGCGCAGCAAGTGAAGTCTGTCCGAGGCGGTGCTCACCGCCTCGGCCTGCTGTCGAAGGAGCTTCGCCCACTCTCGATACTGCTCGGCGGTCGGATGGTGCGCGTCGGCGTCATCGGCCATACTCTCCTAACAGGGACCGAGGCGATTGTTCCCCGCCTTCAGAGGCTCGCCCAGCGCGCTTTCCTCCCGGCCCTCCCGCGAGCACGTCGGAAGGCGAACAGGCGGCTGGGCGAGCGGGAGACGGGATTGTGGTGGCCTCGCCGGGCTTGTACGCGCCGACCCCGGAGCGTACCGACTATAGCCGATGAGCGACTGGCTCCCTGCATGGCTGACGATAGACCGAGCCATTGCCATCGCTACCGTGGCGGTAGCCGCAATGGCGGCTTCGTTCTCATTTTGGAGTGTCTTATTAACCCGACGCGCTCAGAAGTCCCAAAAAGAGATCAAGCTGCCTGTCTTGGTATTTGGGGTGGATCCGAATGCAAATGAAGGCGGATGGCATTGGGCATCCCTTCAGAGAAGTAGTCATAACCCCATGAATTTTGATTTGCTGAACGTTGCTGTTGGGCGCGGATTTAAGTTAGTTCCATCAATCGCAAATCGCGAACCGGCCGTTACGGGCGTGCCCCGCCCTCTATTCGTTCCTTCACCAGGCGCACCATCACGAACACTCACCGAATGGAAATTTCAGAACCTCTACGATCCGGCCCGATTTGACGCCGTATTTTTTCTGAGGCCGTCTGGCACCGTTTGGAGGAGAAGGTCGAGCAGGGTTTCGCTCCGGTTGACGCTCGAGGAAATGTCGCCTGAGAGGCGCAGAACGATGATGACCATCAAGAGCAATACTATCGACTGGAAAGCCAGCGCCGCCAGAAGCAAAGACTGAATCGACATGCTATCAGCCGGCCGGCGCTGGCCGGATTTCAGCGGCTCGCGGCTTGCCGCTACGCTCGTCTCGCTCGACAAGGAATTCCAGCCGATCGCCGACCGCCAGCTCGTTGATGCCGCCCTCGCGAGCGGCCCGGATATGGATGAAGACATCGACGTCGCCATTGTCGGGCCGGATGAAACCGAATCCCCGTTCCTCGTTGTACAAAATCACTTTCCCGCTCAGCACGCTTTCCCCTCCCTTACCCGCGGCAATGCCGCCCTGATCAACTCGCCAGCCAGCGCGAGCGCGCGGATTGGCGGCAACGCAATCTGTGCGACCGCCTCGGCCTCGTGATACAGCGTGAGCGCTATCGGCTCGCCCGGCACGTCGGACACCACAAGGCGCTGGCGCATCGCGACGAGCTGCTGACGGGTGTCGGCGGTCATGCGGCCTTCGCCTCGTCCCGACGCTCGATCGCCAGTTCGGCATGATCAGCACAATACGGGTGACCGCGCTCGGCGCGCTGACCGCAGAACCGGAAATCATCCTCCGCCGGATCACCGATTCCCCAAAGGCAATGCGCCAGCGGCAACTCGGCTAGCTTTCGTGCTGCAGGCGTCATCTGGACCTAGAACGCCCCCGAATTAGCCGGATAATGCGGAATCAGGCGGGTGTTGATGCCGCCCGCATCGGTCGGTGGCTTGCCGGCATCGTGCGCTAACGCGCCCTTAACCGCGCCGACAATGCCGTTGATGTTCATCCCCTTGGCGATCGCGCCAGCGATCTCAGCGCCGACCGCCTGAAAGATTGCGCCCAGCGATTGCACTGCCGCGGTCGTGCCGCTGGTCCCGGTACCAACCGCCTGCGCAACCTTATCCGACCCAGAATTGAGAGGCGGGATTAACGCTTCGGCGATGACTTTGCCGGTCTCCGGCCCAGCCTCGGCCCGGCCATGCTCGCCTATGCTCGGGGTCTGCTTTTGGCTCGGGCCCGAGGGAGCGAATATCGTACCTTCGCTCGGATCCCAGAACCTTCGTTGGAAATTCGGATCGTGCGCCTGTTGCAAGGATTTGCCGAACAGGTAAGCGTACGCGGCGCCGATGGCGCCAACCCCGCCCAGCGCCGCGACCACGCCACCGACCGTTACACCACCGGCAGCCGCCGCAGCACCAGCGCCGATGCCCGCTCCGGCAGCCTCGGCAGCTCCACCAGCAGCAGCACCAGCACCACCGCCGCCAAACCCCATCAGCCGGCGTCCGATTATCCGCCAGGCCGTATAGCCGACGGCTCCGACGCCGGCCGCCTCGGCACCGTATCCGGCCACCGTTGCGGCATCTTTATGCTGTTCAAGATAGCCGCGCACCGCCTCCAGGCCGGCATTCAGGCCCCGGAAAGCGCTGGTCAGGCCCGGGATGGTGCCTTCGGCCATGTCGGTAACGATCGTTTTGAGGTTCGCCCAACTGCGGAGCGCCTGGTTGCTCAGGTTTTCGTTCATACCCTGCTGGATGGCGGAGACCCCGCCCATCGCGCCGGCATTCGCCTCGCGGCGCTCAAGCTCGCTAAGCATGGGTACCGACTTCGGATTTCTCGCCAGTTCAAAAGCGGCACGCGCTCCCCGCTGGCCGGAGAGGGCGACAAAGTCGCCATAAGCCGTGGCCGGATGCTCTTTCAGGTAATCTTGTAAATGCTCGATCATCGGCCTCACCATGCCGCCCTGCGCGTCGCGATAAAGCTGGTGCGTCTCGGGATCGATCAGGTGCATCTTTTCGAGCAAGGCTTGGCGGGCCGCCGCGCCGCGACTGATCTTCGTGCCGGCACCGGGACCGCCTTTCGGCATCATGCTGGTGAGCATCTGGTTGAGGTTGGTGCCGGCGCGGGTCCCGGGCATCAAGGTCGCACCCAAAGTGCCGAGGTTGATCGCTTCCGATTGATCCATGCCAACGCCAGCCGCCGAGCCGAGCATGTACTGGAAGTTTTTCACGAGGCCGCCGGGCGAACGATGCGAGGTCAAGACAGCTGGGAGTAAAGCATTAAGGACCGGACCCATCTTGTCCGGATCGCTGATCCCGAGGAGGTGCGAGAGCATAATCGCCGCGCTGGCCGATTCCGCCGCCTCGTAGTGCTGGCCTTGCGCCGCGCCGGCCTGCTTCGTCAATTCGCCAAACTGGATTGCCCCTTTCATAAAGGGCATGGACTGCTCCAGCGGTACATCGGCCATGCCGGCGATCCCCGGCATCATCGCGGCGACATCTGGGCGCGAAAAGATCGTGGTCCGCGACGCGGCTTCTGCCGTTTCGCGGAGTTGCGCGAGGTAGCGCTGGCCTTCCTGCGATTTCGGATCAACGCCCGCTGCGAACACCGCGTACGCCTCAGACATCTGCTCCTTGGCAGCGTACTTGATGCCCTCGAACATCCCGAAACCAAGCGCGAGACCGGCCACATCGCCAGCCCCGACGCCAAAGTGGCCGTGGACGGGCCCGACAATGGGTACGCGGCCGCTCAGGCCGCCGCGGCCGCCACCATGACGACCACCACCAGCGCCGCCCGGCAGCGCGCCGGGGATGCGCATGGTCCTGCTGGCTGCGGCAATGCCGCGGATTTCCGCCGCGGTCTGCGCCAGCCGCTCGTCGAGCGCGGTGACCCCGGCGATCATCCGGTCCGTCGCCGCGACCATCCTGTCGCCCGCGACCGTCGCGGCGTCGCCGATTTTTGCGAGCCCACGGTCAAGTCCGGTCAGCGAGCGCGTGGTACCGGAAAACTTGACGTTCGCTACTTCGGCAAGCGCCACCTTCAGCCTGTCGGCCGCTTCCTGCGCCGTGTTGAGCGTGCGGATCAGTATTCTGAGCGCGGGCGTCGCCTGGTCGACCAGTTTGATATTTACGCCAATTTCGTAGGCCGTAGGCATCAGTCTGTACCTCTTAGGCGCTGCCGACCGCGGCGACAGCGGCCATTGCCACCGCAAACTGGATCCGGGCGCTGATGTCACGCGCCAGATCGCAGCACCGGCCTAAATCGCTGCCGTCGCCCTGCAGCAATTCGGGCTTCTTTGTCGGAAAGCCGCCATCAGCGAGTTGCGTGTCGAGCTGACGCAGCTCCGCGAATGCCGTTTTGCAGGCCCGGTAGATCGTGTTTATTCCCTCCTCGATCGCCTGAGCGGCGGCTAGCGCCTGGTACAGGCACTCGATCGCATCGTCATCGGTCATCGCTGCCGCTCTTGCGCTGCAGGTAGCCGCCCGACACTCCGTGATCGTCGCGCTGGCCCTGACCGCGCGGAAACTCGCGCTCGATCTGCTTCTTGACCGGGCCAGATTTTGAGCGCCAGCTCTCGCCGTTCTTCTCGACCTCGCGCGCTATCGACTTCGCCATTGTCAAACCCTCTCTTACAAATCCCCCGGCAGCGCGTGGGGTAGGAACCACGATGCCGCCGGGGGGTTACTCATATCCTCACGAGCCGGAACGCGCGCACACGCGCTCGACCGCCCGGCGGGCACTCGGCGTTGGAGCTTGAAGTGGCCGCCGATACCCGCTGCCGAGCGTTTTAAGGCACCTCTCGGCTGGCCCACTCCCGCCATGTTGAAACGGGAATTTCATGCCGCATCCCCGCCGAGCACTTGGTGCCGGCGCGTGCGCTTGCTCATGTCGTGGTCTGGGACTACCGGCACCAGCGCCGTAGTGCCCTCGTAGACCAGCATCTCGACGAAGCCGGGCGTCTCTTGTGCGGCAGGTCGTTTGTCGTGCCGTATGAGGCCGCTTTCGCTCGACGAGGGCAACTCGACTGCATCGGCCATGGCCAGTCCCGAAATGTCGACGTGCGGATTGTCCACAAGAGCGGACACTGCGCGCCCCCAGGCAATCGCGTGACCAGCGATCCGCTTATTGTCGGGAACAACCCGGATAAACGGGCTGAACATTGTCCCCAAATTTCCATCCAACTGACGCACGGGCCGCGCCGGCAGCGAGCGCAGACGAAACCGCGGCATCTCCTGCGGCTCAGGAGCGGCGAACGCGAGCTTGCCTCCGACCGCGGCATCAATGCCGTGAAGACGCTCATAGAGCGCCATCACGCGCTCTATGGCCGCGGCGTATTCGACGCCGACTGCATCCGCCTCGGCGATCAACACTTCATCAACCGCGCGCCGTCGCGCCTCAACGAGTTGCCCCAGGGCTTCACTGGCCTGGCGCAACACTTCTTCGGCTCGCGGCATCGCTTCCCGCGCCGCAGTGGCAGCACGTGCCGCATTCTCGGCGCTCTCGATCAACGCGGTGATTCGGGCGGGCTTTTCGCCTCCGCCGAACCGGGCCAGTGCGTCGGGATCCGCAGCGACGGCCTGCTGCCGGGCTTCACGCGCCGGTACCTCGTCGGCGATGATCTCGCGTAGCCGCACCACGCGCTGTTCCGCTTCCGCGAGATGTTCCCGGCCATCGGAGAGCGCGGCATCGGCTTGCACCAAGACAGCGCGCACAGGCGAAAGCGGCGGCGCTAACTTTTTCTTGCGCTTGAACATCAGCCGACCACCAAGCGATGGTTGATCAACGCGCGCTTCACGTAGAGCCGCTCGGCAACCGGGATTTCCGCCACAGCGAGCGCCACGTCGATCGCCGGAACAGTAAATGTCCGGCCGGCCGCGCGCAGCGTCGGCTGAAGCCCGCCGAACGTGACCTGCATCGGTAGCTCTAGGTCAATATCGGCCAAAAACTGCCGCATCACCTCGGGTCGGTCCAGATCGGGCGGCACCAAAATTTTTCGCTTTGGCGGGTTGTTGTTCGTTGCAACCGCAGTAAGCTCCGCCATCTGCTTCTCCTAAAACGTTTGCCGTTGGCGACGTTTGAGTTCTCCGCGCGCCTCCGCGGAATCATTTGCGAGCAGCTCGGCGGCGGTCCACTCGGCGATCAGCCGGCGATTGCGCTCGACCGCATCCGCTGCCGCCTGACTGGCCGCCGCCTCGCCCCGAGCGGCATAACTGGCCGCGGTGTAAACCCCGCCCTCTATCGTCGCGAAGACGAACGGAGCGCGCGCATTGACGACGACGCCAACCACCGCACCCGCGACCACATTCGCGAGATCGTCATGACCGCCCGGCGGATGGTCGATCGAATCCCTGCCGCCGCGCGCGGTACGACGCTCCAAACTGCAGAGCTGCGCCGCCAACCGCGGATGATCAGGCAACTCGACCGCGCCACCGTTCAACTGCGGCAGGAGATCGCGGTACAAGTCGGATTTCGGGCGGTCGGCAGGCAGGTATTCGATCCGGTAAGCACGGAAGCGCTCGCGCGGCCACTCGCCAGCATAACGATCGCCCGTCACGCGGCTGATTCGGTACGACTTCAACAACTCGCTAAACTCGCACACAACATCATCCGGCGAGAACGGCGGTTTGACCTCGCGGATCGCATCGATCACTGCCTTCTCGGACCACCGATCCCGGTGCGCGATACAAAGCGTCATGCTGTCCGACGATCCGCCGCTCGGGTCGACGAAGGCGCTGTACGCGATATCGCTAAGCGGCAGCAGCTCGCGCCGACCCGGCACCGTCACCGCCTCAATCACCTCGCGGGTGACGAACGCCTCGATATCGCTGCGGAACTCGGCGAGGAATTCCGCCCTCGCGCTCGGCGCATCCCGCTCCATCGCGTCGTCGATCACGCGCTGCGGTACCAGCGGGTTCATCCGGCGCGTCTCGGCCTTCCACACCAACACTGGGCCGGGCTTGCCGTGATACCGCCGATAGGCGTTCCACAATTCGCCACGGCGGCTGTAGGGCGAGGAGGCGCACAACAGCATCGCACCCGGGATCGTCGCCATCGCCGGGCGGATCGCAGCCAGAATCTCGCTGTCCGGGTTGGCGGCGCCTTCGTCAGTTCTCCAAAAAGCTATTTCATCCGCGAGACAGGCGATCAGGGTGCGGCCGCGCACGGTGCGGTAGCTCGCCGTCGCGATCTCGATCGTGATGCCGTTCGTCAGGTCGATTTCGCTGGCAGTTTCCCGCTCGATCAGCGCCGCCAGCATCGGCACCCCGCGCAGGAACGCGGCGATGTATTTGAAGATGACGGCCGCCTGCTTCTTGTCGGCGGCGATGATCAGCACAATGCCGCGCTCGCCCGGTGTGAGATACGGCGAGTAGTCCCCAAAACAGGCCAGGAAGACCGCGATCAGCGCCAGCATCAAGCTCTTGCCGGCGCGGCGGCCGCAGACTAGCCACGCTTCAAGGTAGCCGCGCGCAAGTGGCTTCCTGAGGCTGGTACAGGCGGTAAACAGCTTCCGGTCGGCGCGGGCCATCGGCAGGCCAAACATTGCCCGCAGGAACGCGAACCACGCGGTCCATGTCTTCGGATTAGCGAACCACCGGCCGAACAGCGCGGGGTCGGCGCAGGCGGCGAGGATATTGGCGGGAGAGGAGGGAGAGGCGGGGACCGCTGGGACCGCCGCGGGAGCGCTCATGCCGCTGTCGCCTTGCTGGCGAGGTATTCTTGCAGCGTCGGCTGGCGAGCGGCGGCGGGCTGCATGCCGAGACGCGCGAGGGTGCGGGTCAGCCCGTTCGACCAAGCCATGTACGCCCGGTTATCGTGATCGCTGAAGGCGCCGCCCTCGGTCATCTTCGCGTCGAGCTGTGCCAGCCTGAGCGTCAGCCAGGCAGCGCGCTCGATCAGCGCAGCTTGAACCACGCTCGGATTGCCGACATGTGCTGCAAGCGATGCTCGCGTCTCACGCAGCAATCTCGCTTCCTTAGTGCGCTGGTCTATCTTCGCCAACACACAAGGCTTGCTGTACGGACCTATACGGTGCGCAACTCCCGGCAATTCAGAACCTCGATCGTGCGCCACTTATCGCGCAGATGTTGGACAAACGATATCAGCGAAGTCAAGATCCCTGTTGTAAATCAACAGTCTAAACCAGTCTAACCGTGTCTACTTACCGCCTTGAGCAAGCGGTTTCTGCGGTGAGGCCTCGCGTTTTGTGGCTTCTCGGCCACAACTCGGCAGCGCCGGAAGTCGGATGCCTCGGCGGCTCAGCCAGGACAGCCGTCAGCACCGGAAGCACGGTGTTTGCGAGCGTTCGGATGCCTCTACCACCCAGCGCGCGCAATTGGCCTCCATCGCTTCCAGGTGCACGCGGGCGCCGGCGATAACCGAGACGAATTCGGCATTATCCCAACCTTCCCGCGCCCAGGTGCAGACCCGGTACCGCCATTCGGCGCGCACTCGGTATGCGGCCATGATGATTTCATCGTCGGTTACATCATCGGCGACAATTATCCGGAGCTGACGGGCGATCTCGGCGAACGGAGGGAGCACCGCAGGCGGCATGGTCAGCCCCGCCTCGACGTGCATTTGAAGCCGTTCGGTGCGTTGACGAGTCAGTGAGACACTGATCTGTGTCTCAAGTTGCGCGCTGGTCATCATCGCCTCCTTCGTTGGATCAGTGCAGCACCTTCAGCCCCGCCCGTCCCCGCCGGGACAAACGCACCGGGACATTTGGGCCCCCCCTAAAGGGGGGACCCCAGTGTTGTCCCGCTTGGATGCGTCGGGACAGGTGGGGACATGTCCCGGTAATGTCCCGTTGTCCCCTAGCTTGTTTTATTGCCGCTCTCATTGCTCTGTAATCCAAACATTATCGTTCCAAAGCCCAATGATTTCCTTGGCTTGCAGGCGATCTCTGGCGCGTTGGAAGGCCTTCTTTTTGGCTTCCTTATCGCCCTCGCTGGCCGTGTAGACGTAGTTTCGCCAGAGATCGATCGGGACAACCTTGAGAGATGACGGGACATGTGGCGGTTGTCCCGGTGTCCCGCTCTCGTTGATGGCATTCACGAGCTGATCGAACGCGATCTTATCGGCCGGGCTGAGCTTGGGTTTCGGCGCTGCCAACGCGTCGGCACCCTCGATCGGTACAACGACGCAGGTCGTGATCGGTTTGCCCGAACCGGTTTGGCCGAGCTCGACGACCTCCAGTCTCCAGGTCATGACGCCATCGCACGGCAACTCGCGCTGCTTGCTGGCGCGCGCGATGAACATGCCTGTAGCGGAGTGGGCGGATAGGGTGATCTCGGTATCGATCGCTGCCGGCAGGAGCGACGACCCGCGCGACCCGCGGCTGGCATCCTTGCCGACGTGGTGCACGAGGATTAGGCCGGTGCCGGTACTGCCTCGGATCGTGTCGCAGTTACCGATCAGATTGCTCATGTCGACCGAGCCGGATTCATCCGCGCCCGGCATCGCTCGCGACAGGGTGTCGATAATGATCAGGCCAAATCTAATGCCCGTGCTGCGCTCGACTTCATTGATCGCGTCGACCAGCGCGAAGGCGTTCTGCGAGTTTGGCTCTTTGAGATTGATGCCGGTGGTGATGACGGCAAACGGCACGTCGCGAGGAACGCCCTCGTAAGCCAGGGCGCGCTTCGCAATGCCCGCGCCGCTCTCGGTCGCGATGTAAAGCGTTGGAGTTTGTTGCACGGCCCGGCCAAAGAACGGCACGCCCCGCGCCAGTGACAGCGCCAGATGCAGCGCGAAAAATGTCTTGCCGGACCCTGGCTCGCCGATGATTGCGGTGAAGCCGCGCCGCTCCATCAGCCCATCGACGAGCGCGTTGTCTTCGGTGTCGAGCGCGAGATCGGCGTAGAAGACGATGTTAAGGGGATGGCTTGCCGCCTCTTTTGCTGCTGCGGTTTCCAGCGGCGTCGCGGCCTCGATTGCCGCCTGCAGCACCGCATCAAAGCCGTCGGGGTTCGCGAGATGGAGCGCCGACACGTCCTTGCAGCCCGGCAATTCGATCACGCGAACCCGTGACGCGATCCGCGAGCCGGCCAGACGCTTTGTCATGACGCCGCCGCCCTGATCGGGCTCGCGCACCATGATGATTTTCTCGATGCCGTCGAACCACGCGGCGTCGCGATCGTCGCGGAAGTTGCTCGCGCCGGGTAGGCTGATTGCCGGCCAGCCACGATGCCACGCGGTTAGCGCATCGGTCTCGCCCTCGACCGCAAGCACAAACCCGCGCTCCAGCACCTCGTCGCGACGATCGAGGCCGTAAAGCGCGGTAGTGGCACCCTTCGGCGATACGGTCTTGAGATCGCCTGTTAGAGCGATACGCCAGCGTGGATCAAGTTCCGTACCATCCTCGGCGCGGTATCGAATGCGCACTGCCGGGCCGCCGCGGTGGTGACCGTCGGAAAGTCCGCAGTCGCGGAGGGAGTCGATTGGCAGCCCCTTGTGGGCCGCGAATGTGTTGAGCGTCACGCCCTCGCGGGGCTCGGTAATGGCGTCTCGGCGGTTTAGCATTTCGGCGGCGAGGAGCTTGGCGGCCTCGAAATCGGGAGCGCGACGGAGCTTCACCAGCGCGTCGAACACGTCTCCGCTGCCGCAGGAGCAGAACCAGCGGCCGCACTCCTCGCTGAAGCGCCACGATGGGTTGTGGTCCGGGTGATCCGGAAAGGGGCAATTCGTCTTATCGCCGCGGGGCGGCGGCCATGACACTCCCGCCAGCCGGAGCACTTCTAGGCCCCTGCCCATGACCATTTGTTGAGCCGCAATCCAACTCACATAGCGGCTGCGCGGACGCTCTGCCGGCGGTTCTGGCGCGGCCGTGGCGATGACGCGGCGCTCGAGCCGGAGCGGAGCGTCGTTCAAGTCGAGCGGCATCGATACGCCGCGATCCGGTCGGCCGTCATGGCGAAGAGACAGCCGCTCACAAGCGGCCCCCAGCGTCGCGGAAGGGCCTGTAGGCGTATCCATCGCCCCACTGCCAGGCGAGATCCCAAAGAAGGGCCGTGATCTCGCTATCGGGGATGTCGCGCAACCAGCCTTTGAACGCGAGCACGAGGCCAATAATTTGGCCGAGTGACATACCGCGCTCGATCCGGATGACGAGTTCGGTGTGTTGATGGTGCCAGGCAAAAGCCTCGGAATAGAAGGCGCGCAAATGAGCCGTGCAAAGTGTCTCGGGGTCGTAAATCGCTCCAAGCGCCGCGATGGCTAGCTCCCGGCAGTCGACTCCCGTGACGGGGCATTCCCAGACAGCCGGGTCGGTGGCGCTCCACGCTCGTTGAATGTGCGCCCAGTTTGGTGTATGAGCCGCTTCCTTGCTGCTTATCGAAGTGTTTGGCCCGGCCTCCCCGCCACGGGAGCGCCGGGCCTCTTCTTCTGGAGGCCCTCGCCCTCTGTCGCGCGGGGGCCGGCTCATGCTGCCTTCTCCGCGGCGGCTTCCGCTTCCCGCTCGCGGCGCCACTCCTCCGCGGCCTCAATGCTGATCATCGTGCGCTGGCCAACGCGCATCACGCGCGGACCCTTGGCAGCTCTCAGCATGTTGTAAAAAGTTGCGCGGCACATCCGGTGCCGAAAGCAGAACTCTTCGACCGTGAAGGCTAGCTGATCCATTGTCCAATTCCCGACTGTGTTAGCCGGAGCTGGACATCGGGTTAATCAATTTCCCGAAAAAGTATCCCGATATTATTCCCGATATTATTTATTATCGGGAGGCGAAAGCAGGTTTTGATGCAGTGGCGCGAGCTTATTTTGAATTGTCTTTGGAGACATCGGGGGAGCCGCCGGATGCGCGCGCCCAAGCCACGCGCTGAGATAGGCGGCCTCTCGGCTGAAGCGGCTCAACAGCTCGCCGGCTTCAGCGCGGCGCCTCATTTCCTGTTCTATGAGCGGCGAGGATGTTGGCCTGCCCGGCTCGCCAGTTTGATACGACCTTCCCGTTTCCCTGTGCAGCCAATCATACAAATGATCATCGAAGGTCCGCCGCTGCTCATGCATGATCAAAATCGTATTGCCATCCTCGTCTATGACGCGCTTGTCGTTGGCCGGGTTGTGGCCGGGTCGCTCGATGCGCGGCCCACCGCGGCCGGTCTGAGCGCGCACTTGATCGCGCTCTTTTGGCGCATCCGGCTCGACGAAGTCCTTCATGCGGCGCGCGACCGTCCTGTATGACCAGCCGGTTTGAGCAGGAGCCCATTCCTTCCAAGGAATGTTGATCTTCGTTTCGCGATGTAACTTTTGCGCAAGCGCCAGTTGTCGGCCGCATTCCTTGCGATGCTCATCTCGCTCCTTCAGGAATTTCTTTTGATATTTTTCCGCACTCGCGTAAGCCGCATCTTTTGCTCGCTCAGACAGGAACCAAGCGTCGGTGGCGGCAAAAACTGCCTTTTCCAGTGCAGTAGGATTGGCGGGACGAAGCGGAACAATGGCGCAGGACGTTTTCGCAGCGTTCTCAATCATGCCGGCACCCGGTCGCCGAGCGCGGCAATTTTGCGATCCTCGATAATCCCGAACCGCGGCGCCGCCGCCCGGATCGCCTCGGCGACATAGCTCTCCGACAAGTGCCCGTAATGCTTCTCGACCATGCGCGTGTCGGCATGGCCGAGGTTACGCGCCACGACCAGCAGCGGCGCGCCAGCCATCACGCTGTGCGAGGCATAGGTATGCCGCAAGCAGTGAAAATTCGCTGGCGGCTCGATCTTGGCCCGTCCACATGCCTCGCGCATGGGCTCGTCTTGATGGCTCTTGCCCCAGCGGTTGCCGTTGGGTTTGCGCAACAACAGCTCGACGCCGGGCCGGCCGGCCGTGAGCCGCCGGAATAGCTCGATCCCTTCGTCGGCAAGGACGACGTGGCGGCCCTTTCCGCTCTTGCTGGTGCGGATATGCAGCGTCCCTGCATCCGGGTTGAAGTCGCCGCATTGCAGTGCTGCCAACTCGCCGAACCGGCAGCCTGTTGCCAGCGCTGCCCGTACGAGATCGCGGAACTCGCCCTGTGCCGCATTGATCAGCCGCCGGCATTCGTCGATCTGTAGATACCGGACCCGGGCTGCGTCGGCTCCCTTGAACGGCTCGACGCGCCGCCACGCATCATCCGAGGCGATCTTGCGCTCGCGCCATGCCCGGTTGAGAGCGGCCTTTAGATACGTCAGCGTTCGATTCGCCGTCGCCCGGCGCTTCCGGCGCTGCTCATCATCCTCCTCGTCGATTTCACGGTATCGCGGCGCCGCGTCTTTTGCGCTCCGCACCCGCGGCGGGGTGGTCGCGGTATCCTCGAGCCAGCGGCGTAGCTTGGCGGCCGTGAGCTCGACGCACACGATCTCACCGAGCGTCGGCAAAATCAGCGCCTTGGCACGCCATCGCGCGTCTTTGCCCGATTTTCGGTTGCCGTCGAGGAAGCGGAGATATTCGTCGATGCAGGACCGAACTGTGTAGGGGCCATCCTTGGCCGGCAGCCCTTGCGCAGTGCGGACCCGCTCGACGTACCGCTCGCGGACCAGCGCTTGCGCCTGCCGGAAATCGAGGATCGCAACCCCATCTGCGTCGGCGCTGTCGTCGGCCGTGCCGATCGTCTCGACCTTGTAGTCGCCCTCGCCGACATACCAGCGCATCGCCCATTTGCCGCCAGCCTGGCCCTTGCGATAGCCGAGATGCAGACCGGGATCGATCGCTCGGTAATAGGGTTTCCCGCTAGCTTTGAGCCGAGCCCGAGCCGTCCGTGTTTCGAGGTTTGCATCCCGTACCGTGCGCGCCATGTCGCTGGCCTCCTGTCTAACGAGTGTCCAATATACGGGGTTGGACACAGCTTAGTCAAGCGTGGACAAGGCGGCAGCATAATCCGCGATATCAGCGACTTACGAGCGGGAAATTTAGACACATATAGACAGAAAAGCCGCCTCCACGTAGCGGCAAGCCGGCAGAGCAAGAGGAGCACAAATAGGCTTTCAACCAAGCCGGTGTATTGCGTTGGCAGTGCCCGGTTGAGGCGCGCCTGGCTGCGCCAAACCATCAGGTTTGATGCCCCGCCGAGGCGGAACGAAAGCCTCAAGTCACGGGTTGGGAAAGCAGACCCTTCTCTCCGAGATCTGCCATGTTCGTAAGAAACGACCTGGATGAATTGGTCGGCTGCGACAAGCGGCCGACCGTCTCGATCCATCTGCCGAGGCATTCGGCCGGACGCGAGGTGCGGCAGGACCTGATCCGATTGCGCAATCTCCTATCGATGGCCGGAAAACGCCTGAGCGCCGAGCGCCACGACCGGATCGTCGCTCATCGCGATCCCTGCCGAGGAGGAGGATGATCTCCTCGATTACGCGGCGGTCATGGCGCTGCGCCAGGGCGGCAACGTCACCCTTGTCAACCGCGCCCATCTGCCCCGCACCGCGCCGACGGCGGCGATCCTGCAGTACTGAGAGAGAGGAGCGATATGGATATTCCCGTCGAGATCGCCTTCCACAACACGCCATCCTTGCCCAAGCTAGAGGCCAAGATCCGCGAACGCGTCGGCAAGCTGGACCGGCTTTATCACCACCTGATCGGCTGCCGGGTCTCGGTGGAGCAACTGCATCGCCGGCACCAGAACGGCAACCTCTTCGAGGTCCACATCGACATGCGGGTCCCGGGCGACAAAATCGTCGTCAGCCACGAACCGCACCGCGCCCGTGAGAAATTTGCCGATCCTGATGTCGGTATCGCGCTACGCAACGCCTTCAAGGCGGCCGAACGGCGCCTCCTAGACTACAAGCGCAAGCAGCGCGGCGATGTGAAAGTCCATGACAAGTCCTTCGCCGGCCAAGTCACGCAGCTCAACCCGGCCGAGGATCATGGCTTCCTAGAGACGCACGAGGGAACCCAGCTCTACTTTCATCGCAACGGCCTGATCAATCGCGACTTCGACCGGCTGAAGGTGGGCGATCGGGTGCATTTCGTCGAAACCGCAGGCGATACCGGACCGATCGCCAGCAAGGTCTGGCGAGCCGAGGGCGAGCCGGGCTGAACACGGCCTGCCGCCCGAAGACGGGCACCTATCCTATAGAGTACGCGGCGACTCCTATAGGAGTACGCGGCGACCGAAGCTTGGCGCGTGTCCGGCTGATCGGCGCGTGCTAATCTTGCCCCGTACGCACCCTCCAAAAAACCGGTGCGGCCGCCGGCTAACCCCGGCCGGCGTGAACAGGAGAGCGGCTATGAGGCGTCACCTGCGAGGGCTCGCGCTCGCGAGCCCGTTGCTGCTCTCATTCTCGCTCGCTGACCCGATCCTGGCGCAGAAACCGGGCGGCATTCTCAAAATCTCGCATTTCGACAGCCCGGCCAGCATGTCGATCCTCGAGGAGGCGACGGTCGCCGCCGAGCGGCCGATGATGGGCGTTTTCAACAACCTGGTGATGTACAAGCAAGACGTGGCGCAGGGCAGCCTGAACTCGATTGTTCCCGACCTCGCTACCAGCTGGTCATGGAACGAGGAGGGCACCGAGCTGACCTTTCCGCTGCGGCAGGGCGTCAAATGGCATGACGGGAAACCCTTCACCGCTGCGGATGTACGGTGCACCTGGGATCTGCTGCAAGGCAAAGCGGCGGAGAAGCTGCGCCTCAACCCGCGTAAATCCTGGTACCGCAACCTCGAAGAGGTCACCGCCAACGGCGATTACGAGGTGACCTTCCGGCTGAAGCAACCGCAACCGTCGCTGCTGGCGCTGTTGGCGTCCGGCTGGTCGCCGGTCTATCCCTGCCATGTGCCGCCGGCGCAGATGCGCCAGCATCCGATCGGCACCGGCCCGTTCAAATTCGTCGAGTTCAAGCCGAACGAGACGATCAAGCTCGCCCGCAACCCGGATTACTGGAAACCGGGCCGGCCCTACCTCGACGGCATCGAGTATACGATCATCAAGGAGATGTCGACGCGCAACCTCGCTTTTGTCGCCGGCAAATTCGACCTGGCCTCGCCCTACGGCGTGACGGTCCCGACCTTGAAGGAGATGACCAACCAGGCACCCTGGGCGCAGTGCGAGGTGACCGCCACCAACGTCAACCGCACCATGATCATCAACCCCGACAAGCCGCCCTTCGACAACATCGAGTTGCGCCGGGCGATGGCGTTCAGCCTCGACCGCAAGGCGTTTGTGGACATCATCACCCAGGGGCAGGGCGATATCGGCGCGACGATGCTGCCGCCGCCGGAAGGGGTCTGGGGCATGCCGCCGGAAATGCTGCAAGCCCAACCGGGTTACGGGCCAGATATTGAAAAGAACCGCGACCAAGCGCGGGCGACCATGCAGAAGCTCGGCTACGGGCCGGACAGGCGGTTGCCGGTCACGGTATCGACCCGCAACATCCCGCCCTACCGCGACCCGGCGGCGATCCTGATCGGCCAGTTGCGCGAGATCTACTTCGATCCCCAGCTAGAACCGGTCGACACCACCAACTGGTATCCCAAGCTCCTGAAGAAGGACTACACGGTCGGGCTCAACGTCAGCGAAACCGGCGTCGACGACCCCGACCAGCAATTCTACGAGAATTACGTGTGCGGCTCGGAGCGCAACTACACCGGCTACTGCAACCCTGAAGTCGATAAGCTGGTGGACCAGCAGTCGATGCAAGCCGACCCGGAAAAGCGCAGGAAAATCGTCTGGGAGATCGAGCGCAAGCTGATCGAGGACGTCGCCCGGCCGGTGATCTTCTACCCGCGAGGAGCGACCTGCCGGAAGCCGGAGCTGAAGGGCCTGACGATCATGGTCAACAGCATCTATAACGGTTGGCGCTTCGAGGACATCTGGTTGAACAGGTAGATCTGTCCCGCTAGTGCACCGACTCTAACGCTGCTTCCCGCACTGAATGGTGGCGATGACGCGGTCGGGGTGGGTGGTCCAAACGAAGGACTCGGGATCGGCATTAATTTCGGCGCCGAAGCGGTTGATGGCGGCTTGCAACTCGACGATCGCGCGGAACACGCCCCGTTTGAGCCGCTGCCGGGAAACAGGATACCCGGGTTTCGAGAGAGGGTGTTATCGGGTAACCCTAAACTCGTATCCCCCGATGAGCAGCGCCGACGCGACGCCCTAGTTTAATTGGTTACTGCCTAGGTTTTCGGCCGCATGTTCTCGCGGTCTCTGGTTAAAGACATAGAAAAAGCGCTCGGCCCGCTCCTGAGAGATGCGACGTATGCAGGTGGCCGTGACGGGAGTTACTGGGTTCATCGGCAGTTCGCTTGCACGCGAACTACCACAACGCGGCTACCACGTTCGGGCTCTCGTGCGGAGGCCGTTAAAAGCGCCGCGATCCGGCTGCTACCCGATAATTATCGGCGACCTTAGGCAGCTTCATGGCTTGGAAGCGGCGTTCGCGGGCATCGATTCCGTTATTCATACGGCGGCGATCACGTCTGCAATTAGCGATGCTACGGAAGCCGATTATCAGGCCATCAACACGGAAGGCACATTGGAGCTGGCGAAGGCAGCGCAACACGCGGGAGTCTCGCGCTTCATCTTTCTATCTTCGATCAGTGCACAATCGGGTCCGACCGCAAACGTGGTATTGACGGAGGAGGTGGTCCCCGCGCCTGTAAACGCGTACGGACGCTCGAAACTGGCGGCGGAACAAGGCCTGTCTGAACTCGCAATCGACTGGGTAGCCCTTCGTCCCGTCTCCGTCTATGGGCGGGAACCCAAGGGCAAGTTGATCCCGCTCTTGCGTCTTGCCCGTTCCCCTCTGCCTCTGCCAGTTGGCGGCCTCACGTCGCGGCGGTCGCTCTTGTTCTTGGATAACCTCATTGCCGCGATCGATCATACCTTGCGACTTCCTGGGCCGCTGCGCAGGCCACTTATCGTCTCGGATCCAGGCGCTCTATCGATCCCCGAGATTGTCACCGCAATGCGTCGGGGGTTGGGGCGGAGGCCGGGGATCATCTGGGTTCCACGACCGTTGCTCAAGCTGCTCGCCTCATTGGCCGGATATGGGGGTGATTACGATCGGTTCGCGGCGGCATCGTTGATCGCAAGTTCCGGCGCTCTTTTGCGATCGGGTTGGGTGCCTCTGGTGCGAAGCGAGGAGTGGCTCGCGGCTATGGCCGGTCAGTCAGCAGAGGGAGCGCGGGTCGCGCTGGGAGCCTGAGCGCTCGCCCGGATTGTGCCGAGCCCGACGCCGGTCAGCCGGATGATCCCGGCCCGCCGGACGTGTTTTTGCCGACTGTTGCGGTTCGCCACCGCAGCTTGGAGACGAACATGGTCGGCAGACCTCACCTCGACGACGATCCCGACCCGCGCGAGCGGGAATCCTCCGCAGGACTCGATTGTCAGATTGCATGCACTAGCTCCTGCCTCCCCCGCCGAGGGCGTGCTAGCCTTCCGCCGATTCGCACCCGCGGCACCGCCTTGTGCTGTGCCGAAGACGGGCAGCGACGGCGGTGAATGCGGTCGACTCCGTGGGAGAAAACGCATGGCGGGATATGTGCGGGGATGGAGGGTGGCCGGATCGGCGCTGATGCTGTTGTGCGCGTCCGGGACGGCGCTGGCGCAAAAGCCGGGCGGGGTGCTCAAGATCCAGCACTTCGACAGCCCGGCGAGCATGTCGATCCTCGAAGAATCGACGCGCGCTTCCGAGCAACCGATGATGGCGGTGTTCAATAACCTCGTCGTGTACAAGCAGGATGTGGCGCAAAACAGTCTCGACTCGGTCGTGCCCGATCTCGCGACAGGCTGGAGCTGGAGCGAGGACGGAACCGAGCTGACCTTCCCACTGCACGAGGGCGTCAAGTGGCACGACGGCAAACCGTTTACCGCGGCTGACGTCAAGTGCACCTGGGACCTGCTGATGGGGAGCGGCGCCGACAAGCTGCGCGTCAATCCGCGCAAGCCCTGGTACAGCAATGTCGAGGCGGTGACGACCCGGGGCGATTACGAGGTCACCTTCCATCTAAAGCGGCCGCAGCCCGCGCTGCTGGCGCTCCTTGCCTCAGGCTGGTCGCCGATCTATCCGTGCCATGTGCCGGCCCGCGAGATGCGGCAGCACCCGATCGGCACCGGGCCATTCAAATTCGTCGAGTTCAAGCCCAACGAGTACATCAGGTTGACGCGCAACCCGGATTATTGGAAGCCGGGACGGCCTTATCTCGACGGCATCGATTTCACGATCATGCGGGAGATCGCGCCGCGCAACCTGGCGTTCTTCGCCGGCAATTTCGATGTCGGCTCGCCCTATGGCGTGACCCCGCCGACCCTGAAGGACTTCAAGGAACAGGCGCCCCAGGCGATCTGCCAGCTGACCTCCGTCAACGTCCCCCGGACGATGCTGATCAACATACACAAGCCGCCCTTCGACAATCCGGAACTGCGGCGGGCGATGACACTGGCGATCGACCGCGAGGCGTTCTCGACGATCATCAACGGCGGCGTTCGCCATGTCGGCGCGACGATGCTGCCGCCGCCGAACGGCGTATGGGGCATGCCGGAGGAGATGCTGAAAACGCTGCCCGGCTACGACCCCGACGTCGCGAAAAATCGCGCGGAAGCACGCAAGATCATGGAAAAGCTGGGCTACGGCCCGGACAAGCCGCTGGCCACCAAGATCTCGACGCGCGACATTCCCTCATGGCGGCAGCCGGCCGTGCTGCTCAATTCGCAGCTGAAGGAGATCTACATCGACGCTGAGCTCGACATCGTCGACACGACGCAATGGTACCCGAAGGTGGCGCGCAGGGATTACGCGATCGGCGCGGTGCCGATGGAGACCGGGGTCGATGACCCGGATCAGATGTTCTACGAGAACTTTTACACCGGCGCGCTACGAAACTATGCCGGCTACAGCGATCCCGAATTCGACAAGCTGGTTGATCAGCAGTCGATGGAACCGGATCCGGAAAAGCGCAAGCAGACCGTCTGGCAGCTCGAGCGCAAACTGGCGGATGCCGCGGTTCGGCCAGTGCTGTTCTTTCCGGTCGGCGCCAGTTGCCAGCAGCCCTGGGTGAAGGGGCTGACGATCATGATCAACAGCATCTACAACGGTTGGCGCATGGAGGATGTTTGGCTCGACAAATAAGCCGCTGTAACCCTTTGTGGCGATTCGACCAAGGCCTGCGAACCTGCTAGCTTCCGTGGCGGCGCACGGCCCTCGCGAAGCGAGGCGTGACCAAATTCGGGAGGGCGCCGTTGGGAGCCTATCTGGTGCGGCGTTTCGGCCTGATGCTGGTGACGCTGTTCGGCATCTCCGTCATAATTTTCGTGCTGTTGCGGCTGACCCCCGGCAACATTGCCGACATCCTGTTCGATGCTGGCGGTTTCGTCGACCCGGCGGACAAGGCGCGCATCGAGGCCGATCTCGGTCTCGATAAGTCGATCCCGGTGCAGTACGCGGCGTGGATTGGCGGTCTGCTGCAGGGCGACCTCGGTATGTCGTACCAGACCGAGAAGCCGGCGCTCGAGGAGATCGCGCCGCGCATCCCAATTACCGCGCGTCTCGCCGTCCTGGCGCTGTCGTTTGCCGTGCTGTTCGGCGTGCCGCTCGGCGTGATCAGCGCGGTCAAGCAGAACACGAAGCTCGATTATCTGCTGCGGATCATAAGCCTGTCGGGGCTGTCGATGCCGGCGTTTTGGCTCGGCCTCCTGATCCTGATGGGCTTTGTCGCCTATTTCGGCACGATCCCGATCTACAGCGACGAGCCGGTCGGGTTCTGGAACACGCTGCTGATGTACAGCGTGCCGGCCGCGGCGGTCGGCTTCCGCAGCTCGGCGCTGATGATGCGGCTCACCCGCTCTTCGATGCTCGAAGTATTGCGTCAGGACTACATCCGCACGGCGCGCTCGAAAGGCGCCTCGGAAACCAAGATCAATTATTACCACGCGCTGAAGAACGCGATGCTTCCGGTCGTCACGGTGATCGGCATCGAGGCGGCGTTTCTGCTAGGCGGGTTGATCGTCACCGAGACCGTGTTCAACATCCCCGGGGTCGCGCGCTTCCTGGTCGAGGCGATCCGCTGGCGCGATTATCCGATGGTGCAGAATTTGGTGATGTTCATCGCGATCGTGGTGGTGACGATCAATTTCATTGTCGACATGCTGTATGCGGCGCTCGATCCACGGATCAAATACGGCGATTAGCGCGAGATGCGGTTTTACGATCGGGAGATCGGCCTGTGAGCACGATCGATTTCAACGTCGAGTTGGCCGCCGCAGGGGCAAACGTCAGAGGCCGCTGGGGCGCGGTCCGTTTTTTCATGCGCCGCTATCCCTTGGGTTCGATCGGCGCGTTGATCATGGGCCTGTTCGTCTTCGCCGCGGTCTTCGCGCCGTTCATCACCTATTACGACCCGCTGTCGACGAATGCCTCTCAGTCGCTGGCGCGCCCCAGCCTCACCCACTGGCTCGGCTGCGACTTCATGGGCCGCGATGTCTACAGCCGCATCATCTACGGCGCGCGCATCTCGCTCGAAGTCGGCATCGGCTCGATGCTGCTCGGCTCCGGCATCGGGGTCACTGTCGGCCTTTTGTCCGGCTACCTGCTCGGCTGGTTCGACCTGATCACCCAGCGCTTGCTCGAGATGATGCAGTCGCTGCCGCTGCTCGTCATGGCGCTGATCATGGCGGCGGCGCTCGGGCCGTCGCTGCAGAATACGATCGTCGCGATCGCGATCCCGCTGGTCCCCTATGTCGCGCGCGTCATCCGCTCGAGCACGCTGAGCCTGCGCGAGCAGCCCTTTGTCGAGGCCGCGAAGGCGATCGGCATGTCAGAGACGCGCATCGCGATCCGCCATGTTCTGCCGAACACGCTATCACCGCTGATCGTACTGGCGACCGCCCAACTCGGCTCGGCGATCCTGGTCGAGGCGACGCTGTCGTTTCTCGGCCTCGGCGTCCCCGAGCCGCACCCCTCCTGGGGCCGGATGCTGTCGGAATCGGCCGCCGAATACGTCCGCACCGCGCCCTGGCTGGTGATCTTCCCGGGGCTGGCGATCAGCCTCGTGGTGTTCGGCACCAATCTGCTCGGCGACGCCTTGCGCGATTTGCTCGATCCGCGGCAACGTAGCTGACGGCAAACGTCAGCGAGCGCATTCGGGAGGCGTCTGATTTGTCGATAGCGAGCGAACATAAGCCCGCCGACTACACGCCGTTGACGCGGCCGGGCCACAACGCCGAAACGGTGCTCGAGGTCGAGGCGCTGCGCACCTACCTCTTTACCCGGCTCGGCGTGGTGAAGGCGGTCGACGACGTCTCCTTCGCGATTGGGCGCGCCGAGACCCTCGCCATCGTCGGCGAAAGCGGCTGCGGCAAGACGATGACCGCGCTGTCGCTGCTGCGTCTCGTGCCGAACCCGCCGGGCCGCATCGTCAGCGGCTCGATCAAGCTCGACGGCAAGGATCTGGTGGCGCTCTCCGAGCCGGAGATGCGCGATATCCGCGGCAACGAGATCTCGATGATCTTTCAGGAGCCGATGACCTCGCTGAACCCGGTCATGACCATCGGCGCTCAGATCACCGAGACGTTGCGGTTGCACCAGGATCTGTCGAAATCCGCGGCGATGGAGAAGACCATCGAGATGCTGCGGCTGGTGAAGATCCCCGAGCCGGCGCAGCGGGCCAAGGAATACCCGCACCAGCTTTCCGGCGGCATGCGCCAGCGCGCGATGATCGCGATGGCGCTCGCCTGCAATCCGCGCGTCTTGATCGCCGACGAGCCGACAACCGCGCTCGACGTAACGATCCAGGCGCAAATCCTCGACCTGATCCTCGACCTGCAGAAAAAGCTCGGCACCGCGGTGGTGCTGATCACCCACGACCTAGCCGTCGTCGCCGAGACGGCGCAGCGCGTCATCGTCATGTATGCCGGCAAGAAGGTCGAGGAGGCCGATGTCGAGGAGCTGTTCGAAGCGCCGCTGCACCCCTACACGCACGGCCTCCTGGCCTCGATCCCGCACCTCGCGATCATCGGCGGCGAGACGCCCGTGGCAGCGAACGGGCGGCTCAAGGAAATCCCCGGCATGGTGCCGGCCTTGACCAACCTGCCGCCGGGTTGCGTTTTCGCACCGCGCTGTCCCTATGCCGACGAGCAGTGCCGGTCCTTCTACCCGCCCTACGAGCAGAAGCGCCCCGGCCATTGGGCGGCCTGCTGGCATTCGGAGAAGCTTTATGGCTGATGTCGCAGTGCACGAGGCCGCCGGGAGCGCCCCCGCCCCGAACCGCCGCGCTCTGCCCGGCAATGGCGCGCCGGTACTCGATGTCGTCCATCTAAAGAAGCATTTTCCGGTCAAGAAGGGCATCCTGCGCCGTACGGTCGGCCAGGTGTACGCGGTCGACGACGTCACCTTTTCGATCGGCGAGGGCGAGACCCTGGGCCTCGTCGGCGAGAGCGGTTGCGGCAAGTCGACCGTCGCCCGCACCGTGCTGCGCCTCATAGAACCGACCGACGGCTCGATCCTGCTCGATGGCCGCGATGTCACTCGACTCGGCAAGACCGAGATGCGGCCTTACCGCAGGCAGATGCAGATCATCTTTCAGGACCCGTTCTCCTCGCTCAACCCGCGCATGTCGGCCGGCGACATCGTCGGCGAGCCGCTGCAGGTGCACGACATCGCCCGCGGCAAGGAGAAGGAGCGGCTGACAGCGGAAATCTTCGACCAGGTCGGGCTGCGGCGCAGCCAGATGAAAAGCTTCCCGCACGAATTCTCCGGCGGGCAGCGCCAGCGCATCTCGATCGCTCGCGCGCTGTCGCTCAATCCGAAGCTGATCGTCGCCGACGAGCCGGTCTCGGCGCTCGACGTGTCGATCCAGGCGCAGGTCATCAATCTGATGATGGATCTGCAGCGCGAGAAGCGGCTCTCGTATCTGTTCATCGCGCACGATCTCGCCGTCGTCGAGCACATCAGCCACCGCATCGCGGTCATGTATCTCGGCAAGATTGTCGAATACGCCGACAAGCAGACGCTGTTCACCAACCCGCGGCACCCGTACACGGAGGCGCTGCTATCGGCGGTGCCGGTGCCCAATCCGAAATTGAAGCGCGCAAAACGGCTGTTGCAGGGCGACGTGCCGAGCCCGATCAACCCGCCGCCGGGCTGCGCCTTCCACACCCGTTGCCCCTATGCCGAGGCGCGCTGCAAGGTGGAGGCACCGGTGCTGCGCGAGACCGCCCCGGGCCACGGCGTCTCCTGTCACCTGGTGAATTGAGGCGGGAGTCTCCCAGCGCGGCCGATGTGACCGCTACGCGTTGATGGTCTGCAATTCCTCGATGCGCAGGCCCTGGCGCACCTTTTTGACTAGTTCTTCCGGGTCGAAGTCGATGCCGACCGGGTTCTTGTCGGTCTCCGAGCGCTGGCGCATGTAGTTCTGGCCTTCGATCGCCGTCTCGAAATTGTCGACCAAAAGCTCGACCTGATTGCGGTCGGGGTCGTAGTAGTACATCGAGGTCGTCACGCCGTGATTGACGCAACGATGCGGCGCGATCCCGAGCTCCTTCAGATGGATGTACTGGTCGGCCAGCTCGTCCAGCGAGCCCATCGTGAAGGCGACGTGGTGCAGCCCCACTTCGCCGCCAGCCCGCGCGGTCTTGCCCTCGCTCGGCGCCTTGTCGGCGAGCGGTCCAGGATCGATGAAGGCGACCCGGTGATGCTCGTCATCGTAGCTGACGAACGCGATCTGCTTGTTCTGGTGCAGCAGCTGCGCCCCGAGCACGGTGCAGTACCACTCGATCATCGCTTCGCGGCGATTGGTCTGCAGCACGAGATGCGACAGCTTTTTGGGTGATGGCATCGATCTCCTCCCTGGCGCCCGGCGCCTGTAAAAAATTGCGCCGGGATCGGTGCACCCGAACCCGGCGCAAGTCAACAGCAATGCGGCAGGGAAAAGCCTTTTAGCGGCAGCGCTCTTCCTGCTCGTGCAGCTCGCGCAGCCGCCCTTCGATACGGGCACGATCGGTGGGGTCGCCTTCGCGCTCGAGCCGATGGCGCAGCTCCTCGGCTTCATGGTGCACTCCGGCGCAGCGTTCGCGGAAGTCGGAGCCGTAACCTTCGCGTGGGCCCGGTCCACCCGGCGCGCCATAACCCGGCGCCTGGCCGTAGCGCGGCCCCGGATACGGCGCTTGCGCCTGGGGCGGGCCGCCGTAATTGCACTGGAGGTTGCCGTTGATGTTGCCGATATCGCCGGTGCAGCGGTGGATTTCGGCGAGCGAGGTGCGGTCGGCGCGGCCATCCGCGCGGCGACAGCGTGCCACCAGCGTATCGCCCTCCATTCTGACATCGGTGCAGCTTTGGAGATAAGAGCCTTGTGGCGCCCGTTGCGCCTGAGCGGGCGCGGTCCAAGCGGCGCCCGCGAGCGCCAGCCCAACAAACGCGGCTATTGCAGTCCTCATTTGGGTTCCTCCCCGATTTGGTGCTCGTCCAACAACGGCAAAGCCTGCGGTTTTACTCCCGGAGATCGCAAATTGCGGCGCATTCGGCATGCATGGACGGCCGGCGCGGTGCCACCTATGTTGGACGTGTGCCCGGGTGCGGAGATCTTCGATGAAGCAATTCGGCATCGGCCAGCCGGTCCGTCGAGTGGAGGATCGGCGCTTCCTGACCGGGCGCGGCCATTACCTCGACGACATCGTTCGCCCGCATCAGACTTATGCGGCGATGCTGCGCTCGCCGCATGCGCATGCGCGGATCCGATCGATCGATGCGGCCGCCGCCTCTGCCTTGCCCGGGGTGCTCGTAGTGTTGACTGGCGAGGATCTGGCGCGCGACGGGATCGGCTCGATCCCGTGCATGACCGGCCTCGTCAATCGCGACCAATCGCCGATCGCGATGCCGCCGTATCCAGCGATCGCGCGCGACCGGGTGCGCCATGTCGGCGACACGGTGGCGATGGTCGTAGCGGAAACGGTAGCCGTCGCGCGCGACGCGGCGGAGCAGATCGCGTTGGATTACGACCCGCTGCCGGCGGTCGTCGATGCCGCGCAGGCGCTCGAACCCGGCCGGCCTACGGTATGGGACGAGCATCCCGGCAATCTGTGCTTCGACTGGGAGGTCGGCGACCGAAGCGCGGTCGAGCGCGCCGCCGCGAGCGCCCGCCACCGCATCACCTTGACCCTGGTCAACAACCGGGTTGTCGTCAACTCAATGGAGCCGCGCGGCGCGATCGGCGAATACGATCCGGGCGAGGACAGTTACACCTTATGGAGTTCGACGCAGGGTTCGCATTTCCTGCGCAATCTCTTGGCCGAGCATGTCTTCCATGTGTCGGAAAACCGCATTCGGGTGGTGACCCCGGATGTCGGCGGCGGCTTCGGCATGAAGCTGTTTCTTTATCCCGAGCATGTGCTGGTGCTGTGGGCGGCGAAAAAGCTCGGGCGTTCGGTCAAATGGATCCCCGATCGCTCGGACGCTTTCGTGACCGACACGCAGGGCCGCGACAATCTCACCCGGCTCGATCTCGCGCTCGACGACGAGTTGCGCTTCCTGGCGCTGTCGGTCGAGCTGACCGCCAATATGGGCGCCCATTTGTCCAACTTCGCGCCCGAGATCCCAACCTTCTCCGGCGCGGTCATGTATGGCGGCGTCTATGCGATCCCGGCGGTCCATGTCGCGGTCAAGGGGGTCTTCACCAACACCGTCCCCGTCGATGCCTATCGCGGCGCGGGCCGCCCCGAGGCGGCTTATGCGATGGAGCGGCTGATCGATTTCGCCGCCCGTCGGCTCGGCGTCGCGGGTGACGAATTGCGCCGGCGCAATTTCATAAAGCCGGAGGCGATGCCGTATACGACGTCGCTCGGCCTCCCGTATGACAGCGGCGATTTCGTCCGCAACATGCAGGATGCGCACGCCGCCGCCGATGCCGCCGGCTTTGCGAGGCGCCGCGCCGAGTCGCGGGCACGTGGGCGGTATCGCGGGCTCGGCCAGGCTGTCTATATCGAGCAGTCGGGTTTCCCGCCCGATGAGTTCGCCGAAGCGCGCTTCGATCCTTCGGGCACGTTGACCCTGTTGATGGGTTCGCAATCCTCGGGCCAGGGGCATCAGACCGCCTATTCGCAGTTGGCCGCCGAGCGGCTCGGGCTGCCGCTCGACAAGATCCGGGTGCTGCAGGGCGACACCGATGCGATCGGCTTCGGCCGCGGCACCGGCGGCTCGCGCTCGCTGCCGGTCGGCGGCGCCGCGCTGGCCCATGCCGCCGACAAGCTGGTCGCCAAGGGCAAGAAGATCGCGGCGCATATGCTGGAAGCCGCCGAAGCTGACATCGCGTTCAACGACGGGGTGTTCACGATTGCCGGCACCGACCGCAATGTGACGATCGATGCGGTCGCACGCACCGCTTTCAATCCCTCACAATTGCCGCCGGGCCTGGAACCTGGCTTTGCCGAGAGCGGCCATTTCACCCCTCCGGCGCCGACCTTCCCCAATGGCTGCCATGTGTGCGAGGTCGAGATCGACCCCGAGACGGGGCACATCGAAATCTTGCACTATGTCGTGGTCGACGATTTCGGCGTCGTGATCAATCCGCTCTTGCTCAGGGGACAGGTGCATGGCGGCATTGCCCAGGGGGTCGGCCAGGCGATGCTGGAGCGAACGGTCTACGACCCGGAGAGCGGGCAGTTGCTGAGCGGGAATCTGACCGATTATGCGATCCCGCACGCGGACACGCTGCCAGCGCTCGAATTTTCGTACAATGTGGTGCCGTGCCGGACCAACCCGCTCGGGGTCAAGGGCGCCGGCGAGGCCGGGGCCATCGGCGCGCCGCCGGCATTGGTCAACGCGGTTGTCGATGCGCTCGGCGAATTGGGCATCGATCATCTCGATATGCCGCTGACCCCAGAGCGGCTGTGGCGCGCCATTTGCGCGGCGACGATGCGCAAGGCGGCATGACGCTGGTGATAGAAGACCCGCTCCTCGACATCGCGCTGCGCGCCGCGCTCGCCGGCGGCGAGGCGGTCATGCGGGTCTATGCGGACCCGTTCGAGGTCACGCACAAGGACGACAAGACGCCGGTGACCGAGGCCGATCTGGCCTCCGAGCGGATCATCGTCGAGATGCTGACGGCCGCCTTTCCGGAGATCCCGGTCGTCTCCGAGGAGACCGTGCCGGAGGCAGGGTTCGAGTGCCCGCAAGCCGCGCAATTTTGGCACGTCGACCCGCTCGACGGCACCCGGGAATTCGTCGCCCGCAACGACGAGTTCGCGGTGCTGATCGGGCTCGTCGAAAACGGCCGCCCGGTGCTCGGGGTGGTGCACGGCCCGGCGCTCGGGCTGACCTATATCGCTCATGGTCCGGGCACGGCGATGCGCCGGAAGAGCGATGGCCAATTCGAGCCGATCCGGGCGAGAGCGCCGGCCTCGGAGGGCGTCGTCGTCGTGCACAGCCGCAGCCACGAGAACAGTCGCCACCTTGCCGAGTATTTTCAGGGCAAGCCGGTGCTCGAACGCCTGAAATGCGGCAGCGCCCTCAAATTCGGCGTGGTGGCCGCGGGCGAAGCCGATTTCTACCCGCGCTTCGGCACGACGATGGAATGGGACACCGCCGCCGGCCAGGCGGTGCTCGAAGCCGCCGGCGGCCATGTCTTCGGCCCTGACGGCAAGCCGCTCGCCTACGGCAAGCCGGGCCTCAAAAACGACGGCTTTCTCGCCTGGGGCGCCAAGCCGGCCTGGTAGAAGGAGGAGGCAATCATGGCGACGCTGATCGAGGGACAGGAATCCGGGTTCAAGAGCAATCCCGACTACAAGATCACCTTCGAGCAATCGCCGCGGCGCGTCCGCGTCGTCTTCAACGGCGAGACGATCGCCGACAGCACCAACGCGCACCTGCTGTTCGAGACGCGGCACCTGCCGGTCTATTACTTCCCGCGCGGCGATGTGCGCATGGATCTTCTGACCCCGACCGAGCATCACACCTTCTGTCCTTACAAAGGCACAGCGTCCTACTGGACGATCCGGGTGGGCGGCCGGGTATCGGAAAACGCGGTCTGGGGCTATCCCGAGCCGTACGGTGAGGTCGCCGCGATCAGCGATTTTGTCGCCTTCTACTGGGACCGGGTCGACCATTGGTACGAGGAGGATGAGGAAATCTTCGTGCATCCGCGCGACCCGTATAAGCGCGTCGATGTGATCGCCTCGTCCCGGCATGTGCAGGTGATTCTCGGCGGCGAGATTGTCGCCGACACGCGGCGCGCACGCTTCCTGTTCGAGACGCGGCTGCCGACCCGGTACTACATCCCGCCCGAGGATGTGCGGATGGACCTGCTCGTCCCAAGCGACAAGGTGACCGCCTGTCCGTACAAGGGGAAGGCCCGCTATTGGTCGGCCAGGATCGGCGACCGCGAGTTCCCGGACATCGTCTGGAGCTATCCCGAGCCGATCCCCGAATGCCCGAAGATCGAGGACTATCTCTGCTTCTTCAACGAGCTTGTCGATGAGATCCGGGTCGATGGCGCGGTAGTGCCGCGGCCGGTTACGCCCTGGTCGAAGGATTGGAAGGAAAAGGCGGCGACGGTTCCCGACCAGCGCGGCCCGGTCGCCCGGCCGTAATTCGCATTTGGATGCTTGTAGGTGTCATTCCGGGGCGTTGCGAAGCGGCGAGCCCGGAATCCATATTCCAGAGGCCGGTGTTTATGGATTCCGGGTTCGGCCCTTCGGGCCGCCCCGGAATGACCGATTAGGGCTAGGTCATGGAAAACACGATGCGATCCGGTATCGGCGACGCGCCGAAGCGGCGCGAAGATCTGCGGTTCCTGACCGGCCAGGGCCAATACCTCGACGACCTGGCCTTCCCTCACCTGACCTATGCGGTCGTGCTGCGGTCGCCGCACGCGCATGCCCGGATCGAGGTGATCGATACGGCGGTGGCGACGGCGATGCCCGGGGTGCTGGCAATAATGACCGCCGCCGATGCGCGCGCTGACGGGCTGAAGCCGCTCCTGCCTTATGTCGACGCTAACACCCAGACCGGCGAGCCCTTCGCCTTCGTGCCGCAGCCGCTGCTGGCCGAGGACAAGGTCCGCTATGTTGGCGAGCCGATTGCGCTGATCCTCGCCGAGAGTCGCGACCAGGCGCTCGATGCTGTGGAGCGCGTTCGCGTCGATTACACCCCATTACCGGCGGTGACCACCGCCACGGCGGGCCGCGCGCCCGGGGCGCCGCTGTTGTCGCCCGAGGTGCCGGGCAATCTGTGTTTCGAGTGGCGCGCGGGCGATGGAGCCGCGGTCGAGGCCGCGTTTGCGGCGGCGGCCTATATCGTCGAAGTCAGCCTCGACAATCACCGCATTGTCACCAACCCGATGGAGCCGCGTGGCGTCGTCGGCCTGTACGACCCGGCGAGCGGTCGGTACACCGCGCATGTTTCCGCCCAAAGCATCCACGCGACCCGCGACCACGCCGCCCGTGCTCTCGGCGCAGAGCCCTCGCAGGTGCGATTCGTCGCGCCCGATGTCGGCGGCGGGTTCGGCGCCAAAAACTTCATCTATCCCGAGCATGTGCTGATCCCGTGGGCGGCGAAACGGGTCGGCCAGCCGGTCAAATGGATTGCCAGCCGCAGCGAGGTGTTTCTCGCCGATCATCAGGGCCGCGACCATCAGGCCGAAGCCCAGCTCGCCCTCGATCACAAGGGGCGGTTTCTGGCGTTGCGGGTGTCGAGTATCGCCAATCTTGGCGCCTATCTCTGCGGCAGCGCCGGCGGGGTGCAGACCTTTCAGTACGCCTTCCTGCCGGGCACCGTGTACCCCATCCCGGCGGTCGAGCTGATCGTCGCCGCTGTCTTCACCAATACCGCGCCGATCGGGGTCTTGCGCGGCCCCGGCTACGGAGAAGCGGTCAACATCATGGAGCGGCTGGTCGACGCCGCCGCGTGGCAATGCGGCTTCGACCGGGCCGAGCTGCGCCGCATCAATCTGGTCCCGTCCGCTGCGATGCCAATGACCAACGCCTTTGGCAACACAATCGACAGCGGCGCCTTCCCCGAGACGCTGGACCGCGCGCTCGCCGCGGCAGATTTGGCGGGCTTTGCCGCTCGCCGGGCGGAGAACGAGAACCGCGGCCTGTTGCGGGGGCTGGGTTTTGCCTATCACATCAAGGCGACCGGCGGCTCGCCGACCGAGAATGTCGATATCCGCTTCGGGGCGGACGGAACCGTGTCGTTGATCACCGGCACCCAGACGATCGGCCAGGGACACGAGACCACCTTTCCGCAGATCCTCGCCGACCGGCTTGGCCTCCCGAATGACATGATTCGTCTCGTCCAGGGCGACACAGACCTGATCCCCTTGGGCGGCGGGCACGGCAGCTCGCGGGCGACCTATATGGGCGGCACCGCGATCTGGCGCGCCGCCGACATGATCATCGAGAAGGGGACGCGCATTGCCGCCGACGCGCTGGAGGCGGCGGAGGCCGATATCCGGTTCGAGGACGGGCATTTTGTCGTGGCCGGCACCGACCGCGCGATCAATCTGTTGCGGGTGGCGACGTTAGCGCGCGAGACCGGCGATCCGCTCGACACCTATTACGCCTGGACCCGCGAGTGGATGACGTTTCCAAACGGGACGCATGTCGCCGAGGTCGAGATCGACAGTGAGACCGGCGAGGTGACCTTGGCGCGCTACACCGCGGTCGATGATTACGGCGTCATGGTCAACCCGATGGTCGTCGCCGGCCAGGCGCACGGCGCGATTGCCCAGGGCGCCGGGCAGGCATTGCTCGAACGCGCGCATTACGATCCCGATTCCGGACAGCTCGTCGCCGGCTCGTTCATGGATTACGCGCTGCCGCGCGCCGACGACCTGCCGCCGTTCTCTCTGGGCTTCAACCCGACCCGCTGCACCACCAACCCGCTCGGGGTCAAAGGCTGCGGCGAGGCCGGCGCAGTCGGCGGGTTCCCGGCTATCACCAACGCGATCCTCGCTGCGTTGGCGCCGCTCGGCGTCAGCAACTTTGAGGGTCCCGCAACGGCGTGCCGGATCTGGCGGGCGCTGCGTTATCGATCATCGTGACAGGGCCGGCCACCCGAAGGCCGCGCCATCTGAGCTGTTGCTACTTGGCGGCACAGGCGTTTTCGACATCCGTTATCGTATCGTCGAAATCGTCATGCGCGCTGTCGAGCGCCTGCATTTCGGCAGCGCAGTGGTCGTGGGCGTTACTGCCCGATATGCAAGCCTCGTATTTATGAAGCGCGGCCGTCACTGCCTCCACGGTCTCCTTGTAATGCTCGGTCACCGTCGCGCAATCGCTCGTTTCGGTTTGCGGCGGCGACGCCACCGCGACCACAGCGATCAATGCCGCCGCGGCATGCAGGCTAGCTCTCACGTCATGACCTTCGTCTCAATTGGTAAAATCGGCAGGGAACCGTATGCGCTCACCCGGCGAGCGCCGGCCGGGTGTTGCGGAACGACGTCGCCTTCTCGAACGCGTCGGCGACCCGGAACAGGGTCGGCTCCTCGAACGGCCTGGCAACGAGCTGGATCGCTACCGGCAAGCCGCCTTCGCCGAAGCCGGCACAAACCGAGATCGCCGGATAGCCGGACACATTGAACGGCATCGTGAAGCTCGGCCGCTCAAACAGATCCCAGATCGGCACCGCGTCGATCTTCGGCGCCTCGTTCGGCGCGGCGGCGGTCAGCACGACATCGAGCCCGGTCATGGCCGCCTTCAGTTCGGCGCGCAATTCGCGGCGCCGGCGCACCGCCTGCACGTAATCGACGCCGGAGACCAGCGCTCCCAGCATCAGCCGGCTCTGCACCCGTTCGCTGAAATCGCGGAGCCGCGTCTTCGCCCATTCCTCATAGGCGGCAGCACGCTCGGTGATCGAGATCAAGGAACCGCAGGCGCCCCAATCCTGCAACGGCGACAGCTGTACCTCGCGAATTTCGGCACCGAGATCGCGGAACGTGGCGATCGCCGCGTCGATGCCGCGCTGGGTTCCGTCGCTGACCTTGCTGTCGGTCTCGTGGAAATGATGGATGATGCCGATCTTGAGCCCCTTGACCCCGGCGCCGAGCAGCGCGGTGTAATCGGGGACCGGCCGGGTCGCGCTCGCCGGGTCGCGCGGATCGTGGCCGGCCAGCGCCTGCAGCATCAGCGCGCAATCCTCGGCGGTCCAGGCCATCGGGCCGAGATGGTCGAGGCTGAACGCCGCCGGCGCGACTCCCACGCGGCTCACGAGACCGTAGGTTGGCTTGATGCCGGCGATGCCGCACAGCGCCGCCGGACCACGGATCGAGCCACCGGTATCGGTGCCGATGCCGCCGAGGATCAGTCCGGCGGCGACCGCCGCGCCGGTGCCGCTGCTGCTGCCGGCGGTGAAGTGGTCGGTGTTCCACGGGTTGCGCGCCGGCGGCTTCGGGAGGTCGAAGCTGGGGCCGCCATCGGCGAATTCGTGCGTCGTCGTCTTGCCGATCAGCACCGTGCCGGCTTCGGCGAGCTTTTCGGCGCAGGTCGCGTCGCTGTCGGGAATGTTGTCCTGCAGGATCTTCGACTGGCAGGTGGTCGGGATGCCCTTGGTATCGACGATGTCCTTGAGGCCGATCGGGATCCCGTGCAGCGCCCCCTTCGGTCCGCGCGCCATGATCGCGGCCTCGGCAGCGCGGGCGTCGCCGAGCGCGCGTTCCTCGGTCAGATGGACAAAGGCGTGCAACCGGTCGTCCAGCGCGTGAATACGGTCGAGGCAGGCACGGGTCAGCTCGACCGGCGATAGGCGCTTCGCGGCGATCAGCTTCGCCGCCTCGGCGATGGTCGGAATCGCGGCGTCGCTCATGCCACATCATCCCCGGTAAAGTTGTAGACGTGCGCCAGCTCGGCCATCGGCCCGCGCGGCTTGCGCACGCGCTCGGCCATCGCGGCGATGCCGGGATAGACGCTCTTCAGCTCGGCCTTTTGCGCCGGGGTCAGAGCGAGCCCGGAGCGGGCGAGCAGAAAATCGAGAGCTTCGTCGGAGATCTCGGCGGGCATGGTCGCATTCCCCTCACTGCGGATTTGCGTAGCATAGAGCGGCACGCAAGCCACGGGCCAGTGCTTAACCGGGTCGATTGACGCGCCATCGGTCGCGGCGCGACCATCCGCTCATTGAATCGAGGGGAGGCCGATGCTCACGCTCTATATGTCGCCGGGATCGAGCTCGATGGCGCCGCATATCGCCATGCACGAGATCGGGGTGCCATTTGAGGCGCGGTGGATCTCGTTCGGCAAACAGGAGCAGCGCACGCCCGAATACCTGGCGCTCAACCCGGAAGGTAAGGTGCCGGCGCTGATCGTCGGGGGCCGGGCGCTTACCGAAGTCGCAGCGGTGCTGTACTACCTCGCCCGCAGCTTTCCGGCGGCAGATCTGTGGCCGGCCGGCAACATCGACGCCGAGGCGCAAATTATCTCCTGGATGTCGTTCATCGCCGCGACCGTGCATCCGGCGCGGCGCGCCGGCCGCGAGCGTTCTGTCGAGGTGTTCGAGATCGCCGACAAACGGCTCGGAGATCGCGATTGGGCGGTTGGATCGAGCTATTCGATCGCCGACATTCACCTGTTCCGGCTGAATTGGCGCTTCGTCGGCTCGTTCGGCCCGCATCCCGACGCGTTCTCCAACCTCACCCGACATTACGACCGGATGATGGCGCGCCCGGCGGTGCAGCGAACCTTGCAGGCCGAAAGCGCCGTCGGTTACGAGCTGCCGGCATGAACCCGGCGAATGCTGCGTCGGACGAGCGGATCGTCCAGTTCCGCTCGGACGGGCTCGCGCTGACCCCGACGGCCTACGCGCGGCTGCTCGCCGAAATTGCCGAGACCCGCGGCATCGCCCAGGACGATTATTCGCGCGACGGCGTCGTCGCCGAGCTGGAAACGCACATGGCGGCGCTGCTCGGCAAGGAAGCGGCGGTCTTTCTGCCGACTGGCACGCTCGCCAACCACCTCGCGCTCCGGCTCCTGGCGCGCAACGGCCGCCGAATCCTGGTCCAGCGCGAGAGCCACCTCTACAACGACGAGGGCGATTGCGCCCAGCAGCTGAGCGGACTCACCCTGGTCCCGCTTGCGCCAGGAAGGGCGAGCTTTACGCTGGACGAGGCGGCGGCGGAGATCGCCGGCCCTCCGGACGCCCGCGTCGCGATCCCGGTCGGCGCGATCTCGATCGAGACGCCGGTGCGGCGCATGTCGGGCGAGGCATTCGATTTCAGGGAAATGCGCCGGATCACCGAATTCGCTCACGGGCGCGGCATCGGGCTGCATCTCGATGGTGCTCGGCTATTGATCGAGACGGTCTATACCGGGATCGCGCCGGCCGAATACGCCGGCCTGTTCGATACCGTCTATGTCTCGCTCTACAAGTATCTGAACGCGGCCGCCGGCGCGATCCTCGCCGGTCCGCATGCCATGCTCGACGGACTGTTCCACCAGCGCCGGATGTTCGGTGGCGGCCTGCCGCATGTCTGGCCGTACGCGGCGGTCGCGCTGCACTACCTTGACGGCTTCGCCGAGCGCTTCGCCGAGGCCGCGGCGGCATTCGACAAACTGCTCGACGCGCTGCACGACCATCCACTCGTCAAGGTCGAGCGCCCGCCGGCGGCGACCAATGTCGCCGTGATGACTGTCGCCGGCGATGACGCGGCGGCCTTGCCGGCACGTCTTCTGGCGCAAGGCATAACGATCCGGGCGGCGCGGCGAAGCTGGCCGGGCGGCGCCGAATTCGCGCTGCATACCAACGAAACGATCCTGCGCCGGCCCCTCGGCGAGACGATCCGGCAGTTCCTCGCCGCCCTCGACGCGGCTTAGCTCATGTACTCATAAAGGACAATGGCCCGCTATCGACCCTGAGCGGTCGCTGAGGGGTGCAGACGGGTTCGGCAGGATTCTATGGATTGCCAACTGCACGTGCCCGCGCGCGAATCTCGGATGAGGAGGTGTCAACGCGGAAACGATGCTCAGGGATTTCGATGAAGAGATCGGCATAGCGCCGCGGCACGGGGATGTCGTTCAGCGCGCGTACGCGCCCCGCGGTGTCGATGCGCACCGCCACGAGAAAGCTCCCCCCCGAATTGGCGATTTCCTCAAGCGCCACATGCATTTGGAGCTCGTCATCTCCATAATATTTCGGTGCAACCAGGCGCTCCGCAGTATCCGCGCCGATCACAAACGTCGTCCTCGGAAACAAACGCGACTTTTCGAGGAAGGTGGGCGCTCTCGTGAGTTCGACCGGCGACTTCCAGGCGAATTGGGCGAGCCGGTGTTTCACCGTCTCGCCTGCCAACGGCGGCTTGTCGACGTTGGTGACAGAGATTTCGAACGCCAAGGGCTGCTGCCTGAGGTCTTCGGCGACCCGCGCCAGCGATACATGTCCCTCGTGCATTGGGTTGAAAGAACCTGGGAACAGCACAAAGGGCTGCGGCGCCGACAGGATCATTTGTCCGTCGGGCAGGACGGTGACGCGATCGTGCTCGCCCGCCAAGAGCTGATCGATCGTATCCACGACCGTGACGACCGTCTCCGCATAATGGTCATCCGCATCGAGCAGGCTGCGCGGCGACGGTGCGGCAATCCCGCATGCGCGGGCCAGCCACAGGACGATCGCGCGCGAAACGAGGTCTTCTTCAGCGGCGCGATCACGTCGGCCCTTGGCCATCACGCAAGTGCAGTGCGCGATGCCGGCGGAGTTGGCGAATGCGATGTAAAATCGATGCTCGCCTTTACGCGGGCGATCGCTCACCAGTGCCGCCGTCGCGCCCAGGCCAACCAGATCGGGGCCAACCAGATCGGTTCCCGCCCGCACCAGCCTGGCTGCGCGTGCCCGTACGGTTCGTGCCATCGCGATTGCGGTGTCGGAACTGCACGCCTGTTCCGGTGCAAAGCCGAGAAACGCCGCAAGCGCCAGCGCGTCGTAGGGGACCTGCGCCTCGATCAGCAGCCGAGAGCCGCCGGGAACACGAAGCAACTCACCGACCGCCCCACTGCCGCCCCCGGTGATCGCGAGTGCAGCCTTGCGGCCGGACGCGTGCAATGTGGAGATCAATTGTTGCCACGCAGCGTCCGACGGTCTCATGGGGCGTCTGTCGTCTGACAGCTGAAAATACCTCGCGAACGGTGAAAGACAGTTCGGACAAAGTCAACAGAGTGCATGGGCATGCCAGCAAGCTGCCGGCGTGCCGCTCCCATTACAGCTCGATCGAGGTCCGCTGTCGGCGCGGGGTTGCCGGCTGGCTCCGGGCAGATATCGTCCGCTTTCCACCACCCTGAGCAGACCTCGGCCGCTCGTTTGCAAGCCGACCTTTTATGAGTACACGACGTAGTCCGCGCTCAGGCGGGCGCGAAACGCACCGCCGCGACCGGCGGCAGCCGGGCATCCAGCATCGCCCAGGATTCGCCGGCATCGGCGGAGGTCCATAGCCCGCCGCTGGTCGAACCAAAAGCAAGCCGCTCGCCGGTTTCGTCCACCGTCAGCGCGTGGCGCCAGACCAGATCGTAGGCATGGCGCTGCGGCAGCCCGCGGCTCAGCACCTCGAAGCTCTTGCCGCCATCGCGGGTGCGCGCCACCACGACCTTCGCGTCGACCGGGATGCGCCGCTCGTCCTTGATCGCCGGCACGAACCAGGCAGTGTCCGGGTCGCGCGGGTGCGCGATAACGGCAAAGCCGAATTTCGACGGCCGGATCGCGGTCAGCTCGTACCAGTTGGCGCCGCGATCTTTCGAGCGAAAGACGCCGTTATGGTGCTGGCACCAGACAATCTCGGGTCGCGCCGGGCACTGCGCCAGCCGGTGGATGTCCTGAGCGATCGGATCGCCTTGCAGTTCCGGCGGCATGTACTCGTTGTACATGCCCTGATTGATCAGGTTCCAGGAAGCGCCGGTATCGGTGCTCGCCCACATCCCCGCGGTCGAGACGCCGACCCGGATGTCCGAGGGATTGCGCGGATCGACCAGCACCGAGTTGATGCCGGGCTGCTCGCCGCCGGCGACCCCCATCCACCGTCGGCGGTCGGGCATATGCCACAGCGGCTCGTTCAACGCCCAGCTTTCGCCGCCATCATCGGAGCGGAAGAGGCCGCCCGGCATCGTCCCGGCCCAAAGCCGTCCCGGAACGCCGCCGGGCTCGAGCGCCCAGATCTTGCCGAGCGACCAGGGATGTGGGTCGTCGCCGGCATCGGCCGGTTTCGGCGGAAATACCGGCACCGCGATCTCGGCCCATGCACCATTGGGCTCGCGGCGCCACAGCTTGGTGCCGAAATGGCCGAGATCGAGCGCGGCGTAAAGCGTGCCGTCCGGCTGGGCCAGCACGGCGGTGACCGGCTCGCCGAGAAAATGCGAAGCAACGATGTCCCAGCCGCCGTTGCGCGGCGCCAGATCGAACAAGCCCTTGCGGGTTCCGACGTGGATACGGTCTGACATTCTCTCCTCCTTCAAAGGCGAGCCACCTCTCCCCTTCCGTCATGGCCGCGCTTGACCCGGCCATCTTGGAGATCCGCGGGTCGAGCCCGCGGATGACGGTGGAGTGGATCAACCGCCGGACAGTGCCTGGAATACATAGATCTCGTCGCGTGGACCGACCGGATCGAGCAGCTTCTCGCGGTCGCGCACCGGCGCGCCATTGATGTACACCGCGACGTGGCGACGCAGCGCGCCCTGGTCGTCGAGGACATAGCCCCGCAGCGCCGGGCGCGCGGCGAACACGGCCCCAAGCGCCTCGCCGACCGTGCCGCCTTCGACTTGCGCAGGCGGCGTGTCCAAGAAGCGTTGGAGCGCCGAGGTGAACGAAACGGTCGGCATCGCTGCAGGGTTATGGCGCGACGTACACCATCCAGGAGACGCCGAATTTATCGGCAACCATGCCGAAGCGCGGCGAGAAGAAGGTCTTGGCGAGCGGCATCTGCACCTGGCCGCCATCGCCGAGCGCCGCGAACGTCCGATCCGCCGCGGCCTCGTCGGGCACGGTCAGCGACAAGCCAAAGCCCTGAAAACTCGATTTGCCCTGGCACTGGCCGTCCGACGCCAGGATGCCGGTATCGCCGATGCGAATGCTCGCGTGCATGATCTTGTTTTCCGAGCCGGGCGGGATCGTGCCCGGCGGCGGAGTATCGGGGCAATCCTTCCAGCGCAGCAACGCGATGACCTGTGCACCGAGGTTCTTGCGATAGAACTCCACCGCCTCTTCGCAGCGTCCGTCGAAAAACAGATAGGGCTGAATTTCCATGGCATCCTTCCGCTCAAACCGCATGTTGGTCTTGACGAAATAAGTTGATATCAACATATTTTCGACATGTCAAACGGCGATGCCGTCCCATTCGAAACCACGCTGGAAGTGCGTGACGGCTGTCTGTGCCTGCATTTGCAGCGGGCGGCGCGGGCGGTGGCGCGGCGCTTTGACGCGGCGTTCCGGCCGCTCGGGCTGACCAGCGGGCAGTTCTCGCTGTTGATGTCGCTGAACCGCCCGTACCCACCACCGACGATCGGCAGCGTAGCGGCCTTGCTGGCGATGGACCGCACGACCTTGACCGCCAATCTGAAGCCGCTGGAACGTCGCGGGCTGGTAGCGGTGAGTGTCGACGATACCGACAAGCGAAGCCGCCGCCTGAAGTTGACGCCGACCGGCCGCGCCCTGCTCGCCAGCGCCGTTCCAATTTGGCGCGATACTCATGCCGCGATCGACCGGCTGCTCCCCCGCACGAAACCCGACGCGCTCCGCCGCGACCTGCGCGCGCTGTCCTGAGGCAAGCTACACCACGCCCTTCGTGCCTAGCGCCGCGAGATCGGCCTCGCCCACGCCGAGCCGGCCATAAATCTCGCCATTGTGCTGGCCGAGCTTCGGCGCGACGCTGCGCACCCGGATGCTGTCGCCGACCCGGATCGGGGTTCGGATATGCGGCACCTCGCCCATCTCCGGGTCGCTTGCGTGCTGGATCAGGCCACGGTGCTTCACCTGCGGGTCGGCAAACATCTGCCCGTAATTGTAAACGGGGCCGCAGGGAACGCCGGCCGCCTCCAGCACGGTGACCCAATGCTCGGTCGTGTTCGTCGCGAACACGGCCTCCATCTCGGCTTCCAGCGCGGGACGGTTCTTCATTCGCGCCTGTCCCGTGGCGAAGCGAGGGTCGGCGCACCATTCCGGATGGCCGAGCGCCTCGGCGCAGCGCTCCCAGATCGACTGGCCGGCGGCGCCGATCATCAGATAGCCGTCCTTGGTCGCCATGCGCTGATAGGGCGCGTTCTGGCGGTGACGCGAGCCTTCGCGGGTCGGCTCCTTGTGATCCACCAGCCATTGCGCGCTGGTCCAGGAGCTGAAGCCGATCGCGGTTTCCAGCAATGAGCATTCTATGAGGCGCCCGCGCCCGGTCCGCTGGCGCTCGTAGAGCGCGGCGAGGATGCCTTGCGCCGCCCACATCCCGGTGCCGAGATCGCAGATCGGCAGCCCGACCGAGGTCGGCGGCCCGTCCGCTTCGCCGGTGACATGCATGATGCCACCCATGCCCTGCGCGATCAGGTCGAAGCCGCCGCGCCCGGCATAGGGGCCGTCATAGCCGAGGCCGGAAAGCTGGGCATAGATCAGCCGCGGGTTGATCTCGCGCAACTGCTCCCAGCCGAGGCCGGCGCGCGGCAGCACAGTCGGGCGATAATTCTCGACCAGTACATCGACCGCCCCAACGAGCTTCCGGAACAGCGCCTTTCCCTCGGGCTGCTTGTAGTCGAGGGTGATGCCCTTCTTGTTGCGGTTGATGTAGCGGAAATAGGCATTGCGCTCGTCGCCGTCGCCCCAGGCGCGCACGGAATCGCCCTTGCCCGGCCGCTCCAGCTTGACGACCTCGGCGCCCATATCGGCGAGGATCATCGTGCAGAACGGCCCGGCCATGTGCTCGGTCAGGTCGAGTACCTTCAGGCCTTGCAGCAGCCCGTCCCGGGGCGCGGCTTCGTCATCCATCTTCAAGCTTCCTTCGTCTTGCCTGGCCCGACAATGATCGGACTGGCGCGCGCGGAAAAGGGGTCAAAACATCACGACGCTGCGGATCGCCTCGCCGCGTTCGAGCGCCGCGAAGCCGTCGTTGATTTCGTCGAGCCGGATATGGCGCGTGATCAGCTCGTCGAGGAGCAGCTTGCCGTCGAGATAGGCGCGCGCCAAGAGCGGGAAGTCGCGCGCCGGCCGCGCCCCACCATAGCTCGACCGGCGGATGCGCTTTTCGGCCATCAGACTGCCCCAGCGGAAGCCGACTTCGCTGTCGACATCGGTCTTGCCGAGCCAGATTACCTGCCCGCCGGGCCGCACCGCCTCGACGCTGGTGCGGAACGAGGCCGGGCTGCCGGCGGCTTCAAGCACGACGTCGACGCCGCGCCCGCCGGTCTTCGCCTTGGCGGCGGCCAAGACATCCTCGCCGCCGGCGTTGATGCGGTCGGTGGCGCCAACTTTCTCCGCCAAATCCAGCTTCTTGTCATCGAGATCGACGGCGACGATCGTGCCGGCCCCGGCAAGCCGCGCGCCCTGCACCGCGGCAAGGCCGACGGCGCCGCAGCCGATCACCATCGCGGTGTCGCCATAGCCGATCTCGGCGATGTTCAGCGCGGCGCCGACCCCGGTCATGACGCCGCAGCCGATCAGGCAGGCGCGGTCGAACGGCAGCTCCTTCGCCACCGCGATCGCCTGATGGTCGGCGACGATGCAATATTCTGCGAACGCGCCGAGGAACATCAGCTGACCGAGATCGCGCCCATCGGCAAGCCGCGTCCGGTGGGTGCCGTCGAAGGCGACCGCCTTCGGCCCGTGCGCCAGATACGCCTCGCACAGGATCGGCAGGTCGCGGTCGCAATAGAAGCAATGGCCGCAATGCGGGTTCCACGACAGGATCACATGGTCGCCGACCGCGACGCCGCGCGCTTCCGGGCCGATCTCATCGACAATGCCGGCCGCCTCGTGGCCGAGCACGATCGGCATCGGATAACGCAGCGAGCCGGCGATGACTTCGAGATCGGTGTGGCACAGCCCGGCTGCCCTGATCCGCACCAGCACGTCATTGCCACGCAGCGGGCCGGCCGCGACCGTTTCGATCTGCATCGGCGCGCGCACCGCGTGCAGCACCGCGGCGCGATATTCCAGGCTCATCCGCAGCCCTCCCGTCGCTCACCAGCCGCCGCTCGATACCCGGTGGCGGCTCGGTCCGAACCGAGGATAAACTTGCGGCGACGCCAACGGCGCAGATTTCAGGAGGAGGCATATGTCCGGGTATTGGCACGAGCAGCGGGTCCGTGAGCGCGCTTACCAGATCTGGGAAAGCGAAGGCCGGCCCGAGGGCAAATCCGACGAGTATTGGCGGCGAGCGCAAGCAGAAATCGCCGCCGAGGAGAGCGAGGCCGATCTGGAAGCCAAGCTCGAACAGGACGGCGCCGTCTAGGCCGCGAGCCGCACCTCCTGGCGAACGAGGTCGGCGGTCTTCTCGCCGATCATGATCGTCGCCGCGTTGGTGTTGCCGGAGACGACGGTCGGCATTACCGAGGCGTCGGCGACGCGCAATCCCTCAACGCCGCGCACCCGCAGCTCGGGATCGACGACAGCCATCGCATCGATCCCCATCTTGCACGTGCTGGTCGGATGGAAGACGGTGCCGCCGCGCCGTCGGGCGAAATCCAACAGCTCCGCGTCGCTCTGCACCGCCAGTCCGGGCAGGTATTCCGATTCGAGAAAGGCGGCCAACGCCGGTTGCGCCAGTAGCTGCCGGCACAGCTTCAGCCCGTCGACAATGGTGCGCTGGTCGGTCTCGGCGGTGAGGTAGTTCGGATAGACCGCCGGCGGGTCGGCCGGGCTGGCGCTCTTTAGCTTGATCTCGCCGCGGCTGTCCGGCCGCAACTGGTAGACGATCATCGAAAACCCCGACCACGGATGCAGCCCGTCCTGCGGGCGGTCGGCGCTGAACGGCTGGATCGACAATTTGATGTCGGGCGAGGCCAGCTCCGGCCGGGTGCGCGCGAACAATGCCGCGGGCGACGTGCACATCGCCAAGGGGCCGGTGCGGAACATGTAGTATTGCAGCCCGACCTTGAGCTTTTTGACGTTGCTCTGCATCACATCGTTGACTGTGATCGGCAGCCGGCATTTGAGCTTTAAGGGCGCCGAGTAATGGTCCTGCAGGCTCTGTCCGACCCCGGGCAGGTTCTGGACAACCGGGATGCCGAGCCCGGCCAAATGCTGCTGCGGGCCGATGCCGGACAGCATCAGTAGTTGCGGCGAGTTGACCGCGCCGCCGCACAATATGATTTCGCGCGCAGCCCGTGCCGTGTGGGTCTCGCCGCCGCGGCGAAAGGCGACGCCGATTGCACGCCGCCCCTCGAACAGGATCTTTTCGGTCAGCGCCTCGGTAATAACCTGCAAATTCGGGCGCTGCATCGCCGGGCGCAGATAGCCGACCGCGGTCGAACAGCGTTTTCCCTGGCGCGTCGTCGTCTGGTGATAGCCGACCCCGTCCTGACGGGCGCCGTTGAAATCGTCGTTGCGCGGAAAGCCGAGCTCCACCGCGGTCTCAATGAAAGCTTCGCAGATCGGGTGGTGGTCCGGCACATCGGAGACGCAGAGCGGCCCGCCGGTACCGTGGAATTCGTCGGCGCCGCGGGTCTGGTGCTCGGCGCGCCGGAAATAGGGGAGCACGTCGTCGTACGACCAACCGCTATTGCCGAGCTGGCGCCAATGGTCGAAATCCTCGGCCTGGCCGCGAATATACACCATGCCGTTGATCGAGGAGGAGCCGCCGAGCACCTTGCCGCGCGGCCAGAACACGCGGCGGTCACCGGCGCCCGGATCGGGCTCGGTCTCGTAGCACCAGTTGACCGACGGGTCGGCGAAGGTCTTGCCGAAGCCGAGCGGGATGTGGATCCAGCGGTTCTTGTCCTCGCCCCCGGCTTCGAGCAGCACGACCCGGGTGCGCGGGTCTTCGCTGAGCCGCGCCGCAACGGCACAGCCGGCCGAACCGGCGCCGATCACGATGAAATCCGCCTCGATCGCGTCCCGCGCCCTGTCCATCGCGTCCCCTCCGCCTCTTGCCTATTTGCCGCCCGTGCACTATTCCGCCGCGCACGCCAAAGCCTACCTTATAGTGGCTGCCGCTTAGCACATAGAGGACGAGATGAAAGCGCTGGTCGCGGTCAAGCGGGTGGTCGACTACAACGTCAAGATCCGCGTAAAGGCGGACAAGACCGGGGTCGAGCTGGCCAACGTCAAGATGTCGATGAACCCGTTCGACGAGATCGCCATCGAGGAAGCGCTGCGCCTGCGCGAGAAGGGCATCGTCAGCGAGGTCATCGCGTTCTCGGCCGGCGTCCAGCAATGCCAGGAGACGATCCGCACCGCGCTGGCGATGGGCGCCGATCGCGGCATCCTGGTGCAGACCGACGCCGAATTGCAACCGCTCGCCGTCGCCAAACTGCTGAAGGCCGTGGTCGAGAAGGAACAGCCCGGCCTCGTCATCATCGGCAAGCAGGCGATCGACGATGATTGCAACCAAACGGGGCAGATGCTGGCGGCGCTCTTAGGCTGGCCGCAGGCGACCTTCGCCTCGAAGATCGTGCTGAACGACGGCAATGCCGAGGTGACCCGCGAGGTCGATGGCGGCCTCGAGACCGTGGCCTTCAAACTGCCGGCGGTGGTCACCACCGATCTGCGCCTCAACGAGCCGCGCTACGCCTCGCTGCCCAACATCATGAAGGCGAAGAAGAAGCCGATCGACAATTTCACCCCGGAGCAGCTCGGGGTCGACGTCACGCCGCGGCTGGTAACGCTGAAGGTCGAGGAACCACCCAAACGCGGCGGCGGGGTCAAGGTCGGCTCGGTGCCGGAGCTGGTCGACAAGCTGAAGAATGAAGCGCGGGTGATTTGATGTCTGTTCTCGTCGTCGCCGAGCACGACAACCGGGCATTAAAGCCCGCGACGCTCAACGCCGCCGCCGCCGCCGCCGAGACCGCCGCCAAGCTCCCTGGGGCGGCGGGCGGCGATGTCCACATCCTGGTCGCCGGCACTGGCTGCCGCCCGGTGGCCGAGGCGGCGGCGCAGATTGCTGGAGTTGCCAAGGTCTTGCTCGCCGACGACCCGACCTACGATCACGGCCTCGCCGAGAATTGGGCACCGCTGTTGGTCAAGCTCGCCGCCGGCTACAGTCATCTCCTGGCGCCGGCGACGACCTTCGGCAAAAATTTGATGCCGCGGGTCGCGGCACTGCTCGACGTGATGCAGATCTCCGACATCAGCGCCGTCGAATCCGTCGACACCTTCGTCCGGCCGATCTATGCCGGCAATGCGCTGGCGACGGTGCAGTCGAAGGACCCGATCAAGATCATCACCGTGCGCGGTACCGCCTTCCCGCCGGCCGAGGCCACGGGCGGCTCGGCGCCGATCGAAACGGTGGATGCCACCGGCGCGGCGGGGATCACCGAGTTCGTGCGCGCCGAATTGTCGAAATCCGAGCGGCCGGAACTGACCAGCGCCCGCGTGATCATCTCTGGCGGGCGCGGCATGCAGTCGGGCGACAATTTCCCGCTGCTGGAAAAAGTCGCCGACAAGCTCGGCGCCGCGGTTGGCGCCTCGCGCGCCGCTGTCGATGCCGGGTTCGTGCCGAACGACTATCAGGTCGGGCAGACCGGCAAGATCGTCGCGCCCGAGCTCTACATCGCGGTCGGCATCTCCGGCGCCATCCAGCATCTCGCCGGCATGAAGGATTCGAAGGTCATCGTCGCCATCAACAAGGACGAGGAGGCGCCGATCTTCCAGATCGCCGATTACGGCCTCGTCGGCGATCTGTTCAAGATCCTGCCCGAGCTCGACGAGGAGCTCGCCAAGCGTCAGCAGTGACGGAGATTCAACGCATCGGGATCGTCGGCGCCGGGCAGATGGGGCGCGGCATCGCGCATGTCTGCGCGCTCGCCGGGCTCGATGTCGTACTGACCGATGTCAACGCCGAGGCGCTCGCGGCCGGCCGCCGGACGATCGAGCAAAACCTGGCGCGCCAAGTTGCGCGCGGGCGGGTGCGCGAGGAAGACAAGGCTACCGCCCTCGCCCATATCGCTACCTCCTCCGATTATGCCGCCTTCGCCGATTGCGACATGGTCATCGAGGCGGCAACCGAGAAGGAGGAAGTCAAACGCGCGATCTTCAAGGGGATCGTGCCGATGCTGAAGCCGGATGCGCTGATCGCCAGCAACACCTCCTCGATCTCGATCACCCGTCTCGCCTCCGCAACCGATCGGCCCGGCAAGTTCATCGGCATGCATTTCATGAACCCGGTACCGGTGATGAGCCTCGTCGAGCTGATCCGCGGCATCGCCACCGACGACGAAACCTTCGCGGCGACCCGCGACCTCGCGGTGAAGCTCGGCAAGATTCCGGTCGCGGCCGAGGATTTCCCGGCCTTTATCGTCAACCGCATCCTGCTGCCGATGATCAACGAGGCGGTCTACACGCTTTACGAGGGCGTCGGCTCGGTCGAGGCGATCGACACGGCGATGAAACTGGGCGCTAACCATCCGATGGGGCCGTTGGAGCTGGCCGATTTCATCGGGCTCGACACCTGCCTTTCGATCATGCAGGTGCTGCACGAGGGGCTCGCCGACAGCAAATACCGGCCGTGCCCGCTCCTGGTGAAATACGTCGAGGCCGGCTGGCTCGGCCGCAAGACCGGCCGCGGCTTTTACGATTACAGCGGCGACAAGCCCGTCCCAACCCGCTGAGCCCCAATCTCACTGGTCGAGCCAAGCACCCTCGAAGCGCCAGCCGTTGAAGATGCTGTTGACCATCGTCGTGACGTTCTTGACCCGCGGGTAGCGGCAGGTGCCGAGATCGTAGCGGTAGAGGATGGGCCGGGCGGCATCCTCGGTCAGCCGGCGGTCGATCTCCCAGACCAGCTTCTTGCGTTTATCCTGGTCTGGCTCCATCGACTGCTGCTCGTACATCTTCTCCAGCTCGGGATTGCAGTAGTTGGTGTAGTTCCGCTCCGAACCACACGCGTAGTGCTCGTAGAAATAGGCGTCCGGGTCGTCGACCCCGCTGCCGGTCAGATTGCCGGCGACCATGAAGTCCTTGCGCGCGATCTTGGGGAACCAGTTCGCGGTCTCGACCACATCGAGCTCGCCGTCGATGTAGATCTGCTTCATCTGGTCGATGAGGATCACCGCCGGGTCGCGGTATTGCGCGATGTTGCGGGTCGCGACCTTGACCGCGAGGCGGTTGTTCGGCCCGTAGCCGTGCTTTTCCATCAGCTTGCGGCCCTCGGCCCGGTTCGCCTCGATATCGGGGCCGTAGCCGGGCAAGGTCTGCAGGATCTCGGGCGGCAGGCCCCATAAGCCGGCCGGCGGCGTCTGCATCGCCGCGCCGATCTGACCTTTTCCCTCGGAGACGATGTCGAGAAAGCTCTTGCGGTCCATCGCGAGCATCATCGCCTTGCGGATGTCGGCATCGTCAAAGGGTGGCTTGTCGCGATTCACCATCAGGTTGAACGAAATCATCGTGTGATCGAGCTCGCAGATCGCGGTCGGCGCCTGGCTCTGCACGTCCTTCATCGTCTGCACGGTCTGCTCGTACGGAAAGGTCATGTCGAAATTGCCGGCGATGAAGGCGAGGGTCTGGGTCGAGCGGTTCGGGATGATCGTCCACTCGATCGCGTCGAGGTAGGGCCGGCCGGGCTTCCAGTAATTCGGGTTCTTCGCCAGCTTGATGTGCTCGTTCGGCTTGAACTCTACGAACTTGAACGGCCCGGTGCCGATCGGGTGCTGTCGCATCTCGGCCGCCGGCACATGGCAGGGGTAGACCGGGCCGTAACCCGAGGCCAACAGCATCGGGAAGGCCGGCTGCGGGCGCTTCAGGACGAAGGTCACGGCGTAATCGCCCTCGGTCACGATGTCGTCGAGGTTGCGGTACCAGGCCTTGCGCGGATTGAGGCGCAGCTTGTCCTTCGCCTTGCCGATAAGCAGCTCCCAGGTGCATTTCACGTCCGCCGCGGTGAAGGGTTTTCCGTCATGCCATTTGACGCCCTGGCGCAATTTGAAGCTGAGCCGGGTGTAGTCGGGGTTCCACGACCAGCTTTCCGCCAGTTCCGGCTCGATGAATTCCGGCCGGTTCTGCTTCTCGTGCTGATTGAACAGAATTAGGTTGTTGAAGACGCTCATCATCGGCGCCACCGTCGAGATCGTCGCCTCCTCGTGGATCGACATGCTCGCCGGGCTGTCGCGATGGAAGAATCTGAGCGTCCCGCCGCTTTTCTGCGCGGCGGCCGGTCCGGCCAGCAGGGCAAGCGCCACCGCCCACCGCAGCACCGTCTTCCGCATTGTTTGCCTCCCTGATTTTGCCGGGAGGGTAGCACGGCGCTGTTGCCGGCAGATCAGCGCAAAGGTTTACCGGCATCAGCCCATTGTCGCGGCGCTGCGGTGGTACGCCGCAGTGCGATCGGGCGACGAGACGGCGGACGAGCGGTCCTGCTCTGCTATTTCCTCAGCGGCTGCCAGAGGCCGAGCATCGCGCCGGTTGTATCGACGATGATCGAGAACGAGCCGGCATTGGGGACTTCGGTCACCTCGCGCAGGATCGTCGCGCCGAGCGACTGTGCCTTGGCGGTTGCCTTCGTGACATCGTCGACATTCACATAGGCGAGCCAAGCCGAGGGCGCCCCCGGCATCGGGTGCTTCATCATCCCGCCGCCAGTGCCCTCGCCGACATCGATCATCGTGTACTTCATACCGCCGCCCATCTCCATCTCGTTCAGTTTCCAGTCGAACAGCGACTGGTAGAACGATTTGGCCTTGTCGAGGTCGGTGGTCGCCAGCTCGACATGCACAAACGGGTTCGCCATGGCACCTCTCCAGGTTTCGCTGTGTCGCACGAATGAGCTAGGGAAGCCTAACCGGTCTTCGAGAACGTCCGGTGACAGCATCTGTCGCCGCCGCGCATTGCTGGGTGGGGTCACGCCTCCCATAATCTACCGCATGGATTTCGATCTCTCCGACGAGCAGCGCGCCTTCCAGGACACCGCGCGGGAGTTCGCCCGCGACGAATGGCTGCCATACGCGCCGGGCTGGGACGAGCGCGAGGAATTCCCGGAGGAAGCGCTCAGGAAGGCCGCGGCGCTCGGCTTCGCCGGCATCTATGTCGGCGACCAGTTCGGCGGCAGCGGCCTCTCCCGGCTCGACGCGACGATCATCTTCGAGGAGCTTGCCACCGCCTGCGTCTCGACCGCCGCTTACCTCTCGATCCACAACATGGCGGCGTGGATGATCGACCGCTTCGGCAATGAGGCGCAGCGCGCCCGCTTTCTACCGAAGCTGATGTCGATGGAGCATTTCGCCAGCTATTGCCTGACCGAGCCGGGCAGCGGCTCGGACGCGGCGGCGTTGCAGACCCGCGCCCGGCGCGACGGCGAGGATTACGTGCTGGACGGCGCCAAGGCGTTCATCTCCGGCGGCGGCCGCAGCGACCTTTATGTGACGATGGTGCGCACCGGCGAGACAGGACCCAGGGGCATTTCCTGCCTCGTCGTCGAGAACGGCACCAAGGGGCTCTCGTTCGGCAAGCCGGAAAAGAAGCTCGGCTGGCACACCCAGCCGACCGCGATGGTCAATTTCGAGAATTGCCGGGTGCCGGTGGCCAATCGGCTCGGCGCCGAGGGCGAGGGCTTTTCGATCGCGATGATGGGGCTCGACGGCGGCCGGCTCAATATCGGCGCCTGCTCCTTGGGCGGCGCCCGTGCCGCAATGGAGGCGGCGCGCGGCTACATGCTGGAGCGGCGCCAGTTCGGCCAGCGGCTCGCCGATTTCCAGGCGTTGCAGTTCAAGCTCGCCGACATGGCGACCGAGCTCGACGCGGCGCGCCTGATGCTGCGCCGGGCCGCCTCAAGCCTTGACAAGGTCGCCCCCGACGCGACGTTGCATTGCGCGATGGCGAAGCGCCTCGCCACCGATGCCGGCTTTAAAATCGCCAACGAAGCGCTGCAGCTGCATGGCGGCTACGGCTATCTCCGGGATTTCCCGATCGAGCGGTATCTGCGCGACGTGCGCGTGCACCAGATCCTCGAAGGCACCAACGAGATCATGCGCGTCATCATCGCCCGCCGCCTCTTGCGGCAGTGACGGTCAGATGATCTTCCGGTCCGCGAAATCCCGGATCTGCGCCGGGGTGTAGCCAAGCTCGGCGAGGATCTCGTCGTTATCGGCGCCGAGCTCCGGGGCGGTGCCGATCCGCGCCGGGGTTTCCGAGAAATGCCACGGCGAGCCGTGCACCTTCAGCCGCTTGCCGTATTTCGGATAATCGACCTCGGCGACATAGCCGTTGGCGACCACGTCGGGATCGTTCGAGGCTTCGAGCAAGGTGTTGATCGGCGCGGCGACAATGTCGGCGCCGCGCAGCCGCGCCACCCAATCCTCGCGCGGCCCGGTCGCGAACAATTCGTCGAGCATGCGCAGCAAACTCTCGCGCTTCTCTTCCGATTCGATGACGGTGCCGAGATCGCCAAACCCGGCGTATTCGAGGCGTTCGTAGAAGCCGAGCGCGGTCATCGCGTCGCGCCATTTGCGGCTGCCGTTCAGCTGGAACACCAGCGGCTTCCCGTCGCGGTCGTTGAAGCTGGCGCTGATGCCGGGGCGTTGCGGGGTGCCGGTGATGCGGGCCTGGCCGGTGACCGGATCGCGGTCGCGCCACATCGTCGTCGTCAGGGTCCAGCCCATCAGCCGGATCTGGCCGCCGAGCAGCGAGCAATCGACCTTCTGGCCGATGCCGGTGGCGCGCGCGTAGGTCAGCGCGGCGAGCGCCCCGCCAAAGGCGAGGATCGCGCAGGTCTCGTCGGCGACCGACACGATGCCGGTGCGCAACGGCTGGCCCGGCGTCGAATAGGCTTGGGCGATGCCGCCCAGCGCCTGCGCCATCGAATCGGTGCCCGGCAGATCGGCATGCGGCCCTTTCGGGCCATAGCCCGAGATCGAGATGTAGACGAGCTTCGGGTTGACCTTTCTCAGATCGTCGTAGCCGAAGCCGTTCTTCTCGGCCGCGCCGGGCCGGAAGTTCTGTCCGAAAATGTCCGCCCGGGCGACCAGCCTGCGCAGGATGTCGCGACCCTCCTCGGTCTTCAGGTTCAGCGTGAGGCTTTTGACGCCGCGGTTGTTGGTCTCGAAATAGGTGCTGGGAAAACCGGGCATCACCGTCGAGCCGCGCGAATTGTCGCCGACCTCCGGCACCTCGATCTTGATCACCTCGGCGCCGAGATCGGCCATCAGCATGTAGGGCACCGTCCCGGCCTGCGCGGTCGAGCAGGCGACGACCTTGACGCCGTGCAGCGGTCCCGGTGCCTGGGTCATGTCAAACGGTCTCCTGTGATAGCCGGCGTTGCGTGCCGGATGCTTGGGGCTGCGGTATTTGAAGGATTTCCCGATCCAGCGCTACCTGCGCGATGTCGCGTGCGCCAGATCCGTGCAGGCACATGCGCGGCATCATCGCCCGCCGCCTGCCGCAGCAGTGACGCACCGGCGAGAATCGGCGTCTGGAACTCCGTCTAAGGCGCTAAAACTTCAGTCTAATTTATTTGCCAACGTGCTCAGATAATTTTGAATTATCTCTACCCACCGATCTTGCTTCGCCAAGAGATCGGCCAGCGGGAGCGCACGAGTCCCTGTAACTGTCCCTGGTTTCAGCTTCTCGGCTCGTGTTTCGGGGTCGTCAATCAAATCGACCAAAGCTTCATAGTATCGCGCTGCATCTTCTCCTCTTCCCGCTCGCCTTGCTCTTTTTACCAGAGTATCAAAATACACGTTAGCATCCGGGGAATTAATAGCACCTAAAAGCCACGATTCTCCGCCCGCTTGGCCGAGCAATTTTATCATTTGCGGGGTTAGCTCCTTCGCAATCCTAATCTCTTTCAAACGCTCTACAAAACCACGTGTGAGCGTGCCGAGGCCGGGCTGTTGGGAGTCGAGTGCCTCATAAATGATCTCCTCGCTAATTGTACCCGCTACTCGTGTACTCTTCAGTGATCGATCTTCGGACGGCGGCTGGACCTCGATACGATCATCCTTTAACAGAACGATACCCCGCAACACCCGCTCTGTGACCGCGAGAACCCGCGGCTGGACGATATAACCGCCGCTAGGAAGCGGGAAAACCGCCATTTCGGCGAGCCCCAGATCGAAATGTAACCCAGCATGCTGCTGTAGGAATTCGGCGATTGAGGTGACGCCTTCCCTAATTCCATCACCGACTACCAGAAGTAAGAAACGCCCACGGTTCAGATTCCTATTAACCGCATCTACGAAACGAGGCTCGTCAAAGCCATCCGTGTTTCTAGCGCGCTCGAATAAGGGAGAGTCCCTCAGTAGCCCAGGAGCCGGCTTCGCGCGGCGAACAGCTGCGTCGAGTAGCTGATAATTCCAGGTCGCCATCTCGCTTGCGTAGTCAAGAATCTGGCCAATAACTTTCCTCCGGGCCTCGGGGTTCCGCCACAGCTTGCACTCGACAAGCACCATTTCCCCTCTGCCGGTAATAAGGAAATTATCAAGCGAGTTACCGCCAATAGGAAGCTGTGTACAAATGGACACCGCGTCCACAAATCCCGGATCAATTTGGTCAAATGGTAAAATCTCGGGATGGTTTGCAATCAGATTCTCTAGCCAATCTTCATCATAGCTACCTTGTTCTTTCGTGCTGATATACGGGATTGGCGTTAGCGCGGTTCCAACAGATTCACGAGTGAGTCCGCTCAGTAGGAAAGGCAATCCATATTGCTTGCTCAAAAGATCCTCCCAAGGTTCGACACAACAGACCCGGATACCGCGCCGACGGTCCCTGATCTGCTTTGCCGCGTCTAGGGGTCACCTCGTCGCAAAAGCTATCACACAGGTTCCGTAGGATGCGGCTTCCCCGAAGGATTTTCGCCTGATCCGGGCTTGACCCCGCGCTGCCGACGCCCCAAATGGGCCTTTGAGAACAAATAAGGAACGTTTCGGCCGCTCCCCGAATTCCCTGCTCTTTTCGCGAAAATTCCCTGTTCTGAGGGAATTTGCCCGGCGCGTTCGTCAGGCTAGAGAGAGAAGCGCGCGAGAATGGACGAGCGCCCGGCGCGAGGCGCATATTGCGGGGCATCAATTGCCGCAGCGAAAAGGGCTCTTCCATGGCCGTCGCCGAATTCGGGTTTGAGGGCGTCAGCTTCCCGTCCAACGCGCTCAGCGAGGTGCCTTTCCGGGTCTATACCGATCCGGAACAATACCGGCTCGAACAGGAGCGGATCTTCAAGGGCCCGACCTGGAATTACCTGTGCCTCGCCGGCGAGATCCCGAACCCGGGCGATTGGATCGCCACCACGATCGGCGAGGTCGCGATCATCGTCGCGCGCGGGCCGGACGGCGCCATCAATGCGTTTGTCAACCGCTGCGCCCATCGCGGCAATCTGCTGTGCCTGACCAACAAGGGGCACGGCAAGGAGATCACCTGCATCTACCACGGCTGGAGCTACGATTTCGAAGGCCACCTGACCGGGGTCGCGTTCGAGCGTGGCGTCAAGCGCCAGGGCGGCATGCCGCCGGAATTCCGCAAGGAGGAGCACCATCTGCAGCGGCTGCGCGTCGCCGAGCTGTGCGGCCTCGTCTTCGCCACCTTCGATCCAGACGTCAAGGATCTCGAAGCCTATCTCGGGCCGCTCGTGGTCGGCGGCATCCGCCGCGTGCTCGATGGGCGCGCGCCGGCCACCATCATCGGCCGCAGCACGCAGGTCTTGCCGAACAACTGGAAGCTCTATTTCGAGAACGTCAAGGACACCTACCACGCCTCGATCCTGCACGCCTTTCTGACGACGTTCCGCATCAACCGCCTCTCGCAGCCCGGCGGCATCAACATCGACGAGAGCGGCGGCAATCATTTCAGCCAGGCCAAGATGGACTACGCCGCCGAGGACGCCGAGTACAAGGCGGCGCAGCTGCGCTCCGACACCGACCTGAAGCTTCAGGACAGCTCGATCATCGAGCCGGTCGACGAATACGGCGACCAGGTCTCGGTGCAGATTCTGACGATCTTCCCGAGCATGGTGCTGCAGCAGATCCGCAACACCATCGCGGTCAGGGTGTTGCGGCCGCGCGGCGTCGATAAGGCCGAGCTCGAATGGGTGCATCTCGGCTTCGCCGACGACGACGAGGCGATGACCGAGCGGCGGCTGCGGCACGGCAATCTCGTTGGCCCGGCCGGCTATATCGCGCTCGAGGATGGCTGCGTCGGCGGCTTTGTGCAGCGGGCGCTCAACTACAATGACGAGGACAGCGGGGTCGTGATGATGGGCGGGCACGACGCCGAGTCGCAGACCTTCCGCGCCAGCGAGGCGGCGATCCGCGGCTTCTGGAAGAAATATCGCGCGCTGGTGGGCGCCTGACTGTTTACATCCGCGTCATTGCGAGCGAAGCGAAGCAATCTCGCGCCGGCTATCCCCGGTCCATCGAGATTTCGTCGTCGCTGTCGCTCCTCGCAATGACAAGCATCTAGGGACTTCCGGGATGGACGACACCGCGCTGCGGCTCGGCATCGACGAGCTTTCCGCCGCCTATGCCGACTGCATCGACGATGACCGGCTCGAGGAGTGGCCGGATTTCTTCGTCGATGATTGCCGCTACCTAATCACCAGCCGAGAGAGCCATGAGGCCGGGCTGCGTCACGGCATCATCTACTGCGCCTCGCGCGGCATGCTGGTCGATCGCGTCATGGCGATGCGGCGGGCCAACATCTTCGAGCCGCACCGCTATCGCCACATCGTCAGCCCGCCCCGGCTCGGCGTCGTGAAAGACGGCGTCGCCGAAGCGCGCACGAACTTTCTCGCCGCCCGCATCATGCATGACGGCGAGACGAGCCTCTTCGCCACCGGCCGCTATCTCGACCGCATCGATGTGAGCCGCTCGCCGTTTCGCTTTATCGAGCGCCTCGTCATCCTCGACAGCCAGAAGGTCGACACCCTCTTGGTGCTCCCGCTGTAGGCCCCACCTGTCATTGCGAGCGAAGCGAAGCAATCTCGTGCTTTCCAAGCTCGCCGTTCGAGATTGCTTCGTCGCGCTATCGCACTCCTCGCAATGACGAATCTGGTCCACACGTATGGCTGACACGGACGACATCCTGTTCGGGCAGGACGACGGGGTGGCGACCGTCACTTTGAACCGGCCGCAGGCATTAAATGCTTTCACGCTTGGGATGTATCGCGCCCTCGCGCCGATGCTGCGGCAATGGGCCGAGGATCCGGATGTTCGCGCCGTGCTGATCCGCGGCACCGGCGAGCGCGCCTTCTGCGCCGGCGGCGACATCCGCGCGATCTACGAGGCCGGGCGTGGCATATCCGGCGACCGCGAGCTCACGTCGGTCTTCTTTCGCGAAGAATACGAGATCATTCGGCACATCCACCGCTTCCCGAAGCCGTATCTCGCGATCATCGACGGCATCACGATGGGCGGCGGCGCCGGGGTATCGGTCAACGGCGCCTACCGGATCGCGACAGAACGCACCCTGGTGGCGATGCCGGAGACCGGGATCGGCCTCTTTCCCGATGTCGGCGCAACCCGCTTTCTGAACCTGTGCCCCGGCCACATCGGCCGCTATCTCGGACTGACCGGCGCGCGGCTCGGGCCGGCCGATGCGCTCTATTGTGGATTTGCGACTCATTTCGTGCCGCGCGGGCAGGTGCCGACTGTCGTAGAAGAACTCGGGCGAGTGGCGTGGCAAGCCGGAGCGGCGGCGCAGCAGGTCGAGGATGTGCTCGCGCGGTTCAGCGCCGATCCCGGCGTGCCGCCTCTTGCCGCCCGGCGCGCGGCGATCGACCGCTGCTTTGGGCTCGATACCGTCGAGGCGATCGTTGCGGCGCTCGACCGTGAAGCCGCTTCGGGCGGGACCGACAGCGAATGGGCCGCGGAAACCCGCGCCGGGCTGCAGGCCAAATCGCCGACCAGCCTGAAGATCACCCTGCGCCAGCTGATCGTCGGACGGCGATTCGGCATCGAGGACGCCCTCGCGCTCGAATACCGGCTGACCCAGCACATGATGGCCAGCCACGATTTTTATGAGGGTGTCCGCGCCGTCGTCATCGACAAGGATCAGAAGCCGCGCTGGCACCCGGGAACGCTCGCCGAGGTCACGGAGGCTATCGTCGATAGCTATTTCAGCCCGATCGGTGACTATGAACTGAAATTCTCATAAAATTGACACTTGCCTTCAACGGTGCGACGGATCAATCCGGGCCGTTAAGGAGTCGGGTATGACGTCGATTGGTTTTATCGGCCTCGGCAATATGGGCGCGCCGATGGCGGCGAATCTGCTGAAGGCCGGGCATCAGGTCACCGGCTTCGATGTCGTTGCCGATTCGGTCAAGGCCTTGGTCGAGAACGGCGGCAGCGCCGCGGGGAGCGCGCCGGAAGCGGCGGGCGCGGGAGAAATCGTCATCACGATGCTGCCGGCGGGCCAGCAGGTGCGGCAGGTTTACCTCGGGCCCGACGGCGTAATCGCCCGCGCGCGCAAAGGTGCATTGCTGATCGACTGCTCGACGATCGATGTCGCGACCGCGCGCATGGTTGCCTCGGCGGCCGCCGAGGCCGGCTTCCTTATGCTCGACGCTCCGGTTTCCGGCGGGGTCATCGGCGCCGAGGCGGCAACGCTTACCTTTATGGTCGGCGGCGAGCCGGAGGCCTTCGCGCGGGGCGAGCCGGTTTTGCGCGCCATGGGCAAGACGATCGTCCATGGCGGGCCGGCAGGCAACGGTCAGAGCGCCAAGATCTGCAACAACATGATCCTCGGCGCCTCGATGATCGCGGTATGCGAGGGATTCGCGCTCGCCGAAAAACTCGGGCTTTCAGCTCAAATCCTATTCGATATAGCCAGCAAGTCGACGAGCCAGTGTTGGGCGATGACCAGCTATTGCCCGGTGCCGGGGCCGGTGCCGGCGGCGCCGTCGAACCGCGGCTACGCCCCCGGCTTTACCGCGTCTATGATGTTGAAAGATTTGCGTTTAGCGCAGCAGGCGGCCGGGGCGACCGCCGCCGCGACACCGCTCGGTGCGGCGGCGGCAAACCTCTATCAGCTCTTTGTCGACAGCGGGTCTGGCGGGCTTGATTTTTCCGGCATAATGCAGTTCTTGCGGCGCCCCGAGCCGAAGCGATGAAACCAAAATTTAACGAAACTACCGTTAACTTGTCTCCGATCACGCGCCGAGCGAGGCTGGCATGAACAATGGTTATCTAGAGGTGATTTCGCTGGTCGAGCGGCTTCACCGACACTTTCTCGAAGTGGTGAAACTCGAGCTCGACGGGCTTGGGATTCACGACATCAACAACGTGCAGGGCATGATGTTGTTCAACATCGGCGACGCCGAAATGACCGTCGGCGAGCTGACCCTGCGGGGCTGCTATCTCGGCTCCAACGTCTCCTACAACGTCAAGAAGATGGTCGAGAACGGCTATCTCGCGCAGGAGCGTTCGGTGCACGATCGCCGCTCGATCCATGTCAAGCTCACCGACAAGGGTCGTACCTTGCGCGACCGGCTGAGCGGGATGCATCGCCGGCACATCGAGCTGTTGAAGCAGACCGCGGTCACCGAGGGCGATCTCGACGGCGTCGTGACGACGCTGCGCCGGCTCGAGCGCTTTTGGATCCGCGCCAGCGATCTGGTCCAGCGGCCGGGGCAATTCGCTGCCTGATCTTACACAGGTCTTTTTTCAGGTGACCGGGCGGCGGCGGACTGCGAGTCTCTTTGGAGACCTCACGGGAGCCGCCGCATGCCATCCTCCTCGCCTCCTCTCGCCGAGCTAGCGCCCGGACTCAGCGCCGCCGGCAAGCTCGATCGTAGCGATATCGAGGGGCTCGCCAGCGCCGGCGTGCGCACGATCATCAACAATCGCCCAGACGATGAAGATCCGGGGCAGCTATCCGCGGCCGACGCGCGCCGGATTGCGGAAGCGCACGGCGTCGCCTATCACCACATCCCGGTCACCGCCGCGAGCCTGTCGCGCGCCGATGTCGACGCCTTCGCCCAGGTGCTCGCCTCGGCCGAGCAGCCGATCGTCGCGCATTGCCGCAGCGGCACTCGCTCCACCCTGCTCTGGGCGTTGACGCGGATGCGCGAGGGCGCCGACCCGTTCGCGCTCGTCGCCGAAGCGGCGCGCCACGGCATCGACATCGCCGCGCTGCCGGCCATCGCCACCCGATTGCGGTAAAACTGCAGCGTGGGCGCGGTACGGATCAGCCGCCGAACGCCGGGATGCCCGTCTGGGCGCGGCCCAGAATCAGCGCATGGATGTCGTGCGTGCCCTCATAGGTGTTGACGGTTTCCAAGTTCATCAGGTGACGGATCACGTGGAACTCGTCGTGGATGCCGTTGCCGCCATGCATGTCGCGGGCAAGCCGGGCGACATCGAGCGCCTTGCCGCAATTGTTGCGCTTCAACATTGAGATCGCCTCGGCCGGGCAGCGCTCCTCGTCCTTGAGACGCCCCAACCGTAGGCAGGCGATCAAGCCCAAGGTGATCTCAGTCTGCATGTCGACGAGCTTTTTCTGGATCAGCTGGTTGGCGGCCAGCGGTCGGCCAAATTGCTTGCGATCCAGCGTGTAATTCCGGGCCGCGTGCCAGCAGAATTCGGCGGCGCCGAGCGCGCCCCAGGCAATGCCGTAGCGCGCGTTGTTGAGGCAGGAAAACGGGCCGCGCAGCCCCTTCACTCCCGGCAACAGGTTTTCCTCGGGCACCAACACGTCGTCCATAACGATCTCGCCGGTCGCCGAGGCGCGGAGGCTGAACTTTCCCTCTATCTTCGGCGCGGACAGCCCGGCCATCCCCTTGTCGAGGATAAAGCCGCGGATCACTCCGTCCTCGGTCTTCGCCCAGACCACGAACACGTCGGCGATCGGCGCGTTGGTGATCCACATCTTGCTGCCGCGCAGCCGATAGCCGCCGGGCGCGGCCTTGGCGCGCGTTTCCATGCTGCCCGGATCCGAGCCGTGATTGGGCTCGGTCAGGCCGAAGCAGCCGTCCCATTCGCCGCTCGCCAGCTTCGGCAGATATTTCTGGCGCTGCGCCTCGGTCCCGAAATCCCAGATCGGGTACATGACGAGGCTGGACTGCACGCTCATCGCCGAGCGGTAGCCGCTGTCGACCCGCTCGACCTCGCGCGCGATCAAACCGTACGAGACGTAGTTCGCGCCGGCGCAGCCGTAACCTTCGATGGTCGAGCCGAGAAAGCCGAGCGCGCCCATCTCGTTCATGATCTCGCGGTCGAAGCGCTCCTCGCGGTTGGCGGTCAAGACGCGCGGGAACAGCTTTTCCTGGCAATAGGCTCGGGCGCTGTCGCGCACTAGCCGCTCCTCCCCGCTGAGCATGTCTTCGAACAGCAGTGGATCGGCCCAATCGAAAGCGGCGTCGGCCGGCGTGACGGGCCGAATTTCGGCGGCGGTGCGGCTCATCGGCGTCCTCGGGGAGCGGCAGACACATTCCAGATAATGTCTATACGCGGGCGCGGCTATACGCCGGTCTCGGCCAAACGAAAAGGGCGCCATATGGCGCCCTTTTGCGATCCTCTCGCGGCAGCTTGCCGCCGGCCAATCTATTTCTTGCCGCCCCGCGCGGAATGGCGGCCAGTACCGCGACCGAGGCCTATCTTCTTCGCGAACTCGGAGCGCTGCTCGGCATATTTCGGCGCCACCATCGGATAATCGGGCGCCAACCCCCACTTCGCCCGATATTCGTCAGGTGTCATGTTGTAAGTGGAGCGCAGGTGCCGTTTTAGCATCTTTAGTTTCTTGCCGTCCTCCAGGCAGACGAGATAGTCCGGAGTAATCGATTTGCGGATCGGCACAGCCGGTTTCAGCGGCTCCGGCGGCGGCTCCGCGGCCTGTCCTTCGAGACCGCGCAACGAGTTGTACACGGCGTGGATCACATCAGCCAGCTGCCCAGTCGCCAGCGTGTTGTTGCTGACGTAGGCCGACACCACGTCGGCCGTCATCCGCAACAGTTCATCCTCCGCCGCCTTAGGCGCTGCTGATTCGACCATGTCTCCCTCTATCGCTCTTTGGCGTCATCGTTGCGTCATAATCGCAGAGCGAATTTCCGCTGTCAACCGAAACTCTGGAGAGAGCACAGTAATACCGAATAAGCAGCCTTCGCCAGAACTTGCCGAGATGAAGGAATGTTGATCCCGGCTTTGTGCTAAGCCGATCAATCGTGCAACAGGTCAATTGTTGTGCTTGGCTATCGGCGGATTTGACGAATGATGCAAGCGGGCCCGCTGTTGGGTCCTTCTAAATGTCGCGAGGGCCGATTTATGGTAGCTGGCTGACAGCGGCACCCGAGATATGGTATATCGCATCGCGCTGGCGCCTCCCTGGGGCGCCCTTCTGTCCCCGAGAGGTGTTCCCTGGCGATCTCCCCAGCATCCCCGCTATTGGCCAACCGCGCTCTCAGCTTCTTCCGCGACTCCTTGTTCGACGCCGACCCGGAAGTGGCGGCGGCGATCCGCCGCGAGGCCGATCGCCAGCAATCGCAAATCGAGCTGATTGCGAGCGAAAATATCGTTTCGCAAGCGGTGCTCGAAGCGCAAGGTTCGGTACTGACCAATAAATATGCGGAAGGCTATCCCGGCCGGCGTTATTACGGCGGGTGCGAGTATGTCGACATCGCCGAGCGGCTCGCGATCGATCGTGCCAAGCGCCTCTTCAACTGCGGTTTTGCCAATGTACAGCCGCATGCCGGCGCCCCGGCCAACCAGGCTGTGTTCCTGGCCCTTCTGGCGCCCGGCGACACGATACTCGGCTTATCGCTCGCTGCCGGGGGACATTTGACGCATGGCGCGCCGCCGAACCTGTCGGGCAAGTGGTTCCGCGCAGTGACCTATGGCGTGCGCGCCGAGGACGGCCGCATCGATTACGACGAGGTCGAGCGCCAAACGGAAGTGCACCGACCGAAGCTGATCATCGCCGGCGGCAGCGCTTATCCGCGGATCATCGATTTCGCCCGGTTCCGCGCGATCGCCGATCGCTATGGTGCCTACCTGATGGTCGATATGGCGCATTTCGCCGGCCTTGTTGCCGGTGGGGTGCATCCAACCCCGCTCCCGCACGCGCACGTGGTAACGACAACGACGCACAAGACCCTGCGCGGCCCGCGCGGCGGGATGATCCTGTGCAATGATCCGGAAATCGCCCGCAAAATCGATTCCGCGGTTTTCCCGGGGTTGCAGGGCGGCCCGCTGATGCATGCGATCGCCGCAAAGGCGGTGGCGCTGGGCGAAGCTCTGCAGCCGGACTTCGCGCGCTATGCCCGCGCCTTGATCGAGAACGCCCAGATCCTCGCCGAGACGCTAATGGAGAATGGGCTCGCCATCGTCTCCGGCGGCACTGACACGCATCTGTTGCTGGTGGACCTGCGCCCGCTAGGATTGACCGGTCGCGATGCCGAGCAGGCGCTGGAAAGCGCCGGGATCACCTGCAACAAGAACGGCATCCCCTTCGATCCCCAAAAGCCGGCGGTGACCTCGGGCATTCGCCTCGGTTCGCCCGCCGCGACGACCCGTGGCTTCGGCCGCGCCGAATTCCGCCAGATCGGCGATTGGATCGCGCATGTGCTGCGCGGATTGGCGGTGACGCCGGGTGGGGATGCTGCGATCGAGACGCGAGTGCGCGGCGAGGTTGTGGGGCTTTGTGCTCGCTTCCCGATCTACCCGGACCGGGGCGATCAATGAGGCAGGGGCCCGCGACAGTAGGACGGGCGCGAGAAGGCGGAGGAGGAAATGCGCTGTCCGTTCTGCGGCGCGGATGACACCCAGGTCAAGGATTCGCGGCCGACCGAGGATCGCGCGGCGATCCGGCGGCGCCGATTCTGCGCCAATTGCGCCGCGCGCTTCACCACCTTTGAGCGGGTCCAGCTGCGCGAGCTGACCGTCGTCAAGAAGAACGCGCAGCGCGAGCCCTTCGATCGCGACAAGCTCGCCCGATCGATCTATGTGGCGTTGCGCAAGCGCCCGGTCGAGCCCGAGCGCGTCGAGCGCATCATCAATTCGCTGGTGCGCCAGCTGGAAAGCTCGGGTGAGACGGAAATCCCGAGCGACATGGTCGGCGAGTTGGTCATGGAGGCGCTGTCGACCCTCGACCAGGTTGCGTATATCCGCTTTGCTTCGGTCTACCGCAATTTCCGCGAAGCCAAGGATTTCGGCGAGTTCGTCGGTCGGATCGCTGCGGATGGCGATTGAGGCAGAGCTACCCGCCGTCTCTGCTAACGAACCGCGACCCCCGCGCGACCGCCCCCCGATGCAGGCCGCGCTGGCGCTCGCCCGCCGTGGCCTCGGCAATGTCTGGCCTAATCCGGCGGTCGGCTGCGTCGTCGTCAAGCAGGGACGCGTGGTCGGCCGCGGCTGGACCCAGCCGGGTGGGCGGCCGCACGCCGAGACCGAGGCGCTGGCGCGCGCCGGCGAGGCGGCGCACGGCGCTACCGCGTATGTGACGCTCGAACCGTGCAGCCATTGGGGCCAGACCCCGCCTTGCGCGGAGGCACTGATCGCGGCCGGCCTGAATCGCGTCGTCGTCGCCGTCGAAGACCCGGACCCGCGCGTCGCGGGATCCGGGTTTGTCCGGCTGCGCGAGGCTGGGCTGTCGGTCGAGACCGGCCTATGCGCGACCGAAGCGGCCGAACTCAATGTCGGTTTTTTTCAGCGTGTTCGCTTCGGCCGGCCGCTGGTGACATTGAAGCTAGCGGCCTCGCTCGACGGCCGCATCGCCACCGCGAGCGGGGAAAGCCGCTGGATCACCGGCGAGGCCGCGCGCGAGCGCGCGCACCTGCTGCGGGCCGAGCACGATGCGGTGCTGGTCGGGACCGGCACGGTTCTCACCGACGATCCACAACTCACTTGCCGCCTTCCCGGACTTGCGGAGCGGTCGCCGATAAGGATCGTCCTGGACCGGCAGCTGCGCATTTCGCCGGGTGCGCACGTCTTGGCCGAGGCGGCACAGGCGCCGACATGGGTGGTGACCTCGCACTCGGCCGACGAGAAACGGCAGTCGGCGTTGCGAACGGCGGGAATAGAAATCATAGCGGCCAAAATCGACGCCTCGGGCCGCATCGATCTGACCGCCGCTCTTGGCCTGCTCGGCCAACGCGGCCTGACACGGCTTCTGGTAGAAGGCGGCGGGCAACTGGCAGCTGCGCTATTGCGCGCCGACCTCGTCGACCGGCTCGTCTGGATCGGTGCTCCGGTGGCAATCGGCGGTGACGGCATTCCCGCCGTCGCCGCACTAGGCGTCGAGGCGCTAGCTGCGGCGCCGCGCTTCGAGCATGTCGCGACCGAGATCGTCGGCGGCGACGTGCTCTCGCTTTTTCGGGCACGCCGCGATCAGCCGGGCGGCGCACCCAAACAGGAACAGGGCGGTTAGAGATTGCCGCAGTGCCGGTCGAGGATGACCGGTATCGCAACCCCGCCCTGGGTGCTGCCGGGGCCGAAGCTCTGGCCCGGCGCCAGGCTCACCGTCGACCCGTTGTCGAAATTCATCGTGGTGGGGCTGACCACGGTCCAGCCACCCGCGCCCCAGCGCTGAAACGCTCCACAGCTCACGCTCGCATCGGCGTCATTGACCGATGGCGCGGCATAGACCGGGCCGGCGGCGGCGCCGACGAGCAACAGCGTCGCAGCCGCGACCAACAGACGAGCCCGGTTCCGGATCTTGGTCATGCGCGTACCTCCTCTTCATCAACCGCAAGCGGCCGACTGTTACTGGCGCCGCAAGCGGCGATACTTCATTCAGATTGACAACACCGCACGGCCGAGATCGACACCGATGGAGCTGCCGCCAAGCCTTCGACCGTGTGAAAGGCGCTGGCTAATCGGCCGCCGGGCTCCTAGGTTACGGCCATGTTCACGGGAATCGTCACAGATCTCGGCCGGGTGCGCCGACTCAGTCGCGGGCCGGGACCGGATGGGGGTCTGGAGTTGACGATCGCGACCGACTACGACACCGCCGAGATCGCGCTTGGCGCCTCGATCGCCTGCTCAGGGGTGTGCCTGACTGTCGTCGCGGTCGAGCCCGGCGCTTTTGCCGTGCAGGCCTCGGCCGAGACGCTGGCGCGCTCGGTTCTCGGCGAATGGGACGAAGGATCGCCGGTCAACCTCGAACGGGCGCTAAGAGTGGGTGACGAACTCGGCGGCCATCTTGTCTCCGGCCATGTCGACGGGGTCGCGCAGCTTGTAGATCGGCGACCCGAAGGCGACTCGGTGCGCTTCACCGTCGATGTGCCGACCGAGCTGATGCCCTATCTCGCCTCAAAGGGTTCGGTCGCGCTCGATGGCGTGAGCCTGACCATCAACGAGGTCGAGGGCAGCCGATTCGACGTCAACATTATCCCTTATACGCTGGCGCATACCGGCTTTGGCGAAGCCGAGCCGGGCCAGCGGATGAACCTCGAAATCGACACGATCGCACGCTATGTCGCACGGCTGCTCGGCGCCCGAGGCCAGCAAATGGACGGAACTCGGATATGAGGCGACCGCCGCATCTGCTGCTGGTTGAGGCGCCGTACTACGCACACATTGCCGCGCTTCTGCGACAGGGGGCGGAGCGCGCGATTGACGCCGCCAGCGCGACCTGCGAAGCGGTTTCGGTTCCCGGCGCCTTCGAGATCCCGGCCGCGATCGCGCTCGCCGCGAGATCGGCTCAACGATTTGACGGATTTGTCGCCCTCGGCTGTGTCATCCGTGGTGAGACCACCCATTACGACCACATCTGCGCCGAGACCGCTCGGGCCTTGCAGGACCTGGCGACCCGCGACGGCCTGTCGACCGGTTATGGCATTCTGACGGTGGAGAACGAGGCACAGGCTCTCGCCCGCGCCGCGCCCGACGGGCGCAACAAAGGCGGCGAGGCAGTCCGCGCCTGCCTCGCGCTGATCGAGCTGAAGCACCGGTTTCAGGGGACCGGAAATTGAGCGCCACAGCGGGCGCGACGCAAGGCGGCGCGCACCCCCAGCACGGCTCCCGGCGACGAAGTATCGCCCGGCTCGCGGCGGTGCAGGCACTCTATCAGCTTGAGCTCAATCCCGGCCTCGGTGCGGATGCCGTGATCGGTGAGTTCGTTCATCATCGTCTCGGCCGGGAGATCGACGGCGATGTCTACGGCGAAGCCGACCATGCGCTGTTCTCGGACATTGTCCGTGGCGTGACGACCGAACGCGAACGCCTCGATGAAACCCTCGCTGCGGCGCTGAGCGATGAATGGCCGCTGCCCCGCCTCGACACGATCCTGCGCCTCATTTTGGAGGCCGGCGGGTACGAGTTGGTGCATCGGCACGATATTCCGCCACGGGTTACGATGAGCGAATACATCGCGATCGCCGATGCCTTCTTCGGCGGCAGGGAGCCCGGTCTGGCGAACGGTGTTCTGGACCGTCTCGCCCGCACCTTGCGCGGCACCGACCTGTAGCGCTCCGATGAGCGGCGAGGGCCTGAGCGAGTTCGGCCGGATCAAACACTTTTTCGCGCCCCTTGCCGGGCCGGGCGGGCTGGGTTTGCGCGACGATGCCGCCCTTATAGACTGCGCGTCAGGGCGCCGGCTCGTCGTGACGGTCGATGCGATGGTCGAGGGGGTGCACTACCTGCCGGCAGACCCGCCCGATCTCGTCGCCCGCAAACTGCTGCGTGTCAACCTGTCGGATCTCGCCGCGATGGGCGCCACGCCACGACATTATCTGCTGATGACGGCCCTCCCGCCGGCCCACGACGATCGATGGGTGGCCCGCTTCGCCGAAGGCCTCGCCGAGGATCAGCAGCGGTTCGGCGTCGATCTCCTCGGCGGCGACTCGGTCGCAACCGCCGGGCCCACGGTGCTGTCTCTGACCGCAATCGGCGAAGTCGAGGCCGGCGGCGAAATCCGCCGCAGCGGCGCGCTGCCCGGCGATCGAATCTGGGTCAGCGGCACGATCGGCGACGCGTTTCTGGGGCTCGGCGTGCTGCGTGGTGATTATCCGGAGCTTCGGCCCGACGAACGCGCCGCGCTGACCGCCCGCTTTCAGTTGCCCGAGCCGCGTACCGTGCTGGGGCCGCGGCTCGCCGGCATCGCTCGCGCGATGTGCGACATCTCGGACGGGTTGCTCGCCGACCTCGGACATATCTGCCAGGCATCGCAGGCTGGCGCCGAGATTTCGCTCGCCGCCCTACCGCTCTCGCCGCCCGCCAGACGGCTCACCAGCGCCGCCGGCGATGTCCCGGTGCGGCTCGCGACGGGTGGCGACGATTACGAGCTGCTGTTCGCCGCGCCACCGGCAGCGAACGAGGCGATCGCGAAACTGGCGACGGAGCTGGCGCTGCCGATCACCGCGATCGGCACGATTGAGAGCGGCGAGCGGGTGCGGCTGCTTGACGCGAGCGGGAACGAGCTGCAGGTCGAGGTCGCCGGCTATCGCCATTTCTGAGCGGATCCCGGGCCATCGCCCCGTTGCCTCATTGGTGTGCTTCTGGCATATACCGCGCGCCCAGACCTGCCCCCGCCGCGCAGGGCGCGCGGTCGCGGGCAGGCTTTTTTGTCTTCCGACCGCCAAGAAGGAACGGTGCAGATGGCATCGGCATATATTCTCGTCATCCTCTGCGGCGTGCTCGCGCTGGTTTACGGTTTGGTTATCAGCCGCCGCGTCCTCGCCGCGAACGCCGGTACGGCCCGGATGCAGGAGATCTCGGGCGCGGTGCAGGTCGGCGCCAGCGCCTATCTCAACCGTCAGTATCGGGCCATCGCGATCGTCGGTGTGCTGATCCTGATCATTCTAGGGATCACCTTGGGCTTGCGCGTCGCGATCGGCTATCTGATCGGCGCAGTGCTATCGGGCGCAGCCGGGTATATCGGCATGAACGTATCGGTGCGCGCCAATGTGCGCACGGCGCAGGCGGCACGCAGCGGCCTCGCCGCCGGTCTCGACATCGCCTTCAAAGCCGGCGCGGTAACCGGGATGCTCGTGGTCGGGCTCGGTCTCCTCGGTGCCGGCGCCTACTATTTCATCCTGCGCGCGATCACCCCGCCCGACGATTTGCGGTCAGTGCTCGAAGCGATGGTCGCCCTAGGTTTCGGCGCTTCGTTGATCTCGATTTTCGCCCGGCTCGGCGGCGGCATCTTTACCAAGGGCGCCGATGTCGGCGCCGATCTCGTCGGCAAGGTCGAGGCGGGCATCCCCGAGGACGACCCGCGCAATCCGGCGGTGATCGCCGACAATGTCGGCGACAATGTCGGCGATTGCGCGGGCATGGCGGCGGATTTGTTCGAAACCTATGTCGTGACCATCGTCGCGACGATGCTGCTCGCCGCCATCTTCTTCACCGAGCCGCTACTCGATCGCCTGCTGGTGCTGCCGCTGGCAATCGGCGCGGTCTGCATCATCACCTCGGTAATCGGCACGTTTTTTGTCCGGCTTGGCCCGGACAACAACATCATGCGAGCGCTCTATAAGGGGCTCGTCGCAACCGGCATTCTGTCCGTCATCGCGATCGCGATCGTCGTGCATTTACTGATCGGGCTCGACGCGACTCTGACCCTGACGACCGGAGCTTCGATCACCGGACTTGGCTTGCTGTTGTGCGCGATCGTCGGTCTCGGGGTCACCGGGTTTATCGTCTGGATCACCGAATATTACACCTCGACCGAGTACCGGCCGGTGCGCAGCGTCGCGCTGTCCTCGACAACCGGCCACGGCACCAATGTCATCCAGGGGCTCGCCGTGTCGATGGAGGCGACGGCGCTGCCGGTCATCGTGATCTGCATCGGCATCGTGCTGTCTTATCTGGCTGCCGGTCTATTCGGTATCGCCGTGGCGGCGACGACGATGCTGGCGCTCGCCGGCATGATTGTCGCGCTCGACGCCTATGGTCCGGTTACCGACAATGCTGGCGGCATCGCTGAAATGGCCGATCTACCGCGCGAGGTACGGCGCACGACCGACGCGCTCGACGCGGTCGGCAATACCACCAAGGCGGTCACCAAGGGATACGCGATCGGTTCGGCCGGGCTCGCCTCGGTCGTCCTGTTCGCCGCCTACACCGAAGACCTGAAGCACTACTTCCCGAACCTTGATGTCCGCTTCGCCTTGCAGGATCCGTACGTCGTGATCGGCCTCTTCATTGGCGGGCTATTGCCGTATCTGTTCGGAGCCTTGGGCATGCAGGCGGTCGGTCGATCGGCCGGTGCGATCGTTGTCGAGGTACGCCGCCAGTTTCGCGAGATCGCCGGCATCATGGAAGGCACCGGCAAGCCCGATTACGGCCGCGCCGTCGACATGCTGACCCGGGCGGCGATCCGCGAGATGATCATCCCATCGCTGCTGCCGGTCCTGGCGCCGATCGTGCTGTTCGCCGTGATTTCGCTGATCGCCGGGCGGGCTGCAGCGTTCAGCGCGCTCGGGGCGATGCTGCTCGGCACCATCGTGACCGGCCTTTTCGTAGCGATCTCGATGACCTCGGGCGGCGGCGCCTGGGACAACGCCAAGAAATATATCGAAGAAGGCCACCACGGCGGGAAGGGCTCGGATGCCCATAAGGCGGCGGTGACCGGCGATACGGTGGGGGACCCCTACAAGGACACGGCCGGACCGGCGGTCAATCCGATGATCAAGATCACCAACATTGTCGCGCTGCTGCTGCTGGCGGTTCTCGGCCGCTGGGCGATGTCCTGATGCCGAGGGGCCGTCTGCGCACGGCCCCCGCCAGGGCTCTATCGGCTCAATGATTGGGATCGTAGGGCTTCGGACCTTGCGAGCCGCCGCCGCTATCGCCGCCTCCGGAGCTGCTGCTGCCCTTGCTGAATCGACCGATATTGCCGAGCACTTGCTCGACAAAGGTTAGCTCGCGACCCGGCGCCGGCGTCGCGCCAGGCGCCGGCTCGATGTCCTGCCCGTCCTTCAAATCCTTGTGATCGACAGCTTTGACGACCCCCTTGTCGTCGAACGCAACGATATAGACCTGCTGATCAAGGACATCAGGGTCGAAGAACGAGACCTGCTTTGTCTTACGACTGATGTAGTACCAATTTTTGCTGTCGAAGATCCCGGTGCTCGACGGGCTGCCCAAGATTTTGGTCACCTCGTCACGCGTGGTGCTGCCCGGACGGATCTCCGCCAGCTTGTCGGGCTCGGGAAGATTGCCGCGCTGGTCCACACTCGGGGCGCAGGCAGCGAGACCGGCTGCGGCAACCGCGATTGCAACTATGGCCGAGACCGGCAATTTGTGCTGAGGTTTTCCGATCAAGACGATTAGCGGTCCGCGTTGAAACAGAACTGAATTCGGGCCATCTCTTGGCTTTGACTTTAGCCGAGAGTGCGGTGCTGTCAACCGGCCGGCAAGTGTGTTGACGATAATGCCCCTGTTTCGACGCAATCTCTTGCGGGATGCCGCCGAGCTCGCTTATCGCCGGGTTGTAGAGCAGGCACGTCAGCCCGGTTTTTTTGCCGATATCGGAGTCCCCGACACGATCGATGGCCGCTTCGAGCTGATTGCTGTCCATGCGTTTCTCTATCTGCACCGCCTGAAGCGCGAACAGCCGAAGGCAGGACCTCTGGGACAGCGTTTCTTCGAGGCGATGCTCAGCGATTTCGATCGCTCGCTGCGTGAGATGGGCACCGGCGACCTCAGCGTTGGACGCGAAGTCAAGCGCATGGCCCAAGCTTCCTATGGCCGAATCGACGCTTACGAGCGGGGCTTCGCGCAGAGCGATTCGGCGTTGAAGGCGGCGCTCGGCCGTAATCTCTTCGGCACCGCGTCGGTGGCCCCGGCCTGCCTTGAGACAATGGCCGATTATCTGCGCCGTGAAGCGGCGTATTTGGAGGAACAGCCGACAGCGGCACTGCTTGCCGGCGAGGTCCGATTTGGCCGCGCACCGAGACAGGCGCCTGCACACGCGCGAGCCGGAGCCTGCCTTTGAGTATCGATTCCCTGGAATTCTGTCGTCTCGTGCCGCTCGCTCGATTGGGGCCGGAACCGTTCCGCCAGGAGATCGTCGCAACCAAAGAGGAATGCGCAGCGCTGGCCCGGCGCTTCGATCTTCTCGCCATTGACCGCCTGGCGGCGGCGGTCGAACTCATCCGACAGGGCGAGGATGTCGTGCTGCTTCGTGCCGCCTTTGAGGCCGAAATCCTGCAGCGCTGCGTCGTCACGCTCGATCCGGTTCCGGGCGCGGTTTCAGAATGTTTTGCCCTGCTTTACGGCCCGCCAGAGGCGGAGGATAGCGCAGCTGTCGCCGGGGACGATGTGGCCTTTGAGCCGCTGAGCGCAGATGTGATCGATATCGGCGAGGCGGTGGCCCAGGAATTCTCGCTTGCGCTGCCGCCCTTTCCGCGTAGTCCCGACGCATGCGCCGAAGCCGAGGAGCCATTCTCTGAGCGAGACGGTCCGTTTGCTGCGCTCCGGCTTCGCGGCAAAACGCGTGCCGAATGAGGCCGCATCGACCGGCCGCCTGCTTTGGCCGAGCGGCAAGTGTTCCCATCGCTGTTGCCGCCGCCCTGGAATTTGGCTAAGTACCCGCGATCTCCCCAACAGCCGCCGTCGAGTCGATCATGGCCGTTCCCAAAAAGAAAGTCTCTCCGTCCCGTCGCAACATGCGTCGCTCGCATCATGCGTTGAGTGCGCCTGCGTACGCTGAATGTCCAAATTGCGGCGAGCTGAAGCGCCCGCACCATCTATGCCCGTCCTGCGGCCATTATCACGAGCGCGAGGTGCTGCCACAGCCCGCTCAGACCTCCTGACCGTTAGGAGCCGGGCGAGGCGAGCGCGGTGAGCGACGGCATAACCATCGCTCTGGATGTGATGGGCGGCGACCGTGCTCCGGCCATGGTGCTGAGAGGCGCCGACATCGCCCTCGAACGGCATCCGGAAACGCGTTTCCTGCTGTTCGGCAACGAGACCCAAGTAACGCCGATCCTCGGCAAGCTGCCGCGACTAGCCAAATCTGCGAGGCTGCACCATACCGAGGAGTTGGTGCTCGATGACGCCAAGCCGTCCCAGGCGCTGCGTACCGGGCAGCGAACCAGCATGCGTCTTGCGATCGATGCGGTAGCCGATGGCCACGCCGATGGCGTGGTATCCGCCGGAAACACCGGGGCGTTGATGGCGATCGCTAAAACCGTCCTCAAAACCTTGCCCGGGATCGACCGACCGGCGATCGCGGCCTTCTTTCCGACCCGGCGTGGCGAAAGCGTCATGCTGGACCTTGGGGCCAATGTCGAATGCGATGCTGAGAATCTGGTGCAGTTCGCGCTGATGGGTGATGTTTTCGCCCGCACCGTCCTCGGGCTAGCGCAACCAACGGTCGGGCTCTTGAATGTCGGGTCCGAGGATCTAAAGGGGAACGATGCGGTGCGCAGCGCCGGTGCGCGGCTGCGCAGCGGCATTACCCCGATCAACTTTCAGGGGTTTATCGAGGGCGACGACATCGCCGCCGGCGCGGTGGATGTTATTGTCACCGACGGTTTCACCGGTAATATCGCGCTGAAGACGGTCGAGGGGGTTGCCAAATTGTTCAGCGAATCGCTTCGCGCCTCGTTCCGGCACTCGCTGATGGCGCGCATCGGCTATCTGTTCGCGCGTGGCGCGCTGAAGAAACTGGCGGCGCGGATGGATCCCCGTGGCTATAACGGGGCGATGTTTCTCGGTTTGGGCGGGATTGCGGTGAAGAGTCACGGCTCGACGGACGCGTTCGGCTTCGCCAATGCCGTCGGTGTGGCCATCGACATGAAGCTCAACGGGTTTCTCGAGAAGATCCGAGTAGAGCTCGCGCGCCTGAACCAGGTGCCAGAGACGCAGCGTACGGCGGCGCTGTAATGGCCTCCGAATGATCCTGCGCTCCCAGGTTGTCGGTTGCGGCGGCTATCTACCCGAAAGGGTTGTCACCAACGAGGAGCTGGCCGAGCGGCTCGACACTTCCGACGCATGGATCCGTCAGCGTACCGGGATCGGCGAGCGGCGGATCGCCGCCAAGGGCGAGTTGACCTCGGACCTCGCCGCGCATGCCGCGCGTCGGGCGCTGGAGCGCGCCGGGATGAGCGGCAGCGATCTCGATCTGATCGTGCTTGCGACGGCGACCCCCGACGAAACCTTCCCGGCGACCGCCAGCAAGGTACAGGCGCGGCTGGGGATGAAACGGGGCGCCGCGTTCGATGTCCAGGCCGTGTGCTCCGGGTTCATCTTCGCGCTGGCGGTTGCCGATAACGCGCTGCGGCTTGACCAGGCGCGGACCGCTCTAGTGGTCGGGGCGGAGACCTTCTCGCGCATTCTCGATTGGCAGGATCGCAGTACCTGTGTGCTGTTTGGCGACGGCGCTGGAGCGCTTGTATTGAACGCCGGGCCGGCAGGGTCGGCCAACCGCGGCGTGCTCTCAACGCATCTCCATTCCGATGGCCAGCAACACGACATCCTTTATGTCGACGGCGGACCCTCCTCTACCGGTACCGCCGGCTGTCTGCGGATGGAAGGGCGCGAGGTCTTCCGCCAGGCGGTCCAACACCTGAGTGAGGTCGTGGACGAGGCCTTGGCGGCAAACGGGCTCTGCCCTGCAGATATCGACTGGCTGGTGCCGCATCAGGCGAATACTCGCATCATCGATGCGGTCGGTCGCAAGCTCGGCCTGACACGCGAGAAGACGGTGCTCACAATCGAGCGCCACGCCAATACCTCGGCAGCCTCGATCCCGCTAGCGCTCGACGAAGCGGTAACGGATGGCCGCATCCAGCCCGGCCATCTGGTGCTGATGGAAGCGCTGGGCGGTGGTCTGACCTGGGGCGCCAGTGTGGTTCGCTGGTAGTAGCTCGCTTGGAAAATTTCGGGCAACGCTTTGTAATTTGACGAAGTTTTTCGGCGGGTCTAACCTCCAGAAAGCAGGGAGGGCGTCATGGCCGGACAAACGGTTACCCGCGCTCAGCTCACCGAAGCGGTTTATCAGGAGCTCGGCCTGTCGCGTAACGAGTCGGCAGAACTCGTCGAGTCGGTGATCGCTGAGATATCCGGTGCGCTCGAACGTGGCGAGATGGTCAAGATCTCGTCCTTCGGAAGCTTTGCGGTCCGCCAGAAAGGCCGGCGAATCGGGCGCAACCCGAAGACAGGCCAAGAGGTGCCGATCAGCCCGCGGCGCGTCCTCGTGTTTCGTGCTTCGCATGCGCTGAAGGACCAGATCAACAGCGGCCTCAGCCAACCCGTCACGAGGGCGACCGCAAGCGCAGCGTCTGGTGTCCGATCGGTGACGGCAAAGGCCGCGCCCGGCTGAGGTGAGCGAAACCGGCGATACCGAATTGGGCCGGCCGGCGAAAAAGGCCATCACCGCCTACCGGACGATTGGCGAGGTCGCCGACGAACTCGACTTGCCGGCGCATGTCCTGCGCTTCTGGGAATCGAAATTTTCGCAGTTGGAGCCGCTGAAGCGTAGCGGCGGCCGGCGTTATTATCGGCCGGAGGACGTTGTTCTGGTGCAGCGTATCCGACAATGCCTTTACCAGGAGGGTTACACGATTCGCGGCGTTCAAAGGCTGTTGAATGGGGCGGCTGAAGATAGCGAGGACGCCCGTGCTGCCGTCGATCCGGCGGCACCCACGTTGTTCCCGCTCGACCCCGTCCCGCAACGGGCCGTTGCCATCGACGATGCGCGGACGCCGGCAAGGCCTGCGCGCCGGTCGCGTTCGTGTGAGTTCGGGCCAGAGGTCAAGACAGCGCTGGCCGAGATTCGGCAAGAGCTGCTCGAAGCGCGCGCGCTGCTCGAAGACCTTGCCGGTCTCGGCAAGGCGTCCCGATCGTAGGCGATCCCGTCCGACTTAGCGCGTTGCGCCCGCCAGGCGCGCGCCTATATGATATCGCCCGCCAGAGACGACCCGGTCGGAGCGTAGCGCAGCCTGGTAGCGCATCAGCATGGGGTGCTGAGGGTCGTGAGTTCGAATCTCACCGCTCCGACCATTCTCGACAACATCCTTACCACTCAGGAGAGGCCATGAACCGGCCCGAATCCGATCTCGAACCGTGGCAATGGCCGGACGAGCATTGGCGCAAGCTGGTCGGCCGGGTGCGGGCGGGACGCGCGCTGCGGCCGCGCGAATGGCCGGGCGGGGCGCGTTGCGCGGTAGCGCTCTCTTTCGACAGCGATCATGAGACCAGCGATCTGCGCGAGGGCGGCAAGTCGATCGGCCGGCTCGCCTGGGGCCAGTTTGGCAATCGGGTCGGAGTACCCCGCATCCTGCGGCTGTTGGAGCGCTATGGGGTCAAGGCAACCTTCTACGTTCCGGCGGTGACCGCGCTGCTTCATCCGGACGAGCAGCGCCGCATTGTCGCCGAAGGCCATGAGATCGGCATTCATGGCTGGATCCACGAGCTGAACTCCGTCCTGCCCTACGAGGCAGAGCGCGACCTGATGCTACGCTCGGCGGATACGCTCGAAAAGGTCAGCGGCATGCGGCCGGTCGGCCTGCGCACACCGTCCTGGGATTTCAGCTGGAACACGCTGCCGATCGAGGCCGAAATGGACCTCCTATACGACTCTTCGCTGATGTCGGACGAGGATTGCTACGAGCTATTGCTCGACGGCGAGCCGTGCGGGGTCGTCGAGCTGCCGGTCGAATGGGTGCGTGACGACGCGGTGTATTTCATGATGAACCGCTTCTCGGCGTTGCGGCCGTATACGCCACCCACCGACGTCCTCGATATCTTCCGGCGCGAATTCGAGGCAGCCTATGAAGAGGGGGGTATCTTCCAATTGACGATGCATCCGCACGTCATCGGCTACCGGTCGCGGATCTGGATCATCGAGGAGCTAATCCGGCTGGCCCAGTCCCGCCAAGGCGTATGGTTTGCCACCCATGCAGAGGTGGCGCGCTGGGCCAAGGAGCACGCCGCCTGACCACCGCATCTCAGCCGATTTAATCGTTTACCGTCTCTTAACGGCCGGGGCGGAAAACTGCTCGGGGGTGCGAGGATGGCCGTGGCATGGACGATCCATATGAGAGTTCTGGTGGAGGCGGCGGTGCTCTCGGCTGGGCGCTCCGGCAGGTGGCGATCTGGGGCGGGCTCGGGCTGCTGCTCTACGCCGGCGTCGCCAACCGCACCTGGTTTCAGGGGTCGCAGCCTCCCCAACGCCCCGCCATCCAGACCGCGGTGGGTCAGCAGATCCAACCGGCATCACCGAATTCGCTCGTCTATCATGCCGACCCGCGCGGTCATTTTTGGGTCGAAGGCATCGTCAACGGAGCACCGGTGCGTTTCATGGTCGATACCGGCGCCAGCTTTGTCGCCTTGACCATGGCCGATGCCGCCGCGGCCGGGATCGGTCGCGGCAATCTCGTCTTCAACCTGGCGGTTGCGACCGCCAACGGCCAGACACGGGCTGCACCGGTAAAATTGCGCGAGGTCCGGGTCGGCCAGCTGTCGATCGACGACGTGCCCGCGCTGGTGCAGGAAAACCTCGGTATTTCGCTTCTCGGCATGAGCTTTCTGAAGCGGCTCGACGGGTTCGAAATCCACGAGGGAAGCTTGACCATCAACTGGAATTGAGCCGGACACGACCTTACAGCCCCTCGCTGAGCAACCGTCCCGGCACTGGCGCGTTTCTTGACAAAAGCGGCCGATCCGTGCGTCTTCGCCGCGCCTCGACCCAGCGCCGGACAAGTTTTCGATGCATGCCTATCGCACCCATACCTGCGGCGCGCTGCGCCTTGGCCACGCGGGTGAGACCGCGCGGCTTTCCGGCTGGGTGCACAGGAAGCGCGACCACGGCCAGCTCCTGTTTGTCGATCTGCGCGACCATTACGGCATCACCCAATGCGTGATCGACGTCTCATCGCCGCTCTTCGGTGAGGTCGACGCGCTCAGGCTCGAAAGCGTCGTCTCGCTGACCGGGCAGATCGTCAAGCGCTCGCCGGATACCATCAATCCGAGCCTGGCGACCGGCGAGGTAGAGCTGGTCATCAGTGTGATCGAGGTGCTGTCTGGTGCCGAGCCCTTGCCGTTCCCGGTCAATAGCGAAGCCGAATACCCCGAGGACATGCGGCTCGCCTACCGCTTCCTCGATCTGCGGCGGGAGCGCGAGCACGCCAACATCATGCTGCGCAGCCAGGTCATCGCCACGATCCGCCGATTGATGCTGGCGCAGGGCTTTACCGAATTTCAGACGCCGA